>DAOUKT010000001.1:0-6778 GCA_034421015.1 Dehalococcoidia bacterium
ACGAGTAATCGCTCGTTGCGGGGGTGGAGGTTTCGAGCAAGAGCTCGCTGTAGATGAGGACAAGGGACGTATCTTTCAGGTTCGCCACTTGCAGTGTCGGGGCGATGGCGTCCGCGCGCGTTTGCAGGGCATGCAACAGGAATAGACTCGCCAGGAAGCCGAGGGCTGCCAACGAGAGGAGGACACGGAGAAATCCCGATGAGGGGGTACGAAGGGGGCTCAAAGTCTTTTGGGACTGCGGCCGAGGTACATTTGGGCTACTAGTGGAATCCTCGATTAGCCACAGCGCCGTCTCTCCTTTTCAACTGACACATTTATGCTGCAATTTCCAGAAAGACAAGCTGACGGAGCTGGCGCCAGGCCAACCCCGGCAGCGCCGCGGAGGGTGTCTCTGGAATAAGGTCTCCAGTGTCAGGATGGTGGAGTATACCAGTTGTGTGTAAAGCAAGCGTAAGAAAATCGCCTGAATTCGGTCAATTGATGTGAGGTTTGTGTAAAGTCGGTGTAATCCCCTCGCGTGGACGCTAACGTCGACAGCGCCGGGGCGCAGGCGGGTTCCCACTGAACTTGGCGCCCTGGCAAATGCTCATATGCCAGACCTGGTCGGTAACAAACTGGCATGAACGCCGAAGGGGCTAGCAGAGATATGGCTCAGGCAAAGCGGACCAGGACGGCGCGTAGAGTGAAGAGTGGGCCCGCCATGACAACTTACGTTGCTGGAGCGATTTGGGTGTCGCCACTATCTGTAAGTATTCAGGGAAAACGGAACAGCATTTGAAGCGGAAAGACCCGAGAGTTTGGAGGTTTGATTGGCTACCAGGATGACGTAGAGTGCCTCCCGGCAGCTAGGATCATGGCTTGGAATGGGAACTACGACCTTGCCTCAACGAGCAAAGCGGGCGACTATCAGCAGTCAACAAGCAGTATTTTGCTCAAAATCAACTATTGCGTACTCTGATTTGGCGCTTCACCCCTCACCCACCAGCCCCAGGATCCCGGCTATGCGCCGAGCGGTGTCCGTGAAGTGCTGCACCTCTTCCGGCTTCAGGGGCGGTCAAGGACGCCGCTCTCCCGGTAGGAGAGCCACTTCTTGAGTACCTGGTAGCCGCCCAGCTTGTAGCTCCACACCGCCGCGGGCACGTTGCGCCAGTAGGCGCGGTCGTTTAGGTGGATGCCAAAGGTGGTGGCGCCGAGGGCGTTTGCGGCGCTGCCCAGGGGCGCGTCGTGGAGCGTCCGTACAAGGCGGAGGAGCGGGCGGCCTGGCCCGGATGCGACGCAGCTCTGAGAAGTACGCTTCGACTGCTGTGGTCAGCCTGGTTGTGGTTGGAGGCATGGGGCTATTCTACGCTATACCTGCGTGTGGCTGAACCCCCAACTTGGCGCAAGGCGACGGATACAGATGCAGCCTGTCCCGGGTCGGGGACCGGACCCTCCAGGTTTCTCGTCAGGAATCCCTGGAAAAAGCCAAACAACGGAGTCAATTATTGCCGGGCCGCACTGCCTTGACAAGCGTTCGGACCCGTTTGCTTTCTGCGTTCCGACAAGCTCACCATGAGCGGGAACCAGGAATATCTCACTCCCTGTGAGAAGTCCCTTACCTGTAGCGGGGCCTCTGAAGGGACGCGAACAGCACTGCTGAAATGACGAGCAGAGCGGCAAAGCTGAGGAAGGCGATGCGATAGCTGCCGGTGACGTCGAATATATACGCTGCGTAGTAAGGGCCCAGCATGGAGCCCGCCATCTGCACCATGCCGGAGAGACCCAGGATGGTCCCGAATGACCTGCGCCCGAAGTAGTCGCCCTTGATGGCCGGCATAGTGGCCGCAGAGCAGCCGTAGGAGGGGGCGTAGAGGGCCACGAACAGGAGTATGTGCCACAGGTTCTGGGCGTAGGCGATGACCAGGCAGGAGACGGCCAGGGAGCAGACGCTTCCCACGGCGATTATCTTGGTGCCAAAGGTGTCGTTCAGGAAACCGCCGCCAAGTCTCCCGATGATGCTGACCATTCCCATGGAGCCAAGCACGGCGGCAGCCGTGGTCCCGGAGAAGCCCAGGTCCTCCACCAGGGGTATCGCGTGCAGGGTCGCGGCGCCCGTCACCAGCAGCCGGATGGCGAATCCGAAGGACAGGACCCAGAAGGGCTTGGTCATCAGGGCCTCCATCACGCTCATCCCTATGTCCGGCTCATCCTCCGGCTGGGTTTTGGCTACGTCGGCTGCATCCTCCGACCCGCCGCGTATGTCCAGATTGCGGACGCGCCCCGGGGCCACCGTGTCGCCGTCGGGCATCAAGCCGTACTGTTCCGGCCTGTGCCGCATCACAAGGGCCGTCGGCACTCCCACGAGAATCGTCCCTATGCCCGTGGCAACGAAGGCCATTCTCCAGCCGTACATGTCGATGAACCACGCGACGACAATCACGCCTGCCGCTCCCACCGCCACGGCAGAGCGCAGCAGCCCGAAGGCCGTGCCCCGCCTGCGGATGAACCAGTTGGCCACCGTGGTGTCTATGGCGACCATGGAGCTGAGGCTCCGGCCCGCCGTCACCATGAGGATGAATATGACGTAGAAGGCCAGGATGGTGTTGATTCTGGACAGGAGCACCATGCCCGCGCCGGTAATGATGACGCCCAGCAGGATCATGATACGCGGGCCGAACCTGTCGACCAGGAACCCCTCGATTCCGCCCAGGAACCCGGCCTCCAGCCTGGAGAGGGAGACGGCGCCGGCAAGGGCCGTGCGGCCCCATCCAAAGTAGTCGGTGAGGCGCTTGTAGAAGAGGCTCAGGCCGTAGGCGCCGGTCATGCTGCTGAAGGTGAGCAGCAGGAACGCGGCGAGGACTATCCACCAGCCGTAGAAGACTTTGGGCCTGCTCTCCTGCAACGACGGGCCTTCCTTCCCTGGCCGGCATGGATAGAGTTCGGTGCGTTCCTGATCGGGGCCGGGGCCGGAATCGCCCCTCGATGCCCCGCGCCTGCCACGGATAAACATAAGTCCGAGGATTGCTCGGTGTCAACCTGAAGTCGTGTCGATACTGCCATCTCTGCCCCTGGAAACCAATTGACCATGATAGCCACAGGGCATAGAATGAAGGGACACACCTTTGGGATGGGAGGAGATTGCATGTACTCAAGCGTGATTGGCAAGATAGAGAAGGCCAAGAGGTACGCCGAGGAGAAGGGCCGGGTTACCTTCAGCAGCTTTGTGGTCAACTTCCGCGGCGAAAACGACGACCACAGGGTGGAATACAGCGATGGGGTCCTGTCCTGTACCTGCGCATTCTTTGCCGGTCACGGCTTCTGTACTCACACCATGGCAATTGAGCGTATGCTTGAGGATATGCTCTCTCCCGTAGAGGCGCCCCAGCGCTAGACGGCGACCCGTCGCCGATGCCCCCTCCCGCACTTAGAAGGCCTCTGCGTTACTGCGGCGGGGCCCATATTCCGTCATTCCCGTGCAGACGGGAATCCAAGGGTGGGGCTGGGTCTCCGCCGTCCGCCTTGGACTCCTGCCTGCGCAGGAGTGGTCGCGCACAATTGTCGTTCTGAGCCCTTCGGCTACGCTCAGGGTAAACTGCGCGAAGAATCCAGGGCAACACTTGGATGTTGACGGTTCACGTCTGAAATCTGCCGGCCTGCGTAATGTAGGGGCGGTTCGCGAACCGCCCCTACGACGTTCCACCGTCGCATTCGGTCCCGCAGCGGATGGACTCCTGCCTGCGCAGGAGTGGGGAGCGAGGCTCGCGCCCTTCATAGTCCAGGGATGAGCCGCCGCCCGCACTCGCCTGCTTGCCCAATGGGTTACAATGGGCTGAGCATATCGGACCGGAGCAGCCCGCCCGCAGCCCCTGGCGCGGTCGTGAAGGCTCCTCGCGTTGGAGGTGAGCAATGGGTCGACTGGAAGGCCAGGTGGCAATCGTCACGGGGGGCGCGCAGGGCATAGGGGGCTCGGCGTCGAGGCGGCTGGCGGAGGAGGGGGCCAGGGTGCTCATTGCCGATATCGACGTGAGCGCGTCGGAGGCCAACGTGGAGACCATCCGGGCCGCGGGCGGCGTGGCCGACAGCCTGAGGGCCGACCTTGGCGTCCATGACGACATCAAGGCCATGATCAGCCGCGCTACGCAGCTGTGGGGCAGGCTGGACATCCTGGTCAACAACGCCTACAGCCCCGCGCACGGCGGCGGGCAGGGCGGCGCGCTGGAGGTGACGGAGGAGGCATGGGACGCCGGCATGGGGCTGCTGGTGAAGTCGATCTTCCTTGGCGTCAAGTACGCCGTGCCGGAGATGCGGAAGACCGGGGCCGGCAGCATTGTGAACATCTCGTCTGTGCACGGGCTGCTGATGGCCGAGGGCAAGCTGGTCTACGAGGCGGGCAAGTCCGCGGTCATAGGCATGACCCGGCAGATGGCCATCGACTACGGGCCGATGGGCATCCGGGTGAACGCCATCTGCCCCGGCCACATAGCCACGGAGCGAATCCAGGCCCAGTGGCGCGAGAACCCCACCGGCGAGAAGTTCTTTGAGGACCAGTACCCCCTGAGGAAGTTCGGGATGCCGGTGGACGTTGCCAACGCCATCGTGTTCCTCAGCTCAGACGAGGCGTCCTTCATCACCGGCCATTCCCTGGTTGTGGACGGCGGGCTGACCATCCAGCTCCAGGAGGACTTTGGCGTGCGGCAGGCCAACTACATGCGTGACAACCCGGAGACCCAGCTGCCGTACTAGGGCGGCGAGACCGCCCTGCACTCCCCGCGGCCTCCATTGCCGCATCATCTACCGGGAGTGATGAAATGTTGAGATGGCGATATACGCTGGCAACGCTGGCGATGCTGACAGCCTTGTTGGTTGTGGCCTGCGACCGGGAGCCGGCAGACCTGCCAATAGCTGCGGATACGCCGCAGCCAACGCCCACTATACGTTCCATGGAGGAGTACGAGTCTAAAAGGGCAACTGCGATTGCCCAGGCAGAAATGCTACACACTCCTACTCCCACTCCTAGGCGTCCCGGATACCCGTGCCAAGAATTGCATCGGGAGCTGGCCGTCAGCAATCTCACCGTAGTAGGTTTCTCGGGTTATACCGACCATCACCTCCAATGGACACCGGATGGGGAGCGCCTTGTCTTCAACGAGAATAACACCAACATCAGGGTGGTAGACGCCCAAGGCTCTGAGATAAGGACCATCGTCAACATGTACCCTGGCAGAATCTCTTCTACTTACGGCCTCCACCTGGACCTGTCCCCCGATGGCTCCAGGATTGTCTACTCCTCCTGCGAGTACGATGAGACTGGTCGGGTCGAGAGCAAGTCAGGCAGCGGCCAGTCTATGGTCTTAATCGACTCTTTTGGCCGAGACGGTTCAGGGTATGAACTTGCCTCCATAGGAATAGACGGGACGTCTCCCAGACGCCTAACGGACAACGATCACATGGACCACTACCCGGCCTGGTCCCCGGACGGGACGCGCATCGCCTTCATAGAAGGACGAGAATATGATGCAAACCTCTCCATGATTCCCGCGGACGTCTTTGAGGCGGCGACGCCGCTGGTATCGCTGAACGAAGATGATTTGTATGTTCATTTTCTGCCTCCGGTGTGGTCGCCCGACGGGGAGTTTCTGGCGTTCGTCGCAGAAGTGCAGATGGAAGATGGACTCAGCGAGGTTCTTCTTCATACGGTGCGCTCCGACGGGTCGGATCTGACGAGGATAGGGCCCTCTACTGCTCTGCCTGTGTGGTCTCCGGAAAGTGGGGAGCTTACCTTTGCCAGGACCGATGAGCTTGATGGGTCCCCTGAGAAAGGGGAGGCGTCAATATACTCTGTCAGGCCGGACGGAACGGGGATGCGCAAGGTGTGGAGCAGCGGACCGCGACCCTACGATAGGTATCCCCTGATATTGCAGCTATCGTGGTCTCCGGATGGCTCAGAGCTTCTGTTCCTCTACTTTGAGAATATGGGCGTCCGATACGGTCGCTACTTCGGGGTCTATAGCGTAAACGCCGATGGGAGCGGCCTGCGTAGCCTCGCCCCTTTCGAGACCTTTGTCCGCGCAGAGTGGTCTCCTGACGGATCCAGGATCGCGATCCTGGACTTAGTTGGCAGGGCTGAGAGCGGCACCCTCATTATGATGACACCCGAGACGGGAGACGTGCGACTGCTGGCAAGGGCGGATAGAGTTGACAGATTTAACACAGAAGGGAGATTCCAGGTCTTGAGTACGCCTAGGCTGGACGTGCCGGTGGACGCTTCGGCATGCGCCGAGGGCTTGGTGGTGCCTGAGCCGGAGGCCAACCCCGGGCTAGTCCAAGACTGCGAGACGCTGTTGACCATACGCGACGTGCTCTCCGGGGATGCGGACCTGGACTGGGACGGGCACAGCCCAATGGAAGAGTGGGAGGGAGTCACCATAGAGTGCTGCCCCTCGCGGGTGTCTGAGCTGAGTCTTGCAGACCACGGCTTGACCGGCGTCATACCACCTGAGATCGGGCAGATGGCTTCACTGGTCAGCCTGGACCTCTCTTCGAACTGGCTCACAGGAGCGATTCCCACTGAGATCGGTCAGCTTACGGAGTTGGAGAGTCTGGACCTCTCGGAAAACTGGCTCACAGGCGCGATACCCCCGGAGCTTGGCTGGCTCCGGCTCCTGCGATTGGGCCGGAACTACCTCAGCGGAGGCATCCCGCCTGAGCTGGGCTCCCATGGGATGCTGGAGGAGCTGTACCTCAATAACAACTTCTTGACGGGGAGCATCCCTGCGCAACTGGGCAGACTTTCCCGCTT
>DAOUKT010000002.1:0-2856 GCA_034421015.1 Dehalococcoidia bacterium
TCACACTTGATGCTGTAGCAGACCACGTAACCCGCCTCGTCTTCCATCAATGCGTGTCCATGCCGTTCCCATTCACGGCGATGGTCGATGTTCAGTTGGGGGATAGTCATGTAATGCAAGCCCAGTCTTCGATGTTCCCGGATCGCATCATCCAAATGACGGCCAAACACTCTGCCCCCGATTCGATGGTGATAATAGATATGGTCATCCCCTGGGTAGCTGTATGACTGGCCCAACCGCACTTCGGTAATCAACCCCGTTCCAACTCCCTCCCTCTCCACGCCGTTCCAATGTTCAATCGGAACGTCCGGGCTCCAGTCAACCCCCGTCATATCCTGCGCCATCCTCAGCAACGCCGAACATTGGGTGTGAATGTCCATGGGTATGTCGCGGCTCTGCCTCTTCCTCTTGGGCCAGTATTTGCAAAATCCAGCATCTATGCCGGGGTCCGCGGTGATGCCGGTGATGGTCTTGTTCACCTTGAACCTTGGAAACTCTCCCCTGAGATCGCCGCTTTCGTAGGAACGAAAGTCATACAGGCGGTCATATCGCTCCCCGCCCAGGCTCTGGGAATAATTGCCGGCAGCGCAGCCCGATGGGTTGCCACCCGGATGCTGTATCCCGATACCGCTTGTATCGACGAGGCTACTGCCGCCTGTACCCCCACCGCATTTGGCGGACTCGTCGTCTATGTCGAAGTGGAATACAAGAGTGTTCCTGTTGAGGATGCGCACCAGGGGAGCGCCGTATCTATACCCGCCGTGGAGGGTTATTGTTACGACGGACGCTCCCCGCTTGATCTTGCGCCGGGCGTCCTTGCTGAGCTGATAGTTGTTTCCTGTATCACTGCCCACGCCTATGAGTTTGGCCTTGATATAGATGTCCTGGTCAGACCCGAACGTACCCACGTCCTCACGGCAAATGCTCTTGGTGCAGGTGTCGGCCCAGACTTCCCATTTGGCCGAGTGCTGCAATTCCTGCCAGCCCACTTGGTGGGCGTCCGAAGCGGAGATCGTGTCAGTGGAGGGAAGCCACAGCAGCGCGGCGGCCAAGGCCAGCAGGAGCAGTGCAGACAGGGACAGTCTGGGGAGCCGCCACAGCGGCGCGGTCCGCATCAGACCCTCAGCCCCGGAAAATCGGGGGGGGGGTAGAAGCTATTCTGTCCCTGATGTTTCATCTTGACCTCCTGTGTGCCCCTGGTTGCTCTCGGCCCTATTCCTCCCGGCTCCAGCCTGAGCCGAAGACGTGGTCGTCGTAGGTCGCCACGAAGACACGCAGCCACTCGACATCCACCCATTCGCCGTCATCCGTGAGCTCGGGGGGAGGGAAGGGAATCATGCCGAAGATGTCCGAGGTGGACCGTCCGATCATCGAAGGGTCGGAGTGCCCCAAGATCTTGCCGTCCGGTCCGCCTATGAAGGCGAACCATTGCCCCTCCACGGTCTCGGCGGCGTTGTAGTAGTCGATGGCGGCCTCCAGCCCCGCCAGGGCGTTTCCGGGGCTGGCGAAGTAGGCCACGGTCGCCGGCAGCCCTCCGTCGCGGAAGGTGTCCACCGCGACGGACACCAGCATCTCCGTGAACTCATCGGCGTCTATGTACCAGCCCGATGCGAACAGCAGCCCGTCGTGCCTGTCCACCCACACGTTCTTCAGCTCGAAGTCGCCGGAGCCGATGCCCCCGTTCTCCGGGTTGCGGTACACGTAGGACACCCACTTGCCAGCTTCCGTCGCGGACAGCATCTCCGGCCCGAAGTTGTACCCGTTGGCGTCGGTCCCCACCCAGCCGTTCACGTCCAGGCCCCTGCGCTCGGCGTCGGGGTGTCCGATGACGAGGTCGTTCTCGTCGATGATGAAGACGTACCACTGGCCGTCGACGCTCTGCGGGCTGTTGTAGTGGGCCAGGGTGGCCTCGCGGCCCTGGGTCTCGTACCGGGCGATGGCGCTGTCCACGAAGAACCGGGTGTAGTCGGCGGGGGCCGACCTCGGCGGAATGGCGGCGATGGCCGTTCTGACTATCTCCTCGACCTCGGCGCGGGTCAGGCCCGGCTCGGGCGGGGGCATCTCCCCCATGGCCTTGCTCACGGCCTCGTCCACGTCTGCCGAGGTCATTGCCGGAGGGGTATCGGCCTGAGAGGCCATCTCCTTCCTGACTATCTCCTCGACCTCGGCGCGGGTCAGCCCCGCATCGCCGTTCCCGCAGGCGGCCAGCAGCACGGAGGCGAGGAGAACGATCCCTGCCAGTGACGCGGAACGGAACGCTCTTGCGGCAATGCGGTAAGTCATCTAGAGACCTCCCGCCACTACCGCGACCGTCGGCGCGCTGGTCAGCGACTCCGCATCGCCCTTGTCGTCGGTGAAGTCCACCCGGACCGTGATGCCCTTGCCCACGTCCGCCGCTCTGATCTTGTAGGAGGAGCTTGTCGCTCCGGCGATCTCGGCGTCGTCGGCCAGCCACTGGTAGCTGTAGCTCACGTTGAGCAGCCCGTCGTCGTCGTGGATTCCGGACGTGTCGACCGTGAGGGTCTGGCCCACCTGCGCCGTGCCAACGATGACAGGAGAGCCGGATGCGGGGTTGCACCAGGGCACACCCACCTCCTCCGAGTGCTCATTCAGCACCAACCTGTCCGGTATGCAGCCTGTGAAGCTGTTCCCGCTCAGCTTCAGGTAACTCAGCTTGCGCAAATTCTCCAGCTCAGAGGGAATTTTTCCGGAGAGGTTGTTGTCGTTCAGCCAAAGCTCACCGAGCTTGGTGAGCTTGCCCAACTCGACGGGAATGCTGCCGGTGAGCTTGTTATTGCTGAGGTTCAGCAGGGTCAGGTTGGACAGGTTCCCCAAGCTGCTGGGTATCCCGCCGGT
>DAOUKT010000003.1:0-91429 GCA_034421015.1 Dehalococcoidia bacterium
TCGAGAAGAGGACCTGTTGTACGAAAACCAGGCACTGCGGGATAGACTTTCCAGACTAGCGAAGCCAGCGTGCACATCAACGAGAGCCTCGCCGTCAACGTCGCCCTACAAAAACTCATTGGCAACGCGCGATGCCCTATCGGCGCTCGCCTATGACGTCATTTCGTCGATGGACAAGTCCACCCGCGGAGGCTTGAACTGCCCGGTAGGACCAAGGGCGCAAGGGGTCACAGCGCCCCTGGCCACATTCCGAATGTGGCGCCATATATTGTCCACTCAGGCCCATAGAATCCAATGACGCCTTACCCGCCGTACGCCCGTGTAATTATTTGACTTACCCTCGGATTGCGCGGTAGCATTATTTGCTGTGTGACACATAGTCCTAATAGTGATCTGATTCGGAGGGGTGAGTCGTGCTTGTCAAGCTACAAATGAAGGGTGGAACCACGGCCGGACTTGCAGCGGGCGGACTGGCGCTTGCCTGCGTCATTGCTGCGCTGATAGCCATTGCCCTGGCCTTTAGCGGGCCCAACGCCGCGCTGGCCCAGGACGAGGCCGAATGCGACTTTACGCACATCGGCGCGCTGGAGGACGAAGTAGGCGACAGGCGTCAGGTCAGCGGGACCTGGACCACTGAGGACTGCGACTCCCGGTTCCGAGAGGGCAGCGACGCCCACACCTACCGCGTTGCGGTTGAAGGCGCAGGCCGCGTGAGAATTGACCTGTCCTCCTCCGAAGCCGACTCCTTCCTCTACCTGATGACTCATGACGGCAGGCGAATCGCGGACAACGATGACGGCGGAGCGGGCCTCAACGCCAGAATTGAGCGCGACCTCTCACCGGGGATATATTTTGTTGAGGTCACCACAGTAGGCGGCCGGGAGCGAGGCCCCGCGGACTACAGGCTGGTGATCAGCCGCGTCCGAGGCTGCGAGCCTGTGCCCCTCGGAGAACTCGTGCCGGGCGACGGCCTGACTGCGACGGGAACGTGGGACATCAACACCTGCGGCTCTCGCTTCGTGGTGGAGCACCCTGCCTACGGCTACTTCTTCAACCTGCCCCAGGACGGGCGCGTGCGCATCGACCTTATTTCCGAGAACGGTGACCCCGTCCTCTCCCTCATCTCGGACACCGGCACGGTGATCGGGGCCAACGATGACGGAGGCGGAGTTCGAAACTCACTCATAGAGCGATACCTGACCGCAGGGACGTATTTCATTGAGGCAACCACCTATCTTGAGCGGGACCTTCAGCCCCTGTTCGCAGACTTCACCCTCACGGTCCGCCTGGTGGACGAGGATGAGAAACGGGGCAAGTCTCTTGTGAAGATTGAGGAGACCTTTGCTCCCGACCAGGTCACAGCGGGCGAGCCGTTCCAAGTCGACTATCGCGTGGGCAACGTGGGCGGCGGGGATCTGGCTGATGACGCCGGAAGGTTCGTAATCTACGCTGTCGGGCCGCGCGTGTTTGAGCGAACGCCAAACCTGGTCCCTTCCGAGGACAGCTGGCAGGCGGGCGTCTCGTATCACTCCGCAGCGCGTACGGCAAGCTCAACCAGCACAACTACTGATGAGGTGACGCCGTTTTCGCTCACCTTCAACCGCCCGGGCCCCACCTGGGTGTTCGTTGCCGTCGTTGTATTTGACGAGGACAACGAGGAGATAGGCTTCCACGGCATCTGGCGGAACCTGACGGTGCTGAGCGGAGCAACCTTTGATCCGGTCACCGTCAAGGTTGACGGCGTAGACTACAGGGTTTCGGCCCGGGCGAAGCTCGATGGAGAGGTAATCACATCGGTGACTTCCGTCTCAGACTCCAGTGCACAAATAACCCCTGCGCAGCGGGAGAAGGCCATCTACGCCGCGGGAGTGCAGCTCCGGTTGCTGGACGGCATCTTTGAGAGGCCGGGGATAGCGTCGCTGGAGGCTTCGGCGGAGCCTGCCTCCTTTGACGTGGGGAGCCCCACCACCCATGCCCTGCTGGGCGCGATTGGAGAGCAGTACGTCACCGACTTGGAGTCAGCCGGCCTGCCCGGGTCGCTGGCCGAGGGCGTGGCCGTGGACCCGGTGGTCGTCGAGTCACTCGTTCTGGGCGCAGCCGAGATGGCCTCTGCCCGGTATGCGGGGATGGCCGCCTCCTGGAGCGACCTCCAGGAGCGCACAGGGAACCGAAGCGCGCTGTCATTCGAGGAGGCTTTTGAAGTTCAGTCGCAGCTTGCCTATGCTGAGAATGTAGTTGCGCCGCTGGTGTCCGCGGGCGAGATTGTCCAGGCGGCCCGTGACGCGGAGATGGGCTGGGAGGACGCTGGCGTGAGTGCGATGCTGGCTGAACTCGCGTTCCAGGGAAGGTGCGGCGATGACCTGTCTGTCATTGGTGAAGACCTTGAAGAGCTGATGGCGAATGACGCAGAGATTCGGACGGCCTTGCCGGTGTTCGGGGCCGCTTACGATAGCGCAATCTGCGGCGCCGTGAGAGTAGACGGAGAGGTCTCGCGATTCCTCCGCCTTCACTCCCTGTCCCGCAGCGTTGCTATCGGTGACCTGCTGGCGGGGCCTGAGCCCAGAATTGAGCTTGAGCCGATAATAGAGTCCCAGGACCTGCGCATCATAGCGCGCCTCCGGGACGATGGCCGCATAGAGCACGGCGTGGAGCTTGCAAACGGAGAGCAGGTGCTGCCGCCGACCAGATTCATTTCGGACGGCGTCCCAGTGGACGCGTGGCTCCTCAGCGGAGACGTGGAGGTGGATGAGAGGCCTATCGGCAACATTCGCTCGCGGCGCCTGGAGAACGGCCGCGTTGAGCTGGGATTTGTGGCTGCAAACGGAGAGGAGATCGAGCCAGAAATCCGCTATCTGCCCACCGGTCTCACGGCGGACGTGTGGCTGCGCACCAGCGAGATTGAAGTGCCGCCTCCGCCTCCGACCAAGGACCGGCCCGCCGAGTACACGCAGATCCTGGTGAAGCAGGCCATCGAAATGTACGATGAGATGGGCTTGGACGCCACGGTGGACTACTACAACACTGCGGAGAGCATAGACGGCCAGTGGTACGTGTTCATATCGGACGAGAACGACATTATGCTCGCCCACGCCGCCAATCCCGATTGGGTGAACAGGCCGGCGTCGGAGATTCTTGGGCCCAACGACTATCCCGCCGGCGAGGTAGTTGCAGCCGCTGCAGACGCGGACGGGGAGTGGTCGGACTACACCTTGACCAACCCCGCCACAGGCGAGGTGGAGAGCAAGCACACCTGGGTGGTCCGCTACGATGACTTAGTCTTCGGCTCAGGCTGGTATGAGCCGGGGCCGAGCAGAGACGACGCGCCGGCATATACCCAGTCGTTCGTCGACCAGGCCATTATCCTCTACGATACTCTGGGTCTGGAGGCGGCGATTGAATACTACAACTCCGAGGAGAGCGTGGATGAACAGTGGTACGTGTTCATCATCGATGAGGACGGCTACACCATAGCTCACTTCAACCCGATGTTCATTGGCAGGGACCCAAGCCTGAGGGTGGACGCCGCCGGTCGCTTCTACGGCGACGACCTGCTGGCGGCAACCGAGGAGGGCGTCTGGGTGGACTACGTTCTGGTCAACCCGGCAACCGGCGATGACCGTCAGAAGCACACTTGGGCCGTTCTCCACGATGGCCTGATATTCGCCTCCGGCTGGTACGAGGAGGGGACGCCGGCTACCTAAGGCCGCCGTAGGCCTCCGGCTCGTCCGCCAGCTCAGGCGAGGACTGGGTCTCAGCGACGCGCCCTTCGTCTATGTGGGCGCGGGTGGCTTTGAGCGCTCTGTCCAGTTCGGCGTCGGAAGGCGTGTACGTGTCGCCTGTACGCAGGAATAGCAGGCTCGCCGACGGCCGTTCACCTGTGGCGCGCTCGATGGCGGATGCGTAGAGGGCCAACTGAGGCAGGTAGGGTTCCGCGGCCTCTTCCGGCTGCCTGCCCCGGAGGTCATCGGTCTTGAAGTCTATGATGCGCCAGCTGCCGCCATTCCGGTACACCAGGTCGATGGCCCCATGTACGGCAGCGCCGTCCCAGTCCCAGGTGAAAGGCATCTCGAAGTAGGCGCGGGTATCACTGTCCCGCAGCGCGGCCGCAAGCGGGCTGCTGTCCAGCAGGTCCAGCATTGCATCCACCTCTGCAGCCACCCGGCCAATGGCCTGCTCGCTGAGGTCGTCTGCCAGCCTGCGCGCCATGCCGGTCAGCTCGGGGCGCCCCCCCGTGGTGAACCACGTCTGGATGGCCCTGTGCGCCAGGCTGCCCCTGACCAGGCCAAGGCCGTCGCCGTGCCCGGTGAACGAGCGTGACGCCGCCGGGGGCTGGATGGACGTGACGGGAGTGCTGGAGCGAAGGGGTATCACCCGCGGCCGGGCCACCAGAGGCGGCTCAAAGTCCTGCTCACGCTCCTCAGGCGGAGCCTCCACAGGCGCGGACGCGGGTCTTCGCCTGATGGCGGTCGTATCAGCGGGGATGGCGGGACGCACCTCGACTCCCTCCGGCAGGTTGGGGCCGAGGGCGCTCCTGGTGTAGGAGAGCCAGCTCTTGTCACTAGCGTCATCGTCGCCGCTGATGTATAGCGCATCGGCCGCCCTTGTCGCGGCCACGTAGAAGAGGCGTTTGTGCTCCGCGGCGTCCTCCTCCTCGTCCCGGTCCAGGAGGTACTGGTAGAATCCCGGGCGCGGGCGGCTTCCACCGTCCTCGATGTCACGCGCCAGGGTGACGGATATTCCGTGGTCGGTCCTCCAGCGGACGGCGGGGTAGTCGCTTGGGGGCGTGAGGTGCGCCTCCGGCACAAAGACAATGGGGAACTGGAGGCCCTTTGCGCCGTGAATGGTCAGCAGGGTCACGGCGTCCGACTGGTCCAGCATGGCCTGACCCTCGCGAGCGGACAGATCGTCCCGGCGCTGCCGGACGTAGCCCACGAACTCGTCCAGGGAGCGTCCCTGCAGGGTGCGGGCGATGTCCACGAACTTCCGAATGTTGCCCAGGATCTGGTCGCCGCCCTGCATCGGTGCCCAGGCCGCTTCGTACGCCGTGAGGTCAAGGGCGCGTTCGAGCAGCGCGTCCGGCGGGTCGAAGGGGACCCGGCTGCGCAGGTCGTCAAGGACCTCCGCGGCGCGCCGGCAGAGGGGGGTTGTCTCCTCTCGCACGCCGGACGGCGGGTCTCCAAGCGCGTCCACCAGGGGGCGGGGATCGGAGCGGAGCGCCAGCAGGGACTCGTCATCAATCATGAACAGGGGAGACCGCAGCGCCCCGACCAGAGCGATGGCGTCGTCAGGCTCGGCCAGCCAGCCCAGGAGGTTGGTCAGGTCCACCACCTCCTGCCGGGTGAAGTATCCCGTCCCGGAGGCGGTCCTGTATGGAACGCCGCGGCTCTCCAGGGCCTGCTCGTAGAGGTGGACGTTGGCTAGGCGTCGCAGCAGAATCGCCACGTCCGAGGGCGCGGCGGGCCGGGTCTTTTCGGGGTCATCCGGGTCTCTCTCCCAGACCGGGGCGCCGGAGTCCAGCAGCGACTTGATCTCGGCGGCGACAGCGTCGGCCTCCACCCTCCGCTTCTCGACGTCCCTTGCCTTTCCGCCGCCGGGCATCTCGTTGGAGACCGTCTGGATCACGACGTGGGGCGCTACCGGCGATTCCGTCCCTCGACCCTCCATTGCCTGCATGGCCGCCTCAAAGTCCCGGCGTGGGTCCTGGAAGACGCCTTCAAAGAGCGTGTTCAGGCATTCGACAAGGGGATTGTGGGCGCGGAAGGAGCGGCTGAGGGCGTGAATGGAGCCCCCGGCCTCGGTCTCCTCCCGCAGCCTTGTGAAGCCGCGCACGTCGCTTCCCCGGAAGCGGTAGATTGCCTGCTTGACATCGCCGACCAGGAAGAGGCGCGGCCTGCCGGTTGCGGGTTCGTCGTGACCCGACAGAAGGCGGAGCAGCTCAATCTGGGGCGGGTTCACGTCCTGGAGCTCGTCAACCATCAGGTGCCGGAATCTTGAGCGGTAGGCCGCGGCGATGTCCGGGTGCGACCTTAGAAGCTCAATTGCCTTCATCTCCAGGTCCAGGTAGTCCAGGGCCGCGAGTTCTCTCTTGCGAGCCTCGTACCGGGCGCAGGCGTCCCTGAAGAGATCGTACAGGCGGTCCAGGACCTCCAGGGCAAGCTCGTCGTGATCGTTCCACCGCGGCAGCTTTCCCAGCTCTTCGCCGATGGCCCGCATACGGCGCATTCTGTCCCTGACTTCCCTTACGTCGTAGGCCCAGTTCCTGGCGGTCCCGCCTTGGAGGTTGATTCTCCCGCCTGTTGCTATCGCTCTCTCCAGCAGGTCGGCGCTGTCGCCTTGTCGCGGGTCGCCCAGGGCTTCGAGGGCGTTCTTCAAACTGCCGGAAAGGGGGTCATCCCCGCCGGTGTGGGCATCCCTCAGCCAGGAGGACAGCTCAACCAGCTCCGGTCGGACCTCTTCCACCGCCCCTTGAGCGCCCTCCTCCATCAGCCTGCGGATGCGAGCGGCCCGGTCGCCGTCGCCGTTCAACGCCGCGTACGACTCCTCCACTTCGTTGCGCCGTCTCACCATCCGCGGCAGGTTGACCGCTGCTGCGTAGACTCCAATCTCCAGCAGAGCCTTCGAGCGTTGGTCGTCCGCCTCCGCGGCCTCCTCCAGCGCGTCGGCGCACGCCTCCATCAGCTCAAGCTCCGCTTCGTCCTCGCTGAGGACGCCCGCCGCCGGGTCCAGGGCCGACTCCACAGGATGCTCCCTGAGAATACGAAGGCACAGGGAGTGGAACGTGCCGATTACGGCCTCGTCCAGGTCCCTCCGGTGGTCGTGCAGGTCCGGCTTCTCCTGCACCTGGCGTCTCACACGCTCCCGCATCTCCGTGGCCGCGGCGTCGGTGAAGGTGACGGCGGCAATCTCCGGTATGCGGCACTCGTCAAGCAGGGCCAGGTAGCGCTCTACAAGGACGTGGGTCTTGCCGCTGCCCGCGCCCGCGGTGACGAGGATGTCGCTGCCGCGGTGGTTGACGATTTGCTCCTGTTCGGCCGTCAGCGCCATCTCTTGTCCCTGCTGAACTGGTTTACCCTGCAGGCGTGCTTGAAGGCGCAGTATGCGGGGCAGATGTCCACTTGGGGAAACACCCTGAAATCGCCCGACTCCACGGAGTTGCGCACCTCTCCCGCGACAGTGACCACGTTCTCCAGGATTGCAGCGTCCTCCGGCTTGGAGGAGTCGATGTTCCACTGGCGTATGCCGGGGTCCAGCCAGGCGTAACGGGCGATGATCCTGCCGGCCCCGGTCTCCTTCCGGCCCAGGTACCCGTAAAGCTGAAGCTGCAGGCGTCGGCCGTCGGCCACCTCGGCCCTCCGTATCTGGCGGCCGGACTTGTAGTCCACGATGACGACAACGCCGCTGCCCTCGTCCAGCCTGTCGATTCCGGCGGTGACTCGCATGGGTGGATCAAGGTCCAGCGAGGCCAACACCTGCTTCTCGGCGCCAAGGATGCGTGTTACGCCCGCGGCTTCGCTCAGCCCGGCCTCCGTCTCCAGAAGCATCTCTATCTGCTGAAGGGTCGCATCCGCCTCCAGCCGCCACAGGGCGGCGCGCCCGAAGCCCATATCGGCCGGCGCCCGGTCCCATATCTCCCTGCCATTGGAGCGAAGGCGCGAGAGGGCTTCGCCCAGGTTCGCTTGAGTGAGGGCCCGTCCCTCGCTGATGAGAGGGTCCAGGGCGTCCTGAAGGATTTCGTGGACAACCGTGCCGCGCGTGGCGGCGTCCGCCTCGTCCATCTCCTCATCCACCTCCTGAAGGCGCAGGGCGTAGCGGCTGAAGAACTGGAAGGCGCACGTCCGATAGGACTCAAGACGGCTGGCGCTCCACACGGCGTCCGGCCCGGTGAGGCGGGGCACGCGATCACTGGGCAGGACGCCCTCGTACTCACCGGCGTCACCAAAGGAGCGCCTGCGCTGCTCGATGTGGAACGCCTTTCTTGCGACGTGCCAGGCGTTGAGATTAGCGGGGCGAAGGACGCCGCCTTCGGGCCACTGCCGGGCGCAGGCGATGGCTAGCTCCCGGCGGGAGGCTGTCTGCTCGGGCGTCGGCTCGACGGCCGTGAGGCGCAAGTCCGGTTTGACCCGGTCCAGGTAGTAGGAAGCCGCCGCGGGACGCCCCCTATCGTCCAGGCGAGTCTTCCACAGCGCCATCTCGCCCTCCGCCCGGCTGGACACGGCGTTCCAGAGCTCGTCCTCCGAGAGGCGGGGATCCGGCGGTAGCTCGAGGCCGGCGCGGCCCAGCGCCTCCATTGCCGCGCCGTCGAGAAGGGAAGTCGACGTGCGAGGGGCCGGGAACTCGCCCTCCACCAGCCCGCCCACGGCCACGAAGTCGAAGCGCAGGCCGTGGAGCGTGTGCATCGGAGCGAGGAACACGCCGCCCGGCTGGCCGATGAGGACGGCCGGGGCCTCCAGCCTGGCCTCCAGTCTGAGAAGGAAGGCCTCCAATGGCTCAGGTTCGCCGCCGAGAAACTCGTGTACGGAGACTATCTCCCGGAGATAGCCCCGAAGGGTCTCAAGCTCCGAGTCCACTCCGTTGAGACGCCGCGATCCGGGGTCGACGAGGGGCTGGCTGCCAAACAGGACCTCCTCCAACCTCCGAGCGTGCCCGGCCGGTGTGTCGGGGGGCTGCTCCAGCAGGTCGCGCAGCTCGCCTATTGCTGTCCTCATCCCGGCGGCGGCCCGTCGCATATCATAGCGGGCGTGGTCGGGCGTACTGCCCTCGTCGGCCTCGCTCATCAGGCCTTCCGAGGCCCGCTCCAGGGCTTCCAGTCCCGCCCAGTTGTGATTCCTCCGGGCCCTCCGGGCGAATCGCGTCACGTCCTCCCGGGACATCTGCCAGCGCGCAAGATCGACGAACCCGCTGGAGAGCGCGCCAACCAGATCCTGGAGGCGCCAGCCGTCCTGGGCCAGGCGCAGCAGGCGTCGGAGCCACGCTCCCAGGGGACGGCTGCTGAGGCGTTCGCCGGCGGCTGGGTCAAGGGGCAGGTCGTACTCGGCGAAGACCTGCCGGGCCAGGCTGAGGTGAGGCGATACCTGGCGAAAAGTGACAGCGAAGTCGGACGGGCGCAGCGACGGGTTGTCCGTCAGGCGCTGCTTGATCTGGCGGGCGATGGCGCGCATCTGGCCTTCGCGGTCGGCTGCGCTGCCCGCGACCACAGTCGGAGTGTTCGGTGGAGCGTCTTCCAGGCGTTCCAGGTTGGCATTGGGGAAGAGGTTGACGAGCCTGGCGTAGTCGTGCCTGGACCGATGACCCGCGTCCGGGTCAAAGGTGATGTACAGCTCACTCCCCTCAGCCAGGGCCCTCAGAAGCTTCAGCTCCGTGCCGCGAAACAGCTGGAACCCGTCCACCAGGACTACGGGCGGCAGGGCCGCGCCCACATCCACAGCGTCCGCCGCCACCTCTGCAGCCTGCGAGGGGTGCGCCCACTGCCTCTCGGAAAGCTCGGCGACGTATGCCGCGTGGATGGCCGCGAGAGCCGCCAGGCTGCTTGAGCCGGTCCTGCCCGCGGCCTCCGAGAAGGCTTGCGGCTCGATGCCCTCGGCCAGCAAGTCGCGGATTGCGGCTCCCAGAAGCCCCACAAGGCCCCGGGATGAAGCAATTGGCTCGAAATAGGCCGCGGGCCCGCTGCGGATCTCACGCCGTATCGTCCGCGCCAGAAGCTCCTCGGCCACCGCCGCCGATGGAATGCTGGCATCGGAAGCCAGGTGGCGGCTGAACTGCCCGATGGTGGACACGCGCAGGCGGAGGGCAACTCCGCAGCTGGCAACCAGCCGCCGGCGGAACTGGTCGCCGTGGCGCAGCGTGGGCGTCAGCACAACGGCTTCGGCGAAGGGGTCGGCGTTGTAGAGGGCCGTCAGCCTTGCTATGACGGCGTCCGTCTTCCCGCTGCCGGGCCCGCCGGTGATGATTGTTGGGTTGGGCATGGAGCGTTTTCCTGGTGAAGGAGTAGAGACTCCATTATAGACCACCCCTGCGGGCGGCTCAAAGCGTGAGGCGGGTGGTTGCAGTGGCGGCGCGCGGCGCACCGGGAGTGGGCTGGACGTGACGCAATCGCCAGGCAAATGGAGTATGCTTGGAAACAATTGCAAAACCCATTGGTTTTCGCTTGCAGGAAGAGGGGTACTCATGAATAAGCTGGCCGTAGGAACGCTTTTGGTTCTGGTCTTGGCCTTGGTACTCGGCTGCACCTCAACGCCTGATTCCACGACGGTTCCTGAACCTGCTTCAACTTCAGTCCCCACTCTGGCCCCAAGGCCGACCCCTACTGTTGCCTCCGCGCCGGCGCCAACGTTAACTCCAATTCCTATGGACACGGAGATACCCGCAACTATCTCCTCCGACGCGCTGGCGCCCACTGCGACGGATGTGCCCAAACCCTTACCTACACCAACTCCCATCCCGCCACCTACCGCTACCTCTACACCAACGCCGACACCGCTCCCAACTGCGACTCCCACCCCAGATCCAATACTTGCTCGAATTGAAGAGGCGCTCTCGGCCATCGAAGATTTGTCATGGGTGCAGGACGGCGTTTCGGAGTTGGAGAACGGTTCTGTTGAGTACTTGAGGTCAATCGCACATTCATCTCCGGACGCTCTTGAGAGGTTGATGCTGAAGCCGTGGCTGGACGCCACCGGCGATGACCCTCACTACTCTGAGCCGGCCGTCATCCGACACCTCGCTCAAATGCTGAGGTATGATCATGAAGTAACAATTAGGGTCTTCGAACTGGGTTTTCTGGATACCATTGAGCTCGAGGACCCTGGCCTGCTTGAATATTTCCTTGATCTCCTCACCTCTGACCCGGAGGGACTCAGGCAGTTGCTTGAGCATCCGGAATTGTCCGTTGACTCCGTGGACACCGAGAGAAGGCCCATTCCGTTGTTGTACCTGGAATCTAAAGACCGGGAATCGGCAGAGTCGATTGAGGCATTGCCCTGGGTGCAGGACGGGATGCAGGGCTTCGAAATCTGGTCTGTTATGCACTTGGCGGATCTGGCGTTGGTTTCTCAGCAGGTGTTCCATGCGCTGCTCGAAAGAGAACTGAACTGGCTGCCACCGGATCCTGATAGCTGGGCCCATGGGGATGCCCTTGACTCCATAGTCTCAATAAGCGAATCGGACGAGGGGGCGGCCCTAATGATTTTGGACATGCCGTTTCTCAAGACCCTTGATCACGCCGGCTTTGAGGCGCTGAGGCTTCTGGCCGACTTGGCCGCATCTGATTCGAGACAACTCAGGCATTTGCTGTCCCACAATGTGCTGAGTGGAGGCCCGGAAGAGAATCCGGGAGTCGCGGTCGCTCTTCTTGACCTGAGGAGGAGGGATGCGGAGGCCGCCGATCAGATTGAGGCCTTGGCCTGGGTCCAGAATGGCATAGGCAAACCCGCATACGAAAACGTGAGTCTTGCCAATCCTGACCCAGCCGAGTACGAGCAAGGCGTGGTGTTGGACCTCATCAACCTGGCGGCGCAGTCACGGGACGTGTTTACGGCGTTGGTGAGCAAGCCTTGGATGCAGGACAGCCTGAACCAATCGGAAAATGAAGTGGTGGACGGGATAGTTGGTATTGCAGCCCGCGGCAGTGAACATGCCCTGAAGCTATTGGGAATGCCATTCCTGGAAACTATAGAAAGAGACGACGACTGGATGCTTGAGATAGTTGTTGAGCTGGCAAGGTATGATCCGAATGCCGTCGAAACGCTCCTGTCCCATCCGGAACTCAAGGGTGGAATAGAGGATGGCCAAGTAGCTGTGTTGAACGGAGTGTCGCTTGAGATTCGAGACCCTGAGGCGGCATCGGCCATCAACGCGTTGTCCTGGGTGAGTGACGGTATAAGCCCCGCTGAGGACAATGGACTGATTCATTTGCAATTTGCTGCGCTGCAATCCAGTCAGATATTTCTGGTTTTGATGGAGAAGCCATGGGTGCAGGACGGCCTGAATGAAAACGAGTCGTCCACCATTGGTCATCTCTTGGTGTTGTCCAGCGTTTTGCCTACCGACCGTGCGGAAACAGTGGTGTTGGGTCTCTTGGCTATGCCGTTCCTTGAATCCGTGGATCGTGTGGATGCAGTGGCAATGGACTCTCTCAATGCTCTGTATTTTGAGGAAGACGGCGTCCACTTGCATCAGACTCTAACCCATCCTTTTCTTCAGGACGGAATCACTGATGACAAGGCAGTGGTCGTTTCCGTGCTGAGCATGGTGGCTCGGGAGCGCCCGGAGCTGCTGGATGTCCTTCTGGACCCGGAGCTTACGACTGTGGAAAAGCGCGTC
This sequence comes from Dehalococcoidia bacterium, assembly GCA_034421015.1. Taxonomy (GTDB): domain Bacteria; phylum Chloroflexota; class Dehalococcoidia; order Lucifugimonadales; family UBA2985; genus DAOUJW01. The sequence continues at coordinate 12,319 of DAOUKT010000003.1, forward strand.
GTCTCCCTTCCGCTGGCGGGTGACGTGATACTGGCGGTCGTGAGCGTCGAGGCCGGAGCGGCAGGCCATCTTGATTTGTTTGAGAGAATTGTCAGGATCCAAGAGGAGATAATGGGCGTACCATTTCCAAGGCAGTACGCCGCCCTGCTGGTGGCAGAAGCTTCGAGGTTTGGTGGGCAGGGAAGCTCCCGCGGAATAATCACCGTAGACCCATCGCTGGTAGAGGGTTCCGGTGTACTTGCCCACGAGATCGCCCACATCTACTGGTCTTATGGCAATGTCTGGATTTCGGAAGGTGGTGCGGAACTTATCCGTGAAATCACCCAAATCAAAATGTCCGGCAGAGCGCTCATTCCGTTTGAGGCTTCCTGCTCCCTGGCGGGCAACATTGGCGACCTGGAACGACTTGCATTTGATCTGACCACTGTTGACTCCGTTAGCGCCAGTGAAACCATATACTGGTCTGGTTGTATGTACACCCTTGGCCTTGGTCTCTTTATGGAACTGTATCAGGAGCTGGGGACGGAAACGTTCCGGCAGGGATTCGGCAGCCTCTATCTGAAGCTGGAGGCCGAAGAGCACAGCGAGTGCACCGGACTGGAGCGGGGCCTGTGCTACGTGAGGGCAGCCTTCGTGGACGACGCCCCACCGAAGGCCGCGGCCGTTGCGGAGGAGATCATCCACAAGTGGTACTACGGCAATCCCATTCCCTGAACGCTCGTGGGCTGACCATCCCTCCTCACAGCCTGGAAGTAGCGCTCAGCCGCACGCCCGTGCTATCCTGTAGACCTGTGGAAGAAGTCAACAACTGCTTGAACAGGAGGGTCGCCCTATGGAGCTGATAGCTGCGCTGGTATTGGGTCTAGCGGTAGGGGGAGCGGCGTGCTGGTTCGTGCAGGGGTCTCGGGCCAGGGGACAACTGGTCGAGCAGGACGCGGACCACCGGGAGACGGTGGCAGGCCTTCGGGGTCAGCTTGAGCAGAGGGACAACGCCGACAAGATACTGCAGTCGGCAAAGGAGCAGCTGAGCGAGGCCTTCCAGGCCACGGCCAGTCGCGCCCTGCAGAACAACACCGATATGTTCATGACCGTCGCCAACGAGAACCTGGGGAAGACCCTGGAGTCTGCCAAGGGGGACTTCAAGCAGCGTCACGAGCAGTTTGAGGCGCTGGTGAAGCCCTTGACCCAGAACTACGAGAAGCTCAACCCGCAGATTGAGTCCCTAATCCAACAGAGCCGGAACCTCGCCGCCGAGACCGGAAAGCTCTCCAGCGCCCTCACCAACAACCGCCAGATTGGCAGCTGGGGCGAGGTGCAGCTGCGCAGAGTCGTGGAGCTGGCGGGGATGACCGAGCATTGCGACTTCATGGAGCAGGCCGCCATCCCCGGCTCCGGCGAGCGGCCCGACCTGACCGTCCGGCTGCCAGAGAGACGCGCAGTGGTGGTCGACGCCAAGGCGTCTACGGCGGCGTACATGGAGGCTTATGAGTCGGAGGACGAAGCCGGGCAGAGCGAGGCAATGATGCGCCACGCCCGGGCCCTGCGGTCCCAGGTGGACGACCTGGCCGGGAAGAACTACGGCGCGCAGGTGGAGGGATCGCTGGACTTCGTGGTCATGTTCGTGCCCGGCGACCAGTTCCTGGCGGCGGCACTGAGCGCCAACCCCAACCTCGTCGAGTACGCCATGAGCAGGAGGGTGGCAATCGCTACCCCGGCCTCGCTGGTCTCCCTCCTGTGGGCCGTGGCCAACGGCTGGCAGCGGCACCGCATCGCGGAGAATGCGGAGGCCATTCGCCAGGCGGGGGAGGAGATGCACCAGCGCATGCAGACCTTCATCAACCACTACCAGGGCGTGGGCCGGGAGCTGAAGTCTGCCGTGGACGCCTTCAACAGGTCCATTGGCTCCTTTGACAACCGGGTTGTTCCCCAAGGGCGAAGGTTCGCCCAGCTTGTGCATGACGATGAGGACAGGTTTCCGCAGCTCCAGGCCATCGAGGAGGCGGTGTCGACGTCCCGATACGCCGACTCGCCCCCGGCCGCCCTGCCCTCCGACGACCCATCCCGCTCGGATACGCCCTGAGTCCGGCACGCGGCCGTCCTGTCACCCAGGCGGTGTCCCGTGATAACATGGTGTTCGCTTGGAATACCTTGCAGTGAACAATTGCTATAAATTGCTATACAGGAGGCAACCATGACTACGACTCGTAGATCTGAGGCGGTATGGAACGGCGACCTGGTTTCCGGCAGCGGAGTGGTGAGCGCTGTCAGCAGCGGCGCTTTCACGGACCTGCCGGTAACGTGGGTGTCCAGGACGGAGGCGGCAGGCGGCAAGACTAGCCCTGAGGAGCTGGTGGCCTCGGCACACGCCGCCTGCTACTGCATGGCGCTGTCCTATGGTCTGGCCGGGGCAGGCACGCCTCCCACCAGGCTGGAGGTGAGCGCGACGGTGACCTTTGAGCTGGGCGCCGGTGGCCCCAGGGTCGCCTCCAGCGCCCTGACCGTGCGCGGAGATGTCCCCGGCGTCGATGAGGCGGCGTTCAAAGCTGCGGCGGAGGCCGCCAAGGACGGCTGCCCCATATCCCAGGCCCTGAAGGGCAACGTTGATCTGAGCGTGGAAGCTACCTTGGCGTAGGAGGCTGGGCCGGTGAACCTCACGGAAGTCAAAGCCCTGACCTTTGACGTGTTTGGCACCGTGGTGGACTGGCGCGGCAGCGTCATCCGCGAGTGCCAGCAGCTTGGCAGGGCAAAGGGCATCGAAGTGGACTGGGCCGCGTTCGCCGACAGGTGGCGGGGCGGTTATGCCCCCGCAATGGCCCGGGTACGGAGCGGTGAGCTGCCCTGGACCAAGATTGACGTTCTGCATCGCAAGATACTGGACGGCCTGCTGGAGGAGTTTGGCATCACAGTCCTCAGCGAGAATGAGAAGGACCACTTGAACCGGGCGTGGCACAGGCTCGCGCCCTGGCCGGACTCCGTGGCCGGCCTGAGCCGCCTGCGCGAGCGCTACGTTGTTGCCACCCTGTCCAATGGCAACGTGGCCCTGCTCACCAACATGGCCAAGCACGCAGCCTTGCCTTGGGACTGCATCCTCTCGGCTGAGCTGATGAGGCGCTACAAGCCGGACCCGGAGACTTACCTGGGCGCTGCCGACCTCCTGGGCCTGCGGCCGGAGGAGGTCATGATGGTGGCAGCCCACAAGAGAGATCTGAGGTCGGCGCAGGAGGTGGGCCTCAGGGCTGCCTTTGTCGCCAGGCCCCGTGAGTTCGGCCCGGACATCGACGTGGACACGACGCCCGAGCCGGATTTCGACGTAAACGCCTCGGACATCGGGGACCTGGCTAGCAAGCTGGGCTGTTGACCAGGCAGCGCGTTGACGTGGTTACCACCAGTACTCAAGGTAGCTTATGCGCGGAAATTGACAGTCGCGAGCGCTTGTGATACTGTCAGTTTACAACCCCTATCGCCTCGGCGTTAGGGTCGAGACCACCTTTTGAGGTGGTCTCTGTCTTTGTGAGTGAGCAACGGTTGATCACTAATCTCTATATTGATGGGTTCAATCTCTACTACCGCGCCCTGCGCGGAACACCGTTCAAATGGCTGGATCTGAGTAAACTGGCTGTAGTCCTGTTTCCCGGGGATACCATTAACCGTATCTGCTATTTCACCGCCCTCCTTGAAGCTCGTCCTGACGATCCAAGCCAACCTCAAAGACAACAGGCCTACCTCAGAGCACTTGCTACCCAGCCGGATGTTGCCATCTACTACGGAAACTTCCGGTCAGGCGTCAAGCGCCGACCACTGGCTCAGCCAGTGCCTGGCCTTCCCACATACGTGCAGGTAAGGGACTCAGAGGAGAAGGGTTCGGACGTAAACTTGGCTACTCAGCTTCTCGTAGACGGTTTCAACGGCGAATATCAGCAGGCGGTAGTTGTGTCCAACGACGCGGATTTCGCCGGAGCGATGAGATACGTGCGAGATTTCCTGGGCCATCGAGTAACCCTGGTCAATCCAGACCCTAGACACCCAAGCTCCAGAGACCTGGCGATGGCTGCAACATACGTAAGACGCCTCTGGAAAAGCCACTTGAGGGCGAGTCAGTTCCCGGAGACTCTCGCGGACTCAGTCGGTGTCATCACGAAACCTGCAGGCTGGTGACTTCTCACGATCGAGCTTGGGCGGCGCCATCGACGAGAGAACCCTTCCGACGTAGGAGCTGCTAGTGTCGCGTGGCCCGGCCTTTGAGCGCCATGAAGGCAAGTCCCATGCTGACTACGCCTACCAGCAGCACCGCTCCGATGCCCCTCAGCAGCACCTCCGGCTCCCATCCGACGGTGATCAGCGACCTCAGCGCCTCCAGAAGGTAGGTGACAGGGTTGTAGTCGGCCACAGTCGCCAGCCAGTCCGTCATCGCCTCCTGGGGCAGGAACAGGGTTGTCATGAACAGGAACGGGAAGAACAGAAGGAAGGTCAGGTTGACGGCGGCGATGTTTCCGGTCTTCAGGGCAATTGCGTACGGAAACCCGGCAAATATGAGACCCCATAGACCGCCCATGAACATGAACGCAAGAATGCCAAGCACGCCCGTCTCGAATCGTATCCCCACGGCGTAGCCCATTATGACGGTGGGAATTGTGAGCGCAACCACCAGCACAAAGTCGGCCAGCATCAGCCCTATCAGGAGCGCCAGGCGGTTCACCGGCGATATGACCAGCCGGTCGAAGTATCCGCTCTGAATGTCCAAGACTACCGTCGTCGCGCGGGAGATCCCGGTCACGGCGAACAGCACTGCAACCGGCAGCTGGAAGGCCTTGTAGTCCAGGCCGGGGATCTGCTCTGCGAAATCGGCAAGCGCGCCGATGTTCAGGAAGAAGAAGAAGGGTGGTATGACAAGCGCCGATATGGTTATCTCCGGGTCTCTGGCCACTGAGCGTGTGGCCCGCTCAGCGACGGAGATTATGTCCCGCAGGAATCCCGCCCTGCGGGCCCGGACCAGTGCGATTGTGGTTGCTTGGGATGCCAATGCAGACTCCTTTGTAATGGTTTGACGCTGTTTTTGACGGCCTGGCTAGAAGGCGCTCAGGGCAGGCAGGCGCATCAGGGCGCGGCTGTGTCGTCCTCTTCCGGCTGTTGCCAGTCGCCGGCGTCGCCCTGCAGCCGCTCGCCGGTCACCTGCAGAAACACGTCGTCCAGGGTGGGGGTGCGCAGGGTCAGCTCCTGGACGCCGATGCCGCTGTGGTCGAGGGCCAGGGCCACTGCGCTGACCAGCGCCGCGCCGTTGGCGACGCTCGCCGTGAGCTCGTTGCCGTGCACCTCGACTCTGTTCACGCGTCCGGTGCCTTTGACCGCTTCAACGGCGGCGTCCACGTCCCCATCCACCTTGGCAATGATCAGGTCGGACCCGCGAGCCCTCTTCAGCTCCGACGGGGTTCCCTGGGCGGCCAGCTCCCCGCGATTTATGATGCCGACCCTGTGCGCCAGGGCGTCGGCCTCCTCCAGGTACTGGGTTGTCAGGAAGATGGTGACGCCCAGCTTCGAGTTGATGTCCCGCACCTCCTGCCAGACGCGGGAGCGGCTGGCGGGGTCGAGTCCGGTGGTCGGCTCATCCAGGAAGAGCACCTCCGGGTTGTGGATCAGGGCGGCCGCCAGGTCCAGGCGGCGCTTCATGCCGCCGGAGTAGGTTCCTATCAGCCGGTCCATCGCAGCCCCGATGTCCACAAGGTTGGAGAGGTCGGCTATGCGCTGCTGCACCTGCCTGCGGGGGAGTCCGTAAAGCTGGCCCTGCAGCCGAAGGAGCTCCCGGCCCGTCTGCTTGGCGTCCAGGGCGGCGTCCTGAAGGGCCGCGCCTATGCGCAGCCGCACCTCGTTCGGCTGGTTCACGGCATCATATCCCGCAACCTTTATGCGTCCCGCCGTGGGCGCAAGGAGGGTGATGAGCATCCTGATGACCGTGGTCTTGCCCGCGCCGTTGGGTCCCAGGAACCCGAATATCTCCCCCTTGTGCACGTTGAGGTCTACGCCGTTGACTGCCCTGACCTCGCCAAAGTGGCGGACCAGGCCTTCAACGGCAATGGCGTAGTCGTTGTCAGATGTGACAGTCATAATTCGCACGTCGTCAGGGAGCAGCGAAACGGCAGTCGACCGTCCCGTTGTTCCCGGCCTTTAGGGTCTCTCAGATTTCTCGTTGCAGAGAGTGGGGCATACTATAGAGCCAGGGTCAGTCCCTAGTCAAACATCAGGACGGTGCGGGCAACCTCCCCGGCCTTCATCGCGCGAAACGCCTCGTTCACGTCCTCCAGCCGGCCGCGGCGGGTGATCATCTCGTCCAGCAGCAGGCGGCCCTGGCGGTAGAAGTCGATAAGCCGCGGCATGTCCGTGCGGAACCGGTTGGAACCCATGCCGCTGCCCTGTATCTTCCGCTCGCTGAGGAACATCCGCCCCTCGATTTCCACCTTCTGGCCCTGGGGGATTATGCCGATGACCGTTGCGGTGCCGCCAGGCGTCAGGGAGTAGAAGCACTGCTCGGCGGCGGTCTTGGATCCAATGGCTTCGAAGGAGTAGTCCACTCCGCCGCCCGTCATGTTCTGGATAGTCTCCACCGGGTCCTGTGACGAGGCGTCAACTACGTGGGTCGCGCCCACATCCAGGGCGTACTTGAGCTTCGGCTCCACTACGTCTACGGCGATGATCTGCCGGGCTCCGGCGATGCGCGCGCCCTGGACGGCCGAGAGGCCGACGCCCCCCAGCCCAAAGACGGCGACGGTGGTTCCGGGTTCGATCTTGGCCGTGTTGATGACGGCCCCCACTCCCGTTATTACGCCGCAGCCGATGAGGGCTGCGCAGTCCAGCGGCATATCGTCGTCTATCTTGACCAGGGCGTTCTCGTGGACCAGCATCCGCTCTGCGAAGCTGGACAGGTTGAAGACCTGGTTGATGGGCGTCCCGCTTCCGGCGTAGCTGAGGCGCGGCGGGTCCGACTCCGTGCGGCGGGGTCGCTGGGAGCACCGGTTGGGATGGCCCGTCAGGCACTGGTGGCAGGTCCCGCAGAAGACGGACAGGCACCCTATAACGTGGTCGCCCGGCTTGAGGTAGGTGACTTGGTCGCCAACCGCTTCCACAATGCCGGCAGTCTCGTGGCCCAGTATGGCCGGGGGTGTCGTATTGGAGACGCCGTCCAGATAGTGGAGGTCGCTGTGGCAGACGCCACTGGCGGCTGTGCGCACCACGACCTCCCTTGGCATAACCTTGTCGATGTTGACCTCTTCAATGGTCAAAGGGGTGTGCGCTGCGTTGAAAACTGCCGCCTTCATAACGATTCTCTCCTCAAAGTGACTTGGCGGTCATTATAGCACGCAACTTAGGAGATTCCGCCAGTGGCTATCTGGCGCTGGAGGCAAGCTCCTGCCCCTTGTCGCCGGCCTTCGCCGGTGGCTTGGGGGGCGCGGCCGTGAGCATCAGGAGGCCGCACAGAATCCACGCGGTCCCGTAGACCACAAACGCGAGGTCGTAGGTCCCGTAGCGGTCCCAGATGAAGCCGCCCAGTAAGGGGCTGGAGGCGCCGACCACATTGCCTATTGGGGTCACGAACCCCCGGATGGCTCCCTGGTGCTGGCGCCCGAAGTAGGACGCCCAGGCCAGGTTGTTGATGGTGGGCCATCCCCCCATTGTGAGGCCGAAGAACACCGCGTACACGTAGAGCATGGTGAGGCTCTCGGCGATGATGAGGGAGTAGAGCGAGAAGCCGGCAGGTATGACGCACATTGGGATGACCCATCGGATGTGGATGCGCTCCGAAGTAAGCCCCCAGATGGGCTTTGCGAGAATGGCGAAGAAGGCCACCGTCGCCGCCACTGCCGTAGCCGTAGCAAGGTTGAAGCCCTTGTCCTGGAAATATGCCACCTGGTGGAAGATGACGGGCATCAGCCCCATGCTGCCGAAGGACTGGACCAGGAGCATTATCCACAGCGTCCGCGTTCTGAAGGCCTCCTTGACTGTCCAGGGGTACTCGGTCGCGCCCTGGCCTCCCGGGCCGCCGGCTCCGCCACCTGCTTTATCTGGCGAGTCCCCGTCCGGCAGGAGGCCGATGTCCTCCGGCTGGCGTCGCATGAATAGGGCGGCCATCGGCGTGATCGCCAGCATCAGGAACATGCCGAGCAGCACCCAGGCCGTCCGCCACCCGAACTCGCCCACGAACCAGCCCGCCATCGGCGCTATGATGAAGCCGCCGGTGGATATGCCCATTGTCCCTATCGCCATTGCCCTGCCGCGTTTCCTGATGAACCACTTGGAGATTACGGCCGGTCCCACCAGCTGACCGCCCATTGTGAACATCGCCAGGCCGAATATCACGCCGTACAGGAGGTAGAAGTGCCACAGCTCCTGCACCAGGGACGTGGACATGAGCACAATCCCGGAGAGGATGCTGCCTACGGTTATCAGGATTCTGGGGCCGTGTTTCCTGTCTACCAGCAGGCCCAGGAATGGCAGGAGCGGGAGCAGGGCTACGCGAAAGACGGCGATGGCCGAGAACTCCGTTCGGGAGATGCCCAGGTCCTCGCTCATGGGGACAATGAAGAAGGAGAGGCCGTAGCCGCTGATGCCGGCCGTGGTCATAGCGGTGCTGAAGGTTATGAGGACAATGATCCAGCCGTAGAAGAACCGCTTGCCTATCAGACTCTGCGCTAACCTGTCGGGACTTGCCATGGCACCTCACTGCCGTGATGAATGAGCCAATGATACGCCAACGGCATGGGGCATGGAAGGGGCGGCGAAGGGGCTAGGCGAAGCCGTCTAGCTGCTCAGCTGTCCCAGGATGCTGGAGACTGAAGCGTGATCGTAGTTCTGACTGGCGACGTACTTCCATGTAATCACGCCGTCGGTGTTCACAATGAATGTCGCCGGCGCTGCGAGGCCGTCGCCGAGGAGGTTGAAAACTCCGTACGTCCGGGGCACCTGGGTCGAGGTGTCATACAGTACAGGGAAAGGGATGCCAAGCTGCTCCACAACTCCTGAGGCCCCACTAAGGTCGTCAACGCTGACGGCAGCCACTTCAGCGTTGAGGGCGGTTATGTCGCTGTATCTGCTTGTCAGCTCAACGAGCTGAGAGCGGCAGAATGTTCACCAGAAAGCTCTATAGAAGACCACGACCACCTGCTTGTCACCCCTGAAGGACTCCAGGGCGATGTCCACGCCTTCCGAGGACGGCAGCGTGAAGCCCGGGGCGAGCTCTCCTACGGCGGTGCCCACCGTAGGGGCGGGCGTCGGGGTAGGTGTGGGCGTCGGAGCGACGGTAGGCGTGGGTGGTGGCGTTGGAGTAGGAGTAGGAGTAGGAGGTGCAGTCGGTATCGGAAGTGCCGTTGGCGGCGCTAAAGTAGGTGTTGGTGTGGGCATTACATCAGCGGTAGGAAGAGAGACGTGTGTAGACAGCGCCGATAGCTGGGCCTGAATCTCCGAGAAGGGAGGCATGTCGCCAATGGCTCCGGCAACGTACTTCCACGTTATGACTCCCTGCTTGTCTACAATGAAGGTTGAAGGTGTACCGAGGCCGTCGTCCAGAAGGTCAAAGACCTCGTAGGACTGGGTCACGACAGTCGAGGGGTCGTACAGGATGGGGAAGGGGAATCCCAACTGCTCAACCACCTTGGAGGCAGCCTCCAGGTCATCCACGCTTATCGCGAGGACCTCGGCGTCCAGCGCCTCTATTGTGTCGTAGTTCCTTGTCAGCTCAACGAGCTGGTCCCGGCAGTGGGTTCACCAGAAGGCCCGGTAGAAGGCCAAAACTACGTTCTTTTCGCCCCTGTAGGACTCCAGGGACTGGTCCATCCCGGCGGTGGACGGCAGCGTGAAGCCGGGCGCCAGGTCTCCAACGTCTGTGCCTACCACAAGGTCAGGCGTCGGAGTGGCCGCCGGCTCCGGCGTGGTGACCATCTCGACCGACTGCAATCCGGCCAGCTGCTCCTTGACGGTGGACAGCTCCGGCCGGTCGCCGGCTCTGTCGCCAATGTACTTCCACCTGATAGTCCCCTCGGTGTCGATGATGAACACGGAGGGGGCTGCGAGGTCATCGTCCAGGAGGTTGTACACCTGGTAGGACTGCGTCACCTCCGTTGAAGTGTCGTACAGGACTGGGAAGGTGACCTGCCACTCTTGCACCACGGTGACGGCGTCCAGGAGGTCGTTGACGCTGACGGCCAGGACCTCTGCGTTGAGCGCCCTGATGTCCTCGTGGGCCTCTGTCAGCTCAACGAGCTGATCGTGGCAGAATCCTCAGAAGGAGCCTCTGTAGTAGACCAGGACAACGTTCCTGTCGCCACGGTAGGACTCCAGGGACACGTCCGTGCCGGAGGCTGAGGGCAGGGTGAAGCCGGGCGCCGCGTCGCCTACTTCTGCGCTGGGCTGCATATCCGGTTCGGGCGTAGAGGCGGGAGCCCGGGTTACGGTGGCCGCGGGAGTTTCGCCGGAAACCGGCAATGGAGCGGGCGTCGCCGTTGGCGCAGTGGTCGCGGTCGGGATAGTGGTTGGCGTGGGTTCCTCGGAGCCGCACGCGACCGCCGTCGCGATCGCGATGGCGCTTATCACCAGTAGCAGGGCTGCTCTGCGCATACAGATATAGTAACCCAAACGTCGGGCAGTCACAATGCCGCGCGTGCCTACATCGTTGTTCAGCTGATGCGCTAAACTGGGACTCGCAAGCGTATCCCGATGGCCGCGAGCGCGCCCGTCGGTGGATTGTCGTCAAAATAGAGGTTTCCGCGCTTGTGTTTGTTCAATTAAGTGATATACTACGGGGCAGATGCTCTCAGGGTGGAGAAGAAAGAACAGGTGGAGAGTATTCGCAGAAAAGGAGGTTGACATGGACTTTTCGCTGCCCTATACGGAGGAACAGGAGACGTTTCGGAAGGAGGTTCGCGCTTGGCTCGAGGCCAACACTCCCGAAGAGATGAAGATACCCATAGACGCCAACGACACCACTCAGGAGATGCGGACCTTCTGGGCGGAGAAGCACCTGGAGTTGGGCAGAAAGGGATGGCTGTACCCCACCTATCCCAAGGAGTACGGCGGCGGCGGGCTTTCCGCCGACCACGAGACCATTCTGGACGAGGAGTTCGCCAGGGCCAGGGCGCCCCGCTCCTATGGCAACACCTACTCCTTCGGCAGCATCATGGTGTGGGGCACCGAGGAGCAGAAGCAGAAGTTCCTCGTTCCCTTCATGAAGGGTGAGAAGAAGACCCACCAGAGGCTGACCGAGCCCCAGGGCGGCGCCGACCTGGCAAACGTCCAGGGCAGGGCCGTCCGCGACGGCGACGACTGGCTGCTCACGGGCCAGAACGTCTTCATCAGCTGCTGGGGCGACGAAGACTACTACCCCGGCGTGATGATGACCGACCCGGAGGCTCCTCGCCACCGAAACCTCGGTTTCTTCATGGTCCCGAACAACGTTCCGGGCCTGGAGATCCGGGCGATGGACCTGCTTCCCTCTTCTGGCCGCAGCCCGGGACCGGGGCAGAAGGCCATCTTCATGGACAACGTGCGAGTGCCCGCTGACCACATGATCGGCGGAGACCACCAGGGGTGGCAGGTTATGCAGACGCTCCTGGAGGCCGAGCACGGCGGCCGCGGCCGGGCGTTCCCCAGGGACGACAACGTGGACAGCTTCGTTAACTACGTCAAGGAGACGGATCACGACGGCGGGAAGCTGGGTTGCGATCCCGTAGTCCAGCAGAACACCATGGACGCCGTAATCGACGCCCACGTCCAGAACCTGTTCCAGCGGCATACCTACTGGATGTACCAGAACCGCATGGAGATGAGGGGGGAGAACAACTACACCAACGTCCACAGCCGGGAGTCCGACCTGCGGAATTCCCGAAGGTTCCGGGACGTCATGGGGCTGTACGCCTTCCTCAACACCAAGGAGCCCAACGCTCCTGAGGGCGGGATGCACGAGGTGAACCAGCGCTCCACGGCGGGCCAGCGCCACGCCGGCGGCAGCACCAACATCGCCAAGGTCATCCTGGCGCGGCGCATCGGCATCAGCCGCACCCAGGAGAGGGCGGCCCCCACGGCCTCCACGGCGACCAACCTCGGCAGCTAGCTCCAAGCTACCGAACGCAGAAGAAGGGCAGTACCTGCATGGTGCTGCCCTTCTTGGTTTGCATGGCGCGCTGTAGAATCGTATGTGATAAAATGGGACTGGAGGGTCTCATGGACGTAAAAGAAGCGGTGAGAACGGCGAAAGACTACATCTCAGAGTTATTCGATGGCGAGGAAATCACCTTCGTTGGTTTAGAAGAGGTGGTGTTCGACGAAGAGTCGCATAACTGGAAAATCACCATAGGCTTCTCTCGCCCCTGGAACAATAGAAGCGCCTTTGCTACCCCCGCAGGCGATTGGCGTACTATGCGTTCCTACAAGGTACTCTCCATAAACGGCAATAGCGGCCGCGTGGAGTCTCTTACAGACCGTGTGTTGAATGATTCCAAGTGACCCCAAAGCCCGTCAAGGGTACTTCATCGATGCGAATCTTCTTGTGTTGCTTGTTGTGGGCCGTACAGGGCGAGACCTGATAGCAAAGCATCGAAGATTGCAGGAATACACCGTCGAGGACTTTGACACCCTGGCTAACCTGCTTCGCGCGGTTGACGAGACTTACGTAACTCCTAACACTCTTACGGAGGCTTCCAATCTGCTTGCTCAACACGCAGAGCCGGAGCGGTCTCTCTTCTTGGAAAACCTCCGGATCCTTATTGAAGGAAGCAGGGAAAACCTGGTCGAGAGTATGCGGGCATCAAGCAACCAAGCCTTTATTCGCCTTGGACTGACAGACGCGGCACTCCTTGAAGTCATCTCAGAGGACATCTCGTTGCTTACTGTGGACTTGGATTTGTACTTGGCGGCCTTGGATAGAGGAGTACATAACGCCGTCAACTTCAGGCGTCTTCGGCAATCCTGACCGGACCGTGGCTCCACTCACCCCTACCGGTCCGCGTGGCCCAGGACTTTCTCAGGCGCTATGCGGTCTCGCACAAGCTGCTTGAGCTCCTTGGGCTGCGGGAAGCGGCCCTCCCCCTTGAGTGACCAGATGGTCTGCCCATTGGCGCGCACCTCGAAGACGCCGCCGCTGCCAGGTATCAGCGCCACCTCCCCAATCTCCGCCTCGAACGTCGAGAGCAGTTCCTGGGCCGTCCACCCGGCGCGCATCATCCATCGGCACTGGGTGCAGTATTCTATCTCTACTCTTGCCTCTGCAGTCATTTCGTTCTTGCCCCCATCCAACCTTCCCCCGTCAGGCGGGGAAAGGGATTGTAGGTATTCCCTCTGAGGCTAGTAAAGCGCCTTCTCCGCCACCAGCCGCTCTATCTCCTGGTCCGTCAGGCCCAGCAGCCCGCCGAACACCTCTCTGTTGTGCTGCCCCATCTCCGGGCATGGTCCCACCACGCGGCTGGGCGTTTCTGACAGCCGGATTGTAGGTCCCGGGTGCTCCAGCACGTCGAAGGCGGGCCGGTGGTCTACGGTCAGGACGTAGTCCCGAGCGCGGAGATTGAGGTCGTAGTACAGGTCCTCGGCGTTGGACACCACGCCCGAAGGCACGCCGCCTTTCTGCAGCGTGCGCATCGCCTCGTAAGGCGTGCGTTCGCCGGTCCACTGGCCTATGCGGGCGTTCATCTCGTCCAGGTTGGCGAGCCTACCCTCCAGCGTGGCGAATTTGTCGTCTCTGGCCCAGTCCGGGTCCTCCATAGCGGTGACCAGCGACCGCCAGTGCTCGTCCGTGTAGCAGGCGATGGCGCACCACGCGTCGTAGCCCTGGCAGGGGAACACGTCGTGGGGAGCGGCGTTGGGGTTGCGGTTGCCGGTGGGCTCCCAGATGTGGCCGTTGAGGGAGTAGTCGGCGAAGGCCACGCCCATCGTCGCCACCAGCCCCTCCAGCTGCGCCATCTCGATCATCTGGCCCTTGCCGGTGCGGTCCCGGTACTCCAGGGCCGAGAGCAGGGCACTGGCGCCGGCGGCCGCGGCGATGAAGTCAGGCAGGGGCACCTTGGGCCGCGTGCGTCCGTCCGACTCCGGGTGCGCCCACAGATTCATCAGGCCGGTGTAGGCCAGCAGGCTCTGGCCGTAGGAAAGCTGGTCCACGTTGGGGCCTGAGTTGCCGAAACCGGGCATGCTCAGGTAGATGATGCGGGGGTTGATCTCCTTCATGCGCTCGTAGCCAACGCCCCATCCCTCAAGGACGCCGGAGCGGAAGTTCTCCACAACGCAGTCGCACTCCTTCAGCAGCTTCTCCGCGAGGGCGATTCCCTCCCTGTCGGCCATGTTGAGGGTGATGGAGCGCTTGCCCCGCTGGATCTCGGCGAAGTTGAAGCTGAACGCCCCCTGCGCCTGCCCGCGATCGGGGAGCATGTGCGACTCGACCTTGAACACCTCCGCGCCAAGCTCGGCCAGGTAGCGAGTCATGAACGGCCCGGCCCAGACGCGGCTGAAGTCCAGGATGCGCATTCCCTTTAGAGGCAGGGGCGGCTCGGCGTCATGGGCTGGCGCAGCCGGCTCGGGAGACTCGCTCTTTCGCGGCGACTCTGACCACTCCTTGATCACGGTCTCGGTGTGCTCGCCCAGGAGCGGCGCGGGGCGGTATAGCCGCCAGGGGCTTTCCCCCATTCGGAACGGCGCGCCGGGTATCTCGTAATGGCCCGCGGCGGGATGCTCCACGCTGACGAAGTAGTCGCGGACCCGCAGGTGTTCGTCTTCAAGCAGGTCCTTTATGGTCATCAGAGGCGATGCCGGGATATGGCGACGCTGCGCCTCCCGGTAGAAATCCATCTTGGTGAACTGCTCGGAGAACTCCGAGACAAGCGCGGAGAGGACATCGCTGTTCTCCCGGCGGAAGTCCCGGTCCTTCCAGATGTCGTCCTTGAGCGCGTCGTTGTCCATCCACTCGTAGAGGGCCTCCACGTGGCGCGGGTAGCCGGGCTGCATGTACACGAAGCCGTCCATGCAGGGGTAGGTGTTTGTCGGGGCGAGGTTTGTGGTTGCGCCAACCCGACGGTTGATCTGGACGCTGTTGGCGTATCGCCCGAAGTAGGCCAGGATGTTGGCAAGCACCTCCTGGATCGACACCTCGATGCGCTGGCCCCGGCCGGACTCGTTTCGATACCGGAGCGCCGTGAGGCTGGCCATAGCCGCGTGCTGGGCCGCAAGCTGGTATCCCTGGGCCAGGGGCGCAAGGACGGGCCTCATGTCCGGGTCTCCGTAGCCGTACATCAGCCCGCCAAGGGCCTGCACAATCAGCTCGCCGCCCGGATAGCCGCTGTAGGGGCCCCATAGCCCAAAGGGCGAGATGGTAGTGTAGATAAGGCCGGGGTTGATTTCCTTGAGGGCGTCGTAGCCCAGGCCCAACGAGTCCAGGTCCCAGGACGTCCCGTCCTCCAGCAGGAAGTCGGCGGCGGCTGCCAGCGACCGGAAGCGTTCCCGGTCGGCGGGTTCATCCAGGTCCAGGACGATGCCGCGCTTGTTGAGGTTATACGTGAGGAAGGTGATGCTGCGCTCCGGGTCGGGGTTGCCGCCCGCGTAGGGCGCAAGACGCCTACCATCGTCGCCTGCCGGTGGCTCCACCCGGACGACGTCCGCGCCCAGGTCTGCCATCAGCCGGCCGCAGTACTGGGACCCGGGCCCCGTGAGGTCCAGGACCCGGAGGTGGGCCAGCGCTCCGCCCACGTCAGCGTCGCATATATCGCAGGCCCTGGCGTCTACGGGTATGTCCTTTTCGCAGATTGTACAATGCTTGTTCATAGGTCACAGGCCCTCTTCATCAAGGCTATGGTCAGGGTTAATGGAAGCTGCCGTCACTCCTGCAAAGACGACAGGAACCCGTACAGGCGGCTGTTGAAGGTCTCAGGCTCCTCCCTGTGAACCTCGTGGCCGACGCCCGGGAACAGGTCCAGCGCAGACCCCTGGATGGAGTCTCGGACCATAAGGGCGTGCTCGACTCCGCCCCACTCGTCCTCTTCTCCCTGGACTATCAGGGTTGGGCAGCGGATCATATCCAGCCGGTTGCCAACGAGGTTGGCCTCGGTCTCGTAGATGCGCTCTGCACTGGCTACGTAGTCGTCCACCAGCCGCTCCCAGTAGGGCGAGCCGTGGCTGCGAGCCAGGGCGCGCTGAAGGCCGTCCGGGAGGCTGTCGGCTGGGGCCAGCTTGCGCGTCACCTCCATCGCCTTCTCGTCCAGGACCGCCTGCGCGCCAATGAGCGTCAGGGACCGAAGGTGATCGGGATAGTCCCCGGCGAGTATCATCGATACCACAGCGCCATCGCTGAACCCGCACAGGTTTACGGGAGGCAACTCCAGGTTCCGTATCAGGGCCGCAATGTCCTCCGCGTCCTTCTCGTAGAAGTTCTCGAAGGAGGGCCGCCGATCCGAGGCGCCGTAGCCCAGGAAGTCCGGGACTATCACCTGGTAGTCGGCGGCGAACTCGTTGATCTGGTGCCGGAAGTGGGCGCGGCCGGTCCCCAGCGCGCCATGAAGAAACACAAGCGGCGGGCCATCGCCCTGCACAATGCAGTGCAGACGGCCGTGCTTGGCCATCACGTCTATCTCTCTTGGCTCTTGACCTGAAGTCAATTGACACCTCCACGTCTGGGTGTCCCGGGAATCGCGGCGTAGTTGGCCTAGCCGCCCTCCCGGGGGTCCGGAACGTTTACCACCAGGAACTCCGTGGAGTTTCTGGCTACTATCAGCTCCGCCTGTTCCGTCTCGCTGAGGTTCTCCTCCACGTGGATGGTCTCAGGCGGCACGTACAGGAAGTCACCCGCCTCCGCTATGAGCGACTTTTGCAGCTTCTCGCCGAAGAGGAACTTCAGCCTGCCCTTGACCACGTAGATGCCGGACTCGGCGGTGCCGTGGTGATGCGCTCCGCCCGCGCCCGGCGGCGCAGAAACGAAGCCGATCCACAGTCCCTTGCTGCCGCACTGCTCCTCGGCCACGCCGGCCTGTCGCACCATGCCCGGCGTTTGCGCAGTGTTGAGGCCCCGTTGATCGGGCTTGACCAGCACTATGTCTTCCATTGTCCTCCTTACCCGTTCTCGTCATTCCCGCCTCCAAGCGGGAATCTAGTGGTTGTACTTCACCGCCGACAGGCGCCTTAGATTCCTGCTTTCGCAGGAATGACGGATGGGCGCTGGTTTCCGTTTCGTGCCTTTCGTGTCTGTTTTCGCTCTCTTAGTCCAGTTTGAAGTAGCGGAAGGCCTCGGCGTACTTCATGCCCTGGGCCTTGCCGTTCTCCTCCCGCCACATGCGCATATACCGCTCGGCGTCCTCCGGCGTTACCTGGCTCTCGTGCCTCTTGAGCGCCTCAATTGCTGTGTCAATGGAGTCCGTGACGTCGATCCACCTGGTGGCGTTCTCGCTCCGGTCGATCACGAGCACTTCTCGCACCTTGTGAGGCTCCAGACCCTCCGCCAGCAGCTCAGGGAAAGTGAGCCTGTCCCGCGCCGCCGGAAAGACCGCCGACAGCGCGGCTTCACCCGCCGCAAAGTGGTCCGGGTGTCCTATGTACTGCACGCTGTCCAGCGTGCGAAAGGGGCCGGTTGTTATGAGTATCTCCGGCTTGAACTTCCGAATCTGCCGGACGATGTCCCGCCGCAGCTCAAGCGTCGGTTGGAGCATTGCGTCCTCGTAGCCAAGGAAGACGACCTCTTTCAGTCCAAGCACCTCGCCCGCTGCTATCTGCTCGTCCCGGCGGATTTGGGCCAGGCGCTCGGAGGTCATCTCCGGGTCGTCGCTGCCCTTGCTGCCGTCGGTGCACACGACGTAGACCACCTCCATGCCCTGCTTGCACCAGAGGGCAACCGTGCCTGAGCACGACCAATCGGCGTCGTCGGCATGGGCGAAGACCACCATGCCCCTTTCCGGCGTCTTATCCTCGGTCATAGGCTATGCACCTCCGCAGCCTCACGCAGGAGGCGGTTTCTGCTGGGGCCCGTAATCGACTTGCCTGAGTCGGCCCTATATCTAAAGGCTTGAGCAGGATGTATGATGGAGACGGCAGCCTTCAGGAAGGGGCGCGAGCAAAGGTACGCTGGTCGATCTGACCCTTGGAAATAATACATTGAAAACACAGAGCAGGCAACTTGAGCGCTGAGAGCCGCGGCCAGGACGCGCCGCCCACCTCAGAGGCCCGGAACCAGCCCTCCAGCCAGCGCCAGCCCCGGTACTCCTGGGTTGTCATGGGGCAGCTGTGGGGCATGGACCTGATGAACGTCATAGTGTTCGCGTCCATCGGGGTGTTGCTGCCATACTGGCAGGAGGACCTGGGTGTTACTCCCCTTCAGGCGGGCATTCTGGGAGCGGCGGGGTTTCTCGGATTCGGGGTCATGGCGCTCCCGGCGAGCATCTGGCTCACCCGGTACAATCCCCGCCTGGTGACCCTGGTCGCCGCCCTCCTCATGGCCGCCACGGCCCTGGGACAGGCCCTGGCCCCCTCAGTCCTGGTCCTCATA
Organism: Dehalococcoidia bacterium; assembly: GCA_034421015.1. Taxonomy (GTDB): domain Bacteria; phylum Chloroflexota; class Dehalococcoidia; order Lucifugimonadales; family UBA2985; genus DAOUJW01. Next base: position 30,806 of record DAOUKT010000003.1, read on the forward strand.
GTAACCCGGTTCTTCTTTGTGCTCGTTTCAGTGTGCCGCATCCAGATGCAGGTAATCTTCATCCAGCAGTGGTTCCAGCCCAGGCTGTACGCTATGATAAACAGCTTGGACTTCACCAACCGGTCCCTGGGCCAGACCATTGGCCTCGCCGCGATGCCGCCGCTGATAGGCCTGCTGGGAAGCTGGCGCAACTCCTATATCGGCGTAGCCATTATGCTGGCTGTGCTCTCCGTCGTCTGGGTAATCTTCGGCAGGGAGCGGCGGCGCACTCAGCAGGAGGGTGGCCCCCCGCCCCAGGTGGGCAACCCGGCAGGCGTCCTCCGGCGTCACAAGGTGCTGTGGGTTGTGGCGGGTTGCCAGATAGGGGCGGCCGTGTGCTTCGCCTCCTTCCTCACCTTCTACCCCTCCTACGCCATCGACTCCATGGGAATCTCCAGGACTGTCGCCGGCTTCACAATGGGTCTGTTCTCCATGGGAGCGATGGTCGGGTCGCTGGCGGCCGGCCCTCTTTCGCAGATGACGGGGCGCAGAAAACCGTTCATCTGGGCGCCGGGCCTCATCCTGCCGTTGTGCTACATCGCGCTCCTGCAGGTTGACACCGTCACCTTTGCCATGGCGCTGCTGTTCGTGGCCGGCATCTGCGCTATGGCGGTGCCGCCCGTGATAGCCACGGTCCCCCTGGACATGCAGCTGCCTCCCAGGGAGGTGGCGGTGGCGATTGGCCTCACCCGCACCCTGTTCCCCTTCAGCGCGACCATAGGGCCATTGGTCGTTGGGGCGATTGCAGGCGTGACCGGCTCCCTGTTCATTGGCCTGCTGGTTGTCTCGCCGATGGCCATTACGCTGTTCATTGGGGGCAAGCTCATGCCGGAGACCGGGCCAAAGGGGAATCGGGAGTAACGGCCCAATCTCGGACTTGCCGTTGCTGTGCCACCAAATCCCTCTAAGGTAGGGAGGTGGACACAGCCTCTAATAGGTTTTGCCCTTTGAGTGTGGTTTCGGTAGAATTGAGTCGTAACCTCGGCCAGTAAAGTAAGATTCGCTGGTAGGTGCGAGCCCCGCCGTGGAACATTGGACGGGTTTCGGAGCGATTGTAAAAATCCGTTGACAACCCGCGCCCGGGGTGTAAGGATTAAAGTGGCAATCCCGCGCTGGAGGGTTAAGGTGGTTAGCGGACAGCCATATCGGGAGCAGAGTCGAGTGTTCTTGGAACAGGCGAGCATTGAGCTTGCAAATGGAGACTTGTATCAAGCATCCGAAAAGGGTTGGGGTGCGGCTGCTCAGATAGTCAAAGCTGTGGCGAGTCAGCGTGGCTGGGAACACAATATCCATTCAGATCTCTTTAGCGTCGTGGACCGGCTAGTCAAGGAGACCGGCAATGACGACCTACGAACCGAATTCGGCCTTGCGAATCAGTTGCATAAGAATTTCTACGAGGGGACGCGTCTCTATGACACCATCCTCCACCATCTTTTTCATACAGCTAGGTTTGTAGACCTAGTAGAGGACTTGCTGAAGAAGGAATGAGAAGATGCAGTTTGTAAGAGACAGCAAAATCTACGACACAGAGAAATCGAAACATATACACAGCGCTCCGACGTCTACGCCCTTAGTCGGTATCCCCGCCACCCGCACAAATAGCCTTTACCGAAGCGCTAAGGGGCAGTATTTTAGTGTTGTCATAGATACCTTTAGCCAGCAGGCGGTGGAGTTTATATTGCTGACTACCGAAGGGGTGACGGCATGGCTTGAAGAATTCAACGCTCCTCCGGCGGCTTACAAAGAAGTTGGTATCCCACTTGAGGAAGGATGACGTCTGAGCTTCGTTAGCTCCTTGTTGTACCGAACGTTGGCTCAGAGCTGCTGGTCACAACCCTCCCGTTTCGTATGTACTGAACCAGTACGCGCGCTTGCCATTTGACCCCGAAATTTGCATAATAGCCCTCGTATGCCGCCTGACCCTTGTCCGGCGGCGCAAATCCCGGATGTAGAGGTCCTGCAGCAGTGTACATAGACATGCACGTCCACTCCAAGCAGTCCGATGACGCCGGAGGCACGGTTGAAGGCTACCTGAAGTGGATAAACGTCATCCGCAGGAAGGGCTACCAGGTGGACGGCATTGTTCTGACGGAGCACAGGGGCTTCGACTTTGAAATCGACTACTCCGGCCTCGCCGAGCAGTACGGCGTGGTGGTTATGAAGGGGGCGGAGATTGAGACGAACCTGGGCCACGTGCTGACCTACGGCATAACCCGGGCCATGACCGAGGAGTTCGACTTCAAGAACATCACACTGCCCGCAAGCGAGGTGCTGAGGTGCGTTCGCAGGGAGAACGCCTACGCCATCGCAGCGCACCCCGGCCGTCCCCGCATTGGGCTGTGGCAGCACATCCAGAATGGGGCCTCGCCGGCCGGCTTCGAGACCATTGAGCTGCTGAACGGCGGGAGCAGCGCCGAGGAGAATGGCCTCGCAAAGCAGCTTGCCGACACCTACGGCTTCCAATGCGTCGGTGGCAGTGACTCCCACTACGTCAGCACCATTGGCCGTTGCATCACCCGCTTCAAGCGTCCCGTGACCTGCATTGAGGAGCTGGTGGAGGAGCTTCATACGGGGGACTTTGAGCCGGCGCTGCTTGAGGATACAAAGGCGTCATAGCGGCGACTGGGCCAGATCGCTACCGACCCATCTCTGCGCCAGGAGGTGACACATGGCGGAACAGAACCTTACGGACACCATCGACTTCGACAGGAGCGTCCTGGGCGTCGACTACGACGTGGGCACGTATGAGGTCACCAAGGAGAAGATCATTGGCTACGCCAGGGCGCTGGGCGAGTCCAACCCCCTCTACCTTGACGAGGAGGCGGCCAGGGCCGGGCCATACGGCGTCATCATCGCTCCGCCCCTCTTCTACAACATGATCAGCCTGCAGGCAGGCCCCGACCCCAAGGTGAACTTCGGCACGTCCGGCTTCGACGGCGGCCAGCACGTGGAGTTCTTTGAGCCCATCAAGGCCGGCGACACCATCTCCGCCAAGACCCAGATCGCGGACGTGTACGCCAAGACGGGCCGCACCGGGACTATGGTGTTCACCGTCAGGCGCACCACCTTCACCAACCAGGAAGGGGAGAAGAACATTGTGATGGACCGCATCAACGTGAGAAGGGACCTGAGCCAATGAGCCAGGTGTACTTCGAGGACGTGGAGCCGGGTTACGAGGTCGGCCCCGTGGTCAAGATGCCGACCCGGGAGCAGTTGGACGCATTCACAACGGTGTGGGGCTCGCAGACGGGCCGCTTCACCAGCGACGAGGCCGCCCAGAAAGAGGGGTTCTCCGGCGTCATCCTGCCGGGCAACATGAGCATGGCGCTCCTGGCCCAGGTCATCACCGAGTGGGCCGGGTCGGCCGGGAAGCTGAAGCGGCTGGAGTGCGACTTCCGGCGGTACGTGCAACCCGGCGACACACTAAACTGCATTGGCCTTGTCACTGATACGGAGACGGGGGACGACGAGAACCGGGTCATACTGGACGTGTACATAGAGAACCAGAAGGGGGAGAGGGCGCTGCAGGGGACGGCCCTGGTGCTGCTTCCCAACAGGCCATAGGGGGCAAGACCCCTTCTTGATACGGCAAAAATAGACCAAACAGAGGAGGAGGACACATGCCGGACGCAGAAGACATCATGGCAAACCTGGACTACAACCGGGACGTAGTCGGAGTTGACTACGACGTTGGGACCCACGAGGTTACCGAAGAGCAGGTGGTCGGCTTCGCCAAGGCCATCGGCGAGACCAATCCCATGTACCTGGACAAGGAATTCGCCGCCAGAAGCCCCCACGGGACGCTCATTGCTCCGCCTGCCTACTACACCTCCATACGGCTGGAGTCCGCGCCGGACGCCGAGGTCAAGTTCGGCACCACCGGATTCAACGCATCCCAGCACTGCGAGTTCTATGAGCCGATGAAGGTGGGCGACACCATATCGGCCAAGACCCAGGTCTCCCACGTCTACGCCAAGACCGGCCGGACCGGGACAATGGTGTTCACCGTGCGGCGCACCACCTACGCCAACCAGCATGGCCGCGACGTGATGATGGTGGAGAGCTCCATGGTGAGAAGGGACATGAACCAATGAGCCAGAGACACTACGGAGAAGTGGAGCTTGGAGACGAGCTCGGCCCCCTGGTGAAGGAGCCAACCCGGGAGCAGATCCGGGACTACGTGGGGCTGTCGGAGGTGCGGATGGGCCGGTTCACCAGCGAGGAGGCGGCCCAGAGCGAAGGGCTGCGAGGCATCATTGTGCCGGGCAACATGAGCATGTCCTTCCTGTCCCAACTGCTCACGGACTGGGCTGGTGTCGAGGGACAGCTCACGAAGCTTGAGGTCAACTTCCGCCGGATGGTGGAGCCGGGCGACAGGCTGGAGTGCAAGGCCGTGGTCACTGACATGCAGGAGATGGACGGGCGGAACGTGGTGACCCTGGACGCATTCATCGAGAACCAGAAGGGCGAGCGTCCCATCCAGGGCATAGCCGAGGTGGTGCTGCCAAGCTAGGGGCAAATCAACTATGCTATAGAGCCTGGGGTCGAGCCTCTCAGCTCTGCTCCAGGCTCTGTGATTTTCCTGTCCGAACCAGGATGAACACTGAGGAGGAGTTTCCAAGCCATGACGCCTGAGGAGAGGGCTCAGAAGATAGAGGAGTATGGGAACGGGCACGCGCTCCTGGTAGAGGCGCTGGATGAGTTCCCGGAGGAGATGCGGCAGTGGAGGGACGAGCAGGGGCGCTGGAGTGTCCACGAGCACTATGTCCACGTCACCGACAGCGAGGTCAACAGCTACGTCCGGTGCCGCAGGCTGATTGCCGAGCAGGGCGGGACGATCATGGCCTACGACCAAGACAAGTGGGCTTCACAGTTGAACTACCACGAACAGAGCATCGATGATGCGCTGGCGCTGTTCAAGGCGCTTCGTCAGCAGAGCTACAGGCTGATCAAGACGCTGCCGGAACCCGTCTGGGCGCATACCGCCATCCATTCCGAGGACGGCGAGGTGAGCCTGGACGACTGGCTGGACACCTACACGAGACACGTCGCCGAACACATTGGCTACATGCGTGAGAGCCTGGAGGCGTGGAAAGCGGCCGGGAACGGCTGAGGCTGCGGGGAGGACGTATGTGGAAAAACCTGAAGTGAGTCATCAACTGGCTCCGTCGTAGACGGGCCTGCAGCTAGCCTCAGCGGCCTTACCTGGCGGCGCTTGTTCAGAGCCGGTAGAGCGGGGACTCATCTGAGATGATGCAGATGTAGCGCCTCCGTCTAATCTGGCAGGACGGTGATGGGAAGCCGAGTGTCCACCTTCCAGACGGCGAATCAGGCGCCGCGCTCGACCTGGACCGTTACGATATCCACGCCGTGGAATTTCTGGTGGCGCACGGCAGAGGCGTAGAATCGCAACAGCCGGAGTGAAAGATCGTCTACTGCCGGTATGTGGGCTTCGTCGGTCAGATACGCCAGCTGGTCCTCGACGTTCTCCTGTCGCGTAGTGGCGACAAACTCCAGTTCCACCATAGTCGCTTGTGGCCGCGCGTCGATGATCAGCCGCGCCTTCTCCGAGCCGTCGGCGTCGTCCCCCTGCGGCTGCAGGCTGGCGAGGGTCTCTTCGCCGGCGGCGCGCAGTCGCAGCGCGGAGGCTTCGTTCCATGCCAGGTTGGCGGCCAGTCGCGTAAGGAACTCATCGATCGCGGGCAGCGAGGCCATGTCCAGAGTGACCTCGAGGCGCGAGCGGCGTGCGCTGGTCGCCTCAAGAATGAGCGTCATGCCTATCGCAACCACAGCGCCAATGGTCACTCCATTACCGAGCAGTCCGCCAAGCTCGTCGCCAAGCAGGTCGCTCATGATGGGGTGATTGTGGAGACCCAGGCCCAGCGCGCTGGCAAGGGCAACCACCAGCACGCGCCTGGGGTCCAGGCCCTCCCGCAGGATGGTCTGCCATCCGCTGACGAATAGCATTCCCATGGCGAGCATCAGGTAGGCGCCCAGCACAGGCCCGGGGATCATCAGCAGCAGGGCGGCAAGTTTTGAGAAGAGCGCCAGCACAATCAGGACGACCGCCACGCCGATGCCAACCCTGCGGGCGGCGACGCCGGTGAGGTTGATAAGCGAGAGGCTGAATGAGGAGTAGCTCATCGGTGGCAGGGTGCTCGTGATGCCGGCAAGCAGCATGCCAACGCCGTTCACACTCACCATGCCCTGGATCTGGCGGAAATCGATTGCCCGCGGCCCTCGCCATGACCCCTGCTGGATTGCAATGCCGTCGCTTATCGTCTTGATCCCCAGCACCAGGGTGAGAATTGCGAAAGACGGCAGAAGCGCCCAGAACTCCCTTCCGAACGTGAGGTCGAAACTCAGATCGGGCAGCTCGGGGATGCCGAACCAGGGCGCGCTGACGATTCGGTCCGCGTCAATCAGGCCGAATGCAACGGCCACTGCGGACCCGGCCAGGATGCTGATGAACGGCCCGGCGAGACGCCAGCGTCCGGTGGCGCGCAACGCCACTATCACCGAGACCAGCAGCGTCGTTCCGGCGACCGCAGGGCCCGAGACCGCGGGCGCGCCGTCTGGCAGGTCCTGAACGCTGTCGAAGGCAATTGGCAGAACGCTGACGGCTATAAGCATGGTCACAGTCCCGGTGACGACCGGCGTGAAGATGCGGCGCAGCGTTGGCAGCCACCAGGCGAGCGCGACCTGGACCACACAGCAGACGGCCAGCAGGGTCATGAACATCGCCGGTCCGGCCGAAGAGACCGTTGCCACCATGATCGCGATAAACAACGCTGCAGGCGAGGTGAGCACAACGTGGCCTGAGCCGAACCGCCAGAACTGCAACGCTTGCAACGCGGTGACCGCCGCGCTGATCAGCAGCGCCGCAAAGACGCTCCAGGCCAGATAGCTGTCCTCCAGCCCGGAGGAGCGGACCGCTACCGCCACGTTCAGGGCCGTCGGCGCAAGCAGGAGAACGGCGCCCTGGAATCCGACCACCAATGCGACCCACGGAGAGCAAGCCTCCTCGGGCTCAAATCGGATGGACTGGTCGGCGTTCCCGGCGCTCAATTTGTAATGGTAACTCCAGAATCGGGCAAGATCACCGCAATCTTACCACATGCGCGCAGCATACTCATTAACGCCAGCCGGATCATGTGACCCTTGTATCCTCGTTGCCATAATCATTGTTTATGCCATAATGTAGGGCGTCGGTTGATGCAGCAATGGAGGGATGCGCCGCCATGATTGAGACTGGCATGACTTCAAATTGTCAGACCACCCTATAACCGGGCGATTCACTGGACACGTACGAGAGGCACACCCAGAGAACATAGAGCATATGCGGGAGAAGCTGTAAGCCTCGATGGCAGCGGCAGGGGTCGCTGCAGTCTCCCGCCTGCAACCAGTGTCCGCGGGAACTTAATTCTGTGGGAGGAGACATCCAATGAAGACTCAGACCATCGGGCTAGGCGCACTGGCCGGCGTCTTGCTCATTGCGCCTATAGTTGCAGTGATGTACGTGGCGGACCACTGGCTCGACTTCTCGTTTGCGCCCTATGACGTCTTCGACTGGGTTGCCCGAATTCTGCCCGGGCCGGTCATTACATTCGGCATTGACCTGATGATTGACAGCCTGGAAATGCTGGGACTCAACGTCGCTGCCACGGCGAAGACTGCCGAACATATCCAAGCGGTGCTGGCGTTCGGCATGGCCGGAGTGGCGGCAAGCATCATCGTGTACATTGTTGTTGGACGCTGGCCTGCCCGCAGCGGACCCAGTCTTGGCCTCCTGGCGGGCGCTGTCCTGGGCTTGCCCATCGCGATGATCTCGGCAAGCATGTCCCAGGTCTCGACCGCCCCGTCGATCGTCTTCCTGTGGGTCCTTGGCTTGTTTTGCGTCTGGGGCGTCACAACGGTCGCCACGGCCCGCAGGCTGCTGCCCCAGTTCTCCTCAACGACCGGCGGTCCGTCGTCATCGGAGCTTGAGGCGAACTCCGTGCAGGTCGTCGGCAGGCGGCAGTTTCTCATCCAGATGGGGGCGGCAACGGCCACCATCACGGTTGCAGGCGCCGGCCTCGGGCGCGTCCTCGAAATCAACGAACGCAATCGCCTGGAAGCCGAACTGGAGGAGATGAAGGCCTACCAGTCCGCGCCCCCGTCGGGTATCGAGCTGCCCAACGAAGACGCCGCTGTCAAACCTGCCCTGGGCACGCGGCCCGAGTATACCGCCGTTAGAGACCACTACAAGGTCTTCATCCGGTCGGAGCCAACGGTGATAGATGGTGAAACGTGGACCCTGCCGATTACCGGACTCGTGGACAACCCGGTCACCCTAACCCTGGACGACCTGCGCACAAGGTACGAGGCCCGCGATGAGTTCGTCACTCTGAGCTGCATCTCCAACCGGGTGGGCGGCCCCCTGATAGGCACCACCTACTGGACCGGCGCCAGCCTGCAGGACATCCTTGCCGACGTGAGTCCCCAGGAGGACGCCCGCTACCTGTACATAACCTGCGGCGACGGCTTTCATGAGACAGTCGATCTTGACTTGATCAACTCCGACAAGCGGGTCATGCTCGCTTACAACTGGGACGGCAGACCGATTCCGTTCGATCACGGGTTCCCGCTGCGGATCTGGATTCCGGACCGCTTCGGCATGAAGCAGCCCAAGTGGATCACCGGAATAGAGGTGATAGCCGACTATGAGCTGGGCTACTGGGTCAGTCGCGGCTGGTCAGTGGAGGCGCTGGTCAAGGCCACGTCTGTGATTGATACCGTGGCCGTTGACTCGGTGATCGAGGACGGCGACCGGAAGCTGGTCCCGATTGGTGGAATCGCCTATGCCGGAGCGCGAGGCATCTCCAGGGTGGAGGTGCTTGTTGACAACGAACCGGAGTGGCGCATCGCGGATCTGCGCACCCCGCTCTCAGATGTTTCCTGGGTAATATGGCGTCTCGATTGGCCGTTCGAAGAGGGACGCCACGACTTCCAGGTCCGCTGCGTGGAGGCGGACGGGACTCCGCAGATCAAGTTTGTGGGCCCCCCCAGACCGGACGGAGCAACCGGAATCCACCGCAAGTCAGAAAGGCTGAGAGACATAGAGACGACTTGATCAGGCTCTGTGCTCAACGTGATCTGGCGTAGACGGGCCTGCAGCCAGCCGAATCGTCAGCTTCCTTTCGGCATTGCCATGAGCATTGCTTTGGCCCATAATGTAAGGCGTTGGTTGATTTAGCAATGGAGGGAGGCGCCGCCATGATAGAGTCCGGCATTACTTCCAAGGGCCAGACCACGCTGCCCAAGGCCGTCCGGGAGGCGCTGTCCGTCCAGGCCGGGGACCGGATAAGGTACGTAATCGAGGGCAGCGAGGTCCGCATCCTGCCCGTGCGCCCCATCGACAGGCTGTACGGCGCGCTGCAATATGATGGCCCGACCGTCACGCTGGAGGACATGGAACGCGCCATCGTCGACGGGGCTGCCCAGGCGTGATAGCCGTTGACACCAACGTCCTGCTCCGCTACCTGGTGCGCGACGACGCTGATCAGGCAGAAGCGGCCCGGTTGCTTCTTGAGGGAATATCGTCCGAGAGGCCGGGCTTCATCTGTCGTGAAGTCGCAATCGAGGTGGTCTGGGTGCTGGAGAGGGCCTACAAGTTCACGCGGGCACAGATAGCGGATGTGATTATTGAGTTGGCGGCTACGGACGGCGTTGTCATTGAAGAGGCGGAGGACGTGATGCGCGCCGCCATCCGCTACCGGCAGACCAACGCCGACTTCTCAGACCTGATGATTCTCGCCGCCGCAGAACGCGCCGGCGCCGGGCCCCTCTACACCTTCGACCGCAGGCTTGCGCGGCTGGTGGGCGCGGCGCTGGTGGGGGCTGGTGAGGTGTGAGGGTGGCGGTGGAGGTGGAGGTGGGGGGGGGGGGGGGGGGGGGTGGATTGGATCTAGCTAGCATTTCTGTCTGCTGCGCGAAAGCAATGCGGAGGAGCCAAAAGTTTTCTCATTGCCTATACTTCATCGCTGTCCAGAGAAGTCCATGAGTTTACCATTCCCAGAAAGACATGTCGGCGAGACAGACTCCGTATACCGGAGACTGCCTCACCATGTTTTCGTCATGAAGCCCTCCCCGCAAGGCACTGATATGAAGGAGTTTCGGGGCCTCGTCGAAGATTTCAAGCACGGCATTGTCGCAAAATCGTTGCTCGAAAATGAAACTATTCCTCACCATTCACTGGGCGGCCAGGAATTATCACTCCAATCTCTGAAGGAAATGGTCACTAACATTTTGATCGCCAGTTCAATCGAGTGGATTCGTGGTTGTGTAGGTGTTTGCATAATGTACCATCCCGAACAACGAGGGAAATTAATCTCTCTGCTGTCTAGGCTAGTCGATTCTGGCGGGCCTCCAGGCGAGAAGCTACTAGGCGTATCGCACGGAAATGAAGCGTTCGCTTTCAAGGTCAAACGCCACGAGGCTAGACTCATGCCTACTGACAGCATGTTTATTTGGCTTGAGAATCCATCGGATCCCGTCGCTGAGATTATCGTTCCGAGTGACCGTCGTGGGCCGCTAACCCTAACCACCATCTACGAAAGTAAACAGAAGGTGGAAAATTTCGCTATGGTGTCATTGTGTACACACCTAGTCGCGGAAGGCGATACCACACCTGACGAGCTGAGTTTCCGATACGAACCTCTCGGGAACGCCTTCCCTGATTTTGAACTGCTTGTACGTGACCAGGAGTGGGCAGTTGAAATAACACGCATTGAGACAGGAATGGTCTCATACCTTCGAGTGTCCGAGCCGATGGAGAAGCACTCCTTCGACAAAGCTGCCCAGAGACAGGTAACTGAGTCCGGGATCATCGAGGCTTTGACTAAAGCAATAGACGACAAAACGAGGATACGAGAGGAGTGTTCTCGTTATTCTCGTGCCTGCCTCCTCTTGGTGGATGTAGTGGATTATGTGGATGAAGTGTCCCCTGACGTCTGGAGCGGCCTCGACCTATCTGCGTTCAACGTCGTAGCGTTGGTCAAGTTGGATGGCAGAGTGAATTTTATTAAGGGGACTCATGCTTTTGGGTCTGTGTGGTAGATTGCGAGGAGATTGGAGGTTCTGCATGTCCGCAAGGTCAGACAACAACTGCTGCGATTGTGAGGAACGACACCCTCGGCAAGCTTTCATTTCCCATGCCGGGAAGGACGCAGAAATCGTAAGAGAAATCGCTAAATCATGCTGCGCCGCTCAAATCACCCCGTACCTGTTCGAGTACAGTGCTGAATTTTCTCAGTCCAATATAGACAAGGCTAGGACGATTGCAAATGAGATTAACAACAGTGATATATTCTTAGTTGTCCTAGGTCCGTCCGTATCGAATGCCTATTGGACTCAAGCTTGGATAGGCTTTGAGATTGGCGTATCTATAGGTGTAGACTTAGCGTCCGACAAAACTCGGGAAAGGGATTATTTCTCCAGTAAAATCTTCGTTCTTCGGGACATCCACCAGGAAATCAAGGTCTCGGTGCCACGAGTAGACGTTCTCTTCCTCTACGACTTCAGCCAAAGCTGGGATGATATTCGCGACCTACTGACATTTATGTCAGCCTATATTTCTGCATCGGGCGCTCAGGTGTTCCAACTTGGTAACGCGTTGAGACAGCGGATCATGACGGGGAAGGCAAAGTGCGAGAACGCAACCTGTGAAGGCGATTATGACGTGGTGATTCCCTTTAATAGTGCGAGGGCACTCGAATCTTGGGAGCAATGCAATGACAAGGAGTTCAAAAAGTTGCAGTGGATCAAGAAGGAGTTTCAGGCGAAATTCAACCTTAGTTGTCCATCATGTGGGAAGAAGGTGCATTGCGAAATCTCTCGGTCGCTCTAGTCGGAGGAAAATGCTTCTAAGTGATGACTTGCTGTTCGCGGGCATGACCACATATGGCTTTGACTTGACTTTGGCCCCCAAGCGATGACTTGTTGGGAAAGCTGGCTCGTGGGGATATTACCAACTCCCCCTACCGCACGTGGTCTGCGTAGTCCATGCCGATGTGGCCCAGGTCCTTGAGGTTGTCGTACTCCGCCTCTGACAGGCCCAGCACCTCATGGTACACGTAGTCGTTGTCCTCGCCCAGGCGCACGGGCGGCTTGCGCACCTCAAAGGGAATCCCCGTCATCCTGAACGAGGTGCTTGGGTAGAGGTGCGTGCCCACCTCCGGCGCAGTGATGGGCACAAAGAACCCCCGCTCCTTCAGGTGCGGGTCGTTGAAGACGTGGTCCTCGTGCATCAGGTACCCCGCCGGAATGCCCTCGCCCTGGAGGCGGTGGAACAGGTCGATGGAGTCGTGGCTTGAGGTCCAGGCCGCAATGATATCGTCCACGGCGTCGTGGTTGGCGCGCAGGGAGTCGATATCGACAAAGCGGTTGTCCTCAATCAGGTCCGGTCGCCCCATGAGGCGGCAGAGGGCCTGCCACTGCTCGATGCGGCCGATGGAGATGGCGATCCACTCGTCGTCGCCGTCGCACGGGTAGGCGTTCTGCACGTGCCACCAGTCGCGGTTGCCCGGCGGCCCGGCCACGCGCCCGTTGATGGTGTAGTCCATGTAAAGCTCCCCCAGGTGGGGCAGGAAATTCTCGCCCAGGGAGATGTCGATGTACATGCCCCGGCCCGTCTTCTCCCGCTGGTGGAGGGCGAGCATTGCGGCGATTGCGACCGTCACGCCGGATGAGGCGTCAGTCGCCACCGAGCCGGGCGCGCCGTCGATGCCCATGTCCGGGTAGCCCGACACCGATGCGTGGCCCACGGCCGCTTCGAACTGCGTCCCGATGCCCCGGTACCAGCTCCACGGGCCGGTCTGCCCGAAGCCGCAGACGGAGATCATGATGAGGCGGGGGTTCCACTTGCTGACCACGTCCCAGGAGACGCCCAGGCGGGCCATTGAGCCGGCGGCGTTGTTCTCAATGAAGAGGTCGCTCACCTCCACCAGGCGGCGGAAGACGTCCTTTGCCTCCGGCTGCCCAAGCTCCAGGGTCATGCCGGACTTGTTGCGAGAGTGGGCGTTGAAGTTGGCGGCGCGGTTCCAGGGCCGCGGGCCGGGGTCGCGGTCGGGGTAGGGCGACGTGAGGGCCGACATCTGCGACTCCTTGCTGGGCCGTGCGAACTGGCCGCGGCTGGTGGCAGGGAGGTGGTTGAGGGTCTCGACCCGGATGCACTCCGCGCCCATGTCCGCCAGGAACATTGTCCCGTAGGGCCCGGCAAAGATGACTGTCATATCGATGATGCGGACGCCGTCCAGGGGGAACCGCTTCTCGGCGGGCGGCTTGCCCTGAGCCGCCGGCGACGTGCTCAGCCCGGCAGTCGCGCTTGATGCCGGTCTGTCGGACTCCTCCCAAGGCGAGCCGACACCCTCCAGCGCCTCCCTGTTGTGCTGGCCGAGGGTCGGCGCGGGCCGTCGGATTCGCCACCAGCGGCCCTTGGTGAGGATGGGCGCGCCCGGGTATCGGAAACTTCCGGCCACCGGGTGGTCGATCTCAGTGAAGTAGCCCCGGAAGTCAAGCTGCGGGTTGTCGTCCACAACCTCGTCTACGGGCATGTTCGCGCCGATGAGCAATCCAGCCACCTGGCACTCGGCCACCGCCTGCTGCTTGGTGCGGGCCATGAGCCAGGGCAGCCAGATGTCCCTCTCAAACTCCTCCTTGCCCTCCATGCTCTGCTGCCCGAATGGAGGCGCAAAGCGGGGGTCCTCCAGAAGCTCCGGCATGCCCAGGGCCGCGACGGTCAGGGGCCAGCGCTGGCCCCCGCCGGATACGGAGATGTAGCCGTCCTTGCACGGGTAGTGGCCCTGGGGATAGCCGCCCCTGGTGCTGGGCCCGCGACGCTGGCCGCGCTCGCCGTTGTACTGGTAGTTCACAAGGCTGGTCAGCCTGCCGTTGATGGAGCACATCTGCGTCTCGTGTATCGATACGTCGATGTGCTGGCCGCCCAGGCCCTCGTACCGCTGGCCGTGCCAGGCGAAGAGGGTGGCCATCGCGGCGTTGTTGCCGGCCTGGAACTGGACGTGGTTGCCGCCAAGCTTCAGGGGGTAACGCTCCGGCAGGCCCAGGGCGTGCATACGGCCGCCCATCCCGAACAGCGTCAGCTCCGAAGCCTCGTAGTCACTGTAGGGGCCGGTCTGCCCGAAGTTGGAGATGGAAGTCACGACCAGGTTTGGGTTGACGGCCTTGAGCGCGTCGTAGCCCAGGCCCAGGCGGGCCATGACTCCCGGCCGGAAGCTCTCCACAAGGACGTCGGCGTCCTTGACCAGGGCCTTCAGGGCGTCGACGCCCTCCGGCGTCTTGAGATCAAGGGTGATGCCCCGCTTGTTGGTGTTCAGGAACAGGAAGAGGCCGCTCTTTTCGGGATGAGGCGCGTCGCCGGGGAAGGGGCCGAGGGCGCGGGCGTAGTCGCCGGAGCCGGGCCGCTCGATCTTGATGACGTCGGCCCCGAAGTCGGCCAGGAGCTTGGTGCAGTAGGGGCCTGCAATGCCGTGAGTAAGATCTACGATACGAATATCGGAGAGGGGCTGGGGTTCCGTGCGCTCTTCCATAGTCTACCCTCCTGTGCGCGGGGCTTTCCTGAAAGATACCCTCGTAGCATAGCACATACGGGGCGCGGGCGTCCTGCTGTTTGCGATGTGCTAAACTTGTGCAAGGAGGTTGGATATGCGAACCATTGAGGTGGTGCTGTACAGGGAAAAGACGGCCTGGGTAGCTCAGGCTCTCAACGTGGACGTCTCATCATTCGGCGACACGCGGCAGGAGGCGCGGGCGGCCATTCAAGAGGCCCTGGAGCTCTACTTTGAAGATGCGCCGGACGCGGAGGTCTTGATCAGCGAGGTGTCGTCTTAGTGCACTGGTAGAGTTTGGAGAAAGGAGCCAAGATGCTAAATCCAGAGGATGTTAAAGAACTCAATCCAATATTTGAGGCAATCCATCAGAGACTTGGGATTGCCCTTGAGGGAAGTGAGCAAGAGATTACGGAAGAAGCTTGTGGCCACTACATAGCAGCGTTGCTTCTGATGGAAGAGCTTGTTGAACAAGTAACCCAGGAAGAAGGCCATAGCGTAAAGGAAGCTTTGAAACGCGTAGTTGATGCAGCCAACTCACCTGAAGGAGCCGGGGTGGCAGGAGGACTGGGAGGAGCGGCAGCGGCATTGTCTTTCACTGGGCTTGGAGGATTCGGAATAGCTGCCGGAGGAACGGCTGTTGGTGTATCGGGATTGGCTGGGGCTACAGTGGCATCAGGGGGCGCAGCGCTTGCTGGTGCGGCCGCGTTGTATCTGGCGTACAAGGGAGGCGCTGCGGCTTTGGAGACTGAACTGGGACAGAAGGCCGCTGGTCAAGTGGCGGATGCGGGCAATAAAGCTGCTGACCAAGCCAAATCTGCCGGAAATAGAGCGAAAGAGGGCTTTAGCAGATTTCGAGACAGGTTCTCCAAGTCTGAATCCAAGGAAACTACTGAAGACTGATATTGAGTTGCTTCAACCCGTATTGAGAATAGCCATTACCGGGCCTCAGTTTGACATTCATTGGGTATTAGTCATACTATTAGCTAAGCAGATTGAAGGGGAGCGGGCAATGGCAACGGTGAACGTCCACGAAGCAAAGACCCATCTGTCGCGCCTGCTGAAGCAGGTTGAGGCTGGTGAGGAGGTCATCATCGCCCGCAACGGGGAGCCAGTGGCCCGTTTGGTGAGCAGCAAAACGCGCCGCAGGCGGCAACCCGGTTCCATGAAAGGCATCATAGAGATAGACGACCGCTTTTTTGAACCGCTGTCGGAAGAGGAGCTGGCGGCCTGGGAGGGCAACGCCTAGCGGATGCGGCTCCTTCTGGACACCCACGCCTTTCTGTGGTGGATAGTCGATAGCGAGCGGTTGTCCCGGGCTGCCAGGCGGGCAATAGCGGACGAAGGCAATGAAGCGCAGATAAGCGCGGCGTCGGCCTGGGAGATTGCGACCAAGCACAGAACGGGCAAAATGCCGGAGGCGGAGGCGTTAACCCTGGATATTGCCGGCGCTATGGTCAGCCAGGGCTTTGATGAGCTGCCAATTACCGTGGCCGACGCCGCCCGTGCGGGCGCACTTCCGGGTCCGCTCCGTGATCCCTTTGACCGGATGCTCATCGCGCAGACATTGTCGCGCGACCTTGTTCTCGTATCTAACGAGTCCCTCTTTGATAGGTACGGCGTGCGCCGCCTGTGGTAACAGGAAAACGCACGCCGTCAAGGCATCCCTGAAATGGGGCAGGATTGCCAGAAAGGTACCCTCCCAGCATAGCGCATGCGGGTGTCTGCGTATCTCATTGCAGTTGACAGGCGGAATAGAACATGCTAATCTTCTGCATACCACCCCTATCGCTTCGCCGGTAGGGTCGAGACCGCCCTCAAAGGCGGTCTCTGTCTTTGCAAGAGAACGAAGTTTGATCACGAACGTCTACATTGATGGCTTTAATCTATATTACCGCGCCCTTAAAGACACCCCGTTCAGATGGTTAGATTTGAGGAAGCTGGCTGAGACTCTCTTTCCTGAGGATACGATTCAGAGGATATGCTATTTCACTGCAAGGCTCGATACGCGCACCGGTAATCCTGGCCAACCGAGGCGTCAGCTCATATACCTGAGAGCCTTGGCCACGTTGCCGGGTTTTGAGATTCACTACGGAGTATTCCGCTCAGGCGTCAAGCGCCGCCCGCTGGCTGAACCGACGCCGGGTCTGCCGCCCTATGTTCTGGTGAGGGACTCGGAAGAGAAGGGATCAGACGTTAACCTGGCTACGCGCCTCTTGGTAGACGGGTTCAGCGGGGAATACGAGCAGGCGGTGGTCGTGTCCAACGATGCGGATTTTGCCGGCGCGATGAGATACGTGAGGGACAACCTGAATTTGCGTTTAACACTGGTCAACCCGGACGCTAGGAGAGCAAGCCCGCTGGACCTGTCCAACGCCGCAACATACGTCAAGCGCCTGTGGAAGAGCCATCTGCGGCAAAGCCAGCTTCCAGACACGCTGGTGGATGAGGTTGGTGCCATTGCCAAGCCACCCGCTTGGTGATTCTGTAGGTCTTTCGCCGCACGGAACTCTCTTTGGATGCCCGTACCCAATCTGCTATACTCCCAACCAGCAAGTTGAACTATCGAGTTTCTATGAAGGAGACGCATGGTAGAGATCAAGAAGACGCCTGACGGAATCGAGATACCGCCGCCGGGGCCGGACGATGTGCTGTACGAGAAGGGGGACGGCTTCGCGCGCATCACCCTCAACCGCCCCACGGTGCTGAATGCCATGAACAAGAACGTACAGCGTCTGCTGAACGCCGCGCTGGAGCGGGCGGAGGATGACGACGAGGTCAAGGCCGTTATCCTGACCGGCGCCGGACGCGCTTTCACCGCCGGCGGCGACCTCTACTCCCACCTCTACCCGGACGACGACCCCGCGCCAAGCGGGATGGACAACCAGATGAAGATATGGTCGTTGCTCAAGCCTGTTATCGCGGCGGTCCGGGGCCATGCCGTGGGCCAGGGGTTCGAGTTCGCCGGCGTGTGCGACTTCACCATAGCGGCCGAGGACGCGCGGTTCGGCGAGATCCAGATTCGCCACGGCGGCTCCCCTCCCGTGCTCATCACGCCATACATGCTGGGCCTCAAGAGCGCCAAGGAGGTCCTGCTCCTGGGCGAGCAGATAGGCGCGCAGGACGCCCTCAGGATGGGCATCGTCAACAAGGTTGTGCCCGTTGACCAGCTTCAGGAGGAGGCCGAGGCGTGGGCGAAGAAGATCGCCGCTCTGCCGCCGGCCGCCGTCATGCGCAACAAGTTCCTGGTCAACCGCGTCTACGACCTGGCGGGCTTCCGCGAGGGGCTGGCCTACAGCGATGATCCGGCGGTCAAGGCCCTGTCAGAGAGCGCGGACGACGACCGGCTCACCAGGGAGCGCCGCCAGCGACTCCAGGAGACTGGCTGGGGCGCGTTCAAGGACGAGAGGGACGCCGCTTTCAGGGGAGACGCGCCGAAGACGTAGGGGCGGGCTTGTTCTTCACGTCAGGTCACTGACTACCGGACGTGGTCCGCGTAGTCCATCCCTATGTGGCCCTTGGCCTTCAGGTTATCGTACTCATCCTCCGTGAGCCTGAGCACCTCGCGGTAGATGAAGTCGTTGTCCTCGCCCAGCCTTACGGCCGGCTTGCGCACCTTGAACTCCATGCCGGACATCTTGAAGGTCAGGCCAGGGTACAGGTGCGTGCCAATTTCCGGGTGGGTGACCTGCGTCAGGACGCCGCGCTCCCTGACGTGGGGGTCGTTGAGCGCGTGGGCGTCGTGCATCAGGTATCCGGCGACTACCCCCGCCCTCTGCAGCTCGTGGAACAGGGCAACGGGCTCCTTGTCGGCGGTCCACTCCCCGATGATCCTATCTACCTCGTCGTGATGCTCGCGCAGCGCTGCCATGCTCTCGAAGCGCGGGTCGTCAGCCAGCCCCGGCCTGTTCATCAGGCGGCAGAGAGTCGCCCACTGCTCCTGCTTGCCAATGGAGATGGCGACCCACTCGTCGTCACCAGCGCAGGGGTACGCGCCCTGCACCAGCGCCCACTGGTCGCGGTTGCCGGGGGAGCCGGCCACGCGCCCGTTGATGGTGTAGTCCATGAAAAGCTCGCCAAGGTGGGGCAGGAAGTTCTCGCCCAGGGAGATGTCGATGAACGCGCCTCTGCCGGTCTTCTCACGCTGGTGCAGGGCTATGGTGGCCGCCATAGCGACGGTGACTCCGGTGCAGGCGTCCGCGGGGACTGTGAGGGGCACACCCTCCGGCCCCATGTCCGGGTAGCCCATGACGGAGGCGTGGCCGTACGCCGCCTCAAAGGAGGTGCCGATGCCCCGGTACGCGGCCCAGGGCCCGGTCTGCCCAAAGCCGGTGATTGATATCATTATCAACCTGGGGTTCCACTCGCTGACCACGTCGTAGGTGAAGCCGAGGCGGGCTATGGAGCCAACGGCGTTGTTCTCGATGAACAGGTCGCTCATCTCGATCAGCTTGCGGAAGACATCCTTGCCCTCCGGCGTCCGCAGGTCGACCGTGATGCCGTACTTGTTGCGTCCGTGGGCGTTGAACCCGGCGTAACGGTTCCAGGGCCTTTCGCCCGGGTCCTTGTCCGGGTACATGGACATTGGCGCGTTGGCCTCGGCCTCCCTGCTGGGCCTGGCGAACTGGCCCCGGCTGGTGGCCGAAAGCTGCTGCAACGTCTCCACGCGGACCACCTGCGCTCCCAAGTCTCCCAGGAACATGGTGCCGTAAGGCCCCGCCAGCACCACCGTCAGGTCAGCGATGCGGATGTCCTCCAGGGGAAGCTCCGCGCCGGAAGACCCGCCTGGGGTTGCGGGAGCGACCGCCGATCTCTGACGCGGGGCGGCGGTCTCGTTCAAGACTTCCTCGGTGTGCTGTCCCAGGAGTGGCGCAGGTCTCCTTATGCGCCACCAATTGTCCTTCGTGAACACCGGCGATCCCGGGTACTTGAGCTTGCCTGCGACCGGGTGGTCGATCTCGGTGAAGTACTCCCGGAAGTCAAGCTGCGGGTTGTTGTCCACCACCTCGTCTATGGTGTTGTATGGGGTGCACAGAAGCTCGCTGGCCTGGCACTCCTGGACAACCTCCTCCTTGGTCCGCTGCATGAGCCAGGGTATCCAGATGGTGGTCTCGAACTCTTCCTTGAATGCGGAGTCCTGCGCGCCTTTGGCAACGCCGTATCGGGGGTGCTCGACCAGCTCCGGCCGGCCCAGAGACGCGGCGACGCGAGGGAACCGCTGTCCGCCACCGGCAACGGAGATGTAGCCGTCCTTGCATGGGTACACCCCGTTGGGATAGCCGATCACACCCGTCCCAAGGCGCCGGCCCCTCATGCCGTTGTACTGGTAGGAGATTATGGTCATCATGCGCCCGTTGATGGAGCCCATCTGCGTATCGTGTATGGACACGTCGACGTACTGCCCGCCCATGCCCCGGTGTTTCTGTGCGTACCAGGCGAACATCGTTGCCATCGCCGCGTTGTTCCCTGCCTGGTACTGGACGTGGTTGCCACCAAGCTTCAGGGGGTAGCGGTCCGGCAGGCCGAGCCTGGTCATGCTGTTGCCCATTCCGAACAGCGTCAGCTCCGACGCCTTGTAGTCGCGGTATGGGCCGGTCTGCCCGAAGTTGGACACTGAGGTCATCACGAGGCCGGGGTTGATTGCCTTGAGCGCGTCGTAGTCCAGCCCCAGGCGGGCCATGACTCCCGGCCGGAAGCTCTCCACCAGCACGTCGGCGTCCCTGACCAGGGACTTGACGGCATCGACGCCCTCCGGCGTCTTGAGGTCAAGGGTGACGCTCCGCTTGTTGGTGTTGAGGAACAGGAAGAGGCCGCTCTTTTCCGGGTGCGGCTCGTCGCCGGGGAAGGGGCCGAGGGCGCGGGCGTAGTCGCCGGAGCCGGGCCTCTCAACCTTGATGACATCGGCCCCGTAGTCGGCCAGGAGCTTGGTGCAGTACGGCCCAGCTATGCAGTGGGTCAGGTCTATGATGCGCAGGTCAGACAGAGGTTGCTCTTCCATCGCTTACCCTCCTGCCGGTGATGGCCCGGGAGCAATCGTCTTTGGATTGCCCACAGGCCCGATTAGAAGACCGCTATGGGATTGACCGGAGAGCCGGTCCCGTAGCGGATGCGCAGGGGAGCGACGGTGAGCAGGAACTCCCATCTCCCCCGCTCGGCGCAGGCGGCGGCCAGCTCTTCCAGGTTGGCGTTGTCGATGAGCCACAGCCCCAGGTGCGGGATGCCTATCTGGTGAAAGGGCATTCGCAGGTTGGGATAGCTGCTGGGCATGGGGTCGCTCACGGTGTCGCCTCCCAGGACCGCCACGCCCCGCTCTCTGACCCAGGGCAGACAGGAGCCGTGAAGGCCCGGCCATCCGTCGTCTATCGGCCTGGGGCCTTCCTCGTTGCGACGGCGGAAGTGTCCCGTGCGCACGAAAAGGATGTCGCCCTCCCTTACGCTGACACCCTGGGCCTCCTCAATAGCGTCAAGCTCGGACGGCAGGATGGTCTCTCCCAGGTCCATCCACTTGACACCCCTGTGACGGGGCGCGTCCAGCAGGACGCCGCGGCTGACCACGCCGTCCTGGAGCAGCTCTATGGACTCCGCCGTGGCCCCCTCGCTGCTGGTAATCAGCGCCGAGGACTGGCCGTTGTACATCTTGCCGTTCCAGAAGATGTGGCAGAGGGAGTCGATGTGGGTGATGCTGAAGCCGTGGAAGGCCAGGCCAATGAAGTCTCCGCTGCCCTGGTTGGGTGGGGGAAAGGTCTCCGGCTGGTTGGCAAACCCTTCGCCGGAGCGGGTCATGTAGTGTATGGCCACGGAGTTTGAGTCCGGGGCGCGCTCGTAGGTGATGGTCCTGGCGCAGGACACCGAAACGCCGTCCTTCACCAGCGCCGCCGCCTGCCTGCGCTGCTCCGGGCCTATGTGGTTTATGGTGCCCAGCTGGTCCTCCGGGCCCCACCGCCCCCAGTTGCTCAGCGTATTGACGTACTCAAAGACCTCTTCCTCAGAGGGAATCTGCGCCTGGGTCATGTCGGCACCTCCTGGTCAGCAATCCTGGTGGAGGGTCAGCGTCTACGATACAGCGACTTCGGCCTTCGTCACTCGCTCAAGGAAAGGCAGGTAGATGGCCGCTCTGCGCTCGTGGCCCAGATCGACGAACCGGTCGGCGTCCTGCAGCCTGAGGCTCTCGGCCTCCTCGGGCGAGAATACGGGCGGGTGCAGCTCCGAGTGGGGCAGAATGCGATGAAGGTTCTCGCCAACGACTCTGGGGTGGACCTCGTCGTCTCCGGGTATGATGACCATCGGGACGTTGATGCTCCTGAGCTCCTCCTCGGTCGCGCCGATCACGGGCTTGTCCGCCGTGAAGAAGGCGCGCCACCTGCGCATGACGCTGATGAATTCGCCGACGTCCATCGCCAGGAGCCTGTCGCGGTTGGACGGGTTCTCAGCGATGCGCTCAGCAAAGAAGTCGCTGTCCGCGACCGCCTGCATTCCGCCGCGCTCCGCCGCCTCAATGAACTGCTCGTAGTAGTTGTAGCCCAGCCTCTCCGCGGCCACCGCGCCGCCGGTGACGTGCCACAGCAGCAGGCCCTTGACTGCCTCCGGATGGCGCAGGGCCAGGAGCAGCGACACCCGGCATCCGGCGGAGCCGCCACCCACGTAAGCGGGCGAAGCGTCCAGACTGTTGAGAAGCTCGTTCAGGTCCTCCGCCCATATCTCCTGCTCCGACAGGTCGCCGCCGATGACCACGTCGGATGCGCCGCAGTTGCGGCGGTCGTAGATGATGACCCGGTAGCTGGGCGCGAGGCGTTCGGCCAGTCCCCTGACGGCCTCCATGCCACTTCTGCCGCCCGGCGTGAGGACAACCGGCTCGCCGCTGCCCATCTCCTCGTACTTGATGCTGACGCCGTCGATGAGAATGGAAGGCATGACAACCTCCTGGAAACGACTTGTGGGTTCAATGGGTGGTGCAGGTACGATAGCAGTATATTTGCAGGCCAATGCTGAGGTCAATACGACACCCATTGTGGTGAGAAGCAGTCCGTAGCAACTAATGTTGGATTCATTGCCTTTCTGTCACTTAGATATGTCGGGAGAGACTTGTCTCCGAGTAGCGGGGTTTGACAAAAATGTAGTAACTAACTAAAGTAATAATACACGAAAATTGATAAAGGGAAGTGGCGATATGGCAATAGACCAAAAGCAAAGGTTCCGTGAAAGAGCCAGCCGGGGCAAATACCAAAGGCTTTACACCTACCTTTGCGGTCTCCCGACCGAGGAATGGAGGACGTCCTTTAGCGAGATTGAGAGAATACTCGGTTTCTCGTTGCCGAATGCGGCTCGTGATTTTCGGCCGTGGTGGGCAAACCAGAAAGACGTAAGCAGCCGCGCGCAAGCCCTCGCCTGGAGCGCCGCCGGATGGGAGACTGCAGAGGTCGACATGATTGCAGAGACACTGCTGTTCAGAAGACGGAAGGGTGATGACCTCGAACCCCTTCGGAGTCTGGACGAGATATTGCCCCCTCATCCCACGGCAGTATGGCCGGAGGGGCTTAGCCTCAGGCGGGAAGATATGTACGAGGACAGGATTTAGTCTGCCCATGTTTGTGGATACAAACGTCCTGATCAACTATCGAATTCCTGGCGCCCCGCATTACGAATTTGCACGGGCACGGTTGGACGGCGCTTTTGAGAATAGTGAGGCAGTCAGAATCAGCCGTCAGGTGTTGCGTGAGTATCTGGCAGTGCTCACCAGGCCACAGGCTTGGCGGATGGCGGTATCCAGGGAAGAGGCTCTAGAAGACGTGAGCAGAATGGCGCGGCGGCTTCCTGTGCTCGAGGACGGTCCGGAGGTGACCGAGATGTTTATCAGGCTGTGCCGGGAGGTCCCGGTTGGCGGTCGGCAGATCCATGACGCCAACATCGTTGCAACGATGCTCGCGCATGGCGAGCACAGGCTGCTCACCTTCAACACGTCGGACTTTCGCCGATACGGAGAGCGCATTGAGCTGGTTTGAATCGACTGGAATGGCTAGGCTACTACCGAACGGAGGAGCGTGATGCCGGATATTGACGACCTGCTTGCGCAGGTGGAGTCCAGCAGAGACGAGATTCTCGCTGTCCACAGGGACCTGGTTGGCATACCATCGGTGAACACGGGGTTTATGCCCACGGGCAACGAGACGCCGGTGTGCGAGTACGCCCGGGACCTGCTGGCCCGGGACGGCATCCGCTCCGAGATACTGGAGTCGGCCCCGGGCCGGGGCAACCTGATTTCCGGCCTGGACGGAGCCTCCGGCAGGCCGGGCCTTATGTTCATGTCCCACACCGACGTTGTGCCCATCGGCGACGAGGGCAAGTGGCGCTTTCCTCCCTTCAGCGCGACTCTGTCGGGCAGCCGCATCTACGGCCGGGGCGCTTACGACTGCAAGGGGCTGCTCACCGCCCAGCTCATGGCGACGCTCGTGCTTAAGCGCAACGGCGTGGCCCTCAGGGACAGCCTCATTCTGGCCGCGGGCGCAGACGAGGAGCACGGCGGCAGGTACGGCTTCGGGTGGCTGGCCGATAAACACCCTGAGAAGATAACCGCGCCCTATGCGGTGAACGAGGGCGGCGGGGTGCCCATCAAGGTGGGCCAGGGCTTCGTCTATGCGCTGGGTGTGGGGGAGAAAGGCCGGCTGCAGATAGAGATAGACGTCAAGGGGGCCAGCGCCCACGCCTCCATACCCTGGCGGGGCGACAACGCTCTCTACCCGCTGGCCCAGGTCCTGACGCGTCTCCAGGCGTACGAGGCTGAGCGCGATACATCGACTGAACTGTTCAACCACCTGTCTACCCTTGCCATTGAGCACATGGCCGCGCCGGACAACGTCGATGAGATCATCGCTGAGCTGGAGACGGACAATCCGCCCCTCGCCTCCGTGCTGCGCGCGCTGTCGCGCATGACCGTGACGCCCACGATGGTGCAGGGCGGCGTCAAGTCGAACAGCGTTCCTGAGACCATTCGCCTCACCTGCGACGTGAGAATCCTGCCACACCAGACCGAGGACTACATGCGGCAGGAGCTTGACCGCGTGCTTGACGGGATTCCCGGCGTGGAGTACGAGGTAGACTACATGGCGGTCCCCAACTCGTCGCCCTTTGAGACGCCCTTTGCCGAGCATATCAGGGGAGCGACCGCCCGCGCCCTGGGAATGGACGGCGTTGAGATGGTCCCGTCCCTCAACACCGGCTTCACCGACTCCAGGTTCACCCGCAACCTTGGAGTCGTGACCTACGGCTTCAACGCTGCTCACCCGGACGACGACCATTCGCTCACCAACGCCCATGGCACGGACGAGTCCATTGGGGTGGCCAGCCTGATGAACAGCACAAAGGTGATGCTGGCGCTGGCCTACGACATGCTGGCAGCCCGGTAGCCTACGTCTGCCCGCGCCGAAGGGCCGACCGCAATTCACGCCAGGACGCGTTCAGCGCGCCCAGCTTCTCGCCGGACGCCTCCACGCCGCCGTACCGCTCCTGAATGTAGGCCTCGGTGATGGCCTGAAGCGCCTCCTCCTCCGACTCCAAGCCGGCCTCCAGCCTGCCCCGGTACTCGGTGGGCGTCTCCGGCCTCCGGCGGGGGAATCCGACACTGCGGGCCTCCCACAGCAGCCCGCGATAGATGTCCCGCACGCTGAACACCGCGCCCGTGTCCGAGTCTCTGGCTGTCGAGAGAGGGGGAGATGTGGCCGCTGCCGGGACGCTCGCCTTCTTCCTCCGGAACCTGGCCAGCAGGTTCGAAAGGAATGAACGAAGATCGGCCTTGAAGCCGTCCCACGTCCACAGCGATTCGCTGACCTCTTCCGTTTCCTCGTCGCGCCGCCTGCCCCTGCCGTACCTGAGCATGGCTCGCGCAAGGATGAACAACACCAGCAGCACGACCAGGGCAACGAGGCCCCACTTGAGAACCAGCGCCGCTTCTGGCGGGAAGCCCCGCGTCCCCTGGCCCTCCACAATCTCCTGCACCTCCGCCGGCCCGGGGATGCTCAGCGGCTGAGGCGTCTGCCCCCTTGGAAGAAGGCTTGCCAGGAACCGGAATAAGTAAATGAGCACAGTGGCAATGATCCCCAGTGGTAAGGCGACCAGGTACACGAACGCCGTGACCAGCAAGTCGGCCGCCAGACTCAGGGGTTGCAGCAGCGCAGACGCCAGATTGAATGAAAAGACGCTCGCGACCACCAGGGAGACCGCCATTGTGGCGACGACGACGCCCAGCAGCATGGAGAACCACCTCCGGCCTACCGCGCCGGACGCCTCGTCCCGCCGCTGCATCTCCTCCCATATCGCCTTCAGGTTGACCAGGCCCATCGATAGCAGCCCCGCGATCAGGAACCCGGCCACGTAGAAGCCCGTAGACCGGAGGGCGCTGCGGACCTCGTCGCCCCCGTCGATGAAGCCGCTGAGGGCCAGCAGCGAGACCAGGGCCGCCAGCCCAAAGAGGAACCTGCGATAGATGGCCTCAAAGGAAGGCGTTTC
This sequence comes from Dehalococcoidia bacterium, assembly GCA_034421015.1. Classification (GTDB taxonomy): domain Bacteria; phylum Chloroflexota; class Dehalococcoidia; order Lucifugimonadales; family UBA2985; genus DAOUJW01. The sequence goes on from DAOUKT010000003.1 coordinate 56,947, forward strand.
CATCCCGATGGTTATCCCTCGCCACAGTAGGTACACTCCAAATGCCAGGCTGCCGATTACTGCCGACCGCTGGTCTACTGCGTATGACCACCAGCCGGTGTCCCAGACGGGACGGCCTCCGCCCACCTCTAGTCGCACCACCAGGGCCGTCAGGATCAGCAGGGCGGGCAGAGCGACAAGCAGAATTCTGGCGGCAGGCCACCCGCGGGCAATGGCGGCACGCGAGACCAGGATTGCTGCGACCGGAAGGAGGATGGCGCTCGCCAGGGTCACCAGCGGCTCGGACCAGTCCACAAACTCCAGGCCGCCAATCCACACGAACCAGGGGTACGCCCACATAGTCTCCATGAGCGCCGCCAGGAGCGGGATGGCGCGTGCCGAGTCCCATTGCAGCGCCCAGTGGAACCTGGACCGGCGTTCCTCAGCCACTAGAGCGCCCCGTTCTCCGTGCCATGCAGCGTCACCGACTCCAGCTCCCGGGTGTACACGTCCTCCGAGACCCGGTACACGGGCAGGCCGTTCAGCGCGTAGTCAAGCTCGCGCTCACCCACCAGTATCAGCGCAACCCGCCTGCCGGCGCGCCTGAACCGGTTCAAGGTCGCCAGCAGGGACTCGGTTGGCTCTGCGGTGATGACCGCCAGCGTCGCAGAGCCATGCAGGTTTCGGGCCTCACGGTTGAGCAGCCGCTCCAGTGGCATTGTGGGCCATCCCTGCACCTGGGCAAGAGCCTCTAGGGTGCGCTGAAGCTGGTCCGGGTGGTCGGACGGAGGCAGCCTGATCGATCCCTCTGTGTACAGGTAGGGCTCGTTGGCGTACAGGCCGACCCTGTAGCCGCTCTTCAGCGCGTGATTGGCGATGGACGCGGCTGTCATCACCCCAGTCTCCAGGAGGCTTTCGACGCGTCCCCAGATACGCACTCCGACGGTGCGCGCGTCCAGGAACAGCGCCAGGTCGACCGTGGTCGTCGGCTCAAATACGCGGCTCTGCAGTCGCTGGAGGCGTGCGCTCGCCTTCCAGTGGATGCGCTTCAGAGGATCGCCCGGGGCGTACTCGCGGGTCGATACCACGCGAACTGGGTCTTCGTGCAGGTGTCGCCTCACTCGCAGGTCGCCGAATGGGTCCCTCGACGGGATGCCCAGGTCCTCCAGGGCCACAACCTTGGGGTACACCAGCAGGTAGTCGCGCTTCTCCTCCTCCATCTCCCTGTGAAAGAAGCCGAAGAGGTCCCCGGAGCGCACGGTGGCCGGCCCGAAGGAGAAGTATCCACGCCTGAGACACTGTACCGGAAAACGACGGGTGAGGCGGTGGTACCACATGAGCGACAGGAAGCTGGTGAGGAATGCCCGGCCTGTCTTGTGCCCCGGCGACGTTCGCGTGGTGAGGAAGGTCAGGTCATCGGGCACGTCGTCCTGGACCTGGACCCAGGGCATTGGCAGGATCTTGGCGTTGGAGACGCGCATGTCCAGCGTAATCGTCTCGCCGAAGAAAGCCTTGGTCGCGCTGAGGCGGCGGCTGTACTCCACGCGCTCCAGGGCGTAGCGGGCCCACAGCCGGGCAACGCCGGAGGCGATGAGGAAGAACATGGCGATGAGCAGGAGCATCGCGTGCTGCAGGGCGACGGCCGCCGCAATGATGCCAAGCGCGATGAACAGCCAGGCTCTGCCCAGCACTGCTAGTCCCCGGGGCCCGCGTCTGCCGTCTCTTCCTCCTCGACGGGTACTGGGACCGAGTCCAGCACCTCGCACAGGATATCGGCGGCGGTGTGGCCTCGCAGGTGGCTCTGGGAGTGGGGGATGACCCGGTGCTCCAGAACGTAGGGCGCAAGCTGCTTCACGTCGTCGGGTATTACAAAGCCGCGGCCCTTGATGGCCGCGAGGGCCTGGGCCGTGTGGAGCATCCCCAGCATCGCACGCGGGCTTGCGCCCAGCTCCACCTGGGGATGCTGCCGCGTGGCGTGGACCAGCTTGATGATGTACTGCCGGACGTCGGCGTCCACGATCACGTCCCGGCAGGCGCGCTGCAACTCCAGCAACTGCTCCGCCGAGACCACCGAGTCAAGCTCCCCGATGGGGTTGCCCTGGGCAAAGCGCTCCATAATGAGCTCGTCCTCCGCCTCGTCCGGGTAGCCCATGCGGACGCGCATCAGGAAGCGGTCAAGCTGCGCCTCTGGGAGTGGGAACGTGCCCTCAAGCTCAACGGGGTTCTGGGTCGCCAGCACCAGGAAGGGGCGATGAAGAGGCCGCGTTTCGCCCTCTACCGTAATCTGCCGCTCCTCCATTGCCTCCAGAAAAGCCGACTGAGTGCGCGGCGTTGCCCTGTTGATCTCGTCTGCGAGGAGGACCTGGGCGAAGACGGGGCCGGAGCGGAACTCGAAGTCGTTGGTCTTCTGGTTGTAGATGTAGGTTCCGGTAACGTCCGAAGGAAGCAGGTCCGGGGTGCACTGGATGCGGTTGAAAGTGCAGCCCAGGGAGCGGGCGATGGACCTCGCCAGCATGGTCTTGCCGATGCCGGGCACGTCCTCAATCAGGATGTGGCCCTCGCAGAGAATGGCCACCAGCGCCAGCTCCACCACGTCAGACTTGCCGACGATGACCCGCGCAATGTTGTCGTGGATCTCCCGGGCCGTGCTGGCGATCCTGCCCACTGAGGTGTCAGTCATCTAGCCCGCTCTACTCCTCCAGCATCATCTGTAGGTGCTCCAGCAGCAACTCCACATACTCCAGGTCTCTATGCACTGACGGCGCCGGCATCCAGTTTTCGTAGAAGTTCTTGTGAAGGCCGTCTGCCACTTTGAATAGTTCGGCCAGATCCTCCTCTGCGGGGTCCGCCGACAGATCCCTGATTGCGCGCCACAACAGGCCGTGGCTGTTGTGGCCCCATCCCCTCTTTTCTGCAACCGCTTTTACCATCTGAGCCGCCGCGCCCCAACCTTTTTCCGACGCTTGCCGGAGGTCACCCGCGGCCCACTCGCTGTACCCTTGGCGCAGCAGGTCCCACGCCGCCGCCTGATACGTCATCTCCGTCGTCATTTCTTCCCCATCAGCGCTTGTTCCTCAGGATGTAGCAGGATATCAAGCGTCTGCTCTGCGTGCTCCGGCCCAATGATCCAGTCCCAGTAACCGTTTTCCTGGCGGCGCGTCACTCCCTTGTTGGCCAAGTAATCCTTCAGGGGCTTGGGGAAGAAGGTGGCTTTCCCGGCAATCCGGGCTATGTCACCCCGCTCTTCATCCCGAAAGTAGACGGTAGCTCGCGGGCGGTAGTGGAACTTCCAGCACGAGCCGAACCTGCCCTCACCCCCCATGCCTTCCTGGCGCTTCCACTTTATCCTGTTCGGGTAGGCTTCCCAGAATTTGTCCTTTACTGTCCTGTACGTCATCTCTCTACTCAACTGTCTCTAGTGTAGCAGGCTTGGAGTCTATCTTCCAAGACAATGAGTGAGTTGCGTCTTCCGGTACGATGTTGCATAGATGGGCGAATCCCATCAGCTGAGAGCCTCCAGGACGTCCATGCCGATGTGTCCCTCCGCCTCCAGACGGGCGTACTCCTCGTCCGAAAGGCCCAGCACGTCACGGTATACGTAGGGGTTGTGCTCTCCCAGGAGGGGCGGCGCCTTGCGCAGCGGGTTCGGCGTTTTGGACATTTGCCAGAGGGGGCCGTGGTACTTGATTGTGGGCATCTCCGCGTGTTCAAGTGGCTGGTAGTAGCCCCGGTCCACCATGTGTGGGTCCTCCAGCACCTCGAGCTCATCCAGGATGGGGCCGGAGGGCACGCCGCGGGCCTGGAGCCTGTGAAACACCTCCCGGTGGTTCTGCCGGCGCGTCCACTCGACAATGATGGGGTCAAGCTCGTCCTGGTTCTTCCAGCGGGCGTCCTGGTCGCAGAAGCGCGGGTCTGCCGTCAGCTCAAGGTCGCCCATCACCTCGCACAGGCCACGCCATTCCTCGTCGCTGCCCACTGCCAGCGTAATCCACTTGTCCTCGCCCTGGCAGGGGTACACGCCATGGGGCGCCATCCAACTGTCCCTGTTGCCCATGCTCGCCCGGACGCGCCCGTTCATCGTGTAGTCCATAATCGAGTCCGTCATGAACGGGATGAAGTTCTCCGCAAGGGGCATCTCGATCATCTGCCCCTTGCCCGTGCGCTTGCGATACCACAGCGCGGCGAACACCGCGAAGGCTCCGCCCGCTCCGGCGGCCGCGTCGGCTGCCACTGTATCTCCCCGACGGTGGGGCTCTTCGTCCGGGTAGCCCCGGGTGTGGGAGTGGCCCGATACGCCGTCAACGTGCATTCCCAGGCATCGGAAGTTGGTGTAAGGCCCCGAAAGGCCGAAGGCCGGCATCCGCACCATTATGATTTGGGGGTTCCACTCCCGGAGCCAGTCGTAGGTGATCTTCAGCTTGTCCATGGTCTCCGGCACGTTGTTCTCGATGAACACGTCCGACTTTGCTATCAGATTACCAAGGATCTCCAGGCCCTCCGGCCTCAGCAGGTCCACGGTCATGCTCTTCTTGTTCCGCCCCGTGGACGTCATGCTGGTGGCCCGGTTCCAGGGACGAGGCCCCGGGTCCCAGTTTGGGAACACCATTCCGGCGCCCGTTCCAGATGCCTTGGCCTGTTCAATCATCTCCTTGGACACCTTGGCGTACTGGCCGCGGGTGCCCAGGACCAGCGATTGAATTGTCTCCAGGCGTATGAGATCGGCTCCCCAGTCGGCCAGGTGCATTGTGGCATACGGGCCTGCAAAGATGTGGGTCAGCTCCACAATCCTTACTCCCTCCAGAGGCAGCTTACTCATGTGCATCTCCTCCCGGGGCCTTGCGACCCGACTAGATTACGCCCAATCCCCGCAGGCGCGCCAGTCCCTGGCTGTCGTAGCCAAGGGTTTGTCCGAAAACCTCTTCGTTGTGCTCTCCAAGCTGGGGCGCAGGTCGTCGAAGCTGCCAGGGCGACTCGCCCATGATTATGGGCCGCCCGGGATACGTCTGACGCCCGGCGACGGCGTGGTCGATGTCGACCCACATCCCCCGGTCCCTGAAGTGGTTGTCCTCCATCAGCGCCCTGGAGTTGTAGATGGGGCCGGACAGGACGTGGGCCTTTTGCGCCAGCGTCCACACCTCCTGCATGGTGTGCTGCATGAGCCAGGGCATCAGGAACTCCCGGTTGAAGGACTCCGCGTTCTCCGTGTTCAACCTGGCGTCCGGCGTTGCAAACCGGGGGTCTTCGATGAGGTCCGGCCTGCCCAGCATCTCAAGGGCCCTGGGAAAGCGGCTCCCTCCGCCGGTGACGTTGACGTAGCCGTCCCTGCAGGGGAACGTCCCGGACGCCATTGTGGCCCCGGGGGCGCGGCGCGGGAAGACCTGGTTCACGAACTGTGCCGTCATGAGCTGGGGCGCTCTCCGGTCCTGGGAGCCTGCCTGTGTCTCGACGATTGCGACATCGACGTGCTCGCCCTCGCCGCCGCGCGCCTCGCGGGTGAAGAGCGCGGCCATCGTCGCCCCGGCTCCGATGAGGCCCGCCTGTCGGAGGGCAACGTGGCTCCCGTACTTGACCGGCTCGCGTTCCGGCAGCCCCAGGCTCCGAAGATTGCCGCCAATGCCGTGAAGGACAATCTCGCTGGCCTTGTAGTCCCGGTACGGCCCCGTCTGCCCGAAGTTGGATATTGAGACCAGGATCACCCCGGCGTTTATCTGCTCCAGGTCCTCGTATGCCAGGCCCAGGGACGGCATCACCCTCGGAGCGAAGTTCTCCACCACGATGTCCACCTGCTTGACAAGCTCCAGCAGCATTCCGCGGCCGGTGGAGGTCTTGAGGTTGAGGGTCACGCCCCGCTTGTTGGTGTTGAGGTGCAGGAAGAGGCCGCTCTTCTCCGGGTGCGGCGTGTCGTCCGGGAAGGGGCCCATGCGCCGGGTGACGTCGCCACCGTCAGGACGCTCCACCTTGACGACGTCTGCGCCGTAGTCGGCCAGCATCTTGGTGCAGTAGGGACCGGCGACGTGCCGGGTCAGGTCCAGGATGCGCACGTCTGAAAGCGCCATGTCCGACATCAGGCCACCTCCGGCTGCCCTGGCGAGTGTGGGAGAGCGGGGCTGGAAATCGTGCGGATATTATAGCACGGGAAGAAGGGGAAGGGGGCGTTTCCGCAAAGGAGGGTTGGTGTCGAGTCGATTGATGAGCGCAGGCAGCGGAAACATCTTCAAACCCCGTCAATCCTTGACTCCAGAGCAACATAAACGCGGAGGGAATGAACTATAATGTCAGGGATGGTCAACTGATGACAGGAGGATCCTGATGGCGGGCGCGATCGATGAGTCTGGAGAGGTAACGGCAATTGGAGAGGCCATTTACAAGGAGAAAATCCGCTCCAAAGTTGAGCCAGCTCAGAAGGGGAAGTTCGTGGTCATAGACGTTGAGAGCGGCGATTACGAGATTGACACAGATGACGCATCAGCCACGCGGCGATTGTTAAAGCGGAGGCCGGACGCCGTGACTTACGGGGTGCGCGTTGGGTATCGGGCTGCATACAGCCACCTCGGTGGGTTTGGAACGCCTGATAGCGATGATTAAGGGGTGGGTAACTGAGAGTGGGCAGGCCACCATTACCCTGGAGATCGTTGACAGCAGGGGTCTGCAGCAGCCCGTGGAAGCTGTATTGGATACTGGATTCACAGGGTATCTGACACTTTCACGTGAATCGATTGAACGGCTCGGATTGATGTTCGTGGGACGGCGGACTTTTGAGTTGGCAAATGGAGACTTGTTTGAGTTTGAGGCGTATCTTGCGTCAGTTTCGTGGCAAGGGAGTCAAAGAGACGCCTTAGTACTTAGGTCGGACAGCGCTCCACTGTTGGGCATGACATTACTCTGGGGCAGCCGCATTACCATAGAGGCCGTGGCTGACGGCGAGGTTACAGTTGAGGAGATTTCAGGAGCTCTTTGAGAAGCCAATCTGCATGTATGCCAATTATTGACAGTTTCTGCAGGGATAGACACTATTCTCTACAGCCTCGCAGGGCAAGAGAACTAGAGCATGGTTACTAGAGAAGACTACTTGAACACTCTACCCACCCTTGACGAAGAGACGGCGCTTCTGGCCCTGGGCCACCGAGTCATCGCCGGCGTGGACGAGGCGGGCCGCGGGCCCCTCGCCGGGCCGGTGGTGGCCGGGGCGGTCGTGGTCCCGCCGGACTTTCGCCCTCCCTGGCTTGAGAACGTGCGGGACAGCAAGCTGATGACCCCGGCGCAGAGGGAGGCCGTCTTCGGGCAGATGGAGGAGTCCGGCATTGGCTGGGCGTACGGCGTGGCCTCCCCGGAGGACGTGGACTCCCTGGGCATTGTGGGCGCGACCAAGGAGGCCATGCTGCGGGCCATACGCGGACTGCCTGAATCCCCCGGCTATCTGCTCATCGACGCTCTGCCTCTCCCTGAGAGCGGCCTGCCGCTCAAGGCCATCGTCAAGGGCGACCGCAAGTGTGTTTCGATAGCGGCCGCGTCGATAGTCGCCAAGGTCACTAGAGACCGGCTGATGGCGGATGAGGACGCCAGGTATCCCGGCTACGGCTTTGCGCTGCACAAGGGGTATCCAACGAGGGCGCATTTGGAGCGGCTCCGCAGCCTTGGCCCCTGCCCCATACACCGGCGATCGTTCGCGCCGGTGCAGGCCGTGTTGGGCGGCGGCCATGCCTGACAGCGGACGCCGGGTGAGGCTGGGCGCGGCCGGCGAGAAAGCAGCCAGGAGCTATCTGGAGAGAAGCGGTTACGCCATCCTGGACACCAACTTCCGCTGTCCCCACGGCGAGGTGGACATCATCGCGCTGGACGGGGACTGCCTGGTCTTTCTGGAGGTGCGCACACGCCGGGGCGGCAGCTTCGGGTCTCCGGAGGAGTCCATCACACCGGGCAAGGAGCGGAAGCTCATCGCCACTGCGGAGACGTACATGCAGTCCAGGGCCGACCTGCCGGAGCAGTGGCGCATCGACCTTGTGGCGGTGGACGTGGACGCCCAGGGGCGCATCACTCGCATAGAGCGGACGGAGAACGCCGTGGTCAGTCGCCTGTAGCGTCGAATGGCCGCGGGTCATCCCTGGGCCTTGGTTTACCCTCCACCTGCTATGTGCTAGAATTTTCGTATCCGAGGAAGTATTCATGCCCATCTACGAGTACCGTTGCCAGAGCTGCAGTCGCAAGTTTTCGGTCTTTTTCCGCAGCTTCTCCGAGACCGGCGACCCTTCCTGCACCCTCTGCGACAGTGCCGACGTGTACCGCGTCATCTCGCAGGTTGCGGTCATCAAGAGCCCGAACGAGTTCATGGGCCACCTGCCCTCCTGGGAGACTATGACCGACTTCGACGAGGACGACCCGCGCAGCGTGGCTGAGATGATGCGCAGGATCAAGGATGATTCCGGCTATGACATTGGGCCACAGGGCGAGGAGATGCTGGCGATGCTGGACGCTTCTGAGATGGTGCCCGACTCTGGAGATGACTCCGGCTTCTAGGGCCGGTTGTCGAGGATGGCCAGAGAAATGACTATGGCCTCGCCGGAGCGGAAGGCATTGGCCGCAAAGGTCAATGGGCTGTACGTCATCATCGACGCGCAGGCCGCGAAGGGCAGGGAGCCGGTTGACCTGAGCCGCGCCGCTCTCCGGGGCGGGGCCAGGGTTCTGCAGCTCCGGGACAAGGTCAACGACAAGGGCGACGTGCTGCCCGCCGCACGCGCCATCCGGGCCCTGTGTGACGAGCACGACGCCCTGCTCATCATCAACGACCACGCCGACCTCGCTGTTGCCTGCAACGCCCACGGCCTGCACCTGGGCCAGCACGACCTGCCCATAGAGGATGCCAGGGCCATACTGGGACCGCACCAGATAATCGGGACGTCCAACGCCCTGCTTGAGGAGGCGCAAAACTCGGAGAGGCGCGGGGCGGACTACCTGGCTGTCGGCGCTATGTTCCCGACCGACTCCAAGGAGAGGACCAGGCCGGCCGGGCTGGAGACCCTGGCAAGGGTCAGGGGCAGTACGTCCCTGCCGCTGGTCGCCATTGGCGGCATCAAGGAGGACAACATCGCGGGGGTGATTGGCGCAGGCGCGGACGCGGCGTGCGTCATCTCAGCCGTGGTCGGCGCCCCCGACCCGGAGGCGGCAGCCCGCCGCCTCGTGTCCGCAATTGAGGCCGCCAGGCCGGGGAGAGCGGGCTAGACCGGCCAATTGATTGTTGATGAAATGCGCGGCATGAAGTATCATGTTGTGTGACTGGAAGCACAATCAGCGGACACCCATAGGACATGGCACAGAGCACATACCAGGATGACGCCTACGCCCTGCCGGAGCCGGTTGGGGAGAGCTCCGTCCGGACTCACCGGATGTGGTTCCTCACGGCGGGCGTCGTGTTCCTGATGGTTTTGGGATACCTTGGATTCGTCGCTTTCCAGAGCGCAAGCGCCTACTACCTTACGGTCGGTGAGCTTACGGCCAAGGGCGCCGATGCCTACGACAAGAACCTGCGGGTCAACGGCAAGCTGGTCCCTTCGTCTTTCGAGCGGGACGCCAGTGGCACGCTGATCCACTTCTCCCTGACCGACGGCGATGAGACCATCAGCGCAGTCCACGACGGTGTGGTGCCTGACCTGTTCTTCAACGAGCACTCGGAGATTCTTCTGGAGGGCACCTACGGCCCGGAGGGCCTGTTTGACGCCCAAGCCATAATCGTAAAGTGCCCGTCCAAGTACCAGGCGCTGGAAGAGAACGTGTAGCGACCGGCGCCCAAAGGGATCGTCTAATGAGAAGCGCCCCTCTTCGAAAGAGGGGCGCTTGGCTTTTCCGAGTCAATCGCGGCTTGCGGGGGTTGCCTAGATGGCGAACGCCTCCACCTGGTCCTCCAAGCTCCTGGGCCTGGCCTTCTGGGCCATCACGTCTACGCGCTGGTCCATAGGCTCGGACGCCTCTCGCTGGTAGAGCAGACCCAGGGGAATGCCGCCCTCCTGCAGCAGGTTGAACGCCGCGCCCTTGTCCGAAGTGTCATGGTCATCCGGGATGTCCCATGCAATGGGAGCGATCTCCTTCTTGACGTTGCCCTTCAGCAGGTCGTAGTTGTCGTTGTAGGTTGTGCAGGGGGACTGCACGTGTACGATGGAGAACCCGGGGTAATCCATGCCCTGCTGGATGAGGCTCGCCAGTTCCCTGACCTTGCTGGAGAAGCCCGATGCGATGAAGTTCACACCCATCGTCAGGTACATCTCCAAGGGGTTCATGGCGCTCTCAACCTTGCCGAAGGGAGTGGTAGGCGTGATCACGCCAAGCTCCGTGGTAGGAGAGCTCTGGCCCTTGGTCAGCCCGTAGACGCCGTTGTCCATGACAATGGCCGTCACGTTCAGGTTTCTCTGGGCCTGGGGGGCGATGTGCTCGCCGCCGATGCTCAGGAAGTCTCCGTCGCCGGACACGATTACTACGTTCAGGTCCGGCCGGCCCATCTTCACGCCGAAAGCCACCGGCAGCGTTCTGCCGTGCAGCCCGTGAATGCCGAAAGGTTGCACGCCGTCAAGCAGATGCACCAGGTTGCCAGAGCACCCGATGCCCGCCACGACAACCGTGCTGGTCATTGGCTGCTCAAGCTCTATGTTGCGCTTCTCGACGCCCATCTCCAGCGCACGCTTCACGCCGAAGTCGCCGCAACCCGGGCACCATTTGAAATCGTATTCGGGGTTCTTCTTGCTCATGCTCGCACCAACTCCTTCTGTCGGGCTTCGACTATCTCAGTTACCCTGGAGACCAGGTCTCTGACCTTGAAGGGCTTGCCTGTGTACTGGGTCAGGGCCTCGGCCTTCACTCCCTCCGCTCTCAGGATTGTGGCAAGCTGTCCCAGGTAGTTCAACTCCGGTACCAGGACCAGCTCCTTCTTCCTGAGCTCCTCCATCAGCTTTGGAGGCATCGGGTGAATCTGCATGGTGTAGTACCATCCGATGTTCAGCCCGTTTGCGGACATCTGGTCATAGGCCTCCCTGGCCGCGCCCTTGGAGCCGCCCCAGGGCAGCAGCGCAATCGGAGACTCGGAGTTCTCGGCTTCGTAGACGCCGTCCTCTAGCAGCTTCAGCTTGCTGAATCGCCGCTCGGTCATCTCTACGTGGCGGGTGGGCAGGTGGGTGGTGTCACCCATGCCGTCGTGCTCGCTAGCGTTGGCAACGTAGGGGCCGGGGCCGCCCGGGATTGGCATGGGCGAAAGCTCCAGGCCGGCGTACCGTTCGTAGCCGTTGTCTCCCCGGTAGATGTTTCTCGGCTCCCGCACGACCTTGGTTACATCCGGCTTGGGGATGTTCTGGGCCTGCTCCGAGAGGGCGTGGTCGCTGAGGAGGATCACCGGGCCCTGGTACTTCTCCGCCCAGTTGATGGCGTTGATTGCGGCGTAGTAGCACTCCTCAACGGTGCCGGCGGCGATAATCGGCAGGCTGGCGTCGCCGTGAGCGGGGTGCAGCGCGGCGAACAGGTCAGACTGCTCAACCTTCGTGGGGAGTCCGGTGGCAGGGCCGCCCCTTTGAACGTCCACAACCACGCACGGAATCTCTGCCATCCACGCCATGCCCAAGCCCTCACTCATGAGGCTGAGCCCGGGGCCGGAGGTCGACGTCATCGACTTCTTGCCTGCGTAGCCTGCTCCCACAATCGCGTTTATGGACTCGATCTCGGAGCTGGCCTGGTAGACGAACTTGCCAGGGCCGACCAGGTTGCGCTCCATGTAGACAAGGATTGTAGTCGCCGGCGAAATGGGATAGCCGACGAAGAAGTCCAGGTCCGCCGCGAGCGCCCCGATGGCCAGGGCATCGTTGCCCTTGATCAGGACCTGCTCGTAGTCCGGGGGCGTCGGGTCGGCCAACTCGCCCAGGCTGAAGCCGCTCTTCTTGGCCTCCTCCCGGCCAAGGTCAAGGGCCATGATGTTGCCGCGGATGATCTCCTCGTCACCGGGGCGCCCCCTGCTGAACCGCTTGGTGACGAATTCCGGCAGGTAGTGCTCAGGCATGTGCACCAAGTGAGCAATGGCTCCCAGGATTACCATGTTGGCCGCCCTGGGGTTCCCCGTAGACCTTGCCAGCTCATCAATCCGGATGCCGAAGCTCTTGCCGTCGTCTTCCAACTGGAAGTCCTCGGAGTTGTAGACGATGACTCCGCCCTCTCGTACCTCCTCCTGGTGGGTGTCGTAGGCCTCCCGGTCGAAGGCCACGAGCACGTCCAAGTCATCCCCGTAGCTGAGCACCGGGGCAGTGGAGATGCGCGCCTGGGCGAAGGTGGGGCCTCCCATAATCTGGGATGGGAAAGTGACGAACGTCTTTACGTGATAACCTACCTGGGCCGTGACTTGGGCCAGCAGTTCGGCCGAGGTCACCAACCCTCCACCTCCTTCACCCGCAAATCGGACCACAAAGTCTGTATTCGCCATCAATTACCTCACTTAAGAGAAATGATTCGGTAACGGAGTAGAAGCGGACGGGGTGTCGGTTCCCGGTATGTCCTCAGCTTCATTGTGGCATAGCCTGCAGAGTGAAATGAGAGAACGCCATACCCGGAAGCCACCCATTCCTCCGCCGCCTTCCCGTGATATGCTGCGTTGATACATGAGCGCTAACTTGTCCTGGCTCTCCGTTGCTACAAAAGCCCACAGGCGCATTCCTGCGGGCTTTCGCTCTTAAAGTCCTGAAAGTTACTCTAGCATTCTCGATAATCGTTGTCAACAAGATTTCGTAACTATTCATATCGTGGAAACTTTCACAAATCGTAGCGCAATACATAGTGGGAAATTTCACAGATTGACATTGAGTGAGCGTAAATGATATATTCCCTTGCGATGGATGTTGGGTTGCGTCGACACTGGCAACGAAATCGGTATCACGCAGACAGCCCCAACCACTCAGCTGGGCCTTAAGATACGGATAGTGACGGCCTGCAGTGCTGTGCCCGGTCCAGCGACTGCAGCCGCAAGCGGCCCCTTCGCGGGGAAGTGTGGGGAGCCGTAGTTGAAATCCACGTTCTTTGGACGAAACTGCCGGAGGGGATGACAATGACATCGGAGATTGAGCTTAGGAGAGGACTGCGGGACGTATACATTGACAAGACCCAGTCCAGCTTCATAGACGGCGACATTGGAAAGCTCCTCTACAGGGGCTACTCCATTCACGACCTGGCGGAGAAGTCCACATTTGAGGAGACGGTCTATCTCCTGCTCTTTGGCAAGCTGCCCACACAGAAGGAGCTGGACGACTTCGATGCTCAGCTCCGGGCCAATCGCACCATTCCGGACGAGGTGATCAGGGTAATCGACCTGGTCAAGGCCAGCCACCCGATGGACGTGCTCCGTACGGCCGTCTCCGCTCTCGCCGCCTTCGACCCGGAGGTCAGCGACAACTCCCTGGAGGCTACCCTGCGGAAGGGCGTCAGGATGACGGCCAAGGCCCCGACCATCGTGGCGACGCACCACCGCCTGCGGCAGGGCCTGGAGCCCGTTGCTCCCAACCCCGACCTGAACCAGGCCGGCAACTTCCTTTACATGCTCCTGGGAGAGGACCCGGACGAGGAGACGATGAAGCTGCTGGACGTGGACTTCATCCTCCACGCAGAGCACGGAATCAACGCCTCAGCCTTCGGAGCGCGGGTTACGGCGTCCACCGTCTCGGACCTGCATTCGGCGGTGGTCACGGGCATTGGCGTCCTCAAGGGCCCGGCCCACGGCGGAGCCGCCGAGGAAGTGATGAAGATGGCAATTGAGATCGGCAGCCCGGAGAACGCGGCGGAGTACTGCCGCAACATCCTGGACAACGGTGGCCGTATCATGGGGTTCGGTCATCGCGTCTACAAGGCGGAGGACCCCCGCGCCAGGCACCTCCGGGAGCGCTCCCGCGACCTGAGCCAGAAAGTGGGTCAGCCCAAGTGGTTCGACATCCTCACCTACGTGGAAGAGGTCGCTATGGTGCCCTATCGCGAGCGGGGCATCTACGTGAACGTGGACTTCTTCGCAGGCTCCATCTACTACCTGCTGGGAATCCCGGAGGACCTCTTCATATCCATCTTCGCAATGGGCCGCATCCCCGGCTGGACGGTGCAGGTCATGGAGCAGTTCTCCGACAACATCCTTCTGCGCCCCCGCCTCCAGTACGAGGGGGCGATGGATGTTGAGTACGTCCCCATAAACCAGCGCAGCTAGTCGGCTGGCGGCTATTTCAGCAGATCTGAAAAACCATTCCTGCGCAGGCAGGAATCCAGGGGGAGGGCGCAGAAATACGCCTAGATTCCTGATTCTGGATACCCTTGCGTGACTATGTCGGCATCTTGGACGCAATACGTTTATCGTCATTCCCGCGAAAGCGGGAATCTAATTCTTACTATATCAGACGCCCTGGAGTCCTGCTTCCGCAGGAATGACGGGGTAGTGGAATAGCGCCGTACTTGCTCAGAGGTTCCCTGAAGCGGGACGCCCACAGCCAAGGGCGTCCCTTTTGCATTGCCGAAACGAGATATGTCTAGCGCAGCCCTGGATGCCGTCCACGATCTGATCCGCAAGCGGGGCAGGATAACCTTCGCCGACTTCATGCAGGCCGCCCTGTATCATCCCGACGGCGGCTACTACACCTCTGCCGGGAACAGGGTAGGGCGGGACTTCTACACCGCTCCCACTGCTCACCCGGCCTTCGGCGCGCTGGTTGCAGTGCAGCTGGAGCAGCTGTGGCGTGCGATGGACGCGCCCTCTCCCTTCTACGTCATCGAGGTTGGCGCAGGTACGGGCGTCCTTGCCCGTGACGTTCTGGGGTACTCGGCCGAGCTTTCGGTGGAATTTCATAGGGCGCTGGAGTACGTGGCGGTCGACTATCTGCCGCCTGCAGACCCCGGAGACGCGCAGTGGGTCAAGGCCGGCGATCTCCCGTTCAGCGACGTGGAAGGCTGTGTGCTCTCCAACGAGCTTCTGGACGCCCTGCCGGTCCATCGCTTTGAGGTGCGGGACGGCCGCTTGATGGAGGTCTACGTTACGCTGGAGGACGGCGAGCTTGTTGAGACTCTTGACGAGCCGTCCACGCCCGATATTGAGCGGCGCATCGCGGGCCTGGGTTTCGACCTGCCCGATGGGTTCCGCGGCGAGGTCAACCTGGGCATTGACGCATGGCTTGATGAGGTGAGCCGCGTCCTCAAGCGCGGCCTTGCGCTCACCCTGGACTACGGCCACCTGGCCCCTGACCTCTACTCCCCGCCGCGCGCTCGCGGCACCCTGCGCTGCTACTACGGCCACACCCTTACCGGCAATCCGTACAGCCACGTGGGGGAGCAGGACATCACGGCGCACGTTGACTTCTCCGCGCTGGTGGCGGCGGGAGAGGAGCGCGGTTTGACCACACTTGGACTGACCACACAGCGGGCCTTCCTCAGTAACCTGGGCTTCCGGCAGCTCCTGGACTCGCTGCACGGGATGGGGCTTGACCAGCGGCGTATGGACGCCAACCGCATGGCGATGCTGGACCTGGTCAGGCCTGACGGGATGGGCGACTTCAAGGCGCTGGCACAGGGCAAGGGGCTGCCTGCAGACCTGCGCCTTGCCGGGTTTGCTGCTGAGGGTGAGGCCAGAATAACCAGTAGCCTCCCTCCCGCGCCGTTACTCTCGGAAGACCACATGGAACTGATGACGGCTCGCTATCCACACCTGGGTCTGCAGTTCGAGCACCTGTGGCCCTATGGAAAGGAGGAGGGCTAAGTTCCCTCCGCCACCAGTCCCAGCTCCGGCGCCACCGGCTTCAGGGCGTCCGCCACGAACTCAATCAGCTCGTCCAGCTCCACGCCAAGCTCCTCGGCTCCTTGCACCAAATCGTCCCGGCTGACGTTGCGGGCAAAGGCCTTGTCCTTCATCTTCCTTCGCACGGACCTCGCGTTGGTGTCGGCAAGGCTCTTGGACGGCCTGACCAGAGCGACCGCGGTCACAAAACCGGAGAGCTCGTCCACGGCGAACAGCGCCTTCTCCATCAGGGTCTCCCTTGGGATCCCCGTGTGGTTTCCGTGGGACAGGATGGCCCTCACAATCTCCTCCGGGTAGCCCCGCTCCCTCAGAATCGCCGCGCCGTACTGGGGGTGCTCCTCCTCCGAGGGGCAGACGTCCCAGTCGAAGTCGTGCAGCATCCCCGCGATTCCCCACACCTCCTCGTCCTCGCCCACCTTACGGGCGTAGGCCCGCATGACGGCCTCCACGGATATGCAGTGCTTCAGCAGGCTGTCCGACGTGGCGAACTCCTTGACCAGGCCCCATGCGCTATCTCTGTCCATCTCTCCTGCCTCCTGTGACTTACTCGATGTCCTCCGCGGCCTCCTCCGGCTCCGGCCTATCCTTGGCGACGCACTTGCGGGCGGTCGTGATGAACCCCGTGTGGGCGACCATGCGATGCACCGGCCTCACGCTGCGCGGGCCCACGGCCCAGGGCCGCTCAAGCACCTCGACGGTCTCCATCAGCTCGAAGTGCGGGTCTTCGACAAGGGCCGCCTGCAGCTCGTGTATCTGGAGCACCGTTGGCAGGTAGCTGAGGAAGATGCCGCCGGGCGTCAGCGTCCTCGCCGCCTCCGGGACCACGTGCCAAGGCTCCGGCACGTCCAGGACGATCCGGTCAAGCTCCGGCTCGTCGAGCTCCTCGTACACGTCCCTGACCTTCACCTCAAAGTTCTGAACATTGGGACTGAAGGCCCTGATGTTGGCCGTGGCCTTATCGATCAGGTCCGGCCGTATCTCGTAGGAGACGACCTTCCCATTGTTCCCAACCGCCCTGAGAAGGGCGAGGGTCAGTCCGCCGGAACCCAACCCCGCCTCCAGCACCCGCGCGCCCGGAAATATCTCCCCGTGCATGATGATTGCGCCCATGTCCTTGGGGTAAACGACCTGGGTGGGATGCGCCATCTCAAGGACGTAGTCGCCCAGGGTTGGGTGGAATGCGAGTAGGATGTGCCCCCGGTTGGTCTCGATGCGGGCGCCGGCCTCCCGCCCGATGATGTCGGTGTGGTCGACGATGCCCATGTGCGTGTGAAAGGTCTTCTCCGCCGACAGCGTGAGCATATAGCGGCGGCCGCGCCTGTCCACCAGAAGGGCAAGGTCGCCGTCAGAGAAGCTGTGTTTCTGCATTGCGGTATTGCATCAAGCGGGGAGTTCAGGGCTATGCCAAGAGGCAGCGCCCCTCACTCAAGGCGACGCTGCCTCTGCATCTCATGGTTGTCGGCTTGCCTCTACAGCTTGTCCAGTTCCTCCAGGATCTCCTGGGGGTCCGGCAGGCCGCGGTCGTAGACGCGCTTGTACCTGATTACGCCTTCCTTGTCGATGATGATGACCGCCCTCTTGCCGACGCCCCGCTCCTCGTCGTAGATGCCGAACAACTCGAAGACGTGGCCCTTGGGGTTGAAGTCGGCCAGAAGCGGATAGGGAAGGTTGCCCAGGCCGGAGGCGAAGGCCCTCTGCGTTGGGGCGCTGTCCACGCTCATTCCCAGCACCTGCGCGCCCTTCTCCTCAAAGTTGCGGTTTTCGATCCGGAACCCGGAACACTGGTGTGTTCAACCGCCTGTGAAGGACAAGAGGTGCGTCTGGATGACGACGGTCTTCTCCCCCAGGTACTGGCTGAGGGTGATGTTCTCTCCGTCGTGGGACCGGAGGGTGAAGTCCGGCGCCTTGTCTCCTACTTCTGCTGGCATGTGTGCCTCCTGAGTCCAAAGATGACTGCAGCCATTAGTCTACTCCGCGCGCTCCAATGACGCAATGAAAACGGCGCGAGCATTTGCCGGGCAATGGGTTCATATTCAGCCTACCGCAGCGCATTTTGAAACGTCTCGGCGTCAATGGAAAGCAATCGCAGAATGTTACGGAGAGTCGCCTTGGGAACTTCCCTCCTGCCCAAGATGACGGGAGCCGTTTCAATTCTATCCCCTACGCGTCGATGATAAACGCGATGGCTTCCAGCGTTTGCCTTACCTTCATAGCAACCCAGTCGTTCAAGGGCGGCAACCAGTTGAGCGCTGGAGCATAGAGGCAGATTGCTGAACGACATTTAAGATATGGTTATTCCCAGTGGAACCCGCAGATTGCCTTCCAACGGACTATCCGATGATACGGAAATTACCCGGATTCCGCGTTCCTCAAATACGCGTTCCCTCTCACCTACCTCTTCCAGCCCATTGAGATGCACCTCAATTGCCTCTCTCAAGTTGTCTAATGCCTCTTGCACGGTGTCGCCGCAGCTGGACGTTCCAAGCTCCGGGCATATCGACACAAACTGGGCACCTTCTCTTTCCACCACCGTAGTTACGTCAATATAGTCTATTGTGTCCATACTCGCCCGGCTCCTTTCCAGAATCCTGGTGACTCTCGCGGCTGCTTTGCTCCGCGGCACGCGCCTTAAGCCTCTTCCGCCGCAGGCCGCTTCCAGCCAAGGTCCGGCCTCCTGGCGGCCCGGGCCTCGTCCAGGCGGCTGTTGGGCGTGTAGTGGGGCGCGCTCTTCACCGTCTCAGGCTCCTCGTCCACCTCGCGAGCGATCTTCTTCATCACCTCGATGAAGTGCTCAAGGGTCTCCTTGCTCTCGCACTCCGTGGGCTCGATCATCAGCGCTTCTTCCACCACCAGCGGGAAGTACATCGTGGGCGGGTGAATGCCGTGGTCGATGAGGCGCTTGGCGATGTCCAGCGCGCTCACTCCCTTGGCCCGCTGCCGTCTGGCTGAGAAGACCACCTCGTGCATGCACGTCCGGTCGAAGGGCAGGTGGTAGTAGTCCCTTAGCTGGCTGAGGATGTAGTTGGCGTTGATGACCGCGTTCTCGCTTATCTCCTTCAGGCCGGAGTCTCCCATGCTGCGGATGTACGTGTACGCCCTGACCAGCACGCCGAAGTTCCCGTGGAAGGCGGCCGTCTTCCCGACGGTCTGATCCGGCGACCCAAGCCGGAACCTCTCCTCGCCGTTGTCGTCGATGTAACGCTCCACCACCGGCGATGGCAGGAAGGGCGCCAGTCGCGGCCCCGCGGACACCGGCCCGGCTCCAGGACCGCCGCCGCCGTGGGGTGTGCTGAAGGTCTTGTGGAGGTTGAGGTGGAGCACGTCGAACCCCAGGTCTCCCTGTTTCGCATGGCCCAGGAGGGCGTTCATGTTCGCGCCGTCGCCGTACACCAGGCCGCCCGCGTCGTGGATAGCCTGGCAAATCTCCAGGATGTTGGTGTCGAACAGCCCCAGAGTGCTGGGCAGGGTGAGCATCAAACCGGCCAGGTCGGAGTCGCACGCCTCTTTCAGGGCGGCCATGTTCATGTTCCCGCTGCTGTCCCTGGCTATGCTCTGGACGCGGAAGCCGCACATGGCAGCCGAGGCGGGGTTTGTGCCGTGGGCGCTGTCGGGAACGAGCACCGTCTTGCGATGCCCTTCGCCGCGGGACAGATGGTACGCGCGTATCATCAGCATCCCGCCCAGTTCTCCCTGCGCGCCGGCGAGGGTCGCCAGGCTGGTGGCCTCCATACCAGTGATCTCCGATATGTAGTCCTGGAGCAGGTAGGCCAGCTTCAGCGCGCCCTGCACGGTCTCCTCCGGCTGAAGGGGGTGTATCTGGGAGAACCCGGGCATACGGGCAGCCTCGTCATTGATCTTGGGGTTGTACTTCATAGTACAGCTGCCCAGGGGGTAGTAGTTGGTGTCAACGGAGAAGTTCATCTGGCTGAGGGTGGTGAAGTACCGCACCACCTCGCCCTCGCTCACCTCCGGCAGGTCAAGCTCGCCACGAAGCAGGTCCTGCGATGGCAGGGGCTGCTCCGGCACGTCCAAAGGCGGCAGCGATGCGCCCAGCCTTCCGGCCACGCTCCGGTCCATCAATAAACGTCGGTCTTGCTCAAGGCCGTTCATAGATTCCTCTCTCTGCTATGGCAGCACACAGTCCGGAGACCGTCCTGTTCCCGCTCGCCCTGAGCTTGTCGAAGGGCGCGAGCGGGATCAATTACGCTGGTCTCTACCCGCTCATTTCCTTCGACAGGCTCAGGATGAGCGGGCTGTGATACGCTGTTACCCACACTTGCATATTCTTGATTGGTCTCTGCTCTTCAGGCTCAGGCTGAACCGATTTCACTCAGGGCCCCCGCCAGGGCCTCGATGTCTTCCTTCGTGTTCATCTCCGTCACGCACAGCAGCAGCCCGTTGGGAATGCTGTCGCTTACGTCCAAGCCGCCGATGATGCCATGCTCCAGCAGGCGGGCGTTGACCTCCGCAGGCGGCATGGGGCACTGCACGACAAACTCCTGGAAGAACGTGCCGTCTATCGGCAGGCTGTAGCCCGGTATCCGTTCGATCAGCGACGCGGCGTAATGGGCCTTGTGATAGGTGAGTTCCGCGATGTGTCGCAGGCCAACTTTGCCCATGCATGCCAGGTATGCCGCGATCATCGTTCCAACCAGCGCCTCGCTGGTGCAGATGTTGGAGGTAGCGCGCTCACGGCGGATGTGCTGCTCCCGGGTCTGCAGCGTCAGGACGTATCCCGTCCTGCCCTCGGTGTCGACCGTGCGGCCCACAATCCTGCCGGGCATCTGCCGCAGGTACTCGGACCTGCACGTGAACAGGCCCACGTAAGGGCCTCCGTAGCTCAGGGCCACGCCCAGGGGCTGCCCCTCGGCGACCGCTATGTCCGCGCCGTAGTCGCCCGGCGAGTGGAACATGCCGAGGAACACCGGGTCAGTCGATACTACAAAGAGAGCGCCCTCGCCGTGGGCCGAAGCCCCCAGGGACGTCATGTCTTCGACGTATCCGTAGAAGTTGGGGTTCTGTGCCACCAGGCACGCGGTTCCCTCCTGGATGTCCAGCCTGCCCGGGCTGGTGGTGTACACGTCAAGCCCCTGGGGATCTGTGTACGTCCTGATTACGGAGAGGTTTGCCGGCGAAACCGTGTCCAGGACTGCGATGCGCTCCTTGCTGGTGAGCCTGCAGGCCATCAGCGCCGCCTCGGCCAGGGCAGTCGCGCCGTCGTACATTCCCGCGTTTGCCACCTCCATGCCCATCAGCTGGCTGGCCAGCGACTGGAACTCGTAGGTGATCTGCAGTGTGCCCTGGGCCACCTCCGGCTGGTAGGGCGTGTAGGAAGTCGCAAGCTCGCCGCGGCCTGCAATGTGGCTCACGACGGAGGGTATAAAGTGGTTGTAGGCGCCGGCTCCCAGGAAGCAGGGCGTGGTGCCCGTGTTCAGGTTGCGGTCCGAGAGGGCCTGAAGCTCCCTTCGAAGCTCTAGCTCCGACAGGGGCGCGGGGATGTCCAGAGACGGGTGGGAGTAGGCCTCCGGTATGTCGCTGAACAGGGTCTCAACGGAATCGACGCCGACGGCCTGCAGCATGGCTTGCCGGTCCGCGTCGGTGTTGGGGATATAGGGGGAGGAGGAGTTTCCCCGGTCCATAGGCTACTCTTCCAGGGACTCCAGGAATGATTCGTATTCTGAGGCCGACATGAGGTCGTCCATCTCGGCCGGTCTGGCGGGACTGACTCTGAGAAGCCAGCCCTTTTCGTAAGGGTCCTCGTTCACCACCTCCGGGCTGTCCAGCGCCTCCTGGTTCACCGCCACAACCTCGCCGGAGATGGGGCTGAAGATGTCGGAGACGGACTTGACCGACTCCACCTCTCCCAGCTTCTGCATCTGGCTGATAACGGTCCCAACCTGGGGCAGTTCGAAGAAGACGATGTCTCCAAGGTGGTCCTGAGCGTAGAATGTGATTCCCAGGAGCACGCTGCCGTCGGCCTCGCTCTTGGCCCACTCATGCTCCCGCGAGTATTTTCGGTCAGTCGGATACATGCTTATCTCTTCCTGGTGTAGAAAGGAATTGGGACCACCTCCGCCTCCGCGTGCCTGCCGCGTATGTCTATTGCCACCCCGGTCCCGGGTTGTGAGTGTTCCATGGCAACATAGCCTAATCCAATACCCATGTCAAGAGTGGGGGAGTGGGCGCCGCTGGTGACCTCGCCTATGGCCTCACCGCCCCTGAGTATCGGATAGCCGTGTCGAGGGATGCCGCTCTTTTCGACCAGGCGAAAGCCTACCAGCGTCCTCGACAGCCCTCTGCCTGCCAGCTCTTGCAGGGCCGCCAGACCGATGAAGTCGCCCTTGTCGAAGCTCACGAAGCGATCAAGTCCCGCCTCCAGGGGCGTCAGCGTGGCGTCCATGTCCGACCCGTGGAGCAGCAGGCCGGCCTCCAGCCTGAGAACGTCCCTCGCGCCCAGGCCGCATGGCGACGCGCCGCCGTCCCGGAGGCTGCGCCACAGCGACGGGGCCTCTGCCGCCGGATAGATGACCTCAAAGCCGTCCTCGCCGGTGTAGCCGGTGCGGCAGACCACGGCCGCCGTCCCGGACACCTCCGCCTCGACGGCGCGGAAGGGCCGGACGGTGGACAGGTCGATGGAGCACAGCGGCTGCAGGATGCCCTGGGCCTCCGGCCCCTGGACGGCGATCAGGGCCGTCTCCCGGGTGCGGACGCTGATGTCGACGTCCATCGACCATTCCTGGCGCCAGCGCGTGAGCCAGTCAAGGACCGCGTCGGCGTTGGAGGCGTTGACGATGAAGATGAAACGCTCGTCTCCCATGCGGTAGAGAATGGTGTCGTCAATGATGCCGCCCTGCTCGTTGCAGAGCAGGGTGTAGCGGGCGCGGCCCAGAGGCATGTTGACCACGTCAGCCGTCACCAGCCCGTGAAAGAACCGGGGCGAGTCCGCGCCGGTTATCTCCAGACGCCCCATGTGGGACACGTCAAAGATGCCTGCCCTGGCGCGCACGTCCCTGGCCTCCGAGAGGATGCTTGTGTACTGGATGGGCATCTCCCAGCCTGCGAAGGGCACCAGGCGCGCGCCTGAGGCGGCGTGCTCCTCGTAGAGGGCGGTGCGCTTGAGCTCGGCCTGCGGCGGTTCGCTTTGTTGTGTCATAGTGTGTCGAAGGCAACGGAATTCGTTGTGCCTATTAACTCCATATTAGGACGGATGAGGCGCAAGGTCAATGGCGCGGGGTGGGAAGCCTGGTGGTGTGTCTATGTGCGTTATCCTGTAGTTGCCTCACTATACTCTTTAAGTTGGCTATGTCTGTCTCTAGAGAAGAGATGCGGCTGCTCAGGGTGCTGCCCCAAATTTCGTGCAGGGAACTTGAACAAAGAAGACTACCTCTGACTTCGCATTCTACTTCACTCCGCAAGTTTCTCAGGTCACTCGCTATTGTATTGACTCTATTCAAAGTCGCTCTGTCACTTTGGGGCAATTGCGCAGTACCTGGTATGCCCTGAGGCCCTCTAATTCCCGCTGGTCCCTG
Organism: Dehalococcoidia bacterium; assembly: GCA_034421015.1. Classification (GTDB taxonomy): domain Bacteria; phylum Chloroflexota; class Dehalococcoidia; order Lucifugimonadales; family UBA2985; genus DAOUJW01. The sequence goes on from DAOUKT010000003.1 coordinate 80,233, forward strand.
TTCTCCACGTAGTCCTTGGGGGCCGCGCAATTCCTTCCTCATATTGAGGATTGCCTCTTGTATCAATCCCGCTAGGAGCTCGTTTGAGGGAAGTGGTCCCTGTTCTCCCGGAGGCCCTTGCTTGACTTCAGCGATTACAGCCATCACCTCAGATCTGACAATGGCTCGAATCTCATCCTCGTCTGTCGGCTGCTGGGAGCAGGCGACCACTCCCAAAAGGGCAAATATAGCCATCAACAATTGTAGATTCTTCATCGTTCGTTCCTCCCGTGTGTTCCAGTCCGCGCCAAGTTTAGTGTATAGGTGCTTCCTAGGTCACGCGATAATTCAATGAATAGTAAACCGCATAACTTTCCGCCACATAAACGCCAGAAAGAGTACAATTGGTATAGTAATAAAGCGCTATTTCGAGTGGGCATTCAGGGGATAGATTGGAAGGTAAAGGAGGACAGCAATGGCTAAGCCAAGGATTTTCGTGAGTTCAACATTCTATGACCTGAGACAGGTGCGAGAGGACCTTGACAGGTTTATTTCAGGGATGGGTTACGAAGCTGTCCTTCATGAGACGGGCGATATACCCTATGGCAAAGACAGCCCTCCCGAGGGGTATCTGAATCGCGAAATAGAAATGTGTGACATCTTAATTTGCGTGATTGGAGGCCGTTACGGGGCCGAGTCACAAGAGCAGCCCGGCCACTCGATAACTCAACAGGAACTAGATGCTGCCATCAGAAACCAAGTCCAGGTTTTTATTTTCGTCGAACAAGCCGTGCATTCCGAGTACAGGACTTACTCGATAAACAAAGAAACGGACGGCATCAAGTTTCAATTTGTAGATGACACTCGCGTCTATGAGTTCATCGAGTCGATATACAGCCTTCCAAGAAACAATCCCATTACACCCTTTCGAACCGCATCGGATATCATTGAATTCCTCAGAACTCAGTGGGCAGGACTATTTCAAAGGTTCCTTCAAGAACAAAAGCGCATTGAGGAGATCAGAGTATTGGAGGAAATGAAATCCGTAGCAGGAACGCTCGAACAACTGGTTAGCTTTCTCACTGATGAACGCAAGGACACAGACAATGCTATTCAACAGATATTGCTTGCCAATCATCCAGTGTTCTATCGATTCCAACAATTAACGAAGACGCCATATAGGGTGTATTTCACTAATGAGCAAGAGGTAAACCAATGGCTGCGTGTCCGCGGATGGACCCCGGCTGAAGTAGACTCGTACGATGAAGACAGCTATAGGGAATGGAATAACAAGAGGATTGGCCAGTACATTAAGTTGACGGAAGACATATTCGATAAAGATGGCAAGTTGAAAGTTTATAACGGGGATATGTGGGAGGACAACTGGATTCAGCTTGATGATCTTGTACAGGAGTAGCCTACTCCCAAAACGGCGCGAAGCAACCCTGCCTCCTCCAGCCGGTATGGACAGGAAACCGAAAGTGTACTCAAGTGACTCGGATAGAAAGATTTAGATCAATATAACGATCTAGCCCTCGAGTTGACTTGCTGTAGTTGCTCTGTTGGGTGTCATGGGATGGGAGTGGTTGTGGCTCTAGGCAGGGGTAAGCGCCATCTCACACAGCCTGTCAGCCATCTGCTCTATCTCGGCCCTCATTGTGAGCTTATCCCGCCACTCCTGCGGGATTGCCTCCACGCCGTAGTACGCCCCGGCTATCTGCCCGTAGATCGCGCCCGTTGTGTCGGCGTCGTCGCCCAGGTTGACCACCTTCAGCGCGCCCTCCCGGAAGCCGTCCGACCCGTGGAAGGCCCACAGCACGGCCTCCAGCGTGTCCACCACGTAGCCCGTACCGCGGATGTCCGGCGGCTCCCTGCGCTTGAAGGACCCGGCCGCAATCTCATCGATCTTCCGCGAAAGGCGGTTGCTCTCCCAGTGGCCCTCCAGCGGGCAGTAGCGGGGCGACAGCAGCGTTTCCTTGTCCACCCCGTTCTGCGCGCCCACCAGCAGGCCTGCAAAGTAGCGGCAGGCGTCGACGGCCTCCGCGGCCCCGTGGGTTGTCCGGGAGCTCTCGGCGCTGCGCTCGATTGCCTCCGCGGGGTCGCCGGCGTAGAGCATGGGGACGGGGGCCAGGCGCATCAGGGAGCCGTTGCCGGCGGCGTTGGGGTTGGTGGAGCCGGCGAAGGGGTCGCCGTACCGCTCAAAGTGTGTCAGGGCATCCTGGGTCGTGTTCCCAATGTCAAAGCACTCGCCGGTGGATGACATGTAGCCCTCCCTGAGCCAGCGCACGTAACGGCGCATCTGGTCAAGGGGGTCGAAGCCGCCGGTCTCGATGAGGCTCGCGGCCAGGCACAGGGCCATTGAGGTATCGTCCGTCCACTGGCCGGGCTGCAGGTCGAAGGGCCCGCGGCCAATTATGTCGTTGATCGGCTCGAAAGTGCCGGGTGGCCTGAATTCCAACGCCGTGCCCAGGGCGTCGCCGGTTGCCAGGCCCAGCAGGCAGCCGCGGTAGCGGTCTATCGCAGAGATGTCGCTCATGCGTTAACTCTCCTGTGACGGCTCTGCCCAGCTGCGGACGTACTCGCGCTGCTCCCGGGTCTCAGGCGAGCCGTGGTGGTGCTTGGCGCCCAGCCCGGACGCCCTGAAGAGCCCGGCTATGCGCTCCAGGGCCTCGTCCCCCGTCTGGCCGTGGCGCACCAGCCAGCACCCAAGCACCGTGCCCGTGCGCCCCACGCCGCCAAGGCAGTGCAGATAGATGGTCTTGCTCTCGTCCAGCGCGGCGTCGACGGCGTCCAGGATGCGGGCCATGTGCCACTGGGACGCGGGGATGCTGCCGTCGACGATGGTGTGCCGCTCCCAGCCGACGCTCAGCCCAAGGCGGCCGGCCTGCTCCCGGGCGATGTCGGAGTAGGGCGTGAGGTTGTCCGGCTCGCCGCGCACGTTCAACCCGGTCAGGTCTATGAAGTGGTCGATGCCCGCCATAAGCAGCGCCTCCAGCTTTGGCGCGGCCTCGACCGGGTCCTTAGCGCCGGGGTACTCGCCCGCGGCAAAGCGTCCGGGAATCACCCAGTAGCTGTATGGAGAGGGGCCGTTCAATGTACTCATCCCGTCCTCTTCATAAAAGAACAGAGCGTCGGTAGAATCTGGTCGGGGTTCTCCTCTGCCAGGAAGTGACCGCAGTCCTCGAACTCGTGTACTTCGAAGTCTTCCAACTCCGACTTCCACTTCTCCTGTTCCTTCCTTCGGAAAGCAATATCCTTCAGACCCCAGAGCAAGAGCGCGGGCAGTTACCTTTGTGATTATGGGGGGTGAACTTCCGTTTAGACAAGCCCAGTATTGCGCTTCCCCAGTCTCTTAGGGCACAAAAGGCCGATAGTCACATACCGATACACAGTCCAGAGTGGTGACAGCGATTCTGACGGCGTCGGCATTGGCGCCAACAGCCTGAAGCTGAGCGGCGGCGGCATCTATGACATCGCCGGCAACTCAGCGGGACTCTCCCACGACGCAGTGATTGCTGACGCTGGGCACAAGGTAAAAGCCTTCCAGGGCGCTGAGAAGAAAACTACGTCCGGGTAGTGAATATAGCGATATACTGAGGCCGGAGATCCTTGGCCAAGAGCAACGGTGATGCCGCGAAAGCGGCGCCACCGTTGCTCTGTCTTCGCCGGGGCTTACGGCGTCACGGACGGGACAGGCTGGGGTTCCAGGCTGGTGTCGGTGTAGGCCCAGGCCAGCACGTGGCCGTCCTTCAGAGAGAACAGGTCTGCGCCCACGGGGAGGGGTTCCCACTGCTCCGCAGGGGCGTTCCACTGGAATATCAGCCAGAAGTTGGAGCCTTCACCGGGTATCCCCACAAGTGACTCCACAAAGTGGGAGAAGAAGGAGGCGTAGTAGGTCGACTCCAGGTTGCCCTCCGTCACCTGCTCCGTGAGCTCGTAGGCGTTGGTGCCCTTGAGGACCTCGAAGTCCCGGAACCACCGCACGTCGTCCTCGCTGACGTGAATCAGCATGCTGACCTGGATGGTCGGCAGGGGCGTTGCCGTGGGAGCCGGGGTTGCGGTCGGCGCCGCCTCTTCCTGGCACCCCGCTATGACGGCGGACGCCAGGAAAACTGCTGACAGTAGAAGGGTGGATAGCCAGCGTATTTTCATAGGCTTACGCCTCATCGCCAAGCGCCTTCCTGGCTCTCTCCGCGCCCTTGATCACGGCGGTTCCGAGCAGCGCGAAAAAGACGATGTTGCTGCCGACGTGGTAGGCGGAGAAGAGCAGCGCGCCCGGGTTGAAGAGGGCGGTCAGAATCCATCGCTTGTACTCGAATCCACCGGTCATCTGCGCCCAGACGATGCCCGTGTACACGTTGGTCACCACGTCATAGGCCAGGGTGGCGACCAGGGCCGCGGCGGCCAGCGGCAGGCTCCATCGACCCGGAAGGACTCGCAGTTGCCTCGGCCCGACCAGTAAGCGCATACCAGCGCCTGCAAGCGCGTACACGCACTCGGACATCATCAGCGTCGCCAGCAGCAGCGGGGTTGCCGCGCCCCAGGGGTTGAACGTCCCGTAGACCAGCCACGCGCCCACGGCCACCAGCGCGCCGCGCCGGAAGCCCAGGGTGAACCCGGCTGTGAAGACCAGCAGGTCGAAGAGCTTGACGTTGGGCTGGGACGCCAGGGCGTAGTTGGAGGCCAGGATGGCCATAATGAAGGCGGCCGGCAGGACAAGCTCCCGTCCAAGGGCCTGGACGGGTATGCCGCCCCACTGCCTTCGCTCCCGATGCGATGCTCCTACCATGTAACTCATGTGATGCCTCCTCTCGGTATGTTTCCAAGGGCGGCGCACGAGCCGGTGAGGAGAGGCAGGTTGATGGCAATAAAAAACCCGCCAACGGCGGGCAGGTAGGTCAGAGCATCATCTTATGCCTGCGCCTTTCCTCGAAGGCCGTGCGACACTGGCGGGGGTAGTGGACCTGGCTCGCCGGATTCCCGGGTTCTCCGGCATACAGTTGCGGGACAGCGCCGGCCTCTCACCGGCTTCCTCTGTTAGGCCCTTGCGGGCGCCCACGCCGTACTCTTGGGTTGTTAATGCTGTGCGAAGCGACATCGCCTCAGCCCAGCGACGTGAGTATACCACATCGCGCTCTTGGTGCAAGGGGTTACAGGGCGAGTTCTCGGATATCGATGACGGCTCTACGCAATCCGCGTCTCCTTGACCGACTAAATCCCCCTACCTATAATGATACCGCTCAGCCTGGCTGAGAACCGCGCTATGACCACAGACGCACTGCTGAGGAATCTGGATGAGCTGCAGGCCAGGGCCCTGAAGGAGTTGGAGGAGTCCGCAACTTCGGAGGCGCTGGAGCAGTGGCGCGTGGCCTACCTGGGCCGCAGGGGCGAGCTTACCCAGGTGCTCCGCGGCCTGTCTTCCATAGACCCCGAAGAGCGACGCACCGTCGGCGCGTCGGCCAACAGCGTCAAGGCGGTCCTTGAGGAGCGACTGGCCGGCGCGGAGGATGCGGTCAAGGCCGCCCAGCTCCAGGCGATGGCCGAGCAGGGCCGCATCGACGTCACCCTGCCGGGTCGCTCCCTGCCCGTAGGACGCCTGCATCCCACTACCCAGATGGTGCGCGAGATATGCGACGCCTTCGTTTCGATGGGTTTCCAGGTTGTGGAAGGGCCGGAGGTGGAGTGGGACCGCTACAACTTTGAGATGCTGAACATCCCCAAGGACCACCCCGCGCGGGACATGTGGGACACCCTCTGGATTGACCACCGGGACGAGAACGGCGAGCGGCCCATGCTCCTTCGCACCCACACATCGCCAATGCAGATACGCACTATGGAGGCCGGCCAGCCGCCGATAAGGGTGGTGGTGCCGGGCAAGTGCTACCGCTACGAGGCGACGGACGCCACCCACGAGTGGCACTTCTACCAGGTTGAGGGCCTGGCCGTGGATGAGGGCATCACCTTCGCGGACATGAAGGGGACGCTGTACGAGTTCGCCCGGCTGGTCTTCGGGAGCGAGCGCAAGGTCCGCTTCCGCGTCGACTACTTCCCGTTTGTGGAGCCGGGCGCGGAGATGTCCATCGACTGCTTTGTGTGCAAGGGCGGGGGGTGCAACGTCTGCCGCGGCTCCGGCTGGATCGAGATATTGGGCGCGGGCATGGTGAACCCCAAGGTGCTGGAGGGCGTGGGCTACGACTCATCCAGGTACACGGGCTTTGCCTTTGGCATGGGGCCGGAGCGCATTGCCATGCTCAAGTACGGCATAGACGACATTCGCCTCTTCTACAGCAACGACCTGCGCTTTCTGCGGCAGTTCTGAAAGGCAGAGGACATGGGAATCACGTATGTGGACGCTGAGGCGGTTGGACCCACCGGAAATCGCGCTCCGGTGCGCCTGATGGTGGACAGCGGGGCCTCCTATTCCCTGCTGCCGGAGGACGTGTGGAAGGCCATTGGTCTGGAGCCGACGCGGGCGATGAATTTCTCACTTGCAGACGGCACGCAGATATCGCGTAGCATCTCGACATGCTGGCTGTCCCTTGAGCATGGCGAAGGCCACTCACCAGTCATACTTGGAGAGCCGGGAGACAGCGGCCTGCTGGGTGTTGTGACGCTGGAGATCCTCGGGCTTGTCCTCAACCCATTCAGCCGCACACTGCATCCCATGCGCGGCGTGCTGGCGGGTTCAGGGTTGTCTAGGTAGTCTTGGTGGTGATTCTGTGACGGACAAAAGTACGCTCCTTCAGAAAATGCCGGAAGCCTATTACTCTACAGGAGAAGGTGCTGCATTTCTGGGCGATGGACTAGACCTCATTGCAAATCTCCCGGACGATTCTGTAGACCTCATAATGACATCTCCTCCCTTTGCTCTTGTCCGCAAGAAGCAGTACGGGAATGTTGACGCAGAAAAATATGTGGATTGGTTTAGGCCATTCGCGGAGCAGTTCTGGAGAGTCCTGAAACCGGAGGGCAGTCTGGTTCTTCACATAGGGGGTAGTTGGGATAAAGGACAACCCACGCGCTCTTTGTACCACCTGCATCTGCTTTTGGACCTGTGCCAAAAGTTCTATTTGGCTCAGGAGTTCTTTTGGTACAACCCTTCAAGGCTGCCTTCTCCCGCAGAATGGGTGACAGTGCGCAGGATCAGGGTAAAGGATGCTGTAGACTATGTATGGTGGCTTTCTAAAAGCCAACACCCCAAAGCTGATAACCGCAAGGTTCTGAAGAGCTACAGCTCTGCAATGCTTGACTTGCTGAAGAACGGTTACAAGGCCAAGCTCAGGCCATCAGGCCACGACATATCGGAGAATTTTCAGAATGACAGGGGTGGGTCTATCCCACCAAACATGCTCATAATTGCCAATACGGAGTCAAACAGCTACTACCTTAGAGCTTGCCGGGCCGCGAACATTAAGCCCCATCCCGCCAGATACCCCAGCAAGCTGCCGGAGTTCTTCATCGAGTTCCTGACCCAAGCTGGTGATGTGGTTCTCGATCCTTTCGGCGGGAGTAATGTAACTGGAGAGGTTGCGGAGAAGCTCAATAGAAAGTGGTTGGCTTTTGAGCTTGTTGAGGAGTATATCAAGGCATCTAGGTTCAGGTTTGAAGCGGGCCACAAGAGGCTGATAGCAGAGGGTAAAGAGGCCTATGCCTGACTTGGACAAGAGTGACTTGCTTGCGCGCGTTGAAGCTGCCATCAACCGCTCAGGATGGAAAATGTTCACACAGGATGAGGAGCATCCCTTCCATATTCTGGTAGGCAGGCAAGGCGACCTTCGCAACCTGATAGTTTACATTTGGAACCTCACATCAGGTGGCCCTGCGAGTGTGAGACCGGCCGACGAATTCCGCATACAGATTACGGGCATAACCCCTCCTTTACTGGTTGAACCTACATCAACCACCTTGCTCTTGGGCTGGTATGAAGACCTGTCAGTATTCGTTGCTTTTGATGTTCAGAGACATCTAAATCCCCGGTTTTCAGCCTCCGTGCAGGTACGACTACCGACAATTAACCAGGCTGTAGACCTCGGTTTTGCTTTCCAGAGACGGACAAATAATGAACTCGTAGTGGTTTTTGCGCCTGACCAATTCATGAACTACGTCCTGAGCCAGGCGCAACTGCACCGCTTTGGCAGGCACCCCAACGAAGCGCAGTTGTTGACTGTTGCTACCCAAACTGAGCCTGATGTTGATGAAGTTGCTGCATTGCCTTCAGAGCGACGAGAAGCTGTTCACACAGTTCGCCGCCTAGTCAGGCAGCGCAGCTTCCGCAACAGAGTGCTACGGGCTTATAGCCAACGTTGCGCTATATGCCATATTCAGTTGCAGATTGTTGAAGCTGCGCACATAATCCCTGTGCATGTGCCTGGAAGCAGTGATGAGACGAATAATGGTTTGGCGCTTTGCCCATCTCACCACACTGCATATGATGATGGTCTTCTGACTGTCGCCCCGAATTATCACGTCATGGTCAACGAACTAAAGCTGGGACAACTTAGAGAAGCAGATCTCCACGGCGGCGAGGAATCGCTTCTGCAATATGTGTGCAATACCATTTGGCTACCGTCAAATGCTCTAGAGCATCCTCGGCCTGAGTACTTGGAGGTCGGCATGACTTCGAGAGGCTGGCATTAGAATTGGAATTAAACACCACTTCACAACCGAGTAACTAACTATGAAAGTTCCTTTGTCCTGGCTTAGAGAGTACGTAGACATAGACCTCCCGCCTGAGGAGCTGGCCCACAAGCTGACAATGGCCGGCACGGAGGTGGGCGGCATCGACGTTGTGGGCGGGTCGTGGGACAACGTGTTTGTGGGGTACGTGGTAAGCGTCGATCCCCATCCCAACGCGGACCGCCTGAGGCTGGCGACCATCAGCCTGGGCGGCGAGGAGATGACCGTCGTCTGCGGCGCGCCGAACGTCGCGGCGGGACAGAAGGTGCCCTTCGCCAAGGTGGGCGCGCGGCTCATCGACGCCAGGACCGGCGAGTTGGAGACGCTGAAGGCGGCGAGGATTCGCGGGGTTGAGTCGGCGGGCATGGTCTGCTCCGAGCGCGAGCTTGCCCTTGGCGACGACCACGACGGTATAGTCGTGCTGCCGGAAGATGCCCCGGTCGGCACGCCCCTGCGAGACTACCTGGGCGACGACGTCCTCGACCTGGACGTCACGCCCAACCGTCCCGACTGCCTTTCGGTGCTGGGCGTCGCCAGAGAGGTCGCGGCCCTGACGGGCGCGGTCGTAAGGGAGCCTGACCTGTCCTACCCCGAGGACGGTGAGCCTGTGGATGGCCTGGTGCAGGTGGAGATTGAGGACCCGTCGCTCTGCCCCCGCTACACCGCCAGCGTTGTGCAGGGCATCAGGGTTGGCCCCTCGCCCCGGTGGATGCAGGACCGGCTCACCAGGGCTGGGCAGCGGCCCATCAACAACGTGGTGGACGTGACCAACTACGTGATGCTTGAGTACGGCCAGCCGCTCCACGCCTTCAACTATGACACCATTGGCGAGGCCAGGATCATTGTCCGGCCCGCCCGTGACCAGGAGGCCTTTGTCACCCTGGACGAAGCTGACCACACCCTCAAGCCGCCCATGCTGGTGATTGCGGACGCCCACCGCTCCGTGGCGCTGGCGGGGATAATGGGCGGCCTGAACACCGAGATGACGGACGACACGACCACCGTCCTGCTGGAGTCGGCCAACTTCGACCCGATAAACACACGTCGCACTTCCCAGGCCCTCAGGCTGCGAAGCGAGTCCTCTTCCCGCTTCGACAAGGGGCTGCAGCCGGAGCTTGCCGAGGTTGCCCTGAGGCGGGCGACCCAGCTGGTGCTGCAAGTGGCCGGAGGCCGGGCGTGCAAGGGTATCAGGGACGCCTACCCGCGACCGTCGGAGAGGCCGTCGATGCGCTTCACCATCGCCAGGCTGAAGAAGGTGCTGGGCATGGAGCCTGGAGTTGACATGGTGCGGGACATCCTGACGGCCCTGGGGTTCTCGGTGAGCGTCGAGTCGGGAGACTCATTGGATGTCACGATCCCCTACTGGCGCAGCGACATCGTCCAGGAGGACGACCTGGTGGAGGAGGTGGCCCGCATCGTGGGCTACGATGAGCTGCCGGTCACAATGCTGTCGACGCCGGTGCCGCACCGCAATCCCCAGCCGGAGCGCGAGGCCCGGGAGCGGGTCAGGGACATCATGGCGGAGTGCGGGATGCAGGAGACCATATCCTACTCCCTCACCAGCGAGGCGGTCATCGCTAAGGTCCAGCCTGACGGCGAGAGCTTCCAAACCTTGGCACTTGCCAATCCGATGAGCGGGGAGCTTGAGCGACTGCGCCCCACACTTCGCGGCAGCATTCTTTCGACCCTTGCGTACAACCAGCGCAACAGCCGGGACGGGATCAGGCTCTTTGAGGTGGGCAGGGTATACATACCGCGTCCCGCCGACCTGCCCCTGGAGAGGGAGATGCTGGTTGGTGTTGTGACCGGGCCGCGCTCTCCTGAGGACTGGCTGGGAGACGGCGGACAGATGGACTTCCTGGACGCCAAGGGTATCCTGGAGACCTTCCTGGGCCGCCTGCGCATTGACGCCGAGTTCCAGCCCGCCGATGACTCCCTGTTCATGTCCGGTCGCTGCGCAAGCATAGCGGTAGGGCAGACCACGCTGGGAGTCGTGGGCGAGGTACACGCCACCGTCCTGGAGCGGTTTGAGATCGACGTTACGCCTGTGGCGATGTTTGAGGTGGACCTGGCTGCGCTCATAAAGGCCCTGCCAACGGATACGCACCGGTACGCGCCCCTTGCTCGCTATCCCGGCGCCTACCGTGACCTCGCCGTGGTCCTCGACCGGGAAGTGCAGGCCGCCTCCGTCCAGCACATCATCGAAAGGCACCGGCTGGTGGCCCAGGCCACCCTCTTCGACGTATATGAAGGCGAGGGCGTGCCTGACGGCAAGCGATCCCTGGCCTATCGCGTGCTGCTCCAGCACGCCGAGCGCACCCTCTCGGGCGACGAGGTGGACAGGGCCCAGGCCGACATTCTGGCTGGCCTTGAGCGGGAGCTGGGAGCGCAGCTCCGCGGCTAGTATCCCACTCGTCATTCCCGTGCAGAGAGACCTTTGCGTAACTACGGCGGCATCTTCAGAGAGCTACGTTTATCGTCATTCCCGCGAAAGCGGGAATCTGAAGTCGCCTATTAGGACGCTCTAGACCCCTGCTTTCGC
>DAOUKT010000004.1:0-3286 GCA_034421015.1 Dehalococcoidia bacterium
CCACACCCGTAGGGGTCCGATTTCCTACGTGGCTACCTCCAAATTGACTGTCCACGAGCACCTCAGGGTTGCTTGTCGATTGCGTCCGAAGAGTGAAGGTTCTTGATTTTATCAAGTCTGGCACCCCAGGCAGGACTCGAACCCGCAACCCACGGCTTAGAAGGCCGTTGCTCTATCCTTTGAGCTACTGGGGCATCGGTTGACAACTGAATTCTAGCAACTGGCAGGGAGTATGCCAAGCGCGCCGCGCCCGCTGCCCCTAGCCGACCATCGCACGGGACACCAGCTCCGGGCCGTTGTTACGCACGGAGTTGACCAGCGACGGCACCCGGTAGGCCTCCAGCCCGCCGCCTGCGTACGGCGCCAGTATGGCCGATAGCAGGCCGGGGTCCTCCACGCCGTGGTCAAGCCACAGGTCCTCGTGTTCACGGGGCAGGATGACCGGCATCCGGTCGTGGATGGGGCTGAGGGCTTGGCTGGCCGATGTGGTGATGATGGCGCACGACAAGACCGTCTCGCCTTCCGGGTTGCGCCACGTCTCCCACAGCCCGGCAAAGGCGAACGGCTCCCCAGACTCCATCGCTATCCTGAAGGGCGTCCTGCCTGAGCCCGCGGCCTGCCACTCGTAGTAGCCGTCGGCGATGACCAGGCACCGCCTGCGGCGAAACGCCGAGCGGAAGGCGGGCCTCTCGGCCACCGTCTCGGCCCGGGCGTTGATCATGGGCCTGACAGACGACAGGCTTTTGGCCCAGGGTGGCACAAGGCCCCATCGCATTTGGGAAGCACGCCGGCCGTCGCCGTTGGTGACAGCCAGCACCGGCTGTGTCGGGGCGATGTTGTAGCTCGGCAGGTTCGGAAGGCCGTCTGCGTCAAACCCGAACCGCTCTCCAAGCTCGGCTATGTCTGCAACCAGGGTGTATCGACCGCACATGACCGGTGGCGTCCGTCCTTACGCTGCTCCGAGGCTGAGGGCGCGCCCCGAAAGTCGCCTAGTCGCCAGTATAGGTGCGCACCAGGTGAACCCTCGCGCCGCCGACGCCCATCTGCTTGATGTCCCTGATCCTCATCCTGCCCACCGCGCCGTTGGTGGTGACGTACTTCTGCACCAGGTAGCCCAGGGGCCGGGCGGCCAGCATTGCGGTGGACGCGGCGGTGATGACGCTGGGCAGCTTGGTCCAGCGACGCTCGCTGCCGACGGCTATTGCGCAGGCGATGCCGGTCACGACCGCGGCCACCACCAGGTTGGTGCCGCAGTAGGGCGATATGGCAAGCTCCTTCTCGCCGCTCTTCAGCCTGTCCAGGGCCTCCCTGGCCGACTCGGAAAGGACGTCGGTGGGGATGCCGCCGTAGACCAGGAAGCCGCCTTGGGTGGAGTTCCCGGCCACAATCCCCTGCTTGTCCGTCTTGGAAAGGGCAATGGCAATGGTGGCGTGCTCCAGCGCGTGGTTCTTGCGTATCCTCTTCAGGAACTCAAATCTCATGTCTCACCTCCGCCCGGCTGGGTCCGTCACTCCTAATAATAGCACTATCGGAAGCGATTCGTGGGGCGATGGCTGCCGGCGGCCCCGGGCGTGTCACCGACCGTTGGCTAGCCGGTGCGTATGAGTCCGCCCAGCCTGATGCCGCTGAGGGTCAGCGCCGTGACGACTACCCCCGCTATCACGACTCCCAGCCCGATGAGGGGGATTGCCCGCCGCGCCGGAATGTCGAATATCCAGGCGGCCAGCGAGCCGGACCAGGCCCCGGTCATCGGCAGCGGGATCGCGACGAGCAACACCAGCGCGAGGTCGCCATATCTCTGAAAGCGTTGGCTCTGCACTCTCTGGATACGCGCCGACTGCCACTCCAGCAGCCGGGAGGCCGGATTGGGGAAGCTCCGTATCAACCGTGAAAGGCGGTTCAGGCCCGGCACCAGCAGCAGTACCGGGACCATGTTGCCCGCCACCGCGACGGGCAGGGCGACGTACCAGGGCATGTCCAGGGTGTATATCCCAAGGGGGATGGCAAGGCGCAACTCGCCTATGGGAGTCATGGCGGCGGCGAACGTTGCCAGAAGGTCGAGAGGTCCCATGAGCGTCATAAGGATACACCAAGCCCCGTGGGGTGAACAGGGCAGATGGCCGCGCCGCCTTTTTCCAATTGCGCGGAGAATCTGCTATTCTGGATCCGTAAAGTAGCAACTACCAGACATTAGCAGGTGGGTGAACTATGTACGAAATCGACCTCAAGGGCAGGAACGGCGTGGTCTTCGGCGTGGCCAACGAGCACAGCATTGCATGGCCCATCGCCAGGATCCTGCACGACGCCGGCGCGGGGCTGGCCCTGGCATACCAGAACAGCAGGCTCGGCGAACGCGTCGCCCGCCTGACATCGTCCATGGAGAACGTGCACCTGATTGAGTGCGACGTCTCCCAGGACGAGTCCATTGACGCCGCCTTCGATAACATGAAGGAGCATCTGGGCAACGTCGACTTCGTCGTTCACAGCATTGCCTACGCCAACCGGGAGGACCTGAAGGGTGAGTTCTCCAATGTCGCCAGGGACAGCTTCCTGCTGACAATGGACATCAGCGCCTACTCGCTGATTCCCATAGTGCGGTACGCCTCGTCCCTCATGGACGGCGGCGGGAGCGTGGTGACCATGACCTTCCAGGCGTCGGAGCGGGTGTTTCCGGGCTACAACGTGATGGGCACGGCCAAGGCGGCCCTTGAGAACGAGGTGCGACAGCTGGCGGAGGAGTACGGCCGACAGAACGTCAGGGTGAACGCCATCTCCGCCGGGCCCCTGGAGACCCTGGCCTCGCGGGGCATCTACGGCTTCCCGGACATGCGCAGGATTCACGCCGAGAAAGCCCCGCTGAAGCGCAACATCACCCATGAGGAGGTCGCCAAGACGGCGCTGTTCCTTTGCAGCGAGCTGTCCAGCGGCATAACGGGGAGCGTCATTCCCGTGGACGCCGGTTACCACATAATGGCCGTGTAGGGAGAGGCGACTCATCCGTCATTCCTGCAAAAGCAGGAATCTGAAGCCCATGCCCGCAAAGCTGTGCAGATTCGGAAGAATCGCCACTGGATTCCCATCTGCAGAGACCTTCGCGTAACTATGGCGGCAACTTGGAGGCAATACGCTTATCGTCATTCCGGCGGAGGCCGGAATCTATCTTCGTACATACTGACGCTCTAGACCCCTTGTATCTTGGTTATTATTAGGGTGGGACAGATCGAAGACCCCTGGCTCCCGTAGGAGACCGTGAAGCAGCTGGATCGTCCCACCCTGGAATCCCGGC
>DAOUKT010000005.1:0-61330 GCA_034421015.1 Dehalococcoidia bacterium
CCCGAAGGCCAAGGGACCGTTCGACTTGCATGCATTAGGCGCGCCGCCAGCGTTCGTCCTGAGCCAGGATCAAACTCGCTTTAAGAACCTTCCTTCCACTATTCAGTTGTTAAAGTGCTATGCCAAGCCTATTATAACCACTATTAGCTTCGTGTCAATCCACCAGTTCCGACGCTTGCAGCGGGCATTATCGACTGGCATCGACGGGCCTCGCTCTCCTTGACGCTCCTGGGACAGGCTCATAGAATAGCCTCAACAGGGCCTTTGACGGGGTGCGACACAATGAATATTCTGGGAGTGGACCCGGGCCTGAACACCACGGGGTACGGGGTCATAAGGGTGTCGGGGAACAGGGTTGGACTGCTGGAAGGGGGCGCCATCAGGAGCGGCCCTTCGTCCGCAGCCCTGGAGGAGAGGCTGGCGTCCCTGTTCGACGGGGTGAACGAGGTGCTGTCGGAGCACAGGCCGGAGGCGATGGCCCTTGAGGAGGTCTACTCCCACTACGCCCATCCTGCGACCGCCGTCGTCATGGGCCACGCCCGGGGCGTGATTTGCCTGGCCGCCGCCCGGGCCGGCGTGCCCGTCTTCAGCTACGCCTCCACCAGGGTGAAGCAGTGCCTGGCCGGAAACGGGAGGGCCGCCAAGTCCCAGGTGCAGAGGGCGATCCAGGCCCGCCTTGGCCTGTCCGAGGTCCCCGAGCCAGACGACGTGTCCGACGCTCTGGCGCTGGCGATCTGCCACTGGCAGATGTCGTCAGGCGCTGGAAAGACGTTGCAAGCGATGGCAAGCACGCGCAAGCGCTGATCGATTCGAGATAACCGTTGATAAACTACTTGAAAGGCGTCGTAAGGCGCATCGACAAGGAAAGCGCCAGGGTGGTCCTGGACGTGGGCGGCGTGGGCTACGAGCTGCTGCTTCCATACTTCGTGCTGCGCTCGCTGATGGAGGAGGAGAAGGCCGAGGGTGATGAGGTGGAGATGGAGATTTACTATCACGCATCGGAGAGGCAGCCCAAGCCGGTCCTTGTGGGGTTCAGGAAGGACTCCGAGCGGACGTTCTTCGAGATGCTCTTGCAGGTGGAGGACGTGGGCGTGAACACGGCCTCCCGCGCGCTGGTGTTCTCGGTATCGACAATCGCGCGCGCCATCGAGGACGGGGACACCGGCCTCCTGGTCCGTATGCCGGGAATAGGGAAGAGGACGGCCGACAAGATGGTCGCCACCCTCAAGGGCAAGGTTGCCGAGTGGGCGCTGCTCAGGGACGAAGGGTACGCGACTGTGCCCGGCCCGGTGGACTTTGAGCCTGTGGATGTGAACGAGGAGGTGGTGAACGTGCTTGTGAACCTTGGCCACCGCCGCTCCGAGGCGCGGGAGAAGGTGGAGGAGGCGTCCAAGAGCAGCCCCTCAGCCAGGGACTCCCAGGCCCTCCTGCGCGAGGTCTTCCGGCTGGAGCGGGGGTGAAAACCATGCCCAGGCAGAAGACGATAACGGGAGAGCCGCAGGACGAAGAGCCGGACGTCAACCGGGAAGATGGCGCGGTATGGAGCCTCCGGCCCCGGACCCTTGAGGAGTACGTGGGCCAGTCCCAGGTTGCGGACAGCCTGAAAATCGCCATAGACGCGGCCATGCAACGCCAGGAGCCCCTTGACCACGTCCTCTTTCACGGCCCCCCCGGACTTGGCAAGACCACCCTGGCCCACATCATCGCCAGGGAGATGGGCGCCGAGATAACCCACACGTCGGGGCCTGCCCTGGAAAAGCCGGTGGACATCGTGGGCATCCTGTCCAACCTGGAGTCAGGCGAGGCCCTGTTCATCGACGAGATACATCGCCTGCCCCACGCGGTGGAGGAGTACCTGTACTCAGCAATGGAGGACTTCCAGGTGGACTTCATCTACGGCAAGGGCGCATACGCCAAGACCCTGCCCTTCCAGCTCAAGCGGTTCACCCTCATTGGCGCCACCACCAGGGCCGGGCTTCTGACGCCACCCCTCAGGGACAGGTTCGGGATGATGTACCATTTGGACTTCTACTCGCCGGAGGAGCTGACGCAGGTGGTGATGCGCTCCGCCGTTATCCTAGGGGTCAGCGTTGACCAGGAGGGCGCCGAGGAGATCGCCGGCAGGTCCAGGGGCACGCCAAGGGTCGCCAACCGCCTGCTGCGGCGGGTCAGGGACTACGCCCAGGTGAAGGCCGAGGGCGTGATCACCAGGGAGGTTGCGGACTCGTCTCTCACCAGGGAGGGCGTGGACAGGGACGGCCTTGACCGCCTGGACAGGCTGTATCTGACGACCATCGCTGAGAACTACAAGGGCGGGCCGGTTGGAATCGACGCCCTCGCGGCCACGGTCAACGAGGAGGTGCAGACCCTCATCGACGTGGTTGAGCCCTACCTGCTCAAGATGGGGTTTGTGCTCAGGACGCCGGGGGGCCGCAAGATAGGCGATGCGGCCCTGTCCAGGGTCGATCTCAGGGAGCAGGGGAGGCTGCTCTAGGCCCCGGGCAGCTGCAAGACATCCAAACACAGCAACAGGAGGCCTTTCTATGATCTACGAGATCCGGACCTACGAAGCGATGCCAGGCAAGCTGGCGGCCCTCAACCAGAGGTTTGCCAACGTCACGCTGAAGCTGTTCGAGAAGCACGGGCTGAAGTCCATTGGCTACTGGACGGAGGACGTGGGGACCAGCAACACCCTGGTCTACATGCTGGCGTTCGAGGACATGGGCCAGCGGGAGCGGGCATGGGCCGCCTTCCGGTCTGACCCGGAGCGGGCGCAGGCCTTCGCTGAGACGGAGAGCGAGGGGCCGCTGGTGGCGCGTATAACCAATCGCATACTCAGGCCCACGGACTACTCACCGCTGCAATAGACTGGCCGGTCTTGGCTCCGGAACAATGACAGGCTGCTGCCGAACTGTAACCATTATGTAGCATATAATGTGCCCGTTATCCCGTCATTCCCGCCTCCGAGCGGGAATGACGAGTCGACCCTTCCGAATCTGCGCCGCTTTGCGGGCATAGGCTTCAGATTCCTGCTTGCGCAGGAATGACGATTGAAGCGCCTCTTCCAGGAGTGAGCTATGGATTACTCGAGGGCATCTCTTGGACTCGTTGACTGGCGGGCCTGGCGGATATAGAATCCCAGCAATCTGATTTCGGAACGCAGATGTCCAACAACTCAGAGTCATTGCCCGTCGGCGAACTGGCGCCAGTCCCGGAAATCCCGGACTTTGCATGTCACCCAGCGCTTTGATTTCGGCCGCGGTACAGGGGAGCAAAAGGGTGAGGCCATGAGGCAGCCGTGGCGTCCAAGGCCCGGGGATAGTGTGGTGCGGCACCCTCGCGAGGAGGAGATAAGCCCCGTCCACATCTCTGCGTCCGCGCCACGGGTCCCGGCGAGGAACTTCGGGTCTCCCTACCTACTGCTGGGCGGCTTTGCCATCCTCATCTGCGTGGGGACAGCCCTGCTGCTCCTGCCCTTCACCAACACCAATGGGGGCATGACGCCCTTCACAGACGCCCTTTTCACGGCGACTTCCGCCGTCACGGTAACCGGCCTGGTGGTGGTGGACACGCCCACCTACTGGAGCTTCCCGGGCCAGCTCATAATCATGGCCCTCATCTTCATGGGCGGGCTTGGAATCATGACCAGCGCCACCTTTCTCCTTATCATGACCGGCCAGCGCATCACCCTCGCCAACCGGCTGCTAATGAGGGAGACCCTGGGAGTCAACCAACTGGGCGGCCTGGTGAGGCTCACCCGGCACATTGTCTTCACGCTGCTGGCTATCCAGTTTGCGGGGTTCCTGATACTACTGGCGAGGCTCTACAGCGAGTACCCCCTGGCGACGGCGGTCTGGCAGTCGAGCTTTCACGCGGTCTCCGGGTTCAACAACGCCGGATTCGTCGTGTTCCCGGACTCCCAGAGCCTCATCCGCTTTCAGCAGGACTACGCCATCCTGATTCCCATGACCATACTCATACTTCTAGGCACGCTCAGCTACAGCGTGCTACTGGACGTAGTCCGCTACAGGAAATTCTCCAGGTTCACCCTGGACACCAAGCTGGTGGTAACGGGCACCCTGGCTATGATTCTGATTGGGACGGTGGTGATCTTCGTAGCGGAGTTCGGCAACTCGGACACCCTGGGGCACATGGCCTTGGGGCCGAAGGTCCTCAACGCGTTCTTCCAGGCGGTCAGCGGCAGGACTGCCGGGTTCAGCTCCGTCGACTTTGAGGCCATGGAGCAGCACAGCGAGTTCTTCCTGGTCGGCATGATGTTCATAGGCGGGGCCTCCGCTTCCACCGCCGGCGGCATTAAGGTGAACACCCTGATGGTGCTGCTGGTGGCGATTCTGTCTTCCATCAAGGGCAGGGCTTACGTGAGCGCATTTGGCCGGGAGATACCCCACGGGCAGATCTACAGGGCCCTGACGGTGCTACTGCTTGGGATGGCGATGGTCTTCACCGTGGCCTTGATCCTGACCATCAGCGAGGGGTTCCCCTTCATCCAGATCCTCTTTGAGACGGTCTCTGCCTTTGCGACCGTCGGACTGTCCACGGGCATTACGGGCGAGCTATCAGAGGTGGGGAGGATCATCATCATCCTTACCATGTACATGGGGAGGGTCGGCCCACTCACACTCGCGCTCATCCTGGCCCAGCGAGAGGAGGTCGCTCCCTATCGCTTCGCCGAAGAAAGAGTTAAAATAGGCTAGTAAGATGGCTAAGTCGATAATGATAATTGGCTTGGGAAGATTTGGAGCGAGCGTGGCACACACGCTCTACCAGTCCGGCTATGACGTTCTGGGCATTGACATGGACGAGAAGATTGTCCAGGACAACATGGGCCAGATCACCTACAGCGTTCAAGGCGACGCCACCAACGAGACTATTCTCAGGGAGCTTGGAGCGCCCAACTTCGATGCGGCGATTGTCGCAGTGGGTGAGGACATGCAGGTGAGCCTCATGACATCCGTGCTCCTGACCACGCTTGGGGTCCCCCTCATAGTCGCCAGGGCCAAGGACCAGCTGCACGGCAACACCCTGGAGAAGATAGGCGTCCACAAGGTGATATATCCTGAGCAGGAGATGGGCGAGCTGCTGGCCCACGGCCTGTTCAACCCGGACGTGCTGGAGTACATGGACTTGACGCAGGACTTTGGCATAAGCAAGATAAGGGTGCCTGACTCGCTGTCCAGCATGAGCCTCAGGGAGGCTGGCTTGGGCGGAGTCAGGGACAAGTACGGCGTTGCAGTCATAGCAATCAAGCGCGGCAAGGACGTTACCCTGGCCCCGAACGACGGAGACAGGTTGAGGAAGGGCGATATTCTGGTGGTGGCGGGCAAGGATGAGCAGGTTGACAGACTGCGCACGCTGAAACCGTCTGAAGATTCCTGAAGAATTCGCACTTGACAGCGCCCGCGGCGGATGTCAAAGTATCTGACCGAAAAACCCTGTAGAGTGTGCACGGAGACTGCGTGAAGGAAATGACCGCAGAGAAGATTCTGGTACCGGTTAGCGGAAACGGCTGTGATGAAGACGCGCTGAAGCTGGCCGTCGAGATAGCACGGGGAAACAACAAGGCGAAGATATACGCGGTATACGTTATTCAAGTGAAGCGAGACCTGCCTCTGGACGCGGAGATAACCCAGGAGACCGCCGCGGCCGAGAGGGCGCTGCACAAGCTGGAGCTACTGGGCAGGGAGCTGAAGCAGGGAGTGGAGGCCACACTGTTGCAGGCGCGGGACGTGGGGCCGGCCGTTGTACAGGAAGCCGTGGAGCTGGGGGTCGATCTCATTGTGATGCAGATGGACTACAAGAGGCGTTACGGCGCATTCAGCATGGGAGAGACCGCTCCTTACATCCTGAAGAACGCGCCATGCCAGGTCATCCTGTCCAGGGAAGCTATGACGCGTAACGGCAGGAGGGGGTGGGGACGAGGATAGCTCCCCAGCCATGAGGGTCCTGATAATGGGTTGTGGGGGAGTGGGCGCGCGGGTGGCCACCAACTTGTGGAGAGCGGGAAACGAGGTTGTGGTCTTGGACACCAACCCGGACAGCTTCCGCCACCTGTCGGAGGACCTGAAGCGCCATGCCATTGTGGCGGACGGGACCAGGCGGGAGGACCTGGTCGCAGGGGGGATTGAGGAGGCGGACGTCTTCATCGCAGTCGCATCAAGCGACAGCGCCAACGCAATGGCCTCCCAGATGGCAAAGCACACATTTGGAGTGGACAAGGTTGTCTGTCGCATCAACGACCCCGCGAGCTATGCAATGTACATAGATCTGGGGCTGGACGCGGTGAGCGCGACCCAGGAGGTCTCGTATCTCATAGTCGGCAAGGTGGGCGGATAGGGTGTACATAGTTGTGGTGGGCGCGGGAGAGGTGGGGTATGAGCTGGCCAAGGCCCTCATCAGAAACGATCACGAGGTGTTCATCATCGAAAAGTCCCAGGAGAGATGCAACGCCATCAAGGATGAGCTGGGAAGCCTGGTGATAGCGGGCAGCGGTTCCGACGAGGCCGTCTTGAGAGAGGCGGGGACGTCCAGGGCAGACGTGTTCATGGCCGTCACCGGCAACGATCCCGACAACCTGGCGGCCTGCCAGATGGCCAAGCACCGTTTCGGCGTCTCCAGGACCATGTCGCTCGTGAGCAACGGGGACAACGAGCCTCTGTTCAGGGAGCTGGGAATCGACGTTTGCATCAGGACGTCGGAGATCATCCTCACCCGGATAGAGGAGGAGTTGCCCAGGAACCCGCTGGTGCACATGATGGACATCAAGGGATCGAACCGGGAGGTTGTGTCCATACGCATACCGCAGGACGCGACCGCAATTGGGAAGGCGCTGAGGGAGATTCCGGTCCCTGCCAACAGCATAATCTCCTGCATACTGAAGAGGGACGGAAGCCTGCTGGCGGCGGACGGCGCGCTGGTCCTGGGCTATGACGACGAGGTGGTTATAATCACCACCGAAGAGGAAGAGGAGGCCTTGAGAGAGGCGCTGACAGGGGAGTAACCAGGAAATGACCAAGAAGATAGCCTATCTCGGGCCGGCAGGAACCTTCACAGAGGCAGTTACCCTGAAGTACGATTCCGAGGCGCAGTTGCTGCCCTTCCCGTCAATAGTCGCCGTGGCCGCGGCCGTGGACTCCGGTATGGCGGACGAGGGCGTGGTGCCCATCGAAAACAGCCTGGAGGGATCGGTAACGGACACCCTGGACCTCCTGATACACGAGTCCCACCTCTCCATTTTCCGCGAGCTTGTCATTCCAATAGAGCACTGCCTGCTGGTCAAGCCCGGCCACTCGGTGCAGGATGTCAAGGCTCTCTACTCTCATCCACAGGCCCTGGGGCAGTGCCGGCGCTTTATCGAGAGGTGCTTTCCCGCCATACAGGCGGTGGCCGCCCTGAGCACGGCTGCGGCTGTGGGGGAGATGCTGGAAAGCGACGTGCCCGCGGCGGCCATTGCCACCGGCAGGGCCGCGGATCTGTACGGGGCCGAGATCCTGGCCAGGGGCATTCAGGACAACCCCGCCAACTTCACCCGCTTCGTGGTGCTGGCCCACCATGACAGCGAAGCGACGGGGCGGGACAAGACGTCCCTGTGCTTCTCATTCAGGGAAGACAGGCCTGGCTCCCTCTACGGGGTGCTGGGTGAGTTCGCAAACAGGGGCATCAACCTGGCGAAGGTGGAATCGCGGCCCAACAAGGAGATATTCGGCCGCTACATCTTTCTGGTGGACCTGGAAGGACACCGCGAAGACCCCCCGGTGAAGGAGGCCCTGAGCGGTGTCCAAGCGGCTGCTTCTATGATGAAGATTCTTGGTTCCTACCCGCGTTTCGCGGCGGAATCCAGCTAGGCAACCGTCTGCTCGCGGCCGTCTGCGGACGGCTCCTCGGCAGCGTCCTCAGTGTGCCCGATCCCCATGCGGCTTGCTACGGCTCGCCCCTCTCCAATCGCCTCCCGAACGCGCTCCCGGGCCTCCGCCGCCAGCTCCTCAGCCCTCTCCCTCAGCCCCGCCGTCCTCTCCAGCATCTGCGCGCGGGTCTCTTCTCCGGGCTTGGGCGCCAGAAGAAGTCCAGCCAGTGTTCCTATTGCGGCTCCAAGTAGGAGCCCAGTTCCGAATCCCGGTCCTCCGCTACCTGCCATTTTTCGATCCTCCTCTTCCTTTAGAAACTCCGAGAATAAAGCCTACAACCCTCCCCGTTGTAAAGGCGAAGGCGGAGGCCCCTATCATGGGCTTAACAAGCTTCTCCGACAGAAGGCTGGTTGCCTCCTGAGTCTGTTTCATAGTGGCCTTGGTGGAGTCCAGCAGGGGCGCTACCTTGCGATAAATCAGGAAGGCCATTATCGTGGCTGCCATCAGTACCAGAAGCCCAACCACAGCTACGACAATTATGGCCAGATCCCGGATAATGCCTATGAACTCGGACGCTTCCAAGCTGTAGACCCCTTCGCCCCCTTTGCTCCTCCGCGACCCAACCGCTCACTTTCATCATAGCACATGTCATCTAAGTAGCAAAGCGAGGGTCTCCCTGCACGACCCGGTATATCTCCACCGTGGGGTTGGAGTACGCAAGCTCAAGCTCAGCGCCGACCATGCGCCGGAACTTGTCCAGCCCGCGCTCCGGGTAGTAGTGACGCTCTATGTCTCCCACGTAGATGTACTCGACCTCGTACTTGCGCAGCAGCCTCAGTGCGTCCCCTGTGTTGGTGGTGGAGTAGATGCGCTGCACGTCGGCAAGGCGGTCCTGGATTGTCGGCCCATAGCCCCGCTGCTGGGACTGGTGGTTGTCCCAGCCAATGACCGTCGGAAGGCCGGTGTAGATGGCAATCCTGGTGTGCAGGCTGCGGTAAAGCTCTCCGTGCCCCTCCAGCACCACGGGCGAACCCTGGACGGCGCCGCTCCTGAGCCACTGGATAGCGTCGTACTCCCCCTTCAGGTCCTCTCGGGCCGCGCCCCGGTCGAAGGAGTACGAAGCCGACTCCATGTACGCCATTCCGTTGAGGGTCATCGGCAGGACCTCGAACCTGTCCCGCAGCCGGTCCCGGGTCCCGCCAACGGTGTACATGGAGCCTGCGACCACGAGAATCGCCAGCGCGCCCAGCCAGATCCCGTGGGGGAGGCGGCGACCTCGGAAGACCGCCCGCCCGAAGTCCATTCGCCACAGGAGGTACGCCGATGCGATGCCCATGAGAATCCAGGCCTGGAGGTAGAACTTGAACACGGTGTTCATGCGGGCTATGTCGCCCTTGATGGTGACCAGGTCCACCATTACGCCTATGAGCAGGGCCAGGAACAGCATGGCCGCGGCGTACGCGCCGAAGGTCTCATCGCCGGAGGAGGCCCATTGCCATGCGAGCATTCCGGTCGCCACAAGAAGCACGAAGATGAACGCTGCGGTGGCGTACCCGCTCAGCGCCAGGGTGATGACGGTTATCAGCGGTATGCCCGCGGCAAATGTCAGTCTCAGCGACCTGCCGGGGTCGGCGGCCAGCTCTTCGGCGTAACCCCTCATGCCGCGGCCCCCGGTCAACCCCGCGGCGTACCTGAGGAACGGGGCCAGCAGGCTGCGCGACTGGGACACCAGGAACGTCAACGCGAGGAAGACAAAAATCGCGTGTATGCCCAGGTAGGCGTAGATGGGAGTCTGCCAGTTGCTGAAGAACACGCCGTCGGCGAAGGAGCGGTATCCGTTGATGAAGGGCGCAAAGAGCAGGGCGGTGAGCAGGAACAGGACGGCCGCCTGCGTCGCTACCCGGAGCAGCATCAAGGGGGATACCCGGCCTGAGCGCGCGAACTCCCCGATGAAAACGGCCCCTCCGCCTACCAGCAGTTGTGTGGGGTAGTCCCAGGTGTTGATGGCCCGCAGTGAGCCGACGGCCAGGGCCAGAAGCAGCAGGTGGGCCGCTCTGGTTGCGAGGCCTTCGCCGTCCCTTATGCGTAGCGCCAGGGTCAGGGCCAAGCCCAGGGACAGCAGGGCAAAGGGTATGGCCATCATGTGGGCGTGAAGGTCGGCGAACAGGAAGGTGAAGAATGGGAACTCGGTGATCTCGTAACCCGGCGGGTTGCCCGGGGGTATCAGGCGGCTGCTGCGCCAGAAGTCGAAGGCCCCGAAGGGCTGGCTTTCTACAAGCGACCTGTAGACGCCCTGACCCAACTGGATCGCGCCGTCCAGGTTCCCCATGACGGCCACGAAGAACGCCCCCGCCAGCCCGGCCAGGACTGCCCATACGCCGCTCCTCACGATGCCCAGGCTGCGCCTGGAGCCCTCCGCGAGGTTGTAGACCAGCGAGAACACAGCGGAGGTCGTGAGGGCGAAGAACAGTGGCACGGCGAGGTTGAAGGCCACCTCCGTTGTGATGCCGGTCACCTTCACCAGGCTGGCGACGATCAGCTGTCCGAAGTAGTAGTAGTTGATGTACCCCCCGGCAAACCAGGGATCGTAGGGGGGCATGAACGTGGAGCGCACCACCGCGTTGAGGTAGGCCATCTCCATCGGCTTCTCGCCGCCGTTGAAGGGGTGCCACAGGTCCGGGTTGGCGGCCCTGAGCAGCAGGAATGCGGCAAAGGACACCAGGAAAAGCGACTCTCCAATCGCGACCAGGCGCAGGTTCTCTCGGAAGAAGGCGGGCACGTCCACCCGCCGGGTGACCACGGCCACGACTGAGCCGCCGGCCAGGAGCAGTGCCGCGAGCAGTATCGAGCTGCGGGAGAAGGGCATCCACTGGAGGCTGGCGAACATCCAGGCGACGTAGGCCGTCACCAGGATCGCCAGGGGCTTGGCCAGGAGATAGCCCCGGTCCGGCAGCGCCTTGAACACCAGCAGGCTGAGAGGCAGCGCGAGCAAGGCCAGCGCCTGCACCCAGAGGAGCCAGACCACCGCCGGAAAGCGGCTCGACAGGCTGTCCGGGTTGAAGATGGAGGTCCACGTCCCGCCCGCGCGCTGGGCTGCGAGGGTCGCCTCCGGCAGCAGCAGGCTCTTCTCCTCTGATGGTGGCGACGGAGGTTCCAGGAGACGGTTCAGCAGCTCCGGCTCCGGCAGGCGCTCCAAGTTCCTGAAGATGAGCGCCTTGGGCCGGTCGTAGACGCTGAAACTCTCATCGGCGTAGCCCATGTTGATGGTCAACGGGGCCGGCCGGAACGTCCCAAGCTCCCTCGGGACCGGCAGGCCGGGGCGGGTGAAGGTGTCGTCCACGAACGCGATGCCAAGCAGGTTCGGGTACGAGGTCTCCCAATGCTCCAGCCGGTAACCCAGGTCGCCCGCAAAGAGGCGGCGGTAGTATTCGCCGCTCCGGGGGTACTTCTCCGGCAGGCGCGGGATGCTGCCGTAGAGCCGGTTGCTGAAGAAGACCAGGTAGTCGGCGCCGGCGAGTTGCCCTGCCACTTTGGTCATCTTGTCCACGCCGCCGCCGTAGAGAATGGCGTCGTGGTCGTACATGGTCATGCAGGACTTGGAGTCGTCCGGCACGCCGCGACAGCCTATGACGTAACCCCGGGTGTCCGGCAGCGACTCCTCCCAGTGCTCCATCAGTATCACGGAGCCCTGGGGAACGTTGTCGTTGACCCACGCGGAGGCCCTCTTGGCCGTGTGCGGCTCGGCGTAAATCGACGCGTAAGAGAGGGTGTAGAAGGCCGTGGCCGCAATCAGGAGGCCGATACCCCAGCGGACCAGAGGCAGATGTCGCCTGCTGAGTTTGGCGACCTCGTCGTGCGCCCAGAAGATCATTCGAGACCCGAAGATGAGCAGGAAGGGCGTCAGGGGCAGCATGTAGCGCAGGAACTTCACCTGGACGTAGCCTGTCAGGAGGAAGTAGGGGAGCACCCAGGCCAGGATGAGCAGCTCGCCCTTGCGCCGGTGGACCGCGGCGGAGCCGACGGCGAACAGGACGGAGACCCAGGCCACTATTCCCAGGGGCATCCCCAGCCCGAAGAGGGATAGCTGCCGGATGTGGTACCAGTAGGCGGTGGTGTCGATGTACTGCTGGGTGTAAGGCCGCCCCGACACGCCCCGGGCCATCGCAAACTCGCCGCCAAGGTCGCAGGCGTAGTAGTTGCTGTCCAGGAACTCCAG
Source organism: Dehalococcoidia bacterium (assembly GCA_034421015.1). Lineage (GTDB taxonomy): Bacteria > Chloroflexota > Dehalococcoidia > Lucifugimonadales > UBA2985 > DAOUJW01. The sequence goes on from DAOUKT010000005.1 coordinate 12,079, forward strand.
GAAGGAGTAGGGTACCTCGCAGGGCGTGGGCCTCGACCAGTCGAGGAAGGCGTAGGGGGTGGCGGCGAAGAAGACGACGACGCAGGCCGCGCCTCCAATGAGCATATTGCGCACGACGGAGATCAGGACAGATCGGGTCGGCATTGCCAGGGCAAACTCCCGGCCCGGAGCGGAGAAGGCGTAGAGGACGTGGGCCAGCGCCCAGGCCAGAAGCAGCGGAGCGACGCTTATCTTGGAGGCCAGCGCCAGCCCGATGAAAGCCCCGGACAGGGTGGAGTCCCTCAGACGGCCCTCCTCCATCAGGCGCACCATGTAGTACACCGACGTGACTATGAAGAATGTCAGGAAGGTGTCGACGGTGTAGAAGTGGCTGAGCTGGATGTGGATGACTGCCAGGGCCGCGAAGAGGGACGCCAGGATACCCACACGCCTTCCGTAGAGGCTCGATGCTATCAGGAAGACCATCAGCGTCGTGCCCACGTCGGCGAGGCTGGAGAGGGCGCGGCCCAGGTAGCCGATGCCGTGGAAGTTCACCTCCACAAAGGGCGAGACCAGCGTCTGAGCGATCTTGGCGGCGTAGATTGGAAGGCTGCCGTAGGGGAACCAGCGAGGGTTGAGGGGGCTCTCCTCCGGGTCCAGCAGCACGCCCAGGTCCGAGAGGGGCGGCCAGCTCATGTCGTTGACGCGGAACATGACGGCGCGCTCGTCGGGGTGGAAGAGGCCGCCCTGGTCCCAGTTGATGCCGTAGAGTCGCAGGGCCAAGGCCAGCAGGAGGATGAGGAGGGGGGCGTAGGAGAGGCCCAGGCTTTGGGCGGTCAGAAGCAGATTACGCGGAGGGGCCGAGGGCGTTGCATCTGGAGTAGGCTGGTCCACAGTAGGGCTATTCTATCAAGGCGAGGGGAGAGGGGCAAAGTGGCTGAAATCCAGGTACGGACTTGGATTGAAGCGCGTGGGTTCGGCAATGCGAGAAACTAAGACTTTGTGGTAGTGTCTCCTTGGGAAGAATGGGGAATAGCTGGTATTGTTTTGGCAAACCGAGAGATGGGAATCGATATGAAAACGTCATTGATGGATCTGATTGACAGGGCACCTTGGAGGGAGGCAGTCACCTACAGGGAGACCTGGCCTCATGAGTACGTCCTGCGGGAGAAAGACGGCCAGCAGGAGTTGTTCTCCGCCATCATCCCGCGGTTCAAGGATGGCGAGGGTGTCCAGGGACGCTTCTTTGGCACAAATCCGACTTACCTGTTCCTTGGTGGGTACAAATACTGGTTCATGGATCCTTTGGAGGAGCTTGAGCAGGATGTGAAGGGAGAGTTTGGGTTGAACCGCGCCCGCCTCTTCTACGACCGCCGTGACTTCATCATCCAGCCTGGAGACACGCGGTTCCCGGAGGACTATCCAGCGCCGCCTCTGAGCAACTCAACTAACTGAGGGAGGTGTCCAATGTCCGATCACGACACGCTGCTGGCTTATCTGGTTCCTAAACTTACTGGAGGTGTCGAAGACGCCGCAACGGAGGCTCTTGCTTACATCTTGAACAAATCTGCCTCTTGCAGAGAGTCACTGGCCGAATTGATCGGCATTGACGTTGGGGACCTGGGAAGGGTGGAAACCCAAGTCATAGCACCGGACCAGTCGCGGCCTGACTTAGTGTGGTTCGATGGTGACAATGAAAGGCGGGTAATTGTTGAGGCAAAATTCTGGGCAGGACTCACTGAGAATCAACCCAAAGCCTACATTGAACAGCTGCCAGAAACAGAGAAATCGGTATTGTTGTTCTTGGTGCCGGAAGTCAGAATTAACACGCTCTGGCATACCATCAACATTAGAGCCGGCGGTGATGGAATCCAGTTGGAAACCGTGGGTTCATCTAGCCGCGTGCCCACAGCAGAGGTGTCGGGTACTGAGCAGCGACTTATCATGGTAAGTTGGACTAGACTGCTGAACGGAATGCTGTCTGTTGCGGAGAATTCAGAGATAAGCGCAGACATAATACAACTGCTAGGACTTGCCCAGCGTCAGGACGAGGAGGCGTTTCTGCCACTCCATGCGGAGGAGCTTGGCCCAGCCTTTGCTAGACGGATAAAGGGCATTGTACGTCTCATTGAAGACGCTGTAGTCGCCCGGGGCGCCAGGCAAGGTTGGATAAACATTTCAGGACTAAGTACATCATCACTAGGCTATGGGTACGGGAGATATTTCAGATTCTCGGAGGCGGATGAAGTGTGGAGGTTGTGTCTTGACTATAATCAATGGGCAACAGGCGGAGAGACTCCTCTCTGGCTCCAGTCAGGTGGCGGGGTCAATCTGGCGGAGGCAATTGATCAGTCAAGATTCCTGGTCAATGGATCATGGATAGCCATCTACCTGAAGACGGGCGTTGAGTATGACGATGTGCTTGATGATGTGGTGCGTCAGCTACAGGAGATAGGAGAGGCCGTCAGGAAGCTCTCCAAATCTACTTAGTGACGGCGCGCGGGTGGCCCGCCCTGGTACCCTGACTGACCCAAAGAATGCGGCCCCTTCCATTAGGAAGGGGCCGCATATAAGACCTCTATATTTGGCTTCTACAGCCCCTGGTCAACCAGGTAGGCGCACAGGTCCGCCGTGCGGCAGGAGTAGCCCCACTCGTTGTCGTACCAGCCCAGGATCTTCACCATGTTGCCCTCCATGACCATCGTGGAGAGGGCGTCGAAGATGCAGCTGTGGGGGTTGTAGACGATGTCCGCGCTGACAATCGGGTCTTCGTTGTACTCCAGCACACCCTTGAGGTTGGAGGCCGCGGCCTCCTTGAAGGCGGCGTTCACGTCGTCCACGCTGACCGACTTGCCCACCTCCGCCACGAAGTCCGTGATTGAGCCGGTGGACACCGGCACGCGGAGGGCCATGCCGTGTATCTTGCCCTGCAGCTCCGGCACAATTACGCCAACGGCCCTGGCCGCGCCGGTGGTTGTGGGGATGATGTTCTGCGCGGCCGCCCGGGCCCGGCGCAGGTCGTCATGGGCCTGGTCCAGGATGCGCTGGTCGTTGGTGTAGGCGTGGACCGTGGTCATAAGGCCGTGGTTCACGGTGAAGTTATCGTGGAGCACCTTGACCATGGGCGCGATGCAGTTGGTGGTGCAGGATGCGTTGGAGAGCACCTTGTGGCTGGCGGGGTCGTACTGGGTCTGGTTGACGCCCAGGACCACCATAACGTCCTCGTTCCTTGCCGGAGCGGAGATGATGACCTTCTTCGCGCCTCCGGCGATGTGCCCGGCGGCCTTCTCAGCGTCGGTGAAGATGCCGGTGGACTCCACCACTATGTCCACGCCCAGCTTGCCCCAGGGCAGGCTGGCGGGGTCTCGCTCCGCGAGCACCTGCACCTCTTTGCCGTCTATGATGAGGGCGTTCTCCTCGGCGGCGACGGTCCCGGGGTAGACCCCGTAGTTGGTGTCGTACTTGAACAGGTGGGCGTTGGTCTTGGCGTCCGTGAGGTCGTTGACGGCCACAACCTCCAGCTTGTCCGGGTGCCGCTCCATCGAGGCCCGCAGCACCTGCCGTCCTATTCGTCCGAACCCGTTGATGCCTATCCGCGTGGTCATTGGCGCCTCCTTCAAACTACGTCTGTTGCTTCAGTCCGGCCCGGTTGTCACACCGGCAGAGCGCTCCGCCCGGGATAGCGGGCGTCCGCTCCAAGCTCCTCCTCGATTCGCAGCAGGCGGTTGTACTTGCACACCCGCTCGCTGCGGGCCGGCGCCCCGGCCTTGATCTGGCCCGCGGCCGTGGCCACGACCAGGTCGGCGATGGTCGTGTCTTCCGTCTCGCCGGAGCGGTGGCTTATGACCGCGCTCCAGCCGGCGGCCCCCGCCATCTCGATGGCGTCCAGGGTCTCGGTCAGCGTGCCTATCTGGTTCAGCTTGATCAGAATGGAGTTGCTGGCCCTCTCCTGCACGCCTCGCAGAATGCGGTTGGTGTTGGTGGTGTACAGGTCGTCGCCCACAAGCTGCACGCGGTCACCCATCCTCTCCATCAGGAGGCCCCAGCCGTCCCAGTCGTCCTCCGCCATGCCGTCTTCAATGCTGATGATGGGGTAGGCGTCGACGAGCCGGGCGTAGAAATCGACCATCTCCTCGCTTGTGAGCGAGGCGCCCTCCCGGGGCAGGACGTACTTGCCGTCCTGGAACAGCTCCGTTGCGGCCACGTCCAGTCCGATGAAGCAGTCCACGCCGGGCCTGTAGCCCGCCTTCTCGATTGCGGCCAGGACCGACTCGACCGCGTCGCTGTTGGAGGGCAGCGACGGAGCGAAGCCGCCCTCGTCTCCGACGTTGGTGCTGTAGCCGCCTCCAACCAGCACGTCCTTGAGGGCCTGGTATATCTCCGCGCCCGCGCGAAAGGCCTCCCGGAAGGAGCCGACGCCCGCGGGGATGACCATGAACTCTTGGAAGTCGGCGGAGTCCTGGGCGTGCTTGCCGCCGTTGAGGATATTCAGCATGGGCACGGGCAGCAGGGAAGGGGAGTCCTGGCAGAGGTGACGATAGAGGGGCATACCCCTGGAGGAGGCGGCGGCGTGGGCCGCGGCCAGGGACACGCCCAGGATGGCGTTTGCGCCCAGTTTGCGCTTGTTGGGTGTGCCGTCGAGGCTTGTGAGCTTCTCGTCGAGGGAGCGCTGGTCCAGAGCGGAGACGCCGGTTATGGCCGGGCCGATGGTGTCGTTGACGTTGGCTACTGCGTTTAGGACGCCCTTGCCGCCGTACCGGGCCCTGTCCCCGTCCCGAAGCTCAACCGCCTCGTGGGCCCCGGTGCTGGCGCCGGACGGGACGGCCGCCCGGCCCGTGGAGCCGTCCTCCAGTGTGACGTCCACCTCCACGGTGGGGTTGCCCCTGGAGTCCAGGACCTCCCTGGCGCGGACGACTTTAATGTCGCTCAAGCTTGCCTCCCGCCTGCGGCCACCGCAGCCTCCCGGCTCGTGGCGGCCTGGATGGCCTTCTCCACGGCGTCGATGGGGCTGTGGGCCGGAATGATGTTGGGGTCGACCTCACCCTCGCGGGAAATCGACCAGGAGTTGAGTCCGATAACGGGGATGCCATCGCCCAGGGCGTGGCCTATCTCCGAGAGCGTCCCGTAGGCCCCGGCAATTGCGATGGCCGCTCGCCCGGACCTCACAACGACGATGTTCCGGGCGTAGCCTATGCCTGTGCAGATGGGGATGTCCACGTAGGGGTTGGCGTCGGCGGGATCTGCGCCGGGAATAATGCCCACCGTCAGGCCGCCGGACTCCTTGGCGCCCCGGGATGCGGCCTCCATCACGCCCTTGAGCCCGCCCGTCACAACGATGATGCCTCGCTTTGCAAGCTCGCGCCCCACCTCTTCGGCCAGGCGTATGGCTTCGTGGGACGGCTCGCTTGCGCCTATGACGGAAATAAGCAGGCTCAATGTTGTCTCCAGTAGGTGGATTATACCATCCGGCAACTCCCAGGCAAAGGAAACGCGCCGGATCGTTGGGTATGGTTGAGCGCGGGCGTTCGCGTTGGTACAAGTAGGGACGGTTCGCGAACCGTCCCTAAGGAGGGCGACGTCGCGGGTCGGGTATTCTCAACAGGTATTGGTATAGTGGGATGATACCGCTCATCCTGAGCTTGTCGAATGAAATGAGCGGTGTCAACCATGTCCACAGTCTTCCCGCTCAAATGGTTCGACAGGCTCACCATGAGCGGGAAAGAGGTGGCCTTGTAACCAGCGTCGGAATACCAATACGTATAGCGAATACCGTGGGCCGGACGCTCTTCTCAGGCCAGCATCCCTGTGAGATAATGGAGGGCGGAGGTGCAGAAATGAGCACATTGAAGGAAGAGAACATCAAGCTATCGGTTCAGGCACACTACGGCGAGAGGGCCCAGAGCGCCTCGGCGTGCTGCGCCGCCGGTGACATGGTCATCCCGCCCGTCCTGTACTCGGCGTCCGAGTTGAAGGACGTGCCCATGGAGGCCGTCGCGGCGTCCGCCGGGTGCGGCAACCCGGTGGCCCTGGCGGAGATCAGGGCCGGCGAGACCGTCCTGGACCTTGGAAGCGGAGGCGGCATCGACTGCTTCCTGGCCGCCCACCAGGTGGGGCCGGATGGCAGGGTGATCGGCGTGGACATGACCATGGACATGATCAACCTTGCCAGGGGCAACGCCGAGAAGGTGGGCGTCAAGAACGTGGAGTTTCACCTGGGCGAGATTGAGGCCCTGCCTCTGGAGGACAACCTGGTGGACGTGATCATCTCCAACTGCGTTATCTGCCTGTCCCCGGAAAAGGACAGGGTCTTCCAGGAGGCCTTCCGGGTGCTGAAGCCCGGCGGCAGGCTGTACGTGTCCGACATGGTGCTGGAGGCGGAGCTGCCGGAGGAGGTGGCGACGGACACGGACATGTGGGTCTCCTGCGTTGGCGGCGCGGAGCTGAAGAGCACCTACCTGGGCCGGATGGACACGGCCGGTTTCCTGGACGTGGACATCATCGAGCAGACGCCGTACCGTCGGAGCATAGCGGAGGGCGAGGAGTGGAAGCGGAGCCTAGCCAGCGTTCGCGTCAGGGCCACGAAGCCGGCTTCCTAGGTACTCACGACGGGGAAGAATTCCTGAGGGGGTTGCGTCTCTGCATTGAGGCGCAATCCCCTCGCTGTTTCTGAGCATGTCACGCGTCTAACGCGAGGGCTGGGAAAATCCTGTACCGTTCATGTAGTTCTGGATTCCTGCTTTCTTAAACATTGTGTTACCTGTAGTTGGCACGCGTCCTCATCGTCACCCCTGCGAAAGCAGGGATCTAGGGCGTCCTAATAGACGACTTTAGATTCCCGCTTTCGCGGGAATGACGATAAACGTACTTTCCTGAAGATGCCGGCGTAGTTATTCAAAGGTCTCCGAGGGCAGGGGTCTAGGGGGTCCGATATAGAAGGCACTAGATTCCGGCTTCCGCCGGAGCGACGAGAAGCGTATTGCCTCCGAGGTATCCCCGCAGTTGCGCAAAGGCCTCCAAAGGCAAGTAAGCCTTGCTCTCAGGGAGCCAGGGGGACTCAGCGTCACGCTTCTGCTTGCCGACGCCATTCAGGGACACCGGCAGGGCAGCAGCTAGACCGAGGTCCTTTCGCCCTGGGCGTTGAGCGACTGCAGGCCTCGCTGCACAGTGCTGAGGGTCTGCGCTAGGGTTTCCTCCAGCTGCTGCAGCGTTTCCTGCACGTAGGTGTCGGCGCCCTCAATGCGCGACCTCGCCTGGGCCTCGGCCTCTGCAAGCATATTGTTGGCCCGGCTCTGGGCGTCGGCAACCACCGCATCCGCCTGCTGCTGCGCGTCCCTGGTGAGCTCGCTCTCGGCAACGCGTATCCTTGCGTCCTCATCTGCGGCGTTCTTGACGCGGCTGGCCTCCAGGAGGGCCTGGTTGATCAACCTCTCCCTCATCTGGAGCAACTCCTGGGCCTCGCTCAGGTCCACGGGTACGGCATCGCGTATCTGCTCTGCCAGGGAGGAGAGCTTTTCCTTATCGATAAGGAACCGCCCCGTCCCGGGCACCCACGTCCCGGCGCTTATGACATCATCCAGTTGATCTAATAGAGCGATTAGCTCCATATCACACCCCCACAATTCCGAGGGACTGTCATTCTTCTCTTGTACGGTATCTCTCCCTCAAGGATACCGCCACATTCTCAGGCACCAGGTGCCTTATCTCTCCCTGGTTCTCCGCTATCTCCTTCAGGAGGCTGGACTTCATGTAGATGTGCTCCAGGTTGGCCATCAGGTACATGGTCTCTATGTCCGGGGCGAGCTTCTGGTTGTTGAGGGCCATCTCAAACTCATAGTCGAAGTCGGACCCCATTCGAAGGCCCCTGACCATGACCCTGGCCTCCAGCCTGTGGGCAAGCTCCACGGTGAGGCCGGTGTAGGAGAGCACCTCCACGTTGGGCAGGTGGCACAACGCATCTCGACACAGCTCAACCCGCTCCTCCGTGGTGAACATCATCGACTTGGTCGGCTTGGTGTACACCATTGCAAGGTAGACCTTGTCGAAGATGTTGGCGGCCCTGGTCGCTATGTCTATGTGACCGTAGGTAATTGGATCAAAGCTCCCAGGGTATATGGCAATTACCATTGACTCCCTCCTTCCCGGTAAATGGAGCATACCGTGTCCCCGTACCGGCGTTCCCGTATTAGCTCCAGGTTGTTGTACCTGGGTTCAAGGGTATGGCGAGACGAGTGCCCGGCCACCACAACCGCCCCCTCCCCGGCCAGAGCGCTCACTTCCTCCAGCACGTCGTGGATGGGACCCAGCGTATAAGGCGGGTCCATCAGCACAAAGTCGTAGGTCTTGCCCAGGGTCTTGATGGCCTTTTCGACCTTCATGCAGTGCACCGAGGCGGCGTCGGAGTAGCCCAGGGAGTGAATGGTGTCCCTCAGCAGGGAGCACCTTCTGGAGCTCGCCTCCACAAAGTCGGCGCTGCCGGCCCCGCGGCTCAGGGCCTCTATCCCCAGGGTACCCGTTCCTGCGTACAGGTCTATCACCCGTTTCCCCTCCATGCCAAAGGCCTCCAGAATGGAGAACAGGGCTGCGCGTACCCGCTGGGTAGTCGGACGAGCGCCCAGTTTCTTCAGGCTTCCTATACGCCTTCCTTTTGCTTCTCCGGCAACGACTCGCACAAGAAACCCTGCTTTCGGTAGGGTTAGGGCAGATTCTATCATAGCCCCTGCGCTGCGTAAAGCAGACGCTACAGGGCGCCATTGAATAACGTCAGTTGAGGCGCGCGCCTCCCGACCATTCCTGCGGAAGCAGGAATCCAGGGCGTCCGATATAGAAGGAAATAGATTCCCGCCAAAGCGGGAATGACGATAAACGTATTGCCCCCAAGCTGCCGCCGTAGTTACACAAAGGTCTCCTACAGGACGGACACGATCACCGTGTACTCACCCTCGTTGTTCTCGTACGAATCGTCGTTTATCGTCACGTAGACGCGGCCCTTGTCCTCCCTGGCCAGGAACCCTGAGAAGTACACCGGTTCCCTCTCGCCATCCTCTCCCACTTTGAGCACGACGCAGCCCTTGGGCAGCGCCTCGCCTATCTCCTCGTTCAGCGCCATCTCTGAATGAGACCCGTCGGACTCCACGACCTCTCCGGACGATATCAGTATCTCGCCATCAATGGCTATGGACATGCCCGCGGAGTCCTCAACAAGGTCAAGCCCGGAGTCCAGCCAGCCGGCTGTTCTTGGGTCGTCCTTGGCTGAGAGCCGTAGCGTCGCGTGGTTCTGAGGGACCTCGACCGGCCTGCGGGTCGCCTGGGAAGGCCGCTCTTCGAACATCCCCTGGGCCGCAAAGGGCGGCATTCCAGACATGGAGAATACGGCCTCCCTCTTGAGGTAGGCCACCGGCTCGCCGCCGCCCGCTCCAACTATGGACACCACCTCCCACCTGTCCGCGCCCATTGCGTTGAGGACCTCCTCCTGCTCGGAGAGGGACCCCATCGGTACTACTCTGTACTCCCAAATGGGCATATTCGGCCTCCCTTTATGCCGCCGGCGCCGGGCTTTGGCTGGAGCGGTCTAGTCGTCCAGGTACCTCTTGAGGGTGTAGTATTCCGCCACCTTCTTCAGCGCTCTTGCGGCGCTCACAAAGCTGGGGAAGGCCGGGATGCCCTCCTGGCTGAAGCGCTTGTTGATGCTTTCCTCAGTGGCGGGGTCCAGTTTAGGGTACTGGTTGGAGACGATGGCTGCTATAGGCTTGGGCGAGTCTGCCTGGGCCTCCTTGAACATTCTGATGCGGTCGTCGAAGAACTCCGGCTCCGTAGAGAGACGGTTGATCTGCAGTTCCATTACCACCAGGTCGAGGTTGTCGTCTTTGCTCAGGATCTTCAGTATCCTCTCGTGGTGGTCCGGGGGAGCCTGCTGGATCGGGTTGACGTAGTTCCCGCCGATCATATTGTAGAAGGACCGCAGCTCATCGTAGGACTTCTCGGTCAGGGGCACGATCTTGAAGCCGTGCTTGGAGAACACGTTGGCCATGTCGGTGGAGTGCCCGCCAGTGTTCGCGTACAGCCCCGTGTTGAATCCGGTGAAGGGACGCACCAGGTCCAGCGCCTTCACCGTGTCTATCATCTCCTCCTGGCTCTCGATGGCGATGGCGCCGCAGCGCAGGAGCAGGGAGTGCCACAGGTCCTCCCTGATGAAGGACGTGCCCGTATGGGCCTCTGTGGCCCTCGCGGCGTCCTCCGTCAGGCCCACCTTCCACACAAGGACGGGCTTATGCTTGGTGGCCTCCTGGAGGCTCTTGAAGAACCTGGCCGGATTGCGCAGGCCCTCCAGGTACAGCCCGATGACTTTGGTGTCCGGGTCCTGCACCAGGTAGTCGATGTAGTCCGGCGCGTCCAGTATCATCCCGTTTCCCATGCTGATGCACTTGCTCATCTTCACGTCGAAGGCGTTGGCCTCCATTGCCATGCCGGACGCCATTGAGCCGCTCTGGGAGATGTACGCGAAGCCGCCGTGATCGTAGAAGTATTCGCCCTCGGACTGCCTTATTCCTATCGCGGGGTTGAAGAGCCCCATGCAGTTGGGGCCCATGATGAGCAGGCCGGACTTGCGGGCCATGTCCCGGATCTCTTCGTCCAGCTGTATGCCCTCCTCCTCGCCGGACTCCTCGAAGCCCGCGGTGAAGATGTGCACCAGGGCCACGTCCTTCTTGATGCAGTCCTCAACGAGCCTGGGCACAATCTTGCGGGGCACGGAGATGGTGACGTAGTCGATGGGCTCTTCAATGTCCAGGATGCTGCGATAGTTCTGGACTCCGAGCTCCTCCGCGCCGGGCCACTCTTCCTCGTTTATGTTCACGTGGAAGACCTTGCCGTGCTTTTCGTGGAAGGGGAGATGCGACTTCAACCAGCGGTGCTGGTTGTGCCTCGCAGCCCCGAATACGGCAATGTTGCGAGGATAGATCCCCCTGTGCAACCTTTGCAACGTGTCTGTCATTCCCAGCGTGCTGACCATGCTTCTCCTTTGCCCAACGAGGATTCGGGAGTTGTTAGGGGTATGAGACTTCCCCCACGGGTAGCAGGGCTTTGATAGCTAACCATACTATCACAAACGCGCCTTTTGTCCAAATGACAGTTTCGCGGCGATCATCCGACGTCGTCTCAGGGTTGAGGATACTCACCAGTAGACTGCAGTAGCTGCCGGTCAAAGGTAGCTAAAGGGATGGACAGCGCCTGCGCCAGGTAGAGGTAACTGGCGTCGTAGGTGGTGAGGTTGGTATCCAAAGCCAAGCGCAGCGCTGCCAAATGGTCTACGTCTCTCCAGTGAATGGGAAGCATCAGGGCTGCGGTGAGCGCTTCGTTGATGACTTCAGTGCTCCCCGGATAGTCCAGGGCTTTCCTCCTTGCTATGCTGGCAAGCTCATAGGCCAGAAGGAGAGGCGCGTACAAGTCGACTCCACGGAGCAGCCGCAACGCCTCTGAAGCTCTGGGCTCCCGGAAGCACCAGGCCGCCATCACAGAGGCGTCAACAACTTTAGCGGGCATCGCGCAGGTCTCGTATCCAAGTCGTCGAGTCGTCGCCTGTTCGGAAGCCAATAGCGCTCAGGCGCCTCTCGGCCTCATCCAGGGAGAGCCTCTCAGGGCCTGTGGCCTCCTCCAGGATGGCCATAAGCTCCCCTTGCAGTGAACGATGGTGGCGCTTTGCCCTCTTGCGCAGCTTTTCCATCACCTCATCGGGTACGTTCTTAACGGACAGATTGACCGGCACAGCTTTACTCCATTACGCATCTGATTTGGCGCCATTTTAGGCCGAATACGGAGCCCGGTCAATTTCACCGCCGGCGGGAACGACGGGAGTAAGGGCGCGGCGCAAGTAACACAAAGTTCTCATTCGAGCAAAGGGGGAAGAGGTATTGAAGACACCCGCGCGCAGGTTGACACGCGAGGGGCGCGCGGGTATCTTTGCGGAGGAAAGCAAAGGTCTCAGTTATTCCCATATTACGGGAGGTAAGGAATGGTCGTAACCAAGGCGCAGATGGATGCAGCGATGAGCCCCAGGACGGTCGCTGTTGTTGGGGCGAAGAAGGACGCCGACTACTCGTGGCTCAAGAACATGACGGACTTCAAGGGCAAGGTCTACTCGGTGCAGCTTGACCCCAACGAGATTCCGGGCATCGAGGAGTTGGGCTTCGATAATTACACCAGTCTGATGGAGATACCCGAGCCGGTGGACTACGTGGTGGTGGCCGTCCCCCGGCGAGTTGCCCCCAGAGTCCTGAACGACGCCATTGCCAAGGGCGTCAATACTGTCCACTTCTTCACCTCCGGTTTTGGCGAGTCCAAGGAGGAGGAGGGCATTCAGCTCCAGGACCAGATATACCAGATGGCGACCGAGGCCGGAGTGCTGGTGATAGGGCCCAACTGCATGGGCGTGTTCAACCCCCACGTCGGCATGCGATTCGGGCCCGGACAGGACGTGGAGAAGATCGGCAACGTGACAATCATCTCCCAGAGCGGCGCCCACGCCAGTTCGATGACGGCGGGCATCCAGGGCAGCGGCCTGGGCGTCAACAAGAGCATCAGCTTCGGGAATGCCATTCTGTTGGACAGCCCGGACCTGCTGCAATACTTCGCTGAGGACCCCAATACCAGCGTAATTTGCGCCTACATTGAGGGGCCCAAGGACGGCAGAAGGTTCTTCAGCGCCCTTCGCGAGGTCACTCCCAAGAAGCCCGTGATCGTGTGGAAGGGCGGCCAGACGGAGGCGGGCGTGAGAATGACGTCGTCTCACACAGGCTCTCTTACCAGCTCGCTGGAGGTCTGGGACGCAGGCGTGCGCCAGTCCGGGGCCATCCGCTGCGACTCCCTTGAGGAGACCATCGACGCGGCCAAGGCGCTGACCTTCCTGACCGCCACCACCGGCGACAAGATGGGAATCATCGGCGGCAGCGGCGGGCAGTCCGTGTCCATGAGCGACGACTTTTCAAGGGAGGGACTCCAGGTGCTCAGGCTGACGGAGCCCACCCTTGAGGCGATGGGGGAGTTTTTCCAGCTGATCGGCGCCAGCTTCTTCAACCCGGTGGACATAGGCGGGATGAATCGCAGCAACCTGGAGTCCATCATGGACCTGCTGGCCGGCGACCCCAACGTGGACGTAATCGCCATGCTCAGAGGAGTCCAGGCCGCCAGGCAGAGGGACCCCGCCGAGCTGAGGGCGGAGCTGGAGACGTACAAGACCGCCAGCGAAAGGGCGGGCAAGCCCCTGCTGGCGATGTTCTGGACTCCCACGCCCTATCAGGACAGCGCTCAGATAGAAGAGGTGGACGGCATTCTGATGGAGCTGGGCATTCCCACCTTCCCCAACCCGGCGCGGGCTGCCAAGGCGGTGAAGAAGATGGTGGAGTACTACCGGTTCCGGGAGAGCGTGGCAAACGGGAGCTAGGTCGTTCCACTACCCCGGCATTCCTGCGAAACAGGAATCCGGGCGGGTGGAGGTCAGGAACCAGGCGAATTGACGCTCAGGGGTCTGGGAGCTCTCTCAGGCCCCTGACCTATAAAGCTCCCCTCGACGTCATGGACGCTCAGCGCCCCGCTCTCGATTAGCGCTCCCCGCACTCCCGGCGCGTCGCTGGACTCTACGCGGGCCGCCAGAAGGATGTGGCCCAGGGCAAGGTGGCGGTTGAATCGGTCGGCGTATCTGTCCTCCAACCCCATCTGCGCTCCCATCACTCCACCGACGAACCCACCGACGAAGACGCCGAACTTCCACATGGTGCTGGCCAGAAACAGCTGCATGGCCCAGTGGTCGAAGGCCAGGAATATCCATATCAGGGACATGCCTCCCACCAACAGCGCCCCGACGATGGCTCCCTGCAGCGCGCGGCCCAGGGCTTTCTCCGGCCGCTTGACAAACCTCTCCACGAAAAAGGGCGTGGCGACTAGAGACAGGTGGGGGTAGCTGAGGCCCTCCCTGGAGAAAACGCTAACGGCGGGCGGGGCGTGCCCGGCGTCGCTGAGCACCTGCGCCGCCTCCAGCGCGCCCTCTTCCTCGCGGAACACCGCAGCTATCGTTTTGCTCATAGTGGTTTATATTCGTGGAACGGGTTGGCTTCGGCCGGAACCCGGCTGGATGCTACGATACTATCCGCATCCTGGCGCGTCAACACGAGGCCAGGGGCTGTCCTGCCTGATTTGGCCTGAGGTATACTGGGCCTGGAGTAATTCAGAGGTGCGGGATGGGTCTATTTCGGGTCAAGATTGAGGTTGGTCATCCCACAGACAGAGAGTTTCAAGAGGTTGAGGCTGTGGTGGATAACGGGGCGTTTTGCTCAATGTTCCCGGCATCATTCTTCGATCAACTGGGCATAGCCTCGGACACCGAGCGTGAGTTTACACTAGCCGATGGCCGCAAGCAGAGATACCCGATGGGCGAAGCGCGATTCCGCTGGGAGGGACTGGAGCGTACGAGCTCCGTCATATTCGGGCCTGAAGGTGTGTATCTCTTGGGCGCGCTCACGCTGCAGAGCCTGAACCTCATTGCAGACACAACTCGCCATCGTCTTATCCCCACGCCTGAACTACTGCTTGTGTAGATGCGGGGTTCTCCGTAATGGAGGCGCCGCCCGGGTCCAACTTCACTTCTCTCAGGCACCATTACTGGCATAAGTTTTGCCGATAGTCGTCAATTGCATCAGGCATGACTACGACTCACGTAGGGATGATTGACCTGCTCTGAATGATTGGCATATACTGCTGAGCAGCCTCGGTAGCGAAAAATTGAGGAGGTGACAATCGTGGCGGTCAAGTCATTTGAGCTGGTGGACTACGAAGTAAGGGACAGGGTAGCTTGGCTGGAGATCAACAACGCCGAGCGGATGAACGCCCTGAGCACAGGCGTGCAGAACGGGCTGTGGCTGGCCTTCGACGAGGCCATCAATGACGACGACGTGCTGGTTGTGGTGCTGACCGGAAGGGGCGGACGCGCCTTCTGCGCCGGAGCCGACCTGAAGGAGACGGCGGAGCGCGACCGGACTATAGGGCAGGGAGCGCCGCAGCAGGCCAGGAGCGGTCTGTCCAAGGTCACCGACTGCCTGAAGCCGATTATTGCGGCCATTGACGGCTACGCGCTGGCAGGCGGCATGCAGCTCTCGGCCCGTTGCGACATCAGGCTCGCCACTGAGAAGTCCCGCTTCGGGATGCCGGAGCCTCTGCGCAGCCTGACGCCCATCAACTCAATGGACACGCTGGAGATGGGGTTCGTCCCCCTTGGCGAGGCCATGTGGATCATCCTGTCCGGCGACCACATCACAGCGCAGCGAGCGCACGAGATCGGCTTTGTGCAGCAGCTCCTCCCGGACAGGGACGCGCTCATGGCGGAAGCCGAGCGAAGGGCCAACATCTTCAAGCTGTGCGCGCCTCTGGCGGTGCAGGCGCTGAAGAAGGGCGTGCAGCTGCACATGAACCCTCCGACCCCGGCCGCCGATGGCGTTGCCTTGCTGGACCACCTGAAGTCGCTGAACAAGCCGCTGACGGACAAGGTCGCCAACAGCGAGGATAGGCTGGAGGGCCCCAGGGCCTTCGCCGAGAAGCGCGCTCCAAACTGGAAGGGCCGGTAGTCGCAATGGGCTGCCGTCCGGCGTAATCGCTCAGGATAGAGATCTGAATCCAGCGCCCGGCGTATTCCTGGCTGGGCGCTGGGCTTTTGTCTGAAAATGACCGGCGCTAGCCCGCGTCTCCTCTCGAACGTCGACACGGGTGGTTAGAGCGGCCATTAAAGAGATGTTAACAAGTCCTTAAACTGCCTCGCGTTAGGGCGGATTGACTGGCGATTTGCGTTAGGCTATTATCTGTGAGACTCTGCGGGATACCTGTCGCATCCGATAGGGGGCAGGACTCCGCCGAGAAAGAGACCTTAGAGGGCACCGGGGGGCAAGTGATATGAATGTTGATAGCAAGACGACACTGGAGGAGGAGAGCAGCGATTTCTCCTTTGCAACCTTTGCAAGCACTCCTTTCTACCAGGCCGTCAATACCAGTCTTGTAGACCTATCCAGTCTGCAGCCTGGGCAGAAGGTGGTGGACCTGGCTTGCGGCACGGGCGGGGTGACCAAGATCATCCTTGAAAGGCTTAAGGGCGCCAGGGAGAGCCTCATTATCGGCGTCGACTTTTCGGCCACGGCCCTCAAGCAGGCCCGGGCAGACTTTGAGAACGCCAAGGCCTCCATGGTGGAGTTCATTCACGGGCGGGGCGAGCAGCTTTCGCAGCTTGTGCGGGACTCCATGGACGCCGTGGTCTTCTGCAATGCGATACACATGGTTACGGACAAGGCCAAGCTTGCGGGAGAGGTGTTCCACACTCTGGGCAGCGGCGGAATCTTTGCCTTCAACACCTCTTTCTTCGAAGGAAGCCACCCGCCGGAGTCGGAGCAGTTCTACCGCCGGTGGATGATGAAATCCCTTCGCATCCTGCGGTCCGAGTATGGACTGAGCCCCAACAAGGCCGAGAAGGTTGAAGCCAGGCGGCACCTGTCGCCGGAGCAGTACACCCAGCTTCTGGAGGGCGCGGGCTTTCAGGTGAAGGAGCAGCGCATCAACACGGTGGAGGTGCCTCTGGAGGGCTGGATCAACATAAGCGAGTTTGAGGACTGGATCAGGGGCGTCATGCCCGGCGTGCCGCTCAAGGAGGCCAGCGAATCCCTGAAGAAGGGCGCGCGGGAGGTGTTCAAGGACATGAACGTGAGCCACATCCCCCGCAACTGGCTGGAGATTGTCGCCTCCAGGCCCTAGCCGCGCAACTCCAAGCTATTCGACCACTAGAGGGAGCCTGGCAATCGGGCTCCCTTTCTATCGCCCAGAGACCATGTTCCGCAGACGGGGAAGCCGTTGATTTTCGATTTCCATACCCACACATACCTCAGCGACGGGGTGCTCTCTCCCATAGAGCTGATCCGCAGGGCGTACATGCGGGGCTATGGCGTCATAGCCGTCACAGACCACGTGGGCATTGAAGACCAGGAGAGGGTTCTCAAGACACTGGTTGCAGAGTGCCGCAGGGCCTCGGAGGAGTGGGACATTCTGGCCCTTCCGGGAGTTGAAATCACCCACGTTCCCAGGAACCTTATCGCGGAGGCGGCCCTGCGCGCCAGGGACAACGGAGCCCAGATAGTGGTGGTGCACGGCGAGACCATTGTGGAGCCGGTGGAGCCGGGCAGCAACCTGGCCGCAATCAGGTCTCGTTCGGTGGACGTGCTCGCGCACCCCGGGATAATCAGCGAAGAAGAGGCGGCGCTGGCCGCCGAGAACGGGGTCTATCTGGAGATTTCGTCCAGAAGGGGGCACTCACTCACCAACGGGCACGTGGCGCGAGTCGGAATGCTGAGCGGGGCGAAGCTTGTTCTGGACTCCGATGCCCATGAGCCTCAAGACCTGCTCACCGCGGAGCTTGCCTTGAACGTAGCTCGCGGGGCGGGACTGTCGGGAGAGGAGGCTTCAATCGTGCTGCAGAGCAACCCGACCGCGCTCATAGGGCGACTGGGGATGGTGGTCCCGGCAGGTTAGGGGCTGGTCGCCTCCGGGCAGCGAGGCTCTCGCGCGCAGGGGATGAATGAACAGCTACCGGAGCTGTCGACTTAGCCCTTGCCGATGCGGAACACCTTGGTGCTGCACACGAGGCAGATGCCATGGGTGGCGGGGCGTCCGTTCTTGAGCGTTACTTGCTGCGGAGAGCTGATCTCCCTCTTGGCTCGGCACTTAAAGCAGTAGGCCTCCATCGAAACACCTCTCTAGCTTGCAGGTAGCTAGTGAGACAATAAATGCTCACAATAGGGTTGTCAACCCTGATGGCCTTCCCTGCAGGTGTGGGTTGTGGCGCGCGACACCGCTCATACTGAGCTTGTCGAGGGAAATGAGCGCTGTCAGCCATGTCCGCCGGCATCCGGGCAACATGCGGCTCAAAGGCGTCACTTGGAGGACTGACGCAGGTTGAAGACCTTCTGAGCGCTCCACAAGCCCTTCACCTTGCCCGGGCGCAGCAGGGCAATGAAGTCGCCGTCTACGGAGTACAGCCGGTACAGGTCGTTCATGGAGATGTCTCTGAGGGGCATGCCAAGGTACACTCCCTGGCCCCTGCGCACGGCCTCCTCCTTCTCCTGCTGCACCACGGCGGCCTTTAGCCTGGAAAGGGGGAAGTCCACAGGGAACACGAGGGACTTCCACGAACCGTTCTCGCAGGCCTCCTCCATCTCGGGCATCGAAGTGGAATTGCCGATGTCGAATGGACCGGTGCGAAGGCGCACCAGCTCCTTCAGGTGTGCGCCGCATCCCAGCGCCACGCCCAGGTCGTGGGCCAGGGAGCGAATGTACATCCCGCGGCCGCACTCCACGATCATCTCCACGTCCGGCGTCTGCCAGGCCGTGATCTCAGACCGGTAGATCTCCACCTCCCTGGGATCCCTCACGACCTCCTTCCCAGCCCTGGCGAGATTGTAGAGCCTCTCGCCGTCGCGTTTGAGGGCGCTGTACATGGGGGGCACCTGCAGAAATGCCCCGCTAAAGGCTTCCATCTCCCTCTCTACGTCCTCAATGGTGACGCTGGACGGGTCGTTCTCCTCCGTGACCTGGCCTTGGGAGTCGTAGGTGTCGGTGGAAACGCCCAGCTGGATGACGGCCTTGTACACCTTGGGGCTGTCCACCAGGTACTCCATAATGCGTGTGGCCTGCCCAAAGCAGATGGGCAGCACGCCCGTGGCCTGGGGGTCGAGAGTTCCGGCGTGTCCCACACGCTTCTGCTTCGTGAGACGCTTGACGCGGCGCACCACCTCCATGGAGGTCCACTCCAGTGGCTTGGATATGCTGATGATTCCGGTTATTTCGCTCATGGCCTTCCGTCAGGAGACGCTTCCCCGGATCGCACCTCATCTATGCGTTGGAGGAGATAGGCGCCCTTCTCAAAGGAGTCGTCAGTCACGAAGCTGAGAAACGGGACGTTCCTCAGCGAGACCCGCGCTTTCAGCTCGCGGTGCAGGTAGCCGGAGGCGGCGTTGAGAGCCTCCACGGCGTCCTTCCCCTGCTCCGGGGTGCCGAGCACGCTTGTGAACACCTTCGCGTGTTTCAGGTCCCGGGACACTCCAACCTCAGTGATGGTAACAATTGGAGTCAGCCGGGGGTCCTTCATCTCCTGGGCAATTATTTCGCTCAATTTCTGGCGCAAGAGGACGTTTACCCTCTCGGTCCTTCTGGACATAGGTCACCCCTCCGTGGCGAAGGTCTGGTGGAGGAGGGCGAAGAGGCTCCGTCTATCCCTGGCGGAAAGCCTCCAGGACGTCGCCTTCCTGAAAGTCGTTGAAGCCGTCAATCCCAACGCCGCATTCGAAGCCGGCCGCCATCTCCCGCACGTCGTCCTTGAAGTGCCGCAGGCTGGAGATATTCCCCTCGTAGACGGGCTGGCCGCCCCTGATCACCCTCACGCCGGCGTTCCGGGTAATTCGACCACTGGTCACGTAAGAGCCGGCGATCCTGCCGCGGCGTCCTACGGAGAAGACCGTCCTAACCTCCGCATGGCCTTCCACAATCTCCTGCAGCACCGGAGTCAGCAGGCCCTCCAGGGCGTTCTGAACGTCCTCAGACAGCCGGTAGATGATGTCGTACTGGCGAATGTCCACCTTCTCCGCGTCCGCCAGGTGCCTCGCGCCAGGCTCTACCCTGGTGCTGAAGCCAATGATAATTGCCTTGGAAGCGGCCGCGAGGAGCACGTCGCCCTCGTTGATGGTCCCGGCAGCGGTGTGGATGATATTCACCTTGCCCTTGGAGGTTGACAGCTTCTCCAGGGAGCCGCGCACGGCGTCAACGCTGCCCTGTACGTCCGTCTTGATGATGAGGTTCAGGTCCGTGATCTCCCCGGACCCGATTCTGCTGGAGGCGCTCTCCAGCGTAGGGCCGGACATGGTCAGCCGTTCCGCCTCCAGCCTCTGACGACGCTCCTGGATGAGCTCCTTGGCCGTCTTCTCGTCAGGCACCACCCACAGGGTGTCACCCGCCAGTGGCAGCTGCCCAAGGCCCAGAATCTCCACGGGAGTCGACGGGTCGGCGGTCCTGGTCCGGCGTCCGGACTCGCTGATCATTGCCTTCACCCTGCCCCATGAATCGCCTACGACGACCGTGTCTGCAACCCGGAGGGTGCCGGTCTGCACCAGGACGGTGGCGACGGGCCCTTTGCTCTTGTCTACCTCGGCCTCCACAATGACGCCGACGGCAGGCCGCTCCGGGTCCGCCTTCAGCTCCGACACCTCCGCAACCACCAGGAGGTTCTCCAGAAGGTCCTCTATGCCCTGCCTCTCCCTTGCAGAGATGGCGACGGCAATCACGTCTCCGCCCCACTCCTCAATGACCAGGCCTCTCTCCACCAGCTGGCGCTTCACCCTCTCCACGTCCGCCGACGCCACGTCAACCTTGTTGATGGCGACTACAATTGGCACCTCGGCGGCCTTCGCATGGTCAATGGCTTCCACTGTCTGGGGCATGACGCCGTCGTCAGCGGCCACCACCAGCACGGCGATGTCCGTGGCCCTGGCTCCTCTGGCCCTCATCGCGGTGAACGCCTCGTGACCCGGGGTGTCCAGGAAGGTTATCTTCTCTCCGTTGTACTCAACCTGGTACGCCCCAATGTGCTGGGTAATGCCTCCAACCTCTCCCTCGGTGATGTTGCTCTCCCTGATGGCGTCCAGCAGGGTGGTCTTGCCGTGGTCCACGTGGCCCAAAATGGTCACCACGGGAGGCCGGATCACCTGGTTAGAAGGGTCCTCCTCCCTGTTAAGCTGGGAGTATATGGCGAACCCTTCGTCGGCTTCGGGTTGGGGAGCCGGCCTGAAGCCGAACTCCGCGGCAACGACCGCAGCCATGTTGAAGTCGATGGTCTGGTTTATGTTTGCCATCACCCCGTTGCGTATCAGCTCCTTGATGACGTCGACGGGGTCGGCTCTCATCTGGTCTGCAAGCTGCTTGACGGTGACGGTCTTGGGCAGTTCCAGGTCCAGAGGGACCGCGTCCTGGCTCGGAGCAACGGCCGTTCGCTCTCCTGCGGAGCGGTCGTTGGGGCCTCGTCTGCCCCTCCTTCTTGTCCTGTATCTCTGCTGCATATTGGTTCAATCCCTTCTTAGGAAGCTGCCCCGGCCGCCTGCTGGGCGTATTCCTGCAACGTCAGCCGGTCTTCGGAGGATATGGGGCCTCTGAGAGTGTGGTCCAAGCGGTTCTTCTTCAGGGCCTTGTCCCAGCAGGACCGGTCGTGGCAGAGATAGGCCCCTCTACCCGGCTTCTTGCCGGTGGAGTCGACCTGGACGCTGCCGGTCTGAGTGCGGACAACGCGCACCAACTGCCGCTTGTCAGTCTTTGCGCCGCAGACCACACATGTCCTGAGCGGAACGTGCCCCCGTTTCACGAAACTACCCTCCTCAGGAGACCAGATCGTCCAGTTCGTCGTCCTGGGTTCTGGGTTGCTGATTGCGGCGGGAGCGCTTGGGGTTCCTGGAGTCGTCCTCTCCCCGGCCCTGTCTTCCGCGTCCCCTGCCGCCGCCCCTGGGCCCCATGATCTCCTCTGCAAACCGGATTCGCTGAGACTCCTGGGGAGCCTGGGGGATAGTCCAGACGAACTCAGCGGCCTTGTCGGGCTGCTCCTCCGCCGCTTCCGGCTCCTTCCTGGCAGTTTCTATCTCCAGCGTGGCTTCCGCCAGCTGCTCCTCGATGGAGATCTCTCGCTCTGCCTCAGCAACGGCGACCTCAGCCTCCTCCGTCTCCGGTTCCGCGGCTTCGACTGTCTCTTCTACCACCGCCGCGGGCGCCATCGTCTCCTCCTCCTCCTCCATGACTTCTATGACCGCCTGCTCCTGCTCTGCAGCTTCATCCTTCGGGCGCTGGACTCCGTCCGAGCCTCGCAGCAGCCGTTCCTCTTCGGCCTCTGTCACGCTCTTGATGTTGACCCGGAGGCCGGAGAGCTTGGCGCAAAGCCGGGCGTTCTGGCCGTCCTTGCCAATAGCCAGGGAGAGTTGGCGGTCCGGCACCACTACAAGCGCCGAGCTGTCCTCTTCATCCATCTCAACCCGTGTCACCGGACAGGGGCTGAGGGCGTTGGCCAGGAATACCGAGGGTTCGTGGTGCCATTGCACGACGTCGATCTTCTCGCCCTGAAGCTCGTTGACGATATTCTGGATCCTTATGCCACGCAGACCGACACAGGAGCCCACGGGATCGACCCCGTCCTGGCGCGAGTGCACAGCTACCTTGCTGCGGGAGCCGGGCTCCCGGGCGACGGCCTTGATCTCAACGACTCCGTTGAATATCTCCGGCACCTCCATCTCGAAGAGGCGGCGGAGAAGGTCCTTGTGAGTGCGGGACACGACGATCTCCGGCCCCCGGCTGCTGCGGCGCACCTCTGCCACGTGCACCTTGAGCTTCTGGCCCGGCCTGTACCGCTCCGACATAACCTGCTCAGAGGTGGGTAGGATGGCCTCAGTGCGGCCCAGGTCAAGAGTCACCTGGCGGGAGTCGGCGCGTTGCACCGTCGCCGTGACAATGTCACCCTCTTTTTCGGCGTACTCCTCGTAGACCAGCTCCCGCTCCGCCTCTCTCAGTCTCTGGAGCACCACCTGCTTGGCGGTCTGAGCGGCGATACGGCCGGTGCTCTGGATCTCAAACTCCACGTCAATGACGTCCTCCAGGGCGGCGTCCCTCTTCCGCTTCTTGGCCTCCGTCAGGCTGATCTCCCTCTGGGGGTCCTCCACTTTCTGTACCACAGTCTTCTGGGTATAGAGCCTCACCTCGCCGTTGGCGGGATTCAGGGAGACCGAGATTTCCTGGCCTGCGAGCACGCTGTCCTTCTTGTAGGCGGAAGCCAGCGCCGCCTCAATGGCGGAGATGACTGCCTCCCTGGGGAGGTGGCGTTCTGCGGCCAACTGCGTTACAGCTATCAGAAAGTCGCTCTTCATCTTCTATTCCCCTTACTCTCCAGGTCCCAATCTGCGGCAGGGTACAACTAGCAAAAAAGTGGGTCGTGACCCACTTTCCACTACAAATATTTCAAGGGGAGTATATCATCTTTCAGGGGGAATAACAAGCAAATCAGAATGGGTAACGAGGCGCGTCGCAGCCCTGATTGTGCCTGCCGAAGGGCCGTTTGAGGTCTGATTCAGGGAATCTTGACCAGCAGGGCTCGTTCCCGGCCTGCCAGATCTCTGTGGATGGCGCAGTCGCCGTTCGGGAAGGCGGCCCTCGCAAGCGCCAGCGCCGCGCCCGCATTGACGGGAGAGACCTCCAGGATGAGAGTTCCGGGCCATCGGAGCTTGCCCTTGGCCTGGGGAATCAGAGCGCGCACCACGTCAAGGCCGTCCTCTCCGCCGTCCAGGGCCTCACGCGGCTCTGAGCGGACCTCCCTCGCCAGGCGTGGAATGTCGGCGCGAGGGACGTAGGGCGGGTTGCTTACGACTATGTCCAGGGGCGCCGGAACGGGCTCCAGCAGGCTGCCTCTCATCAGGGCGACCCTGTCCTCCAGACGGTGTTGCCGGAGGTTGAGGCCCGCCGTCTCCAGGGCGGCGTCGGATACGTCGGTAGCGTAGGCTGCCGCCTCAGGCAGGTTGGCCGCCAGTGCGATGGCTATGGCGCCGCTGCCGGTGCAGGCGTCCGCTATGCGAATGGGAAGGTCTGCAGGGAGGGAGCCGGCGGCCTCCAGCGCAAGCTCCACCAGAAGCTCAGTTTCCGGTCGCGGGATGAAGACCCCAGGGCTGACGGAGAGGTCCAATCCGTAGAACTCCCGATGGCCGCAGATGTAGGGCAGGGGCTCTCCGGCCAGGCGTCTGGTCAGGTCCCGGGAGAGGGTCTCCATCTCCTCAGGTGTTGTTTTACGCTCGGGCGACGCGTACAGCAGGGGCCTGTCCACGTCCAGGGCCTTCATCAGAAGGAGGTCGGCTTCCAGGCGTGCGTCCTCAACTCCGTGGGACGCCAGGGAGGAGCGGGTGTCCTCCAGGAGCCGAAGCAGGGTCAATGAGAGACCTCTTCCAGGAGCTTGGCCTGCTCCTGGCTTGCCACGGCGTCGATGAACTCGTCCAGGTCGCCCTGGAGAATTCGCTCCAGGTTGTGGCTGGTCACACCTATCCGGTGGTCAGTGACGCGGTTCTGGGGGAAGTTGTAGGTGCGCATCTTCTCCGACCGGTCGCCGGAGCCCACCTGTGAGCGGCGTGATGCGGCCACCTCCTCCTGCTGGCGGCTGATCTCCCTGTCCAGGAGTCGGGCGCGCAGGACGGCCATGGCCCGCTGCCGGTTCTTGAGCTGGGAGCGCTCGTCCTGGCAGACGGCCACGATTCCGGTTGGGATGTGGGTGATGCGAACGGCCGTGGCCACCTTCTGAACGTTCTGACCGCCGTGTCCGCTGGAGTGGAAGATGTCAATGCGAAGCTCACCGGGGTCTATATCGACCTCAACCTCCTCTGCCTCCGGCAGTACGGCTACGGTGGCGGCGGAGGTGTGAATCCGCCCGCCCGTCTCGGTGGTGGGCACCCTCTGCACCCGGTGCGCGCCCCTCTCGTACTTGAGGCGGCTGAAGGCGCTCCTGCCCTTCACCTCGAACACAATCTCCTTGAACCCGCCAATGCCCGTGGGGTTGGAATCTATGACGTCCACGTCCCATCCCTTGTCCTGGGCGTAGCGCGCGTACATGCGGTAAAGCTCCGCGGCGAACAGGGCAGCCTCCTCGCCGCCGGTGCCGGCTCTGACCTCAACGATAACGTCCCTCTCGTCATTGGGGTCCTTGGGGAGAAGAGCAATCCGCAGCCTGTACTCCAGCAGCTCCTGCCTCTCCTGAAGCTCCTCAAGCTCTTCGTGGGCCAGGTTCTTGATGTCCTCATCGGAGCTATCCTGCATCAACGCGCGGGCGTCCTCGGCCTGCTGGGCCACGCTCCTGTACTCGTTGTAGATGCCGACCAGCAGTTCAATGGACGACCGCTCCTTGGCGAGGGCCTGAACGCGCGAAGGGTCCGTGGCGACCTCCGGGAGCGCCATCGTCTCCTCCAACTCTTCAAATCGATGTCTCAGGGCTTCCAGGCGATCAAACATGATTGTCTGTGGTTCGCTCGTAGGCTGTTATACGTCCTCTGACCGATATTATATTCAACGGCAATACGAAATCATAGCACTCTGCAGGCATTATTGAACAGATGTAGAAGCCGTGCTAGAATTCCAGTCTGGGCTAGCGATTCGTCGGCTAGCCCCTTTATGCGTTGGAAAGACGGGGCCGGACACCAACCGGTTGAAGGAAGGGACAGGGCAATGAGCAAGAAGAAGCCGAAGAAGAAGGACAAGTCCGGCAAGAAGGGCAAGAGGACCACGGTGAGCAAGAAGGCAGAGGCCCAGGAGAGGTCCTCCGAGGCCAATGCCCAGAGGTATCTGGACTGGAGAGCCCGGGCCTCCTAGCTAAGGAGAGACATCAGAGAGCTGTTTTCGCTACTTTCCCTCAGCCCGGAGTACAGGGGCCTTCAGGAGACGCTTCGAAAGAGCCGCGCCCGGGGCGCCGCGGTACTGCCGGACGCTGCCCTTCCGTTCTGCGCCGGAGCGCTCAGGAAAGACCTGGGGGTACCCGTGCTGGCTCTGGCGGCGCGGCCTGAGCGGGCACGCGAGCTGCACTCCGACCTCCAGGTGTGGTGCGGCGACGACGGCGAGGTGTACCAGTTTCCGGAGGGGGAGACGCTGCCGTTCGAGCGGCTCATGGCGGACGAGGCCTCCACGCACGGACGCATCAGGGCGCTGGAGGCCCTTGCGAGCGCTTCACAGTCGCCCATCCAACCGCCCATTGTTGTTGCGTCCCTGGCGGCCGTTGCCCAGAGGACGATTTCCAGGGACATCTACGAGTCCGCCCGGCACAGAGTAGCCGTTGGGCAGCGCGTTAACCTGAACACCCTGATGAGACGCTGGCAGTCGATGGGGTACCGGGTGGAGCGGTCGGTGGAAATCCCCGGCACGGTGAGCAGACGGGGCGGCATTCTGGACGTCTTTTCGCCGGGGTCGGAGCTTCCCGTCCGCATAGAGCTAATGGGCGACGAAGTTGAGAGCATACGAATCTTCGACCCGGCCTCCCAGCGCTCCCTTGAGCCGGTTGAAGAGGCTCTCATACTGCCGTGCCAGGAGGCGCTGCCGCACCTTGTCGACCGGGGAGAGGTTGAGGAGAGGTACGGCCGGCTGGACGTGTCCAACTGCCCGGGCGCAACTCGCGACAGGATCCAGGAGGAGATGGCGTTACTGCTGTCCGGCCAGGCGCTGGAGGAGCCCGGGTTTTACCAGGGGTTCTTCTGCCTGGGGTCCATACTCGACTATCTGCCGGGGGACGCGCTGGTGCTGGTGGAGCGTCCCGGGTACATTGAAGAGGAGGGGTTGAGGCTGGAGGCCAAGTCCATAGAGCTGAGGGACGCAAAAGAGCAGCGCGGCGATGTTCCTCGCAACTTCCCGTCCCTCCACATTCCCTGGGAGGAGCTGAACGGTCGACTGTCGGCCGCGGCGAGACGGCTTGATACGACGCCCTGGGGAAGCGCTGAGGCCGAAGGAAGCGAGTCGGTCCACGATCTCGGCTTCCTTCCGACGGACGGCTACAGGGGCCGTCTTGATACGCTGGCCGGAGAGGTGGGCGACTGGCGTCAGAGGGGAGACCGGGTGGCCCTGGTGTCCCATCACGCAGCCCGGCTCGCAGAGGTGTTCAAGGGTCTGAACGTTCCCGCCGACCCGTATGAGTCGCTTGGAGGGGACCTTGGCGAAGGCTCGGTTGCCCTGGTCCGGGAGTCCCTCGCCGAAGGATGGAGCCTGCCCATCGGCGACTCAGTCCTCCACGTCCTTACCGATGCCGAGATCATGGGCCAGACCAAGGAGCGTCCCGTCAGGCGGAGGTCGCAGGCGCACAGGGCCCCGTCCCTGTCCGAGCTGGAGACGGGGAGCTACCTGGTGCACACTGAGCACGGAATAGGCCGGTTCGTGGGCACGCAGCACATGGGAGGCGAGGGTTCCGAGAAGGAGTACCTGGTGCTGGAGTACGCTGCGGGCGACAGGCTGTACGTGCCCACCGACCAGCTTGACAGGGTGGCCCCGTACGTGGCGACGGGGGAGCGGATGCCGTCGCTCACGCGTCTGGGGACCCAGGAGTGGAGACGCGCGAAGGAGAGGGCCAGGGCCTCCACCCGTGAGCTCGCCGAGCAGCTGTTGTCTCTATATGCCTCCCGCGAGGTTGTGGACGGCTTCGCTTTCTCCCAGGATACCCCGTGGCAGCAGGAGATGGAGGACGCATTCCCGTACCAGGAGACCCCTGACCAGTTGGAGAGCATCCTTGAGGTCAAGAGGGATATGCAGGACCACAGGCCGATGGACCGGCTGGTGTGCGGGGACGTTGGATACGGCAAGACGGAGGTGGCGCTGCGGGCCGCGTTCAAGGCCGTGATGGACGGTGCCCAGGTGGCGTTCCTGGTTCCCACTACAGTGCTGGCCCAGCAGCACTACGTCACCTTCTCCGAGAGGCTGGCTGCGTTTCCGGTCAGGATTGAGGTGCTGAGCCGGTTCCGCACCGGTGAGGAGCAGCGCAGGGTGGTGGAAGACCTGGCCGCAGGCAATGTGGACATCTGCATCGGGACGCACCGGCTGCTCCAGAAGGACGTGTCCTTCAAGAACCTGGGGCTGGTGGTCGTCGACGAGGAGCAGCGATTCGGAGTTGCCCACAAGGAGCGACTCAAGGATATGCGCCGCGAGGCCGACGTCCTCACCCTCAGCGCTACGCCCATTCCCCGGACGCTGCACATGGCTCTGTCCGGCATTCGGGACATGAGTACCATTGAGACGCCGCCTGAGGAGCGGCTATCCATCAAGACCTACATCACGGAGTACAGCGATGAAGTGATTCGGGAGGCCATTCTCAGGGAGATGGACAGGGGAGGGCAGGTGTTCTTTCTCCACAACCGCGTCCACTCCATAGAGGAGACCTCCCTCAGGATACGGGAGATCGTCCCGGAGGCGGCCATTACGATAGGCCACGGCCAGATGCCGGAGGAAACCCTTGAACGGGTGATGACGGACTTTGCCCAGGGCAAGTTCGACGTGATGGTATGCACCACCATCATCGAGGCCGGGTTGGACATGCCCAACGTCAACACGCTCATCATAGACAGGGCCAATATGCTGGGCCTGGCGCAGCTATACCAGCTTCGCGGCAGGGTGGGCAGGGGCGTCAACAGGGCGTACGCGTACCTGATGGTGCCGCGCCGTCGCCGCATAACCGAGACGGCCGAGAAGCGGCTGAAGACCATCATGGCGGCCACTGAGCTTGGGGCGGGCTTTCGCATTGCCATGAGGGACCTGGAGATCAGGGGCGCAGGCAACATACTGGGGGCGGAGCAGAGCGGACATATCC
The DNA here is from genome assembly GCA_034421015.1 of Dehalococcoidia bacterium. Lineage (GTDB taxonomy): Bacteria > Chloroflexota > Dehalococcoidia > Lucifugimonadales > UBA2985 > DAOUJW01. The sequence goes on from DAOUKT010000005.1 coordinate 40,469, forward strand.
ACTCGGTGGGCTACGAGCTGTACTCCCAGCTGCTGGCCCAGGCCGTGGATGAGGTGCGCAGCGAGCGAGCCGGAACGCTTCCCCGGATGCAGCCGGAGGCCCGGGACGTGAAGATCGACCTGCCCCTCGCAGCGAACATACCGGCATACTACATCACCGACTTTGCCACGCGGCTGGGCGTGTACCAGCGGCTGGTAAGGGCCCAGGACAGGGAGGAAACGGCCTCTCTTGCCGAGGAGATCCGGGACAGGTTTGGCCCGCTACCCAGGGCCGTTCGGGACCTGCTCTACGTGGTGGACATAAAGAGCCTGGCGCGCCAGGCCGGCGCCGAGTCGGTGTCGCAGGATGGGAAGGTGGTTGTATTGCAGCTAAGAGAGCCTGTGGAGGGAGCCAGGCTGGCCCTGCAGAAGGCCCTTGGGCGAAACGTGCAGGTGGGTCACAGCCAGATCAGGATACCCATTGCAAGAGGATGGCAGGACACGCTTTCCGAAACCCTGGAAAGACTGACCGCGTTCGTGAGCGAAGCCCTTGAGCTGACCACGGCGACGGCGGCAAGAGCCTAGCCCTCCACTCCCTTGAGCAGGTCTACAATCTGTCCAAGCCCCTCGATTCGTGGGAAGTCCGGGCTGTCCTCGTTCAGGCGGTCTCTGTCCAGGAGGACCGGGTGAATGCCCATAGCAAGAGCGCCCATTATGTCGGTGTCGAGCTGGTCTCCTACGTGCATGGCCTCGGGGGGCTCCGCCTGCGCTATTCGCAGCGCCTCGATGAAGATGGGCGGGTGCGGTTTGCTGGCGCCAACGTCAGCCGAGGTGATGGTGAAGTCGAGGTAGGGCGAGAGGCCCAGCTCTTCGCACACCTTACCCATGTCCCCCTCGTTGTTGGAGAGCAGGCCAAGGGTCAGACCCAGCTGTTTGAGCGCGTCCAGGGTGGGAAGCACGTCGTCGAAGAGGGCGTACCCGTAGGAAAGCTGCCTGAGGCGGGCGCTGATACTCAGTGCGAGGTCCAGCGGCACATCCACGCCTGCACCCTGGAGTATCAGGCGCTGGTACTCGGCGAAGAAGTCCTTGATTCCCTGGCGGTCCCTGTCCCGGAGGGGGAGGCGGGCAACCTCCCGGGCCATGAAGGCGTCCGCGAGGCCGTATCCTACCTCCACGCCCCCAGGCGTGACCTTGATGCCAAACTCTTCGCAGGCTGTGGCCTGTAACTCTTCCCTGGGCGGCCAGAACCTGCCGACGGTGTTGTAGAAGTCGAAAAAGACGGCCTTTATCACTGATCAGCCACTCCTTGCAAGAACACAGATAACAGCCTAATCTTAGCACACCAGGCCCGAATTGAGACGAGACCGCCAGAGTGAGCGATTCATGCCTGGTCAATGGGTAAGTGACTTGAATATATATACAATAAACTTGACAAAGGGTTTTAGTGCATATACAATATGATAGAAGGGTGTGAATGGGACGAAGCCAAGCGGAAAGGGAACTGGGAGAAGCACGGAATTGACTTTGAATCCATACAGCTTTTTGGATGGGGCACAGCCCTGATTGAACAGAGTGACCGGTACGGAGAGGTTCGCTACGGCGGACTGGGGTACATAGGTGACCACCTGCATTACGTTGTGTTCACAGAGCGCGATGACATAGTTCGGATCATCGGCCTGCGCAGGGCCAACGCCGTGGAGAGAAGAAGATATGATCAAGCAAGTATTTGAAGAGCTGGTCGCAAGCACAAAGACCTTCAAGGAGATTGAAGCGGAGTACGGGGAAGAGGTGGCAATCAACGTTGGGATTGCCAGGGACCCGGACGCTCCTGAGCTGGATGACGCCTGGTTTGAGCGCGCCCGGCCGGCAACTGAGGTTGTGCCCCAAGTGGTGGAGCGGTGGCGGAGGACACGGGGCAAGCAGAAGTCGCCAACCAAGGAGGCAATCTCCATCCGGCTGGACGCCGACATACTTGCGTACTACCGGGCCACCGGGAGAGGGTGGCAGGGCCGCATCAACGAGGCGCTCCGCGAGTACACCACCGGCCTGGGAGAAACCCAGGAGACGGAGCAAGAGTTGGAAGAGGGGTCTGACAGGGGTTGATGCTACGGAGTCAGCCGGGCAGCACGCTGCGCGCAGGCCTCTAGCGAAATGCAGACCAAAGGCCTGTTGAAGGGCATCTCGCGGCTGGCCTCGGTTTCCCTTGACCTGCTGTACCCACCCAAGTGCGTGGGGTGCGACAGAGAGGGAGAGTTCCTCTGCCCAACCTGTTTTGCCACACTCCCCCACCTGCTGCCTCCTTTCTGCAGGCGGTGTTCTCAGCCCGTAGCCCGCGGCGACGCCTGCAGAAGATGCGAGACGGCGCCTCTGGACATTGACGGCATAGTCGCTCCGTTCCGAATGGAGGGCGTGGCCAGGGAGGCCGTCCACCGGCTGAAATACAGCAACCTGCGGGCCATCGCGCCTCTGCTGGGCGATCTGCTGGCAGATTTCCTGACTGAGCGAGGCGTACATGGTGACATCCTGGTCCCAGTGCCGCTCCATAGCCGCCGCGAGAGGCAGCGCGGCTACAATCAGGCGGCCCTGCTGGCCCGACTCGCCGGCGAGAAGTTGAGGCTTCCGGTAGGAGCGGAGGCACTCTCTCGACGGAGGGACACGCCGTCTCAGACGGCGCGCTCGCAAGCGGAGGAGCGTCGGGCCAACGTGCAGGGCTCCTTCCACTGCCCGCGCCCTGAAATGGTCGATGGGTTGAACGTGCTGCTGGTGGACGATGTGTGTACAACCGGCGCAACGCTGGAGGCCTGCGCCGTAGCGCTCAAGGATGCCGGGGCGGCGTCGGTAACGGGCGTTACGTTTGCGCGGGAGGCGTAGGCGTAGCTGCGCGCCAGGGCGATCGCAAGGCTCAAAGAGAGGAGCCGGTCGCCAAGCGACCGGCTCCTGCAGTTGGGACTCCGTCTATTCCACGGTCTACCTGAACTGGGCGGTTTCCGTGGAGCCGGCCAGAGCGGCAGTGGCAGCGAGGTCCTCGCTTACGCTGAGAAGCACCTCGTCGAAGTAGCCCGCGCCGACCTCCGCCTGGTGCTTGGAGGCCGTGTAGCCGTCCTTCTCACGGGCGAACTCCTGCTCCTGGATGCGGACGTATGCCGGCATTCCCTCCTGGGAGTATGCCCTGGCAAGCTCAAAGGCGTTGAGGTTGATCATGTGCCAGCCGGCCAGAGTGATGAACTGGAACTTGTACCCGGCCTTACCCAGCTCGTCCTGGAACTTGGCGATGGTCGCGTCGTCAATGTTGGCCTTCCAGTTGAAGGAGGGTGAGCAGTTGTAGGCCAGCATCATGTTCGGGTTCTCCTTGCGGATGGCCTCTGCGAAGGCGATGGCCTCGTCCAGGTCCGGGTCAGAGGTCTCGCACCACAGCAGGTCTGCGTAGGGGGCGTAGGCCAGACCCCTGGAGACTGCGGCGTCGAAGCCGTCCCGTACCACGTAGAACCCTTCGGGGGTGCGCTCGCCGGTCACGAACTCCTTGTCGCGCTCGTCGATGTCGCTGGTGAGGAGTGTTGCGCCCCGGGCGTCGGTGCGTGCGCACAGGATGGTGGGCACGTCCAGGACGTCGGCGGCGAGCCTTGCGGCGTTGAGGGTGTGTACGAACATGTTGGAGGGAATGAGTACCTTCCCCCCCATGTGGCCGCACTTCTTGGCGGAGGAAAGCTGGTCCTCGTAGTGGACGCCGGCCGCCCCGGCCTCAATCATGCCGCGCATCAGCTCAAAGGCGTGGATGGCTCCGCCGAATCCGGCCTCTGCGTCGGCAACAATGGGAACGAACCAGTCAGTGTCGTTATTGCCTTCCAGGCACGCGATCTGGTCGGCTCTCATCAGGGCGTTGTTGAGTCTCTTGACCACTGCCGGGACGCTGTTGGAAGGGTAGAGGCTCTGGTCCGGGTAGGTGTGGGACGCCAGGTTGTTGTCACCGGCGACCTGCCAGCCGCTGAGGTAGAGGGCGTTGAGCCCGCCCTTGACCATGTTCACGGCCTGCGCGCCGGTCAGCGCTCCGAAGGTCCGCACGAAGCCGCCCTGGTTGAGATCGCGCCACAGGCGCTCTGCGCCGTGCTTGGCCAGCGTGTACTCAATCTTCAGGTTGCCCCGCAGCTTTACGACGTCCTCAGCCGTGTAGTCTCGCTTTACGTCCCGCCAGCGAGGATCGGAGGCCCAGCTCTCCTCAATCTCCTTGACCTGCTGGGCGAAACTCGGGTGGTGATTGTTCATACTACAGCCTCCTTAGCTTACTCCAGAGCTTACTCCAAGAATCGGTATCCGGGTAGTGTCAGAAAATCTATGTATGTGGGACTGGTTACCAGGTCGTCCAATAGATCTACAGCCTTGTCAATCGCGCCTACACTTTCCGGGCCCCGCTCCTGGAGAAGCTGTCCCAACTCCTCGCCGCGCAGAGCCTCGTACAGATTTCTACTCACGGAGCGGCCATCGGACAGATAGGCCCCGTGCTTCATCCACTGCCATATCTGAGACCTGGCGATCTCCGCAGTGGCGGTGTCTTCCATCAGGTAGTTCAGTGCGACTGCGCCTCTTCCCTGCGCCCAGGCGTCCAGGTACTGGAGGGTCACGCTGATGTTGTTCCGCAGCCCGGCCTCTGTAATGTCCCCGTCGGGCACGTCCAGAATGTCCCTGGCCGAGGCCTGAATCTCGGGGATCTTGCCAAGCTGGTTGGGTCCCTCGAAGGCCTTCTCGAAGACCTCCAGCACAACGGGGACGAGACCGGGATGGGCGACCCAGGCGCCGTCGTGCCCCTGGCCGGACTCCCGCTCCTTGTCAGCTATCACCTGGTTCATCGCCCGCTCGTTTGCTTCGGGGTCGTCCCTTCTGGGGATGAAAGCGGACATGCCGCCCAGGGCGTGAGCGCCTCGCTTGTGGCACGCCTGGACCATCAGCTCAGCCGCCGTCCGAAGGAAGTGGGTGCCCATAGTGACCTGCGCTCTGTCCGGGAACACGAAGTCCGGGCGCTGGTTGAAGACCTTGATAACGCTGAAGATGTAGTCCCACCTGCCCAGGTTCAGGCCGGTGATGTGGTCTCGCAGCTCGTAGAGGATTTCTTCGATCTGGAACGCTGCCAGGATGTGCTCGATGAGAACGGTGCACTTGATGGAGCCGTGGGGGACTCCAAGCTCCGCCTCGGCGTGGGCAAACACGCTGTTCCACAGGCGGGCCTCCAAGTGGTGCTCCATCTTCGGCAGGTAGAAGTACGGGCCGCTGCCCCTGTCCAGGGTCGCGCGGGCGTTGTGGAAGAAGGCAAGGCCAAAGTCGAATAGGCTTGCCGAAACCGGCTGCCCGTCCACCAGAAGATGCCGCTCCAGAAGGTGCCACCCCCTGGGCCTGACGCACAGGGTCGCGATGCTCTCGTTGAGGCGATACTCCCTGCCCTCCGGGTTCGTGAAGCTGATGGTGCCCGCGCTGGCGTCTCGCACGTTCACCTGGCCCTCCAGGGTGGGTCGCCACACGGGGGAGTGGGCGTCCTCGAAGTCCGTCATGTAGATCTGTGCGCCGGAGTTCAGAGCGTTGATCACCATTGTGCGGTTGGAGCTTGGCCCCGTGATCTCCACGCGGCGGTCCACCAGGTCCCGAGGGGCGTTGGTCACCCGCCATGCGCCCTCGCGGATTCCCCTGGTCTCTGGCAGGAAGTCCGGCTCCAGGCCCTCGTCAATCTCCCATTGGCGGAGGGCTCGCGCCCTCATCAGTGACCTCCGAGTCGGCTCAAACTCCCGGGCCAGGCCGGCCACAAAGTTGAGCGCCTCCGGGCTCAGGATGTCGGCGACGTCCGGGTCTACCCTTCCCAGAACCTTGATGTCATCACTCATTCTTGGATCACCTTCGATCCTTTCTTGCTAGATGGGAGTTGGTCAAATCGAGTCGTCTACAGGTCTAACATAGTATACCGATGTGAGGTATACTGCAAGTGCTGAATTCTCTATTGCAGCGATAAATCCTGTCTATCACTCAAGGCCCCACGTGTAGGGAAAGGCGTCATACGGGGAGTTTCGAGGGGAGGAATTCGGATGGAGCTTACGCAGTTGAGGGCATTCCTGGAGGCCGCGGAGCGGGGCAGCTTCCGGCGCGCGGCTGAGGCGCTGCTCCTTACGCAGCCGTCCCTGAGCGCCCGCGTGCAGTCCCTGGAGGCGGAGCTTGGGGTCTCGCTGTTTCACAGGATGGGCAGGGGAGTGAGGCTCACGGAGACCGGAAGGGCCTTCCTGCCCTACGCGGAGCGCGCGATGGAGGCACTGCGTCAGGGGCGGGTCGTCATCGATAACGCCAGGGACGCCTTCGGCGGTGTGCTCAACATGGCCTCGGCGCGGGCCATTGGCACGTACACCCTGCCGACAATACTCGAGAAGTTCCGGCTCAAGTATCCCAACATGAAGGTGCACATCAACATAGGCCGCTCCTCGGACGTGCTGCAGATGGTGGTGGACGAAGAGGTGCAGCTGGGCCTGGCGCGGGCGCTCACCGACCCCGACGTTGTGACCATGCGACTCTACGATGAGGAGATAGCCCTGGCCACCAGCCCTGACCACCCCTTTGCCCTGCAGGGCCATGCCAGCATCTACGACGTGGCCCAGGAGCCCCTCATCCTGTACGACCGCGAGTCCTCCTACTTTGTTTTGATAAACCAGGTGTGCCGCGCGGCGGGGATATCGCCGAGGGTGGAGATGACCCTGGACAGCATAGAGGCCACCAAGCACCTTGTGGAGCTGGGCATGGGCGTTTCCTTCCTTCCACGGAGCGGGGTTCGCCACGAGCTGGAGAGGGGCAGCCTACGGCTCATACCCCTGACCGAAGGACACCAGGTGTCGCTGCCGACGGCCGTGATGGTGAGGCGCGCACAACACTACAGCCCGGCGGTCCTGGCGTTCATGGACGTGCTCCGGGAGATGTACGGTCTGGACACCTCGCTGCTGGACGGGACGGCGACTTCGGTGGAGAACGGCCGGATTCACCCGTCGGAGGAAGTGCGAACTTAGAGCTTGTGGGCTATAATAGAGCGAGTCGGGGCGTAGCGCAGACGGGAGCGCGCCACGTTCGGGACGTGGAGGTCGCTGGTTCAAGTCCAGTCGCCCCGACCATTCTGCACAGTCCCTGTACTCCCGCGGTCTTTGACGCTGAGTGACGTCTCACAATTGGCGGGCGCTTGTGCCGGAGTACGTAAAGATGCCACCCTCTTGCCGCTGCCAATGGCCGCGATGGTCATACCCACCCGGCCAGACCTGCCAAATCTCCAGCACGCCGCTGAGCCGTTTTCCCGTACGCTGGAGCTGCCGACCCCACCTGCTGTTATGCCTAGAGGACGCCGCCCTGTTCAGGTAGAGCGTCGACCGGCGCTACTTACCGGGCTCTCTGCAGGTGGTGTCCCTCCACGCGGGACACCTTCCAGGGTTGGCGACTGAGGCGGCCTCCCATGCTCCGGTTGATCTCACGCCACTTGGGCTCTTCATCCGGCGTGATGAACGTCACGGCCTCACCTGCGCGGCCCATGCGCCCAGTACGCCCGACCCTGTGGGTAAAGAGCAGGTCAGAGTCCGGCAGGTCGTAGTTAATGACCTGACCAATGCCTTCGATATCCAGCCCACGGGCTGCTACGTTGGTTGCCACCAGGATTGGAATGGCGCCGGAGCGGAAGTCCGCCATCACGCGCTCGCGTGCGTTCTGGCTGAGATTCCCCTGCAATGCCCCTGCCGGGTAACCCATCTCTCCGAGCTGTGCGGCCAGCTTTTTGACGCCGCGCTTGGTTTTACCGAAAACTATGACCGCCTCGCCGTCCCGCTGGTTCAGCAGGTTCCGAAGCGCTCCCATCTTCTCGGCCTTCTCAATGGTATAGACCAGATGCTTCACAGTGGGCAGCGCCGTCAGGTCTGCGTCTACCTCCACAGTTGTCGGGTTGCGCATGTACTTTGTGGCAGTCTTAGCCACCCAGTCGGGCATTGTTGCCGACAGTAGGGCCGTCTGACGGCTGGCGGGCGTCCGGTTCAGGATGGCCTCAACATCGTGGGCAAACCCTCTGTCCAGCATTTCGTCCGCCTCATCCAAAACCAGGAAACGCAATGAATGCAGGTCAAGGGTGCCCTGCCTGACGTGGTCCAGCGTGCGGCCCGGGGTGCCGATAATGATCTGGGCGCCGGTCTTCAGAGCGGTGTAGTCCGGCCGCAGTGACCGTCCACCGTATAGCAGCGTGCAGCGTAGAGACTGTGGCGACGCCATCGCCTCCGTTACCCCGGCCACCTGTATGGCCAGCTCGCGAGTGGGTACCAGAATCAGCGCCTGGACCTGCCGGACCGACGGGTCGCACTGCTCTGACAAGGGGACGGCAAATGCCAGGGTCTTGCCTGAACCCGTACGTGCCTGCCCTATCACGTCCCGCCCTGCGAGAAGAAGAGGGATGATCTTCTCCTGGATTGGCGTGGGATCTGATATGTCCATACGGGAAAGCGCCGCTCTGGTGGAGGCATTCAAGGCCATTCCATCAAATACTGCAGCGGGGGAGGTGGTGGCGCGATTGCCGGAGGACTGACTTGCGGCGAACGACTCGCCGGAGGATGAGCTCGTCGGTGCGGGAGAGTCGCTGCGCCGTGCTTTGAAGCACGGGGAGCAGTACACCGGGCGGTCCTGTCTTGGTCGGAAGGGGACAGTTGTGGTTGCGCCGCATTCGGCGCAGACGGCTTGGTGACGGGGTCTAGGGCCGGAATAAAATGGGCGTGCTGAGGCAGATTCTAGTGCCATGCGAAAACGAACTCCTTATCCCAAAGGGCCACAAGTACGAAAGACGAGACAGGTGATAGTCCGTTATCACGTGTGGAGCCTTGGTGCGAATATCAAACTGTCTCGCATTCTAGCAGGAATCCGACAAGAAGGCCATTCTTCAGCAACCAGATTCTTTAACAGGGTCCATTCAACACTTGTGAGCGAAAGGAGAGGGATTCCCGTCGACCGCTTGACTCACCTGTTTCGCAAGTTCTCCCGCCTGAAGGACGACGACATCGGGGGCGACGCGGGCATGGGGCGGATTCGCAGCCATTTCGGTGAGGACGCGACCAACCCCACCTGCCGCTTATTTGGAGAGATTGCGCCGGCTACCGGTGATGTCCTTCGACAAGTCCGGAGCTTGCCCCGTTTGATACTGGGATGAGCGGGCGATGTTCGCGAATCGTACACATGCCCTGGATTGCCAGCCAAATCGCTCTGTTCCATCATTCTGGCATTAGGGCTATAATGTCCCCAATCAAATTACCCTCAGGAGGTAACTATGGCCTTTACACGAGTTCATCACGTAGGGCTGGTCAACGGGGACCTGGACCACGCTCGCCACATCCTGGAAGCGGGCTTCGGCCTTTCCCTGGATGAGCACCGGACGCCCTGGCCCGGGGTCCCGGGGTACGACGGCACCACGGTCCTGCAGTTTCCCATAGGTGAGATGTACTACGAGGTGGCGAAGCCCGGCGACGCCGCCAGCGAGCCCGCCCAGTACTTGGAAGCCACCAACGGGCGCGGCGGGATGTACTACCTTTCGATAGCCTCCAACGACATTGCTGCCGACGTTGCAGGTTTGCAGAGCCGCGGCGTCAAGATAAAGGGCAGCTGGGACGGAAGCGGCCCCGTGTGGCTGGACCCGGAGACCACTCTTGGGTTGCGTCTGCAGGTCACACAGGACGAGCCGTACTACGTTCATCCCTTCTACAAGGGCAACGGCACCTGCACGGGCATGGCCCACATCGGCCTTGCCGGTCGGGACCCGAATGAATCCCGGAACTTCTGGAGCAACATCTTCGGCATTCGGGAGGACGAGACCTCTGAGCGAGGCAAGGAGGGCCCGGACCCAAACCGGGAGCGCAGGGCTGCCGCGGACGACCCGGTACACATCCTTGAGTACGCAATCGGCGGGACGGTGATTGAGATCAGCCATCCCACCACCACGGACAGCGGCACGGCCAGGCTGGTGGCCCAGAGGGCGACCCTGGGCGAAGTGTTCCATCACACCGCGCCCTTTGCCCCGGACGTGCACAGGTTCATCGAGCAGGCAATCCCCGCCGGCATGGAGCAGATCGGCAGCATCCCGCCCAGGGAGGTGTCGACCAGAGCGACGGCGTGGTTCCACCCCAGGGCGTGCCTGGGTATGCTGCTGGAGCCTTGGAACCGGCCGCCCGGAGACGACCACTACAAGCCTGTCTAGCGTAATCTGGAGCCGTCCAGATCGGGGTCGCTTTCAAAAGCCAAGCATCGGAGAGGCCGGGGAGGCGTTCGCACACCCTCCCCGGCCTCCTGAACGGGGCTGCATTCATCAGGCCCGGGCCACGGACGGCGACATCGAACAAAACCATCACCACGAATAAGGAGAGCAGTATGATACGCGCCTTGGGCGACAAGAAGCCGAGGATTCATCCCACCGCCTTTGTGAGCGAGGCGGCCTATGTTGTGGGAGACGTGGAGATAGGGGAGGGGTCCAGCATCTGGCCCGGGACCATCATCCGCGCCAACAACCACAAGATAAAGATAGGCAAGTACGTCAACATCCAGGACAACTGTATGATCCACGCGGACGCCGAGTGCACCTACGGCGACTACGTCACCCTGGGGCACCACGTAATGTGCCATGCAACCACCGTTGAGGACCACTGCCTTGTGGGCAACGGCGCAACGGTAAACGGCCACGCCATCATCCACCATCACTCCGTTATAGCCGCGGGTTCAGTGGTGCTGGAGCGGGCGGAGATACCGGACCACTCCTTTGTGACGGGCGCGCCGGCCGAGGTGCGCCGCCAGGTCACGGAGCGTCACCTTCAGATGCTGGACAACCTGCCGATGGGCTACTATCGCAACGGCCAGATATTCAAGGAGTCCGGCCTCCAGGACCCAGACCAGGAGAAGTTCACGGACCCCAACGTATAGCCGCGCCACAGCTAAACATAGTCACTCACCGCAAGCGTTGAGAGGACTCGTACAACCTAGTGTCCAAGTTTGCCCTACCTCGTGTCGGGTGTTGAATGAGGAAAAAGGAGCTTGGTGGGACAACTGAGGGTAGGCGAACTTGGACACCAGGAAACTCAGGTCTTATTTCCCGTAGTGGTTGGGCTGTCTCAGCAACCGGTAATGGAGGTCCCGGGAGTCTGCTGTAAGAGGAGGAATGCTTGATATGATCTTGAGTTGGGATGAGGCAGAGCGAATTCTTATTCCTTACAGATGGGAACTCCAAAGTCGGGTCTTGGATCTTGTAGAGCCACATTTAGACAAGACATTGCGAGATTGGGAGCAGGCTATAGAAGAACAAGCTCAGCAAATAGATGATGAAGATGCACGTAACGATTTCTACGAATTCCACTCAGATGAGTACAACGAACACCTAGAGTTTCGAACCATCTTCATGAATTCGTTCTTTTCGGCTTCCTTTGCCTTGTTCGAGAATCAGTTGTGGCGGATTTGTAAAAGGGCTCAGCGAATTAGTGGCAGCCACTCCTCCATGGGAGACCGCGGCTCTTCTTCCTTTATAGACAGCACCAAAAAGAACCTCCGAAAGCTTGGCGTAGATTTCCCTGCGAATACCCCAGAGTGGCAAAAGATCACCATGTACCGAAAAATCAGGAACAAGATCATGCATGGAGGAGGGATTCTTACTCCCAAAGACGACATAAACATGAGAAAGTTCGCTAAAGCGAATCAGATCATCCCCACTTGGGGCGAGATTGCTAATCTGGAATTGACCCGACCGTTTTGCGATGACGCGCTTAAAGTATTTCGACGGTTTCTACTAGAGGTCCAAAAGGCCTATGAACTTTGGCTCAAGGACAAAAAGTAGTCCTGCTCAGTCTGGAGGGGGCGTACCTTGCTAAGGGTGTTTCCGTTCCTCACAACGACAACAATCATCCTGACTGCTGTAAGTTTCATCGTTCTTCTAACAGGATGTACGAGATTGCCACTGTCATCGGAATTCTCACCGCCTCCTTCTCACTACCCCAGTTCAGGAGACCCGCCAAATTGCGCGCAGGAACGACTTGAACGACTTATACGAAACACCGTATCACAACCGGACAGCATGGAAATCAAGGACACTTGGATCATTAGATTTCAGCCAGGAGTAACGTATGGACTGACTATGCTATTCCTTGCTAAAAACGAACAAGGCGTATGGGCGGAATACGAAGCCTACGGCCCCATAGATAGGACTGACTGTAGCGTGTCACTAGAGGACATTCACAATTCAAGCGCCTTTGATTACGCCATTACAGGGATGCTAAAACCTGACCGCCTATCTCCTTCGCTTTACTGCAATACCGTATTCAAACCGATAGTAGAATGGAACAATGTCATAATAGGCGAGAGTTATCCCCTTATCAGAGATGCTTCTACTACTCCTTCCCTTAGACTGGAACCTGGCTTCACAGCTGAAGTTTCCGAGGTAGAACAATCCATGAGAGAAGTGTTTGAAGACCTGCGTAGAATCAACCCGCCCTTAGAAATTGATGCCATCCATACGTATGCGACGCAACTATCTTACACTTTTAAGCAACACATCAATCGGCTACTCTTGGATACCGAGCAAGCCTTGGATTCCACGTTTGACCACGAGATAGACTCCACTGAAAAATTCCATACGTTCATATTGCCCACTCTCCAAGATTACTGCAGCTAACTAGACCTGAAGGCCCGCTCAGACAAGACACTAGATGACTAGAGAAGGAGGAAAACAGATGAACAAACACAGCTTTCATCTTCTACTCGGCAAAGCTACTGGCTCCGAGCATCTCGTCAAGTATTTCGCCAGGCGTTTGAAGAGGGGCGCACCTATCACACCAATCGAGGCACCCGATTTGATAGAGGAAGCTGCGACGCAAGTTTGGAAGGCTAGTATGCAAGATAGGACCACCTTCCGACTCACCTCTGAGCAGAGCCGAGAGTTTGACACCGGTGTTGAAGAGGCCCTCGACGTACTTCGTGATACAACACGCGTTTAACTTGTAGTAGTCGTCTATATCCATCATCGCTATTGTAACCTCCAACCCACAGCATCAATTTCTATCAGTGCTGTTAGGGGATAGTCGCCTAAGGAAATGTTCTATAACTTATTAGTGGGAATCGACTGACTAGAAATCCCTTTTTGATTATCTTGCCGCTCATGTTGAGCCAGTCGAACCACATGAGCGGCGTTCCTGTGCATTTGCGCCTGCCACCCTCCCTGAGCTTGCGCGTCTTGCGGCGTGGCCCACGCCAAGATATAATCGGCGGGTACGCGGCGCCCACAAACGCAGTCCACAGGAGCGCATGCAATGAAGGTTTACTGGAGAGAGCACAAGATGGGGCAGAGGCTCATCCTGGACTCCGAGACCGGCCAGCAGGAGGAGGTCGGAGGGGTCAGACAGACGCCTCGCGGCTTCGACGCCATGGCCAAGACCTTTGGCTACGACCCGGGGCGCGCCCAGAAGGGCTTTGCCACAATGGAGGAGGCCAAGGAGTTCGTCGAGTCCTTCCAACCCTGGGACCTCTTCGTAAACCCCGCCAGTGTGGAGTTCGACAGGACGGTCTACCCGATTCCTGAGAGCTAGAGCAGGAGCCCGGCCAGGCGCGCCGGCTTGCATCCATTGCCGGAGGTGGATATGCCTCTATTCAGCGACGGGGAAGTCCGGGTCTACAAGACTACCTGCGGCCCCTTTGACAACAACTCATATCTGCTGGTGTGCCCCCAGACCAACGAGAGCATCATCATTGACGCGCCAATGGGCCCCGGGGAGGTGCTGGCGGAGGCCGAGGGCACTCAGGTCAAGGCCATTCTTATTACGCACAACCACCAGGACCACCTCGCGGGCCTGCAGGAGATGACCGATGCCACTGGCGCGCCGGTCATGTGCCACGCCGAAGACGCCTCGACGCTGCCCGTTGAACCCAGCGCCCTTGTGAATGACGGCGACACCATAACGGCGGGCACCATCGAGCTGAAGGTTATGCACACCCCCGGCCACACGCCCGGCTCGGTGTGCTACCTGGTGGGAAAGCACCTCTTCTCCGGCGATACGCTGTTCCCGGGAGGGCCCGGGAGGAGCCGCACGCCGGAGAACCTGCAGCAGATTATCAGGAACATCACGGAGAGACTCTTTGTCCTGCCGGACGACATGGACCTGCTTCCAGGCCACGGGGCTGAGTCCACGCTGGGCGCTTCCAGAGAGGAGTACCGCGTCTTTGCCGGCAAGAGCCATCCCGCGGACCTTTGCGGCGACGTGCTCTGGCTGGAGAGCTGAGGGCCGAAAACGGCGTTCCCAACCCGCGCAGCCAAGGGGCAGCGCGTCTATACAGACCCGTAGGGGGACATTATGGAAATCCCTTCCCAGAGGATGCAGGCCTCCATCAACCAGGGGGAGCATCTCATCTACCTGACTATCTATCCCGTGGGATACAACCCGGACCGCAGCTACCCGCTGGTCGTGATGCTGCACGGGATGGGGGCCAGCATGTACGACTTAGCGAGCCTGGCCTCCATCATAGACTCTGAAGGCTACATCTTCGTGTGTCCCAACGCTCCGGTCCCGGTGCAGATCGACCAGGGCGTCCTGGGGTTCGCCTGGTCGGTGCCGGGCAGCGAGGACCCCAACGCGTTGGGGCGCTCGGAGGCCCAGTTCGAGGGCTGTCTGCAGGAGGTCATGGCGGAGAACCGCATCGTCGAGGGCAAGTCCATAATGTTCGGCTTCTCCCAGGGCGGGAGCATGACCTATCGCTACGGGCTGAGCCACCCCGAGATCTTTGCCGGTCTTGTCGCACTGGGTACCTCCATCAGGGACCCTGAGGGGATGCGCGAGCGTCTACCGGCCGGGCGGGGCCAGAGCATCTTCGTCGGCCACGGTCTGCAGGACAACGTCGAGCGCGCCCGCAGCTCAAAGGAGTTCCTGGAGGCGGAGGGCTACACTCCCTACTACCGGGAGTACGAGATGGGGCATGAGATAAACCAGGACGTCATGATTGACGTGGTGCCCTGGATACACAGCGTGTCGCCGCCCCTACGGCCTAATGAAGGCCCGTCCGGCCTGATACTGCCCTAGAAGACGACGAGGGGGTCGTCCTCCGTGATGATGCGCTGCTCTTCCTCGAGGGCAGTGCGGACGTGCTTCGGGAGAGCGAAGAGCCCGCCGTGGGTCACTCCATCGTAGAATCGAAGGTGCGCAAGCCCTCTCTCCGCCAGCCGCCGGTCGATCTCTGAGGGATCGAGGGCCAGAGGATTGGGGCCGGTGGACGCCAGGTTGAAGCCCCAGTCAGAGGCGAATGACGGCACCATGATGTGGTACGGGTAGACGTGGGGGAACACGCTCTCCAGCGTGTTGTTGATGGCCGAGAAGGCCTCCAGATTGCCCACCATGCACGGCTCCGATTGCACCGCCATGATCCCATCCGGGTTCAACCTACGGTGGAGCAGGCTGTAGAAGTTCCGGGTGTACAGGAAGGAGGCGGGTCCCTCCTCCTGGGGGTCGGGCAGATCTATGATGATTACGTCGTAGGTGTCCTGGGTCGTTTCCAGGTACTCCCGGGCGTCCCGGTGGTGCAGCTGTGTCCTGGGGTCGTCGAAAGCTCCGCGGTGATGGTTCGGGAGGTATCTGGCGCACACTTCGACCACCTCCCTGTCCAGGTCCACCATCACGGCCCGCTCGACCGTGTTGTGGGCCAGGGCCTCCCTGAGCGTTGCGCCCTCTCCGCCGCCCGCGATGAACACGGACGAGGGCTTGGGGTGGGTCACCATTGCCGGGTGGACCAGGCCTTCGTGGTAGATGAACTCGTCGGCTTCCGCCGACTGGGTCTTGCCGTCGAGGAGCAGGCAGCGGCCGTATGGCGCGGTGTCCACCACTTCGACGTTCTGGTAAGCGGTCTTGCCGGAGTAGACCCTGTCCCGTATGGCGGTCATCTGGTACAGGACCGGTGTAATGTACTCCTGGATCCACTCCAGGTTGGGGTTGTCCATAATTGCGCCCCGGCTAGCGAGCGGCTGCGCCCGCCAGCTGAGGAAGGACGCCTCGCTCTATCTGGACAACGGAGTGGTCCCTGCACTGCAGGCTGTCGACGACCAAGTCGACGGCCTCCATAGCCTTGAAGTTCTCTCCACAGGTGAAAATGTCAACCGCGGCGTAGCCGTACTCCGGCCACGTGTGGATGCACAGATGGGATTCTGCAATGGCAATGACGCCCGTTACTCCCTGGGGGCTGAACTGGTGGAAAGACTCGTCTATGACTGTGGCCCCGGTTTTTCGGGCTGCCTGCAGAAGTGAGTCTCGAATGTGAGGTAGATCGTCGAGTAGGTCCCGGTTACAGTCCTTGAGCTCCAGTATTATCTGTGTTCCTAGTGCATTCAATCACCCGCCCTCCTGCAGGAAATTTCACAAAGCGTGATTATATCAGACTTGACCTGTTTGGCAAGTATTTGTTGGTCTCGCAGTCAATCGAGGGTGTGCAAAGCGGACTTTCGCTACAGACAGAGACCCGCTGAGACCGGGATACGGCGCAGCGGGTCTATACCAACGAATAGTCTAGGGGCGGCCAAATAGCAGCGCTATTTGCGGGCTTCTTTTGAGCGAGAAGCCCTAATGGCCGCCGCATCCGCAGGCGCCACCGCCACCTCCACAGCCTTCGCCGCCACCGCCGCCGCCACAGCCACCGGTGCCGCCGCATGCGCAACCGCCGCCGGACTGGATATTGGGGTTGTTTATGACAAACCCGCTTCTCATCAGTCCGTCCATGTAGTCGATCTCTGCGCCCTCCATCATGGGCGCGCTGTCTGAGTCAATAAGGATCTGGACGCCGCCGGAGTCGATTACTGTATCGTCGCTTCTGGCCTCTTTCTCAAGGGCCAGCATGTACTGGGCCCCGCCGTTGGCGCCAGGCATCAGGACCACGCGAAGTGAGGAGCCTTCCTCTCCTTGCTCCACAAGGATCTCCTTCAATTTCTCCGAGGCCATAGGGCTAATGTTAATCATACCCACTCCTTTCGGTTGAGGCCTAAGCCACGAATGAGGGCCGGACCGAGTCCGATATTGAATTGCAATGGTAGCACAGCCTTCGGGCAAGCGTCAAGGGCTGTACGCTTCACCCAAGGGTGTCCAGGACGCCGCGCAGCTCTCCGGCGATGCAGGTGAAGATGGGCGTGTCCCGCTCAGTGTAGGGCCGCGCCGCAGACCCACGCATCTCCATCACAAGCTCAAGGAAGTCCGCCGGCGACTCCGTCTCGAAGCCCAGGACAAACTCCTGGTCGTCAAGGCCGTAGGAGTAGGTGGTGGTGATCTTAACGGACGGGTACTTGTGCCCCATCTGGATGTGCTCGTTCATCATCTCCTGGCGAGCCTCCGCCGGAAGCTGGTACCAGTCGTGGGTCTTCACGAAGGGGTATACAAAGAGGTACTTCCTGCCGACCTGCCGCACGGCCCCGCCCGCGCCGTCCTGCCCCGGGTGCCGGTGGCTGCCCACGTATGGCGAGCGGCGGGTCATAGCCAGGTAGGAGTACGGAAGTTGAAGGTACTTGCCCAGGCCGGTCTTCCACAGCTGGGCGGCAAGCTCCTGGAACGCCTCCAAGTGGGGGGACACCTTCCAGAGCAGAAAGTCGCAGTCCCCGCGGATGCCCGTCAGGCTGTAGGGCAGGATGGACACGCCGGACGAGAACTCGTCCACCACGGCCGCGAACTCCTCCTTGTGGCGCTCCTTCTCGTTGCCGTCAAGGCGCCGCCACGCGGGGTCCAGCTTGTAGAAGTCGTACTTGACGAACTGCTTAACCTGTTCTTCCATAATCAACCTCCGGGTACCTATAATAGAGGAGGTTAGTAATCGACTCAAGGCCGCAGGCCGGCGGGAGGTGTTATGCCCCCAGAGATGCGCATTATAGGAGTTACCGGGCTCCCGGAGGTGTCCGAAGGCGACGACCTGGCGGCGCTCATACATGAGGCCGCCGGGAGCCAGTCGACGCCGCTGGAGGCGGGCGACGTGGTTGTGGTCACGCAGAAGGTGGTCTCAAAGGCAGAGGGAGCGGTCGTCGATCTGAGAGACGTCACCCCTTCGCCTCTTGCCGAGGAGTTCGCCCGCCAGTGGGACAAGGACCCGCGCCACGTGGAGGTGGTGCTGCGAGAGACGAAGCGTGTGGTGAGGATGGAGAGGGGGGTGCTTATTGTTGAGACCAGGCACGGGTTTGTGTGCGCCAACGCCGGCGTCGATGCCTCCAACGTGCCCGGAGAGGAGAGGCTGACGCTGCTGCCTCGCGACCCGGACCTGTCGGCCCGGCGCATCAGGAGCGGCCTTATGGAGCTGTGCGGATTTCCGGTGGCCGTGATCGTATCGGACACCTTTGGCAGGCCCTGGAGGATGGGGACGACGGACGTGGCGATTGGGGTCGCCGGCATGCATCCTCTGGTGGACTACCGGGGCGAGACCGATCCCTACGGCTACCCCCTGCGGGTGAGCGTGTCCGCCGTTGCCGACGAGATTGCGTCCGCGGCGGAGCTTGTGGCGGGCAAGCTGAGCATGGTGCCGGTTGCCATCGCCAGGGGCTTTGCCCCCGCGCCCGACGAGGAGGCCGGCGCGGGGGCCCTGGTCAGGGACGCGTCCCTGGACCTGTTCCGGTAGGGGGAGGCGACGTGGGAACATTTCAGGCGGACATATCGGTGGGACGGGACAGGAGCGGGCCTTTCAAGGCAATAACGGCGCTTGTGGATACTGGCGCGACTTACTCGATGCTGCCCTCTGATCTGCTGAGAGAACTGAACATTGACCCCATAGAGGAGAGCGAGTTCACCATGGCGGACGGCAGCAAAAAGGCGTTTCCCATAGGTGAGATGCTGTTCCGCATTGGCGCCGCTGAGCGCACAAGCCCCGTCATCTTTGGCCCTCCTGAGCGATTTCTTCTTGGGGCTGTAACGCTGCAATCCCTTGGGCTGATTGCCGACACCAGCCACCACAAGCTGATTCCCGCCCCTGAGCTTACGCTTTAGGGATCAATTAAGGGAGTGGTAATGACCTTGGAAGACGCGCCATTCAGGACGTGACCCGCTTCGTTGAGAAGCTGGAGGCGCTGCCTCCGGCCTGACGGCCACCTGCGGCGCCGCCGATTGTAAACTTTCCGTAACATTTCGGGATGTGCCGTCCGTCTCTATTCGTCATCATGATCATGTGAATCCACCCGCGCGGCCGGCATTGTCCTAACCCAGATGCTCCTTGATGAGCGTGAGGTCGGCTGAGTGGCCCTGGAGCGTGGAGACGACGGACCTGAGCAGGGCCGTATGCTCCTTCTGGGTTTCCAGCACCCCCTGCAGAATAGCCGTATGCTCCTTTTGGGTTTCCAGCACACCCTTGAACAAAGCCGTATGCTCCTGGAGAATGGCCCCGTGCTCCTTCTGGGTCTCCAGCACACCCTGGAGCAAAGTCGTGTGCTGCTTGAGAATAGCGGTCTGCTCCTTCTGGGTCTCGACCATGGAGATGAAGGCGTCCTCCAGCCTGTCGATGCGGTCGTTGATAGTAGCTATTTCGTGTACCTCCAACCCGACGTTGCCATCGGCATCGTCTTAACCCAGATGCTCCTTGATGAGCGTGAGATCGGCTGAGTGGTTCTGGAGTGTGGAGACGACGGACCTGAGCAGGGCCGTGTGCTCCTTCTGGGTTTCCAGCACTCCCTGCAGAATAGCCGTATGCTCCTTCTGGGTCTCCAGCACACCCTTGAACAAAGCCGTGTGCTCCATCTGAGTAGTAGCGATTGTCCTGAGTAGTTGGCCTTGTTCCAGAAGAGCGCCAACCATCTCCCTGTTCAACTCCTGCTGGTTGACGAAGGCGTCCTCCAGCCTGTCGATGCGGTCGTTGATAGTAGCCATTTCGTGTACCTCCAACCCGACTATACACTTACCGTTGCCATCGGCATCGTCCTAACCCAGATGCTCCTTGATGAGGGTGAGGTCGGCTGAGTGGCCCTGGAGTGTGGAGACGACGGACCTGAGCAGGGTCGTGTGCTCCTTCTGGGTTTCCAGCACTCCCTGGAGAATAGCCGTATGCTCCTGGAGAATGGCCCCGTGCTCCCTCTGAGTTTCCAGCACACCCTGGAGAATAGCCGTATGCTCCTGGAGAATGGCCCCGTGCTCCCTCTGAGTCTCCAGCACGCCCTGGAGAATGGCCGTATGCTCCTGCAGAATGGCCGTGTGCTCCCTCTGGGTTTCCAGCACGCCATGGAGAATAGCGGTCTGCTCCTTCTGGGTCTCGACCATCGAGATGAAGGCGTCCTCCAGCCTGTCGATGCGGTCGTTGATAGTAGCCATCTCGTGTACCTCCAAGCCGAATTATACACTATCTGCCCCCTGATCCGCGCCCGCGGACCGCCCGCATCGAGACCTCAGATTGGGCGGGAAACTGCGGCAAATCTCGTTGACAATGAAAACGGCTTTGCCTTATCATTCACCGCAGGTATTGTGCAACGTCGCACAAGGCCGCAAAGCCCAGGCCCCAAGAAGCGCAAGAGAGCGCAGCAGGGCCGGTGGAATTGGTTGCGCAGCTACAGGGACGGCGCCGTCCCCGCAGCGCGCGGAATGCTATCTGCGAGGGGTTGACAAGAGGATATGCATAGTGTAAAAGATTGGAGGGTTCAACCGCGAAAGGAACGGAGCTTATGGACTTATTTACGTACTCATCCGACAACCTCACGAGAGCAGGACCAATAATGCCGCCCGGGAAGCCCGCGCTTTCACGGGTTAGGCGCGTGGACAGGCCAGGCAAATCTGAAATAGCCCGTAGCAAATCCGGGTACATAAGGGGGTATAGTGAAGATACAAGGTAGATTCATAGCGGTTCTGGCAGTCCTGGGACTGCTCATTGCGCTTCTGCCGCTTGCCCCGGCGGGAGC
>DAOUKT010000006.1:0-8974 GCA_034421015.1 Dehalococcoidia bacterium
GTGTACCGCCAGTGGCGAAGGTCTCCCTCCAGCGCGTCCCTGGACTCCACGGCGACGTAGCAGTCCCGGATGTTCCGCTCGTCGCAGAACCGCGCCGTCAGCCTCTCCTCCCATACGCTGGGTACCAGGACCAGAACCGTGTCGGGGCGGCGGGTGTAGCCGTACTCCGCTATGGCCCTCAGCCGGTCGTAGAGTGACCTGCGACGCAGGGCCAGGCTCTGGCGCACCACGCCGAAGTTTCGGCCGTCGTGAAGGGTGATGGTGGCGTCGAAGCGGCCCCTGCGGTGGAACTCCACGCGGGACCGCAGGCCGTCGATTCCGGGTGAGAGGGCAGCGGCCACCGCGTCCATCCGGCGGATGAGCAGCGTCAGCCACTCCCGCGACATCGGGTAGGCCCGCACGTAGTCCGAGGGGGTGTCGAAGCCGAGGACCTGGGCGGCTTCGCGGATGCCCTTGCCCGTCAGGAAGTACCTTTGGCTCGACGGCAGGTGGGCCGTGCCGTGGCTCACGCGTCCGGCGATGCCGTCGGCCAGCAGGTCGGCCAGGACGCGGTGGACGGTAGAGTGCGGCTCGCCCAGGATGCCCGCCAGATCCGCCGAGTCGGCAAAGGGCGTCCGGCTGAGGGCGTCGAGCAGATGTCGGTCTGGGAGGGCCATAGTACGATCGTAGCGATTGATGGTACCGATGCACAACCATCATCACAATGTCGGTATAGAATAGAAGTGGGCAGCGGGATCGCGTCGGGGGACAGGTAGGCCGCACCACAAATTCTGTCACAGAGATGGTTGCTCGGACTTAGGCCTCGCCCATCGTGCCATTTGATCTGGTTCCGTTTGAAGTACTCCAGTGCGCCAGCACGAATCTCTCCAAACAGGTTTTCTTCGGCACGGGCTACGGGGAGACAGAATAGCCGAGGCTTTCTTCGATAAAGACCGGCTTGCCTTGCGGCCCCTGTGAAGTATCGGGATTGCTCTTTGAATTGCTCTTGATGCCGCTTTTCTTCTTCAAGGAATCTGCCCATTGACTCCACCTACCTTTCAATCTGTCAATCGCCAGGAACATGCGGTTGCCTACAGCTAAAGGGCGGTTTCAGCAGAAGGGCATGTCTTGCAGATCTGAGCGTTCCATGTCCAACTGAGACTCCAATGCAGCCGGCACACATCCGCTCAGCACATGAGTGCCATCGAGCCTCAGTTCTTCCAAATTGGACAGGTTGCCAAGCTCCGGCGGTATGTCCCCACTCAGATTATTGTCGTCCAGATACAAGGACTCCAGCCCCGACAGGTTGCCTAGCTCGGAGGGTATCGCTCCGCTCAACTCATTCCGGTAAAGGTGGAGCACAATCAGGTTGGAGAGCCTGGCCAACTCTGCCGGTATCTCTCCACTCAGATTGTTCCAGGAGAGATCCAGATACGTCAGGCTGGAGAGGCTGCCCAATTCGGGGGGTATCACCCCGCTCAACCGATTCTGGCTGAGGTCCAGCGCAACCAGGCTTTCCAGGCTGGCCAACTCAGAGGGTATCTCTCCGCTCAAGTTGTTACCATGAAGAAACAGGGCGACCACGCGCCCTTCGTCGCCCGTCTCCATTTCTTCGTCCGTATCTACATGGCACCACGTGGACAAAGGCTTGTCGCTCAGCCAGTTGTCGTTGCAGTTCCAGCTGTCCCCGCCCGTGGCGTTGTACAGGGCGACCAACGTTTCCCGGTCCGTCTCGGCGGAGGTCTCCGTTGGCTCCACAGATCGGTACGACGTACCACATTCCGGCAGGTCGGCCGAAGGTTCATCCGCCACAACGGTGACATACCGGACGACCGGGTCCGGTATGCTCGCTACCAAGCAGAGGAACCTCCTTTCCTCCTCTCCGATCCCACTCGACAACCACGGGTGCTGGGAAAACAGTGCCTCGTAGACGAAGTCGTCTTGGCGGATCATCTCGAGGTATCCCAGGGCCTCCCGCTCAATCGTGGTCAGCCCGTCCTGGGTCCAGGGAAGCTCTACATCCCCCGTGCCCACGGGTGCGGCAGTGGCAGTGGCGACGGGATATGGTGTGAGCGCGTCTCCGCAGAAGGGCAGGTCTTGCAGGTCTGAACGTTCCATATCCAGCTGAGACTGCAATGCAGCCGGTATACATCCGCTCAGCGCCCAGACGCCGTAGATCCTCAGTCCTCTCAGATTGGACAGGTTGCCAAGCTCCGGCGGTATGTCTCCACTCAGATTGTTGTGGTCCAGATACAAGTATTCCAGCCTCGACAGGTTGCCAAGATCGGAGGGTATCACGCCGCTCAACTGATTGTCTCTGAGGTCCAGCCGCTCCAAGTTGGCGAGGTTGCCAAGCTCCGGCGGTATCTCTCCGTTCAAGTTGACACTATTAAGAGACAGGGCGACCACGCGCCCCTCGGCGTCCGTCTCTACGAAGCACCACGTGTACAAAGGCTTGTCGCTCAGCCAGTTGTCGTTGCAACTCCAGTTGTCCCCGCCCGCGGCGTTGTACAGGGCGACCAGCGCCTCCCTGTCCATAATTGCGTCCGGCGTAAGGGTGGGATAGGGAGTGGCCGTCGCAGTGGGAGGCGGACGCGTAGGCGCGGGCGTGGCACGAGGCGCGGGTGTCGCAGTGCCCGGAATAGGCGTGGGATAGGCCACATCTCCGCAGAACGGCAGGCCGCCCATGGTCGAGTTTGCTATGTTCAATTGGCTCAGCAGAGAGCCCGGGATGCAGCCGGTCAACTGGTACACAGGGAGGTGCACGATTTGCAGGTTTGTCAGGTTGCCCAGTTCCGGGGGAATCTCCCCGCTCAACCAGTTATCCCCGAGTCCCAGCAATGCCAAATTGGACAGGCTGCCCAACTCCGGCGGTATCTCACCTGTCAAGTTGTTTTCATAAAGACGGAGAGCGACCACACGCCCTTCACCGTCCGTCTCTACGCCTTCCCACGTGGACAAAGTCAGGTCGCTGAGCCAGTTGTACCTGCGGTACCAGTTGTCACCGTCCGTGGCGTTGTACAGGGCTACCAGCGCTTCCCTGTCCATAATTGCGTCCGGCGTAAGGGCGGGATATGGGGTAGCCGTCGCTCCACAGAATGGTATATTTATTAGCGCTTGATGTTCCCTAATGGCCGCCCGCTGAGCTTCAGGCACACACCAGCTGTCCTGATTACCCCTGAGCCAGAGGTTTGTACCGGTCATGTCCCACAGCTCGGGCGGTATATCGCCGCTCAGGTCATTCCCCTCAAGGCCCAGCCCTGTCAGGCTGGAGAGGTTGCCCAGCTCCGGCGGTATCGAACCACTCAGCCGGTTATTGGAGAGGCCCAGCCATGTCAGACTGGAGAGGCTGCCCAACTCCGGCGGTATCTCGCCGCTCAGCCGGTTATTGAGGAGGTCCAGCCCCTCAAGGCTGGAGAGATTGCTTAGCTCTGCAGGTATCTCTCCACTCAACTGGTTAGACTGGAGGTGCAGCGATTCCAGGTTGGATAGATTGCCCAACTCCGGCGGTATCGAATCACTCAGTCGATTAGTCCGGAGGTTCAGCCCTGCAAGGGCAGAGAGGTTGCCCAGTTCACCGGGTATCGAACCACTCAGCCAGTTGTAGCTGAGGTCCAGGACCTCAAGGCTGGACAGGTTGCCCAACTCCGGCGGTATCTCACCGCTCAATTGATTTCGGCCGAGGTTCAGCGCAACCAGGTTTTCCAGGTCGCCCAACTCCGGCGGTATCTCACCGCTCAACCGGTTGTCCGCCAGGCTCAGCCCAAACAAGCTTTCCAGGCTGCCCAACTCCGGCGGTATTGATCCACTGAGCCCAGCCGATAATAGCGTCAATGAGACTACACGACCCGTATCGTCGATGTTGACGCCTGCCCAGCCGCCTATAGGCCGGTCAGTGAGCCAGCCCCCACCACGCCTCCAGTTTGGACCGTCCGTCGCGTTGTAAAGGGCAACCAGCGCTTTCCAGTCTCCCTCGTGAGAGAATCCTCCTTCTTCGATGAATAATGGAGGCGTAAGATCGGCAGTAAAGCAGAGCGGCCTCCCGGACGTAATCTCATGATCACGCAAAGCTGCGGGTACGCACCCGGTAAGTCTGTCGTTGCCGGAGAGCGCAATACTTGCAAGGACGGAGAGGTTTCCCAACTCCTCAGGTATCTCTCCAGCCAATCCGTTCTCACTGAGATCAAGCGTATCTACGCGTCCGCTATCGTCGGTTGAGACTCCCGCCCACTCGCCTATAGGCGCGTCGCTCAGCCAGTTCTCGTTATTCACCCAGTTGGGGCCGTCCGTAGCGTTGTACAGTGCAACAAGCGCCTCCCGGTCAGCCTCTACAGAACCGGTAGGCTCAGGCTCGTCCCGGTCGCAGGCAAGGAGGGCAACTGAGAGGACAAGGGCGATAGCTATACCGAGGAAGGTCACTTGCCCTGGCGTTCTGCTCATTTCGCGTCCATTTCAAGAGGCCGAGCGATTAACATTAGTTTCCCTTTCACCAGCGGTGCATCCTGCTACGAATAGTTAGCAAATCACCCACCCGATCAGGGGCGCAATTACAATGAGGAAGCAGTCGAGGACTAATCCGGCCGGACGGCGGCCCTCGCTAGCAAGCTCCGCATCATTGCCGGTCACTTCTTCGTTTCCTCCTAGACTCTACGATGTCGTGGACTACCCGGGACACAAGCCTTCAAGCGCATCATAACTGTAGTGCGCTAATTGACAGGGCGTTTGACCTTCGCCGTCAACTGCGTCGACGTCGGCGCCCCGGCCCAGAAGCAATTCAACCACACCTTCAATCCTCGAAAGTGGCATATCAACTGCGATATGCAGGGGAGTTCTGCCCGCATCGTCGGTGGCGTTGATGTTGGCTCCGGAGTCCAACAACGCCTCGACCACTGTCGCCGAGCGGGACGCTTCCACCGCAGTGTGCAAAGGCGTTCGCCCTTCGGAATCTCTGGCCTCGATGCTCGCGCCTGCATCTATCAGCAACTCAATCAACTGAAGTCTAAGCCGAGCGAATTCTCTTGCTGCTTCTTCCTGGCTCAATCCTTCTATGGAGACATGACCTCTTCCGGCCGCCAAATGCAGCGGCGTAACCCCACCTGAACTCTCTGAACTCGCAGCGTTGACGTTAGCGCTCCGGTCAACCAGGACCTGGGCTGACGGAAAACTGGCTGAGACATAGCCTTTAAGAGCGCCCGCTCCCAAAGCAAAGTGCAGGGGGGTAAAACCGTCGGCGCTCTTGGCTTCAATGACCGCGCCCTGGTCCAGCAGAAAATCAATCATCACCGTCGAATCTGCGCCACTCAGCACGGCCCAATGCAAAGGCGTTCGCCCTTCGGAATCCCTGACCTCAATGTTCGCGCCCGCCTCCAAAAGCAACTTGGCAATTTCTGGTCCGTCGTGCAGCATGGCCAAGTGTAGGGGAGTGGTTTCATCATCATACGAAAACAGATCCTCTTTGACGTTCACGTCTGCGCCCGCGCCCAGCAACAACTCAACCATCGCCGCAGCCACCGCCGAATCATCCCTCTCTTTTATTGCTATCGCCAGAGGAGATGCCCTGCGAGAAGTCTCCGGGCTCCTGTTCGCGTTGGGGTCCGCCTCCCAGTCCAGGAGCACCGCAACCACTCCCGGTTCAGGGTTCGTCGACAACGCCAAGTGCAGCGGCATGGCGCTCATGTTCCCGTATGTGCTGCCAACCATTCTGGCGCCGACGTCACCTCCCAGGTCCAGGAGCAGAGCTGTCATCGCAGGATTAGGATTAAAGGCCGCCGAATAGTGCAATGGCGTGACGCGTGTTGCGTCAAAGGGCTGACCACTGGCGGTTTGATCAATGCTGGCCCCGTGCTCCAGCAACAGCTCCACCAGCGCTGTGTTGGGATTGTATCGTATCGCAAAAAACAAGAGCGGCTGGCTGTGGGTTAACCCGGCGGTACCCTCGGTGGCAGACGCACCCGCGTTCAACAGTAGCTGGGCCACATCCGTACCGGGATTGAACATTACCGCATAGCGAAGACTTTGGCCTATCTCGGCCCCTTGGTCCAGAAGCAATTCCACCACATCCGGCCTATAGCTGACTGCCGCCACTTCCAAGGGCGTGATGCTCTGATATATCCTTGGGTAATAGTACTCGGCTTCGTCGTATTTGCTTTCGGAGTACAGCGCAATATATTTCTCCAACTCCGGCAAGAACTCCTGCAAGCCGTTTGTTTCGAGATATTCTCGGGCTTGGTCGTAATTACGGCGGTTCACTAGTCGCCACAGCAGGTCGGAGGCCCTTGCCTCGATATATTCGCCTTGCGTCAGTAGCTCACGGACCTTCGTTGGGTCGCCCTCCAATGCCGCCCGATGCAGAGGAGTTTCTCCCTCCAGTATCAATGGGATTCGAGCCGGGTCTGTGGTCACTCGAGTCGGCAATGGCTGAGGTTGGGATGGGAGGGTGGACCGGTCTGATGCTTCCGGGCTAGAAGCTGGCGTAGAGCCTACTGTGACGGATGTCACGCCTCCGGGCTGCTGGGTTGACCGCTCGTTGGGGGTGGTCTCACCCCCGCAGGCAGCGAAGGCAAGCAGCAGAGCCAGGGAAATTAAGGCAAAGAGGCTAATTCGTCGCAAATAGGTCGGGATAGAACGCATGTACGTCCTGAGAAGGCGGCGCGGAGCGGACAGGATTGCGGAGAAGGCGGTGGAAAGGCTCATGGAATCAATCCCTCCAGTTCACGCGGTATGGCTGCGGCAGGGCCGCCGGGTCTTCGTTCCATCTGTTCGTCGGTCGGGCATCAGCCGTTGAGTACCCTTTCAAGGGTTTCGAGGCCGTCGGGCCCCGTGGAAGGACGAAAAATTCCACATGCACCCAGCAAACCACTATATGGAGTTGCAAATAAATTGTGGGTAAACTTAATATCCAGCTTGATAAACTAGCGGTAAATTATGGCCCAATCTGCTAGAATTGCCCTAAACAGGTCCTCTCCAGAGGAGGTGAAAAGGTGGAGGACAACCCTCAGACAGCCTGGGGAACCGAACCCCAGGACGACCGCCTCTCCCGGCTCAGCCGGGCCAGCCTTCGCATCAACGAGAGCCTGGACTTCGACACGGTTCTCCAGGGCGTCTTGGACTCCGCCCGGTCCCTTACGTCAGCCCGCTACGGGGTGATGACCCTCCTGGACGAAGAAGGGCAAGTGCAGGATTTCCTCTCCTCCGGGCTGAGCGGCGAGGAGTCGGAGCAGCTCTGGCTCATGCCGGACGGCTTGCGCATCTTCCAGTCCCTGACCGACATCTCTGAACCCATGAGGGTCTCCGACCTTGCCCAGCACGTTCATGCCCTGGGCTTCAGCGATTTCACCATCCCCCTGCCGGTGGGGGTCTTTCGATTCATGGCTTCACCCATGTTCCACCGGGGAGTCCGGGTAGGCCACATCTTCGTGGGGGACAGGGAGCACGGGGAGGAGTTCACGCAGGAGGACGAGGAGACCCTGGTGATGTTCGCGTCCCAGGCGGCGCTGGTCATCGCCAACGCCCGCACGCACCGGGAGGAGCGACGGGCCAGGGCGGGCCTGGAAACCCTAGTCAACACCTCGCCGGTGGGCGTGGTGGTCTTCGACGCCCGGACCGGGGGGATGGCGTCCTTCAACCGGGAGGCCCGCAGGATCGTCGACGTCCTGCGCAGCCCCGGCCAGGCGCCGGAAGACCTGCTGGGGTTGATGAACGTCCGCCGCGCCGACGGGAGCGAGGTCTCTCTACAGGAGTTTCCCCTGGCCAGAGTCTTGGGCGACACCGAGACGGTGCTGGCCGAGGAGATCGTCATGGCGGTCCCCGACGGACGGAGCGTCAGCGTCCTGCTCAACGCCACGCCAATCCGCTCCGACGAGGGAGAGATGGAGTCCGTGGTGGTCACCATGCAGGACATGACGGCCGTCGAGGAGCAGGAGCGGCTGCGGGCCGAGTTCCTGGCCATGGTGAGCCACGAGTTGAGGATGCCCCTGACCTCCGTCCTTGGCGCGGCCACCGCCCTTCAGAACGCGGCTGCGGACCTGGACCCAGCCGAGATGCGCCAGTTCCACCGGATCATCATCGACCGGGCCGAACACATGCGGGAGCTCATCCGCGACCTGCTGGACGTGGCCCGCATCGAGACGGGCGTCCTGTCGGTGGACCCGGAACCGGCGGAGGCGGCGGCTCTGGTGGACCGTGCCCGGAACGCCTTCACCAGCGCCGGGGGCAGGAACGACCTGGCCATCGACATAGCGCCCGGCCTGCCCCTCGTGATGGCGGACCGCAGGCGCATCGTCCAGGTCATTGTCAACCTGCTCTCCAACGCGGCCGGGCACTCGCCCGAGGACTCGGTCATCCGCGTGAGCGCCGCCCTCGCGGGCGCGAACGTCGAGGTGTCGGTGGCCGACCAGGGGCGTGGGATACCCGCCGAGGACCTGCCGCGCCTGTTCCGCAAGTTCTTCCGCCGGGAGTACACCGAATCGGGTGGCGACACCGGCCTGGGGCTTGCCATCTGCAAGGGTATAGTAGAGGCCCACGGGGGGCGCATCCATGCCGAGAGCGACGGGCCGGGCCTGGGGGCGCGGTTCGTCTTCACCCTGCCCGTTGTCCGGGACGCCGGACCCGCTCCTCGCTCCGCCCGCTCCCAGGATGCAGGGCAGTCGGCGGGAACGGTCCTGGTGGTGGACGACGACCCCATGATACTCAGGTCGGTGCGGGACGCCCTATCATCAGCGGGATTCCGGCCCGTGGTGACCGAAGACCCGGAGGAGGCGCTGGCGCTGATGGGGGAGCACAGCCCCCGGCTGGCCCTGCTGGACCTGATGCTGCCGGACCACGACGGGACGGAGCTGATGGGCGACCTGCTGGCGATCTCCCGCATCCCGGTGATATTCCTGTCGGCCTACGGCAGGGACGAGACGGTTGCCAGGGTGCTGGAGCAGGGGGCCACGGACTACATCGTCAAGCCCTTCTCGCCCACGGAGCTGGTGGCCAGGGTGAGGGCG
Organism: Dehalococcoidia bacterium; assembly: GCA_034421015.1. GTDB lineage: Bacteria > Chloroflexota > Dehalococcoidia > Lucifugimonadales > UBA2985 > DAOUJW01. The sequence goes on from DAOUKT010000006.1 coordinate 8,970, forward strand.
GCCCT
>DAOUKT010000007.1:0-43267 GCA_034421015.1 Dehalococcoidia bacterium
AATCTCTTGAGCACCTCCAAATCGGCATTCCTCCAACGTCAAGGTGCTCTCTGCTAAGGGGTGGGTCAATTCCTTTCCGGCGCTACTGGGTCATTCTTACACCGGCGATGACAGTTGGAACTTTACAGTCCAAAAGGACCTGCGCGTTGCTGGAGTCGTTGTGGCTCGGCATCCGTGTCGATGCCAGAAACACCCGTGAACAAATGTGGCTACTCCGTACTTTGGGAGCACAATATCAGGCTTACCAGCCAAACCCTTCCTAAATCGTGAGTCGGCAGTGCTCCGAGACATGACCAAGAGCGAGTAATTGCCCGTCAGTCATATCTTCATGCTGAGCAAGGCAATCGTTTCTGGTAGCCGTATCTCCTCTCCTCTTGACCTAACATAGTTGAGTGACTGGCGCCCTATGTGATTGTGTCCACCCGCCATCCGAAAACGTGGTGGTTTGACGATGGATTTCCGTCGATAGTTTCTTCCTCACTTGCTCCGTCTAGTTTCATTCTTGATTTAACTGTCTTGACTGTCAGTAGACTACCCATCCCTCAGACAGCACCTCAGCTTGCTCTAGAACCGTGATTGTAGCCTTCTCCTGCTTGTCCGGCGGATAGCCGTGCTTGCGAAGGATGCGGCGGACCAGCACGCGGAGTTGCGCCCTTACGTTCTCCCTCATTGTCCAGTCAATTGTGACGTTCCGGCGGACGGTATTCACCAACTCCCGCGCTATGTTTCGCAGCGCCTCATCGCCCATGACCTGCACTGCGCTGTCGTTGGTCTCAAGAGCGTCGTAGAAGGCCAGTTCATCTTCAGACAGACCCAGACGCTCGCCCCGTGCGTTGGCCTCTCGCATGTCACCAGCAAGCTGAATCAGCTCCTCAATCACCTGGGCCGCCTCTATTGCCCGGTTCTGGTAGCGACGCAGAGTCTGCTCCAGCATCTCGGCGAAGGAGCGGGCCTGCACCACGTTCTTGCGCCGCCTGGCGGTCACCTCGCCCCTGAGCAGCTTCTGAAGAAGCTCCACGGCCAGATTGCGGTGTCTCATCCCTCGAACCTCTGCCAGGAACTCCTCCGACAGCACCGAGATGTCAGGCTTGTCCAGGCCGGCTGCCGCGAAGATATCCATGACGCCCTCTGAGGCCACAGCCCGCGAGATGATCTGGCGCACCGCCAGGTCCAGGTCCTCCTCCGGGCGAGCCTCTCCCTCCGCACGCTTGGAGAGCGCCGAGCGCACTGCCTGGAAGAATCCGACGTCGTCGCGTATGCGGAGAGCTTCTTCGTGAGGGACGGCCAGAGCGAAAGACTGCGACAGCTCCAAGACTGCCTGGAGACAACGCTCCTTGCCGTTCTCCTGGGCCAGGACGTGCTCTTGGGCTGCCGGCAGCAGCCCCAGTCGCTCCTGCGGCGCGCCGGTTGCCCAGGGAGACCGGTCGAAGCCGTGGAACAGCCCGCAGCACACGTCGTACTTCTCCAGCATCACCGCGACCGCTTCGTCCTGCTGGATGGCAGTCTGCCCTTTGCCGCCACTTTCTGTGTATGCGGACAGGGCCTGTCTAAGCTCGTGGGCCAGACCCAGGTAGTCCACAACCAGGCCGCCGGGCTTGTCCCTGAACACCCTGTTCACCCTGGCGATAGCCTGCATCAGCCCGTGGCCCCGCATGGGCTTGTCCACGTACATTGTGTGGAGGCTGGGGGCGTCGAAGCCGGTCAGCCACATGTCACGCACCAGCACGACTCTAAGCGAGTCGTCCGGGTCCCGGAACCTCTGGGCCAGCGCCTCCCTGCGGACCTTGTTCCTGATGTGAGGCTGCCACTCCAGAGGGTCCGACGCCGAGCCGGTCATCACAACCTTGATGGCTCCTCCGGCGTCGTCATCGTCGTGCCAGCCGGGGCGCAGACGCACCAGCTCCCGGTAGAGGTCGATGCAGATGCGGCGGCTCATGCACACCACCATCGCCTTGCCGTCGATTGCCTCCAGTCGCTGCTCCAGGTGGGCCACGATATCCTCGGCTATCTGCCTCACCCGCTTGTCCGCGCCGACCACGGCCTCCAGCTGCGCCCACTTCGTCTTGAGTCGCTCCCTGCGCTCTATCTCCTCCCCCTCCGTGGCCTCCTCAAAGTCGGGGTCTATGTTGGGCTTCTCGTCCTGGTCCAGGGCCAGCCTTGCCAGGCGGCTCTCGTAGTAGATGGGCACGGTGGCCCCGTCCTCAACGGAGCGCTGGATGTCATAGATGCTGATGTAGTCCCCGAACACGGCGCGGGTGTTGGCGTCCTGAAGCTCGATGGGAGTGCCGGTGAAGCCGACGAAGGAGGCGTTTGGCAGGGCGTCCCTCATGTGCCGGGCGTAGCCGTCGATGAAGTCGTACTGGCTGCGATGGGCCTCGTCCGCTATGACTACGATGTTCCGTCGCTCCGATAGGGTGGGGTGTGTATCGCCCTGGGTCTCCGGGAAGAACTTCTGGATGGTGGTGAATACCACGCCGCCGGCGTTCACCGAGAGCCTGCTTCGCAGATCGGCGCGGCTCTCCGCCTGGGTTGGAGGCTGGCGCAGCAGGTCCTGGCAACGTGAGAAGGTGCCGAATAGCTGGTCGTCCAGGTCGTTGCGGTCCGTGAGAACCACGATGGTGGGGTTCTCCATTGCCGGCTCCCGGACGATGGCCCCGGCGTAGAAGGCCATTGTGAGGCTCTTGCCGGAGCCCTGGGTGTGCCACACGACGCCGATGCGCCTGTCCCCCGGCGCGCCGCCTGGCTTCCTGCCAGCCTCGTACCGCCAGCCAACCTCGGCGACCCCTGATGGAGCGCGTTGGAGCTCCGCCGCCCGCAGAGTCTCCTCAACGGCCACACGCACGGCGTGGAACTGGTGATAGCCCGCCATCTTCTTGACCAGTGCGCCGCTACCGTCATCCTCAAAGACGGTGAAGTCGCGGAGCAGCGAGAGGAAGCGGCCCGGTTCAAAGGCGCCCTCCAGCATCACCTGAAGCTCCGTCATGTGCGGGTCGGCCAGAGTTTCGCCCGATATTGTGCGCCAGGGCTTGAACCATTCCTTGCCTGCGGTCAGGGAACCGATGCGCGCCTGCGTCCCGTCGGAGACCACCAGCGCCTCGTTCATGGAGAACAGGGTGGGCAGGTCCGCCTTGTAGGTCTGAAGCTGCTGCCACGCCGTCCAGATGGTGGCGTCCTCGTCCGCCGGATTCTTCAGCTCGATTACCGCCAGGGGCAGGCCGTTGACGAAGAGCACGACGTCCGCTCTCCGATTGTTCCCGTTCTCAACGACGATGAGCTGGTTGACCGCAAGCCATCTGTTGTTGGCGGGGTTGTCGAAGTCCACCACCCGGACCTGGTCGCCGCGCACCCTGCCCTCCGACTCGCGGTACTCCACCTCTACGCCGTTGACCAGCATCCGGTGAAAGGCGCGGTTGCGGGCCTCCAGGGTCGATCCCTCCGGGCGGGTCAGCCTGCGAAGGGCGTCCTCCAGCGCATCCACGGGCAGGCCGGGGTTAAGCTCCACGAGGGCGTCCTGCAGACGGCGCTCCAGCACAACCTGGCCGAAGTCGGTGCGCTCCGCGTTGGGCGTGTCAGGCGCAATGTCCGGCCCGTGCGCCACCTGCCAGCCCAGGCCCTCCAGCCACTCCAGCGCGGCCTGCTCAACGTCGGATTCGGTGAGGGTTGTCACAGGTGGTATCCTACGCCAGCATCAGGCGTTCGCCCTTGGGTTCGGGTATGGGGTCGCCGAACTCGCGCGCCGTTTCCAGCCACAGCAGCACTGCTTGATTGATGTTCTCCAGCGCCGCCTCCTGGGTATCTCCGTGGGCAGCGCAACCGGGAAGCTCCGGCGTTTCTGCCACAAAGGCGCCGTCTTCATTGCTCCAGTAGATGATGATTTCGTATTTGTGCATCAATCTTCCCTTTCAAGCTCGTATTTCAGGAGTAATCCTCGGATCTGACGTACCTGGTAGGGCTTGGCATGGCTCCCGTCACGCTGGATATTCAACCGCTCACGGACGCCTTCCTTTCTGAAGATGTGATGGCCTCCCCGTACTCGTTCAGCGAATCCCAAGCGCAACAGGAATTGGCGGAGGTCTTCAAAGCGGATGTTAGCGTCAGAACGGCCGCTTAGAATCCTTTGTCGTATCTCGTCATCTTGGGTCATCTGCTATGGCGATCCCGCAAATCTCGGGCACAACCGGGCCAGTGCGCCACCTGCCAGACGAAGGCGGCCTGCTCAACGTCGGCTTCGGTGATGATGGTCATAGGTCACTCTCTGACTTGTCTGAGAGATTCTCGTCCAGTTTGAACCGCACGGAGCCCTCTACCCGGTAAGGGGCATGACGCGTTCTTTTGCCAGTTCAGCGGCGTAGAGCAGCGCAGCCTGAACGCCCTCACGCGAGACGGACGGGTAGTGCTCCATGATCTCCTCCGTCCCCAATCCCTCCGCCAGGCTGTCAAGGATTACTGTAACCATCACCCGGGTGCCGGCGATGCAGGCCCTGCCGTGGCAAACGTCTGGGTCCACGGATATGTACTCTTGCCAGCTCATGTTCGTGCCACCTCCGGGATGCGACTTATGCTCCATTATAGGCCAATTATCGCCCTGCTTGTCGGCCTAGTCTCAGCCCCATGAGCCAGCCCAGCGCGGCCTGCTCAACGTCCGCTTCCGTGATGGTGGTCATCTACAGTCCGATTCCCCCGACTCTTGTGCGGCTGGACGCCCTGTATCGCTCTGGTGTGTGGGGTACCAGACCGATCTCATATCTGCGCCGGTCAACCACCTCAAGGAATGGCAGGACTTGGTCGTCGGGCACGACTATCTTTCCTTGGACATCTTCAATTGAGACGCCTGTTCCTTGGCAAAGTGACTCAAGTGCTGACTTATCTAGATTCTCAGCGTACCCATTGGTGCGGATCGATGCCAAAAGGCTTGCAGCGCGGGAGTGGGTGGCGGCATAGTCTTCTACGTTTGCCCAATCAACGTAAGTTGCCGATTGAGCAATTGCTGCTACATTCTGCGGCACGGCCTCTGCAATTGCCTCCTCGATTTGACCTAACAGCTTGAAGCTATTCGGGTTGATGATATGAACTGTGTCGGAGTCCACAATGACATCAAAGTCGGCATTAAGTTGAAAGATGGGTCCATCAACGATTCGAAGCACGTCGGTGCCCAGGGATAGTATACGATTTTGTTTGTTGAGGGCACCCTTGAACTGTGTTGCCCTTCTCAAAGCGGTCAATTGTTTGCCATCTACATCCCATAGGCGAGCGAAGTAACAAAAGCACTTGGTCATCCAGTCCAAGTAGTCGGCGGCAATAGCCAAATTAGATGTCTCATGAAGTGTTCTAAGGCGGAGCGCGAGGTCATCATCGATGGGTAATGTCAAATACTCTTCACTCGCGTACTTTTCAGCAGGATTGAATGTAGATGGTAATTCCGCGCTGGCTTCCATCTTCTGGCAAGTGCCTGAAACCATCCCTTGAAGAGTCGTTTGCACTCCCAAGTGAACTGGTACCGCAGCGTATGTTCTGTCCGACCCAATGTAGCGACCGACACCAAACTCTGTTGTCTCAACGTTCTCAATGTCGAAATTCAGATTCATCAGCTCTTCTCCAAGTAGACTGTGTTGCTCAAGCGGTAGGCCACGAGCCTTTCATCTGGCTGCACGTTCGAACGACGGGTGATTAGAGCGAAGTTCACCATGCTTGGATGCTCGTTGCTCCCATCAGGAGACAGCACATTCAACACGCGATACCCACGCAGGGCAAAGACTATGTTCATGTAATGGTAGTTCAGATGCCAGAATAGGAAGACTATGAACACTAACGCGGCAAGGAGTGCAAAGAGATCTCTCCAGGCATCAACGTTTTGCCTATAGAAGGGAAGGAGGATTGCAAATAGATAAACGAGGACATGACCCCGGTGGTCCTCTGTCCTTCCAACTACGAGCGAACGTGTGTCGTTCTGCCTTCTCGCGATCAACTCCCGAAGCAACAAGAACCCCGTTGGAAAGGTAGCCATCACCAGACAGCCGGTAACGAAGTACATGTCAGGGATCAAGTTCGTTCCTCGGATGCTCCATAGGAAGAACAAAGGAGACATACTGCTCAAGACCATGATGAATCGAGCCAGCTTTAGCCCTTCGGAGTGTGGGTCTTGCTTCAGCGAGGTCATCCGACTACATCCTGGAGGGTGACGCTGGAATTTCCTGCCCGCACCTCCCCGCTCACCAGCCGCGGCAGCAGCACATCCCGCTGCGCGGTCAGGGAGAGGGTTTCCTGTCTATTTGATTCAATTCTAGTGAACAATCCTTCCATGAGCAAACCGAAGGCAGCCCATGTATCATTGGGAGGGTATGGCAAGGGATATGGCGCAAGTGCTTCTGTGCGAGCGCGTTGCCGGCCAGAAGTTCCTGTCATACTCTGAACTGCATGCGCTCGAAAGTTAGGGTCACGGGCCAATAGGTAAGTGTACTCTGGGGGAACAGGCCGTATAGCCCGCATCACGATGAACTCCGTTGATCCCCAGCCCACTGTGTCACTTGACAATGCTTGGACAAAGGCAGTCTTGCCATTCTCCAAGCAGGGAGTAATCCGAGCAAATAACGTATCTCCATTACGGAAGCGCGTTCCGCTCTTGAATTCTCTCAATACCGCTTCATCCGGGCTAGGGCCTGAAGTTGGCAGGGCTGCCATATCAAGGTATGGGGCCGGTGTTCCTCTTTTGAGTGGTTCAGCAGGGTTCAACTCCACCACCTCCCCCAACGCCCTCACCTCCCAGCCTTCCGGTATCTCCCCAAGCTCCGATGGCACGAGGCGGTCCGGGAAAAGCGCCGCTATGTCCGGCGGCAGGCCGGTATCCCGTCCCTCCATCTTGGCCCGCACCGGGTCGAAGTCCACAAACCAGGACTTGAAGAGCGCCCGGGCCATCTGCTCCAGCGTCTCGTTCATACGCCGATTCAGCTCAATCTTGTCGTCCAGGGTGCCAAGCACGTGGGCAATGGCCCGCTGCTCCGGTAGGGGTGGGAGGGGGATTTCCAGAGACTCAATCATCCCCTTCGTGAGGGCATTTCGAGTGCCCCCTGAACCAGCCCAAGACAGGAGTAGGGTCTGCATTTCTGGAGACACGAGGTAATAGCGCAGATAACCCGCATCAAGATTGACCGAGTCAGGCCGAATGATCGCTACATGCTGATTGACGCGCGCGGGCAGCACGTCAGGCACAACCTGACACACCCTGGCGACCGAGTCGCCCGTGATGTTGAGAAGCACGTCGCCTTCAAAGACTTCCACATTCCCCAATTCATCGGCATGGTGTTCGCCGATAAACGCCAGGCCATCACGGTGGAAGCCATCGTTGTACACGTTCTGGCTGCGAATCAAGGTATATGGGCCGTCTTGCAGGTAGACATCCTTCCCACCACGTGGCGTTGCACCGCTGCCAATCTTGGCACATACATCACCAAGCGTCACCTCGCGCCACTCGTCGTTCATAGGCTTTACTCCAGTGGGGCAATACTGCCGGGTGGCTCCGCTCGCTGCGCCCGTTCCCACGCCTCCATAATCTCGTCCTGGTGCATGGAGGCCCATTCCAACACAAGCCGGCTGGCCCGTGGGGGAAAGTGGCCGTGTAACGTCGCCAGGCTGATGATCTCTATGAGAGCCTCGTGTTCGCCATATAAAGCGTGAAAGTGCGGGGGAGCGTGGTCGCGAATGTGTATTCGTATAATGATGCCATAGAAACGGCATATCTCAGGCATTCCACTCCACCCCGGCTTCTATGGGCAGTTCCTCCCAGGACTTACCGGTTAGCTCCATATACAGCGCATAGGGGCACATGTCTATGTCGTCGTTCCAGACCAACGCCCCGTGGGCGTCAATCTGTACCTTCCTGAAACAGTCCGGATCTTCCCAAGCCTTGAACACTCCCTTCCCCACCACGCCCGACAGGTCGATCTCTCCGGCGGCGCCGTCCGAGTATCTGAGCCAAATCCGGTATCCCTCTCTGGCCTCCACTTCAACCGGACGTATCATCTCGTGTCCTCCTTACTCGTGGTTCGCGCCAAAGCCCAACCTCTTCAGGTTTGCCTCTATCTCCGCGTCCAGCCTCTGCGCCTCCGCCTGCTGCTCCCGCCACTGGGCCGTCAGGCGTGCCATCTTCTCCTCGAAGGGTTCGCCGTCGTCCTCCTGCGGCGCGGCGGCCACGTACCGGCCGGGCGTCAGCACGTGGCCGTGCTTGCGAATCTCCTCCAGCGACGCGCTCTTGCAGAAGCCGGGAACGTCGGCGTATTCGCCGTGACCTTCCTCTCCGCGCCAGGCGTGGTAGGCGTCTGCAACGCGGGCGATGTCCTCCGGCGACAGGTCTCGATGGGTCCTGTCCACCATGTGCCCCAGGCTGCGGGCATCGATGAACAGGGTCTCGCCCCGGCGGTCCCTGTGCTCTCCGTTGCGACGGCCCCGGGACAGGAACCAGAGGCAGGCGGGTATCTGGGTGGACCTGAACAGCTGGCCCGGCAGAGCGACTATGCAGTCCACCAGGTCCGCCTCTATGATGTTCTTCCGTATGTCTCCCTCGCCGGACTGGTTGGACGACATGGAGCCGTTGGCCAGCACGAAGCCCGCGGTGCCGCGAGGCGCGAGGTGGTGCAGGAAGTGCTGCACCCATGCGAAGTTGGCGTTGCCCGCCGGAGGGACGCCGTACTCCCACCGCCTGTCGTCACGGAGCCGCTCGCCGCCCCAGTCGGAGACGTTGAAGGGCGGATTGGCCAGGATGTAGTCGGCCCGCAGGTCGGGATGACGGTCGTTGTGAAAGCTGTCGCCGTGCTCGATCCTGCCCTCTATCCCACGGATAGCAAGGTTCATCCGGGCCATGCGCCAGGTGGTGTAGTTGGACTCCTGGCCGAAGATGGAGATGTCACCCCTGGCTCTGCCTCCGTTGCCGTTGCCGCTGGCGTGGGCGCGAACGAACTCCGCCGACTGCACGAACATGCCCGATGAGCCGCAGCACGGGTCGTACACCCGGCCCTGGTAGGGCTCCAGCATCTCCACCAGGAGGCGCACGACGGAGCGCGGGGTGTAGAACTCGCCGCCCTTCCTGCCCTCAGCCAGGGCGAACTGCTCAAGGAAATACTCGTAGACGCTGCCCAGCACGTCGGTGGCGCGGGCGTCGGCGCCCCCGACCTTGATGTTGCTCACGAGGTCGACCACCTGCCCCAGGCGGGTCTTGTCCAGCGCGGGGCGGGCGTAGTCCTTGGGCAGCACGTCCCTCAAAGCCGGGTTGTCCCGCTCGATGGCGGTCATGGCGTCGTCGACGGCACGGCCTATGGTGGGCTGGCGCGCCTGGGATTGCAGCGCCGCCCAGCGAGCCTCAGGCGGCACCCAGAAGATGCTCTGGGCGCGGTACTCGTCCGGGTCCTCGGGGTCCGCTCCTTGGTCACGCTCCGCCTCCAGCCTGGCGTGGGCCTCTTCGAAGGCGTCGGAGATGTACTTGAGGAAGATGAGACCCAGGACAACGTGCTTGTACTCGGCGGCGTCCATGCTGCCCCTCAGGGCATCGGCCATGCGCCAAAGCTCGGACCTGTAGTCCGAGGCTTCGTTGCCGTCTCCCTGAGAACTCGTTCGTCTTCTTCGCGCCGTGGTCATGACATCCGCCTCTTGCGGACTATTTTAACATATGTTTCGTTTGTTCTGGAGCAACGAGAAACGAGGTCTTTGTCAGGCCCGTTCATCGGCGCTCCATACCACAAAATCGCCTTCTATACAATGGCTTATAAGCCATTACATTGGGCCAATTTCCCCTTCACAATGGAGTTTTGAGCACTGGCGCTGGAGGACTAGGATTGAGCACGAAGGAAGCGAAGAAACAACCGAAGAAAAGGATGCACCCTGACCTGGTCCGCTACATCCGCGACTTCGTGTTATACCACGTGAGACGGCGCGGACGCCAGCGGACGGCGGAAGCACTTGGCATCTCCCGCCAGACTCTCTGGCGTTACCTGGAGTACGACCACGATGGGAGCACTGTCCCCAGCGCTGTAATGAGAACCGTCGGTGGAAGCATCAAGGGGCTCGAAGGGGAGGTCATTGCTGGGGACGCCTGGGCCTTGGTCTGGCAACAGTGTGGTTACGGATTGGGAAACAGCCCGCCGGTCAGTATCTCTCCCGATACCTCCTTACTGGGCATCGTCGATTGGACGCAGCGCCTTGCGGAAGCTTACCCAGTTCCAAGCGACCAGCCACCCAGACCAAATCCCGACGCCCTTTACCGTTCCAGGCTCAGGGCGTCCATGCCCGAACCGTCCAAGCAACTGGAGCCGTCCTTCTCTGTGCAGTTGGGCCGTGGTGAGAAGGACGTCCTGGACTTGCTGGCGGCCTGGCCCCTGTGCACCAGGGAGCAGCTGGCCGGGCTCATGGGAGGAGTCACCCGCCGGAGAGTTGACCAGGTGTTGCACTCGCTGACCAGCCGCGGCCTAGTGAGAGCAGACGGTCGGCTTCACGTACTCACCGATGATGGGCTGACATACCTGGCCCGCCGTGACCGTGCATCCGTGTCCCTAACCTTGTCCCGGTGGAGCGCTAGGACCGGAAGACGACGCCACAAGCAGAGCAAGAGCAGGAACAAAGTCTACTTCGGGACTTCGCTGAGAGTCATGGCCTCTCAGATGGAGCATCACGCCGGCATCACCGACTTCGCCGCAGCCCTGACCGCAGAGGTAGCCCGCACTCCCGGCTACGAGCTGCTGGACCTCATGCCTACCTCCCGCTCCTCAGCCGGCTACTGGTACATGGGGGCCAACTATGTGATTCATCCCGACGCATCCTTCCAACTGGGGTACATGGGCCAGTGGCATTACTACCTCCTGGAGTACGAGCGCCGAGCCACTACACCGAAGCGTGTTCCCGCCAAGCTGGAGTCCTACCGCCGATACTTTCGGAGCGGATGGGCCAGCCGGGACCACGGCGGGACGCTACCCAGAGTGCTCTTCGTCTTCGAGTCCACAGACAGCGAGAAGGCCTTCCTGGACGTCGCCGACACGGTGAAGGGAGTCCCCATCATCACCTCCAACGCTAAGACCCTTGCGAAGCGTGGCATCCTGGGCGACTCGTGGATACTTCCTCCCCCTCACTCCCTCGACAGGAGGCCCCTGTCGGCCCCGGACCCGGTGGCATAATGTCCACTACGCCGTTCCGATCACTTCCTGTAGGGGGACAAAAGGGCATTCCTACACCTACGGTGTCAGCCGGTGTCAGCCCCCAACAGGTGGAAACGTGACAATTGTTGCAGCGCACGGCGTCGGTTGAATATGGCGTTGCGTGATGACATGTAGTAAGACACCGTGCTATAATAGTTAGTGGAAAGAGCAACCATGTCGCCCAAGCTATCGAGAAACACCGAGACCATTACCTTCTCCCTGCCCCCGCCGATGGCCGAACAGCTCCGGCAGGTGGTGAAGGAGGAGCAGCGCACCGTGAGCGAGCTCTTGCGGGAGGCCATCCGCCTCTACATGGAGGAGCGGGAGTGGAGGAGGGCTAGGCGGTACGAAAGGCTGATGAACCAGAACCAAGGCAGCGAAAGAGGATAGGGGAGTTGCATGAGAGCGGAACCCGAACTTTGGCGAGAGATTCACAATGCATCAGAGTCCTTAGCCTCCTTGGCAAACGAATCCAATGCCGCCATGAACAGGTACAGAGGCATTCCATCGGCAGACGCCGTAGCATCAGGTGAGCTACTTCGATTTGCAGACCCTTCGGTACTTCAAGAAGCATACGACAAAGGGGCACGCTCTCTTGTGGTGGCATGTGATTACGCTTTAGCGCTTGACCGGACGCTCGCGGAACCAGTCCTTTCCCTTTCCCCTTGGACGTGTCTAAGGAATATTCTTGAGTCATGCTCAATGTGCATCTGGATGCTAGCCGCGGGCATCGATCCAGCAGAGCGAGCCACTCGGAGTCTGAACGTTCAGGTGGGCCGTCAGGGATTCGAACCCTGGACTCCCGGATTAAAAGTCCGGAGCTCTGCCGCTGAGCTAACGGCCCCTGCGGTGTAGGCCGATTCTATATGAGCTATGGCGGATTATCAACAGACGCCCGCGACGGCTCCGACGTGAAGGAGAACTCGTAGGGGGGCCAGTACCGCACCAGCACCTTGCCCACAATGTTCTCCAGAGGCACGGGGCCCCATTGACGGGAGTCGCTGCTGCCGTCCCGGTTGTCGCCAATGACAAAGTAGCTGTCCGGCGGCACCAGGACCGGCCCAAGGCTGCTCAGGTCCCGCTCCTCCAGGTACGGCTCCTCCAGCGCCTCGCCGTCGATCTTCACTGTGCCCCTGTGTATCTCCACCGTCTCCCCGGGCAGCCCGATGACCCGCTTGACAAAGTCACGGCTGGGGTCCAGGGGGTATTTGAAGACAATCACGTCACCCCGCCTGGGCCGGTGGAAGGGGAACAGCTCCTTCTGCTCGTCCCAGACGTCCACAAAGGGCACCAGCCGGTCTATAGTCTCGGAGTCCACGTGCGCGTACACCAGCTTGCTCACCACAAGCCTGTCCTTTGGAAACAGCGTGGCCTCCATGCTGGAAAGCTCCACCCTGTAGTTGCGCACGCTGACCTGCAGCACCAGGAACATCAGCAGGGCAAGGGCCACCGTCTCCAGGAGGTCTTCTACAAAGTGCTTAGTCATCGATTAGGCGTAGTTTCGGTCGGTATTGCTTGTTGGCGAATTATACCCCGGCGCAATCTATCGCGCCATTACGACCGCGGGACGCCCCGCTATCGCGAACCGACTACGCTGACCGTTACGATGTCCACCCCGTGGTACTTCTGGTGTCGCACCGACGACGCGTAGTGGCGCAGCAGGCGGAACGATATCTCCCGACCGTCCGGTATGTCCGGCGCCTCCCCCAGGTACGACAGCCGGTCCTCCAGGTTCTCCCCCTCGCCTGCGGACACGAACTCCAGCTCCGCGCCTCCCGAGGCATGGCGGGCAGTGACAATCAGCCGACGCGGCCTGCCCCTCTCCGGGTCGTCCTCATCCTCCGCAAGCAGGCTGGCCAGCGTCTCCTCTGCAACCAGGACCAGCCGCTCAGTCGAAGCGCCGTTCCACCCGGCCCTGGAGGCGAACCCGCGCAGGAACTCCACCAGGCTCGGCAGGGCGTCCGCGTCCAGGGAGACCTGCAGCCGCCTGCGCCTGGGGCCCGTCAGCTCCAGCAGCGTCACCAGTATGACGGCTACAAGGGCGCCGGAGGTCATGCCGTTGCCCAGCAGGACACTCAGGAAACCATCGCCCAGCAGGTCCGGAAAGATCCAGGCGTTCTGGAACCCCGTGCCAATCCAGAAAGCCAGTCCCACCACAACAGCCTTGCGGTGGTCTACGCCGTCCTGGATGACTATCTTCATCCCCTGCACAAAGAGCATTCCAATGAGGATAATGACGTAGGCGGCGGCAACAGGGGAGGGAATTGCTATCATCAAAGCCGTGAACTTCGGCAGGAACGCCACCGCCACGAAAATGACGCCTATGACGACGCCCACCCGCCGCGCGCCTATGCCTGTGACCTCGGCCAGGGAGATGCTGGATGAGTAGGTGGTGTTGGGGAGCGTCCCGGCAATGCCGGACAGCAGGTTGCCCACGCCGTCGGCGTTGAGCGCGCCCTGCACAACCCGGAAGTCGGTGGCCCGGGGCCTGCGCCGGGACACCCGCTGAATGGCAACGCCGTCGCCGATGGTCTCTATTGCGCCGACCAGTGTGACCACGATGAAGGCCGGCAGGAGCGCCCAGAACTCAACGCCCGGCGTGATGTCAAACCCCGGCCATGAGTCGATGGGTACGCCGACCCACGGCGCGTCCAACACGTGTTGCATATCGTAAATTCCGAAGGGCACGGCCACCACGCAGCCCACCACAATGCCTACGACCGGAGACCACAGCCGCAGGGTCGGGGGAGCGCGCAGCACCAGAACAACGACGGTGGCCAGCGTGGCCAGGGCCACCACCGGGGCCGCCGTGTCAGGCGCGTCCTCCGGCACGTCATGCATCGTATCGAAGATTATCGGCATGACGGTGGCAGCTATGAGCATGATGACGGTCCCGGAGACCACCGGCGTGAATATTCGCCGGAGCAGGGAGAGACGCGCCGCCAGCATGAACTGGAACAGGGAGGATATGACGACGAGGCTCGCCATCGTGGCCGGGCCGCCCTCCACCAGGGCCGCAACGCAGACCGCTATGAAGGCTCCAGACGTGCCCATGATGAGGACGTGGCCGGACCCTATGCGCCCCACGCGGACGGCCTGGAGGGTGGTGGTGATCCCGCTGACCAGAAGCGCCGCGAACGCGCCCCAGGCGACGTAGGAGTCGGGCTGGTCCGCAATCCGGGCCACAATGACCACGGTCAGAACAACCGGCGCCACAATGAGCATGGCGGCCTGGAAGCCGGCGCCAATGGCTATGGGATGGGGAGGAATGTCGTTGGGTTCGTAGCGGACGCTCTCGTTGGTATGGGACGCGGCCAAAGGTCACACCTCACTCGCAGGATTGGCCCGAGCGATACAGGCGCATGATACGGCGTATCCTCGCGCCGACCGGCTCAGGGATCTGTTAATCCGGGGCCATTGGATTATATCAGCCCTGAGCGTCCGGTCAAACCCGGACCCTGCCCTGCCAACCGGAATAACAGCTTGTTGGCCGACCGCGCTGATGCTACAATACACGGGTTGAGGCGAAGTCCGGGCGCTCACGGCGTCCCTCCGTCCTCCACAGGCCTCAATCCCCGATAGCTCAGCGGTAGAGCGGGCGGCTGTTAACCGCTAGGTCGTAGGTTCGAATCCTACTCGGGGAGCCAACGCTTCCGACGTTAGGTACTTCGTACTTGTCAGTCAACTCTCGGCCTAGGGCTACCGGGATTGTATACTCAATGCTGACTCTTCGAATATCAAAATCCACCGTTCTGATGAACGAGGCGAGGAATGACTTGGACTCAACGAAGGACGCGTTTCTTAGGAGGTCTTGTAGGTCTAATACTGTCTTTTCCATTGCTGCAGCATCGAGAGGTTGATGACCCTGCTGGCCTTGATGTTTCAAAGCCTCCTCCTTCCTACTGCTCAAGTCTCTCTGTTGCGCCCTCAACTCTTTGATTCTAGGAGCCAAATCGTCTATCTCTACTTTCCCGCCCTCCAATGCAGCATACAGATTCGCTAGTTTCTGACCAACAGATCTGGATTCCTGTTCCAGGCGCTCGAGCTCCTTCTCGGAGCGACGCCTGTCCACCTTCAACTCTTGGTTGGTCAATCTTACCAATTGTCCTAGATTCTCTTTGGTCAGAATGTTCTCTCTAACGCGGTCAACTACGAATTCTTCCAACTTTCTGGCGTTAGCTGCCGGAGCATCACACGCTGTCCGACCCTTTAGTATCCGGTTGTTGCAGTTGTAGTAAAGGTACTTGCCGGATTTCCCCTTAGTTCCTACTGCAGTTGATCCGCATCTGGCGCAACGAGCTAGTCCACTCAAAAGATATTGACTGGATACCCTCATAGGGTGTTTCACTGACGGTCG
Organism: Dehalococcoidia bacterium; assembly: GCA_034421015.1. Lineage (GTDB taxonomy): Bacteria > Chloroflexota > Dehalococcoidia > Lucifugimonadales > UBA2985 > DAOUJW01. The sequence continues at coordinate 15,532 of DAOUKT010000007.1, forward strand.
CCTTGAAGTTAGCAAGGCCTGCACTTGCTCAAAGACATGCCTATCCACAAGAGGGGAATGGCAATCCGGTATGCGAATGACCTCCTCTTCAGTACTCTTCTGTCTGCCAGCCAGAGTCCTGCTGTACTTGTTCCAGACAAGAGTCCCGACATAGACTTCATTCCTCAGGATGTGGTTGATATTAGTTGCCCCGAAGAGCCTTCCACTGCGGGTTCTCAACCCCTGTACGTTAAGCGAATATGCGATCGCTTTCGCACCTTGCCCATGAGAGGCCATGTCGAACATCCTAGTGACAATGGGTGCCTCATTTTCATCCGGAGCGATCTTACGCTTTACTACCGCCCCGTAGGTCTCCGCTACTAGCCTATAGCCGAAGGGGGGTCGACCACCGTTACGGAATCCCCTAAGCGCATTCTCTTGCATCCCTCTCACTGTGTCCTGAGACAAGTTCGCCGAGTAAAACTCGTCTATAACCTCGATAATCCCCTCAAGCAAAGACCCCGCTGGGCTCGAATCCACCTGCTCATTAATGGAAATGACCGAAATCTGTCTGCGCTTTAGCAGGGCTTTGTAAACTACTGAGTCCTCTCTATTTCGCGCGAATCTGGAGAGCTTCCACACTAGGATGGCATCGAAAGGCTTTACCTTACCCTTGGCGGCGGTGATCATTTCCTTGAATGCGGGCCGATTTACAGACCTTGCACTCTCGGCTTCGTCCATATACTCAGCCACTACATCCCACTCGCGTTTGATTGCATAACTCTTGAGAGCTTTGAGTTGGGCAGGGATTGAGAGGTCTTTCTCAGCCTGCCTTTCCGATGACACACGTGCATATATTGCGACTCTCATACGACCTCCTTCACAATTTGTCTCGCGCCGCCGACTACTGAGTTTCTTCTTGATGTGCCAAGGTCTCCACACCTTGGCTACAATGGATTCGCCTTAAGCCTCCTAAATGACCTGATGTGCCTCCGATATGCGCTGGAAGATGTCGCTTTCCAGCTGGGGTCTAAGGACCGACCGGTCATTGTAGGGAACCGCCACGACGGCGACCTTGGCCACGCGTTCTCCCCATAGCACGGCCCTTGCCACTACGGTGATGTCGTCCGATTTCCAAAGGTCATATCCGCTGACTCTCTCCACGTGAACCGAAGAGCCTGTCCTGAAGACGGTGTCCCCAATGGAGCCAGGCGTTGGCGAACTGCCCCGCCTCGGCAGCAACCCCCTCAGACAGGAAAGGGGTCTTCTACTTGTCCTCAGCCTGAAGCCGGGAGTCCTCGCCACTACCGTGGCCCTGAGACAAGCTAGGTCTTCGGAGTCTAAGGGTCCCGTCTCTCCGTCACTCTCCTTTCGCTCGTACAGCACGGCGAGGAGGGGCTGGTGGCGCATCACCTCCGCCAAGCGCAGGGAGATTGAGGAATATGAGCGACGGTAGAGGCGCTGCAGGGCGACGACGTCGAATCCCGTGGTCTCCGCCATTATGGAAAACAGCTGCGGCTGCACGAGCACAGATGCGGCGAATCTGTCCGCCTGCCTGCACAGCCTCTTGCCCCTTGGATACCGGTGCGAGGGGTGGATGTCTCTGAGTCTCTCGATGATGATCTCATACGTCTCGTGGAGAACCGTGTGCTCCTGGGCTCCGCTCCACTCGGAGGCGTCGTAGTGTATCAGGTATGGCCCTTGCGCATGGCCAGCGTGAAACCCCCTGTAGCTGCCGGGGAGATTCGATGCGACGGCCAGGCCGATTCCGGCTCTTGCGAGCAATTCCTTGAGTCGCTGGAGAGTGGGGATTCCGGAAAGCGAGAAGAACTTCACGAAGGACCTGGCGGTCGAGGCCGGGTCCGGTAGTGTGCCATAGCGGGAATCATCCACCAGCTGCCGGCAGAACTCGGCAATCAGGTCCCTGCTCAATCCAGAAGCCTCTTTCCCGTCAGACGCTCGTACATCTCGACTATGAACCGCTTGGCCTCAATGTCCAAAGGTCCCCGCGGCCTAGTTCCGAACCGGAACTCCGGATCCTCCAGGACGTACCGGTAAGCCCTGTCGACCTCCAGTGGGTCGTTGTCCGTTTGCCCCTCCTCGTTGTCCAGATACCCAGCACTTCTCAGCAGGCGCTTCACGTCGACACCGTAAAGGGCCGCCAGCCTCTTGAGCAAATTCACTCCGGGGCGACGCTCCCCCCGCTCGATCTCCGAGAGGTAGGAATTCGATATGCCCGACAAACGGCGCACCTCTCTGAGACTGATATCGCCCCTTAGCCTTCTCAGTAGTGGCCCTATCTCCAATCCCCCGTTGTCGGTATCCTCGTTCATGCCATTCCCCAATCGTGTATCTAGGCTGTCCTACTGGAGTAGGACATGCAACTCGGTAAATTTTTGTCGATCTATTGTCATATTGCAGTAAGCAACTGTCAAGTAGGAGTGCATTCTGGCTTTTCATCTATTGTCGTCTGTACCACTATCTTGATACACTGCATTAGCACGACGAACAATGGTTCGTGGGCGCCATTATACTACCGGAGCATGGCAGAGCGCCACCTCCAGATTTCGCACGAGGGTAGTTGATGTGAGGAATTCCGAAAAACTCACCCCGGAGCAGGAGGAGATCAGGATTCACGGCCTGAGGATACTGGCCGGGCTGATCGCTCGTCGTCACCTCGCATTGATGAGAGCGGAGAGCGGCGAGGCTATCGGGCCTTTTGCTGGAGACCTCGACCCTGACTTGAACGAGAAGGACAGCGTGGTCACCCCAGGCCAGTCGATTGCTCCATCGGAGGAAGCCGATGGCTAGCAGAAACTCCCGCCGACGGGTGATACTCAAGGCCGAGGCTCTGTGGGAAATCCTCGACAGGCTGAACATGACCCAGAGCGATCTGGCCCGTGTAGTGGGGATTACGCCCGGGTATATCTCTCTGCTCATAGGGGGTAGACGAAGCCCGTCTGCCGCAATCAGGCAGAGGATGCAGGAAGCCCTGGGCATTGAGGATTTCGACGCGCTCTTCGCGATGGAGGATTACAGTGCCCGCTAAAAACCTGATTCCGCCCCAACTGACCATGGAGGAGTGTCTGCTGCCGGAGGACTTTCCCCGGCGGATTCGGCTGCTCAAGGAGAGGGCGGGGCTAACCTGGCAGGGGCTTGCATGGTGCCTGGGTGTTGACCCAAGACAGGTGGAGAGGTGGCGGCATGGAACCGCTCCATGCGGGGACGCGATGTACATGCTGTTCCGCCTAGCGGCGCGAGTCCCGGGAGGACTGAGAATCCTGCTGTTGGAGGACCTCCCCCAGCCAATCAGGAAATAGCGGCTTTTCTCGAACGACATAGCGACAACAACAGGAAGGAGTCTATAGCTTGAAGACTACAGCAGATGAGATGGACTGCGCTTCCGAGGAGTTTCCCGCGGGTTTCCCTGAGCGCTTGGAGAGCTTCCTGGAGCTGACTGGCATGTCTTGGGGGGAGCTTGCGGCGTGTTTGGGAGTTCAGTACGAGAGGGTGACCTCGTGGCGAAAGGGCGCCGACCCCAGGGGCTCCGCCCTGCCCGACCTGATGAAGCTGGCCCGCCGCGTTCCAGGCGGCATGGCCGTGCTGTTTCCCGGCGTGACGTCGGCATTCGGCCTGGAGGACTAGCCTCGTGGGACGGCAGCGTCGAGTGTACCGCCCGGTGAGGAACTCGTTCCCAGAGGATTTCCCTGCGAGGCTGTTGAGATTCAAAGAGCGCTCAGGGCATTCGTGGAGATCCCTGGCTCACAGGCTGGGTGTGCAGCCCAAACTTCTCCGGGCATGGCGAAGCGGCGTAGTACCCAGTTCCATTCACCTGTTCCACCTCTTGGCGCTTGCAGACCGAATGGGGCTGAGAAACGTCCTGTTGTACCCGGAAAACAGCGGTTACAAGGCGCCGGACAGTCATGCCACAGAGGATGACGTGACTGAAGTCCTCCTCCCCCAATGAGATTCAAGCGCATTCGGTGAGGTAGATGCGGGAGGCGTGGCCCGGCCTCTAGGGACCATTGAACGGCTTTGCGGGCTCCCACCCATCCACGTCCAGCCACGCGGGACCCAATGGCCCAACACGCTCGAGCAATCCCCTGTGGGAAACCAGCAGAGGAGCCTCGACTCCGGCCCGCTCCATCCCTTCCCTGGCGACCCTCAGAAAGTGCGCCTGTGGAATTTCCTCCTCGAATACGACCAGCACCAGGGGACTGGAACCGTTGTCGTCGGTGGGCCGCTGGGAGGAGTAGTAGCGAAGGTACGGAGCGATGCGGTCGGTCATTGTCACGGGGCGAACCGCCCGTCGTTCCCATTCCAGGAAGAACGGCGCTGTTTTGCCGCGCTTTTGCAGGATGCCGAACGCGTCGGGATTGATGGAACGAACCACGTCCTCGTGACGGAAGTGCCGGGAGGCGCGCCGCGGGGGGTCCAGCTGCAAGACATCCCAGCCGCGAGCCGGGGCCTGGCTTGCGAGGGCCGCCAGGAACCAGTGCACCGCACTCGTGTGCTCCAGGTTCCTCAGGAGCTGCCTGCTCCTGCGTCCGGAGACATTCCGCCATGTCAATCCCAGATCCATGTCCTGAAGGGCAGCGCTCCACCTCCGCCTTGCGGCCCCAACGGACACACGATCCCTCCGGGCAAGAAGGGAGATTCCTCGGTCCGTGAGGGCCAACCGGCGCATTCCTTCCACCTCAGAGTTGATGGCTAGCTTCAACTTCAGCAGGCGAGACAGGATGCGGGCGAGCATGGATCTCCTGACGCCCATAAGGGAGCCCAGGTGCGGAGCGCTGATCCAGGGCCAGTCTGAAGCCAATTCGAGAGCCCGTTTCTCGGCGGGCTTCAATACAGCGGGGATTATCCAGCCGGGTGCATCGTCCTTAGCAGCATCGATGTGGAGTTCCTCCGGCAGGGTCACTCTCTTCATCTGCTCTTCCTCGACTGGCCCGCCCTCGCCTCCCGCATAAGATAGGGCGCTGCGAAGGTCGAACATCGTCGAGCCGGAGGGTGTACGCCAGATGGGAGCGTCGGGGCCGGCGCTGACTGCTTCCCGTTCCAGGGCAACGAGGGTCAGTGACTGCGAGGACGACAGGTTCCTGCGGGCATACCTGAGCCTCACCTCGTCGGGAGTAATCACCAGGACGGCGGAAGGCCTTGTCACTTGCTTCAGCCGCCACGTGCGCTTGGAGAAGGCCGTCCTGTCCGACGTCGGACCCTGCCTGACCACTGCGATTGTCCTGCCGTCCGGAAGAGCGATGACAGCGTCCATCGGCCTCGACCTGAACCACCGGAACCGGATGGGGCGCTCGATGTTGGAGACGGACGAGGCCAGCCGGTATACCACGGCAATCCCATCCAGCCGCTCCATGAGAACTCGTCTCCACTGGGAGGATACCGGGTGTGAGTGGAGGAGAGAGTCAACGGCGACCCCCGTATTCCGGGCGAGTCGGTCAACGCCGCCGGAAGTCAGGTAGTAGCGCCGGGTTGGTGGGAGGAGGTCGGAGGCATGGGATAGGAAGCCCACAAGCTTTTCGGCCTCCAACCTATCCACGGCAGGGTATACGGCTCCCCTTGACCAGCCGGAGATGTACACCATCTCCAGTCGGTCAAGAAAGGGCATGTCGGAGAGGAGCCTCAGCAATTCAGTCCTGCACCTAGCGAGGGACGTCACGACGACTTCTCCTCCGAGGCTTCCACCTCCGTGGGATCTTCCTCATGGTCCTGCTCCCGCTCTCCGCCTTGCGTTTCACTGTCGTTGCTCCCGGACGAGTTGCGCTTGGATCGCTGCCTGCGCCTGTCGAGGTCGTCGGCGTTGCCGCCCTTCGGGGTCTGGGGGGCCTTGTTCTCATTCTTCTCGACCTCGGCGCGCCTCCTGTACTCCGCCACCTTCATCAAACCCTCCGCCTGCTGACTCCTTATCTCGTCGGCCCCCAGGACGTAGGACGACGTGCCAGCACGGATGTAGTCTGCCATGTCGGGGTCTCCCTCCTCGGGCTTCCTCACCTCCATGGAAAACGCGGGCAATCGCTCCGTGCCCACGGTGGCCCGGACGTAGCAGTGGTGAACCGCGAGGGACGTGATGTCGTCCTCTGTCACCCGGTCCTTGCCAAGCTCCCACACCAGATGGCGGGCGTCGGAACCCGAAACCTGGAAGACAGCGAGACAGCTAACGTTGGCCAGGATGGTGTCCCGCATGGTGCGGGAAAGGTCCTCCAGCTTGGCCAGGCTCTGGGTGGCCAGTATGAAGGACGCCCCGAACTTGCCGAGCTCGCTGAGCATCGACTCGTAGTCCACCCCGGGCATTGACTGCATCTCGTCCACCACGACTAGGGCTCCCCTCCGTTGCTGGGGGAGCATCCCACCCTGCTCCCTGATCACTGAGTCCACAAGGTTGAGCAGGGACGAGCCCACCAGGGCCGCCACATCCCTGCCGACCACCCCCTGTGCGGTTGACACCAATAGGATGCCGCCATCCAGGATGGTCTCCCTCAGGTCTATGGTTGATCGCGGCTGTCCAAGGATGGCCCTGGCCCGCTTGGATGAGGCGTAGTAGGAGAGCCGGGTCTGCACCGGGGCTAGGGCCTCCGCCCTGTAGTCCTGGCGCCAGCCCCCGAAGTCCCTGGCCCACCAGTCGAGCAGGTATGGGTCGCTCACCTTCTTCAGAACGGTGTTGCGGAAGGGGTCGTTGGAGAGCAGAGGGAGCGCGTCCAGGATGGTGTGCTGTTCATGCTCGTCCGTAGAGGGGTGCGCGTTTGCCTCGTGAAGGGTCTTGATGGCCTGCTCCAGAATGGACTGCATCCTGGGACCCCACTGGTCCCACAAACCCTTGGCCACTCGGACCACTGAGTCCGCGGTGCGGTCCCTGTCTGCGAAGATGCGGGTATCCAGCAGGTTGATGCCCGGCGAGCGGGCTTCGTCGGAGAGGTCTATGAGGCGGACACTCTTCGCCAGGGACAGAGGCACGTGTTCGAGCAGCCCGCCCACCAGGTCGGCGTGGGGGTCGACTACCACTATGGCGTCCCCGTCCCTGCCCGCCGCCTTCGCGCTCATCTTGTGGGCGACGATGTGGTGCATCAGGGTGGACTTGCCCATGCGCGTTCGGGCCACGTACAGGTGGTGACGGCGCAGAAGATCCTCCGGGAAGCTGATGGGATTGGGCCTGCCCGCCGTGGTGTCGCCGACAACGGCCCCGGTCCGGACTCCCTTTGCCAACGGCATCAGTACCCTGGCCCCGGAGCGTTCCACAAGGGGCGTGTCGTCCCTGGCTCCCGGCGGGTGCCACAGCGATGCGACCTCCCTCACCCCCAGTACGCTTCGACTGCCGAACAACCCCGCGCCCGACGGGTGCATAATCGAGGGGTTGGGTAAGACTCTCCGAATGCCGCTCACCTTGAAGCGCGCTCCCGCCGGGTGGTCGTAGTGCCGGTAGGCCGCAGCGACGGGCGCCAGAATTCTCTCAGCACGGTCTCTGGAGATTTCGAGGTCTCCGCCTGGAAGTATGGCGACAACCTGCACCTCGGCGTCGAATGCGATGCGGGAGACCTTCTCCCTAATCAAGAGGGGGTCGTAGACCCTGGATCGGGCCTTCTTCCACCGCCACCAGCCCCACGAAGCCAAGACCAGTCCGGCCAACGCGCCCGCGCCCAGCAAGCCGGTCTTCCACACCTCCCCAGCCTGCACCCAGAGGTACCCCCTCAGCGCTCCCAGCGCTCCCAGACCCAGCACGGCCATGGTGATGCCGTCCACCTGAAGGGGCCTGGTCTGGTACGTGTATGAGGGATCCCTCGGCTCGGTCACGGGCCGCTTGTGTGCCCTGACCATGTGGGACTGGGACCAGTCCGGTCCGAGGGAGCGCAGCAACAGCCGGGAGACTATGCGCTCTCCGCGGTTCAGGTTGGATAGGGCTCCCAGCAGAGCGATGAGTGGGTCGGACCCGGGGTCCAGGAGGTCGTCGTCCCTGAATGCCCTCAGGGGCACGTACACCGGGCCTCCGGCCCGCAGGGACATGCTCCAAGCCAGCTCGTCCTCAGCGAGAAGGAGCGGGTCATCCTCTGAGTGCATTTCGCTGACCCGGGCCTGGGGGTAGTGCGCCGAAATCTGTCCCCGGACCACCTCCCTGTCCAGGCAACGGGCCAGTAGGGTCACTCCCTCGGAATCGCCCGCAAGCTCCAGGGAGAAGGGCTCTGGGACGGCTATGGACTGCAGCATGTTCTCCACCCCCAGCAGGGTGCGTTCCCCCGTCCTGGGTGGGGTCACCGATAGTAGCGCCGGGGGTTTGGAGTTGTCTTCGCCAAGTATCATCCTGGCCAGCTTCGATCTCATGATTTGGCTCCTTTCGCGCAAGTTGGTAGTCTGGGTTCGTACGGTACGGTGGAAGACTTCAGCTTTGCCTGCTGTCTCTTCCTGGCCTCCACTCGATGATCTCCGTCTCTTCGGGGGTGGCCTCGATGCGGACTGGGAACCTCCCTCCACGGGCCAGCAGGAGCCCGTCGCCCCTGGGACAGGAGAGAAGCCATCGCTGAAGCTCCGGCGGCAGGTCGAAGGCCTCGCCTACCGTTGATATGGCCGCGGCGTCCTGCTGTAGAAGCAGCTTGAAGGCCGCGTTCTGGAGCAGCGCCCTCCCTGAGTGGCCGGTGATGGCCCTGGAGGAGTCCTCGCTTAGCAGGTCCTGGACGTCCTGGGTGATGAACTGGAGCCCCAGCCGGTGTTTCCTGGCCCGCTTGGCCATGCTGACCATGAAGGCGGCCCCCTCAGGGTGCTGCATGATGCTCCACACCTCGTCCACCACCAGCAGCCTCGGCCTGGGGTCCCTTGCCGCCGCGGCCCACACCGTCTCGGTGCACACCATTGCGGCGGCGGGACGCAGTTCCGGCTCCAGAAGGCGAAGATCGAACACTGTGACCAGGGCCTCGTTGGACAGGAGGTCGTCCCCCTCGTCGGAGAGCAGATGTCTCAGGCTTCCCGTCGCGAATGGGCGCAGCAGCCTGGAGAGGTCCTCGTCACCGTCACTTTGCAGGTGCCTGTAGAAGTCCCCGAAGCCTGTGCGCTCCTTGGACTCCCCGTAGTAGGCCGCCAGGGCGTGGTCCAACGAAGCCCTTCTCTGGGCCCCCAGGCTCTCACCGACCATCACCTCGATTAACCTCCTCAGACTTCCTATGCGCTGCAGCATCTCCTCACCGTCGCCCCGATCTATGACGAAGGGGTTCATACCCTGCCCCGGCACACCCGGAGACAGCACCCTGCCCCCTGCGGCCCTGGCCATGTCGGCGTACTCCCCCTCCGGGTCTATGACATAGGCCCTGACGCCCCGGCACACTCCCCTGAGGACGCCCAGTTTGGTTGCGAAGGACTTCCCTGAGCCGGACCGCGCCAGGACCGCGGTGTTGGCGTTGAGGTGGGTGCCGTCCCAGGGGTCGTACACCACCGGGGAGCAGGCCCTGAGGTCCACGCCGTAGAGGGTCCCGCTACGGGTGTCCAGGTCAGGGGGCGAGAATGGGAAGAGTCTCGCCAGGCTGGAGGTGTCCAGGGTTCGCCAGGAACCCAGGACGTTGAGGGCCAGGGGCAGGGTTGATAGCAGCCCCTCCCTCTGCCGGAAGGAGAGCGCGTCCAGCTTCCCAAGGGTGGCTGCGAAGTGGCCCCTGGCCCTGCGGGTCATCTCGTCCAGGGTCCTGCCGTCCCTGGCGTGGAGCGTGATGGATAGGCAGGAGTGGAATAGCCTCTCCCTTCCCCTCTGCACCTCGTCCCTCAGACGGCTCACGTCCTCCAAGGCTATCTCGGCCTCCGGGGACATGGTGCGCCCCCTGTGGAGGGACAGGGACTGGGCCGACTCGAAGCGCACCTTCTGCCACTCCAGGGTGCGGGACGCCTGCTCCGCCGGTATGGGACCCAAGTGAAGGGACACGTCCATTGGAGCGCCTGCGGCCATGAGTCGCTGGAGGAAGCCGGGGGCCAGGGCCCTGGGCCACTTTCCCAGGTGCAGGGTCCGGGTCAGGTGTCCCCCCACCCTCACTTCCCTGCGGTTCACCTCAGCCTCCACATGGTCCTCTTCTTCCATATCCCTTGGGGAGCCTCCCAGGGTGGAGGCCGCGACGAACATTCGGAGCTGCCGTCCCTTGAGGGGGTGCACGGAGAGTCCCGCTCTGGCCAGCAGCCCGTGGAGGTCCTCGGCCTTCTGGTAGTCGCAAACCGCGTAGAAGCGGCGGTCCAGGATGCCGTCCCTGGACTCCATCTCCGAGAGCAGCCTCCTAAGCGACTCAGACGCATCCCTGGTCCTGTGGGGTAGATCCCCCGGCTCGGCCTCCTTGAGGGTCTCCCGCAGCCGTCCTAGTACCGGAGGGTGCTGGCGCACCAGCAGCTGGACCGGGAAGTCCAGGGCGTTGAGGGCGCCAGCGAAGGCTCCTATTTTGGGTTCGTCGAGTTCCAGCCCCATTAACTCGCATACGGACAGTTTCACCCCGTCCAGTCTCACGGGCCCGTCCTCTTCCAGGTGGGATAGCATGAAGAGCTGGGGCAGTGGCAGTGGGGGCCTGGGTTCGGGCTGGGCCGGACTCTCCTGGGAGGGAGGTATTCCCCTGCGGAGAAAGGCCGGCCTCAACCTGGGTATGCCAATCTTTACCTTCGGTTTCAATTGCGTGTTCTCCTATCTCTCGTGTTCCCGTCAGGGAACGGGTAAGATGCCGCCGAGGAGCGCCAGGGCCGCGCCCTTGGCCGACAGAATCAGGACTAGGCCAAGCACGGCTCCCAGGACAGCGGTTCTGGCCCTGCCTCCACCCCGCTCCTCGCCTCCCTCCGCCATGAGGACGAAACCCGCCCACACTATGGCGAAGAGACACATCCCCGCTCCGGCGTATGCCATTGCCGTGAGCGCCCCGTCAAATGCCTCCAGCATCGCCGTCTCCTCTGGCGTGGCGCCGAGGGCAGCCAGGGCGGCGCTGAATAGGAGGATGGCCGCGGCGAGTCTTCTCACCACGGCCTCCACCGGATGAGACCCAAGGCGTAATCCAGGAGGTCGGATGCCTCGTCGTCAGTCAGGGGAGTCTGCTCCGCGGGGTCAGGTTCATCCTCCTGCTCCGGCAGTTCCAGGGTCTTGAAGGGCTCGTCTGAGCCTACGCTCAGAGCCATTGGCAGGGTCTCGCTCCTGCTTCTCACCTGCGGGTCCCGGTCCTCAACTTCTGCGCTCACGTGCTCCGGGTGGACTATGGTCAGGACCACGTCCTGCTGCACAGTCGCTTCGGGTATCGACAGCGTGGCCGATATGGTTTCCCTGCTGAACGTTCCGTCGCAGTGCTCAAAGTCGACCGTCTCGCTGACGGTCTCGCTTGTCCCCGGCCTGAGAAGGCTCACCGTCTGTGTGCGCTTCTCCGTCCTCTCCGGGCGGTGGGTGAGGCGCACCAGGGGCGGTACTTCCACTTCGACGGCCGCCTGCACCCGGGTCTCCAGGCTGATGAAATGGATAACGCCGTCTCCGGAAACCGGTACGCTTAACGCGGTCTCACCATCTGGCACGAAGGGAGTTGTGGTCGAGTTTCCGCCGACGTTGGCGGTGACGCTGCCGGATTTAGCTGTCACCGTCGCCTCCATGACCGCCGTCTCGGTTACGCTCTCATGGCCGGACACTGTCTGCAGACTCATCCTCTCCTCCAACTCGGTGACGCACTCTGATTCCAGCGAGCCTTCCACCACTCCCGGCCTCCATCCCAGGGATGTCACCCGGAGGTCGCATACTTCACCCTCCACCGACGGCAGCGGGTACGGCAGCCGGTCGCCCTCGAAGGAGAGCGCCCCGGCCTGTCCCAGTCCGTCCTCCCACGAGAATGTGAGGGAGGGAGAGCCACCCGAAAGCGGGAGGTCGTAGACTACGCTCTCCCCCTGCTCCAGGCGGGAGAAGCCGGAGAAGAGCATCTGAATTCCCTGCACTCCGCCGTCGGACCTGGACCACAGGTCCAGGTCTGCGGCAGCCCTCAGCGTCACCCTCGCCGAGTCTCCCGATACTTGTAGCTCCTCGACGAAGAGCCTTCTGCCCGGAACCTGCTCCGGAGGCCTGTAGTCGATCTCGGCCAGCCAGTCCTCCTCGGCCAGGACCGGAGCGGGCATGAGAAGGAGGGCTGACATGACGGCGAGGGCCACCGTCAACCGCCAGGGTCTCCTGCGCTTCTTCGCCTCCCTTCCGCCCTCATCCTTCGGCCCCTTCTTGCGCTCTCCAAACCACCTGTGGGGGCGAAACGGAATCCGTCCCCTCTTCCGCTCCTCCTTACCCTTCTTTCTTCTAAGCCTGCGCAGGGCTCTCCTGCCTATCGTGGCCGCCATCTTCAGTTGTCGGGACTCCCTATGAGGCTGAAATGGGGCCTCACCACGAACGAGGTCCGCCACTGCCCCTGAGTAGCGCCTGGGGGCGAGGCGGAACCTCAGCAGGTCCGCCAGTACAGCCGGCAATCCTCTGCCTCCGATTCTCCCCACTATGGACACAATGCCCAGAACGCCGACAAACACGGCCAGCGCTATCCGCAGCTCGGATGGTCCAAGGGCGTAGCGGTATACGCCATAGGCCAGGGCGCACACCGCTATCACGGCCACTATCTGGGGAAATGTGAACCACAGTAGCACCCGGTCCTCGGCCTGCAGGTGTGTCGGCACTTCGTGCTCTCTCATTCTTCATTCCTCCTCTCTGGTTCCTGCCCTACCTAGCCGCCATCGGGTGTCGGGGTCGGGGTCGCCGGGCTGGGTAGTTCTGGGGTAATGCTGGGGTCCACCACCGCGTTGATGACCAACTCCACCACTCCGTAGGCCACCATAGCCAGGATGATCCCCGCGAGGGCGGTCATCATGGCGCTCTTGCCACGTTCCATCTGGTGAGGCGCTCCCGAGGCCGTCAGGTACAGATATGCTCCGTATATGAAGAAGCCCACTCCCACCGCGCCCACCAGTCCCAGAAGCAGTCCCACCAGGTTGGAAATTGTCTGTGTCAGCTGTTCCACTTTCGTCTCTCCTCTCTCGATTCACTTGTGATTCCCGGACCGTTGTAGTCAGTCCCCTGCTACCCGAACATTTCACACCCCTTCCATGCATATCTCTCCTGCGAGCCTGTGCCGCGATTCCTATTCGCCTCCGCTCCTCGGCGTTCCTCCGCCCTGCCCCGACCCCGTCGCCATGCCAGCCATGGAGCGGGCGATGGACGCTGCCGTCCCCAGTCCCACTCCGCCTCCCGCTGCCGCGGCGGCCATCCCCACCGGACCTCCGGCGGCTCCACCAGCGGCCATGATCCCCAAGGTCCTTGCGGACCTGACCAGGTTTGCGGGCAGGGTCATGCCGAAGTAGAGGGTGTGAAGCCACGAGTCGAAGGTGCCGGCGTTGCCCAGCATGGATGGAACCTTCGTGGCCGTGTATATGAAGGCTATGGACAGGAGCAGCTTCCAAACCAGGTCCTGGGAAGCCTCGAAGGTGGCTATTCCGGCGAACTCCTCCAGGAATCCCAGCCCCAGCGCCAGGGCGATGAGCTGGATGGCCTGCTGGAACACAGTCGTCATGAATAGCCTGAGCCATTGCCTCCCCCAACCCGCCGTGTGGGGCAGAATCCACAGTCCCAGCGCCACGGGAGCCAGGGCCAGCAGGATGTCAATGAGGGCCAGCCTCAGCACCATCTGGACCAGGACATACAGAACGAAGAAGCCGTAGACCAGGTAGAGCACTGCCACCAGCAGGGCCATGCCGGCGCTGCCCGACACGACCGAGGTGCTAAAGGTCTCCAGGGTTGACCTGATGAGGTCACCGGGGGTGACTCCCAGGGATGAGGCGACGAATCCCGAGACAGCGTCGGCAACGTCAATTACCAGCGCGCACCACCAGAGGGAAGTCGCCGCGCCCACGAGCCCCAGGACAAGCCTGGGAACCATCTCCCTCCAGCCGGCCTGGGTTCTTCCCAGGTGCTCCTGCACCACCAGGTTCAGTCCCGTCCACCCCAGGATCACCACCAGGGCCCCGGAGGTCACGGCCCAAACTGCGGCCCAGGCCTCCATTACGAGGGGGTGTGCATAGGTGAGTCCAGGTGGGGTTCCCGTAATGACATCGTTCATGGCTGTGCATTCCTCCTAGCAGTTGTCCGCGTTCCGGCCGGAGGCTTTCTCCACTACTCCGCAGAGCGTTCCGTGGACGCCCTCCACGACCCACCCGGCCAGGGCCCTTGCCCACCTGCTGGGCTCCAGCGCCGCCAGCACCCGGTCCCAGAGGTTGCCGGGCTGGTGCACCGGAATTACGGCGTGGAAGGTGTGGACCCCGTTCCCGTTAGGGTCGGGCGCTAGTACGACCAGCAGGAAGGGTCTCTCTGGGTCCAGGAGTTCCTGGCCGCTGAAGGGATACTCCCAGGTGTACTGCCATCCGTCTCGAAGCTTCCTCTCCCCTCCCTGCACCCGGTAGACCGGGGCGAGCCAGTCGCCGGTGTCGGGGTCCCGGACGCCGTAGTAGAGGGTGTCCAGCTGACGGTTGAACACCGGCCTGGCGATGAATAGGCCGTCGCCCTTGCGCTCGACGAACCCCTCGTCCCGGTTGACCAGGGAGACTCCGTCCGGGGGCGGCGTCTGCGCGAGGACCGACCCGCCAGCAAGTAGGGTTGCCAGGACGGTGAGCAGCAAAGCCGTCGCCATCGACGCCAGCATTCCCAACCTCACCCTTAACACTCGGCGGTCCGGGGAGATGTGCATTGAATCCCGGTTTTCCATGGCACTCCTTTCCCCTGTTGAGGGAACTCGGATTACGGCAGTGGAGTTTGACGGGCAGGGAACGCTGTGCCTATGGCTTGTGAGGGGGGGCCGCGCAGAGGCCCCCCTTACAGGACGTTCACTCCCAAGGGTCTTTCATGGTGTCATGGGGCTGTACAGGCGAATGCGCCGGTAGTAGAGGAAGAGGGCCGGGTTGTCTCGTAGCTGAGTCGCAGTTTGTCGAAGGCTTAGAGTCGCACCGGAGTCATATCCGAGTAAGCAGGCGATTCCACAGCCGGTTCAGGTCAGCAGTGACAGGCTCAGATACCAAAGCTGACAGAATGTCAGTAGCTGTAGAGGGAGCGTAATGACAACTCCAGATAGGAAAACTGAAAAAATGTCAGGCAAGTTCAGGGATACCAACGTTGAGCAGGAACTTGTCGCGGATAGAGGCCGGGGCCTTGAGAACAGGCGTGACATGAGAGCCATGACGCTGCTGAAGGAGATGGTGGATGAGGAAGGCATACAGAGAGTGGCCGACCAGTTGGGGCTCAGCGAACGCAGCATTTACAGGGCGTTCGAGGCCGGCCTGCCAAACCGCAGGTTGAGGGACGCCCTGGAGAAACACCTGCTCATGGGAGGAGGGTCTGCGGCTGCCAGGCAGAGGGAGACGGTCCGGTCCTTGCAGCAGCGCATGGATGCCCTGGAGTCGAAGGTTGGAGATTCAGAGATCAGGGTCGAGGAGCTGGTGAAGGCCCTTCAGGGTGAACTGAAGGAACTGCGTGAGGCCTTGGAAGAGCAGTCGGAAGCCGTCATTCTCTTGGAACGAAGAACCAACCGGCGTGACGCCGGACGGGGAGCGAAGATGTCCGATGCCCCGGAGGTGGGTGAGCGACCGACGGGGTCATCTCCAAGGGTCTACCAAGAGCTGGTGACCTTGGAGCATGAGGCAGGCGAGGAGGATGTATATGGCGAGGCGGCGGCCCTGGTTGCGGAGTGGAGGCTTGTCCGGGTGGAAGTCCTGGCCGGTGGTGGTTCAAGGAGCGCCAAGCGGTCCGTGGACAGACTGCGGGAGCTGGAAGTCGCATTGATCGGGGAGTATGGCCTCACCCTGCCTCCGGCTCTGCACCCCTGGGACCGATACCAGAGAAGAGACGAGCTTGAGAGGCGGACCCGTGCCATGGTGGAGAGTCGCAGAGGCGGGCTTCCTGCGCAGCTAAGGCGGTGGTTGAGAAGAGTCCTCGCCGGTGGATAGGTTCTGGAGGACGCCGTTGTGAGCACGTCCGAGGTATCGGCGATGGCTCTGTCAAACTCGTGTCAAACTGTTGTCACACCGGAGTAAGGAGTCGCCGCAGATCGCTTGACATGGCCTTGCGACTGGCAATAATTGACCCTGTTGTTTGGCTTTTTCCAGGGCTTCCTGCCGAGAAACCTGGAGGGTCCGGTCCCCGACCCGGGACAGGCCGCATAGGATCGAGCGTTGCTCTCCGAACGGTCTCCCATGAGGGACAAGCGCCTTTCGGCTGCGTGATGCGGTGGAGGGGTTGAGCGCAGCTCCCCCAAGTGCCATATCGAAAGCCGGGATGTCCTCGCATTAGCTGCGAGGACGGCACAGGTCGGAGTGCCGTTCGCACTTCGACGGGTTCAACACGACTACGGACGGGCCTTCTGAAGCCTGCCCGCAGCTTCAACGTGCGCCGGACTGCCCTCTTGAGCAGGCCGGCCGCTTCATGCCCCTCGACTCTTCCCGGGTCGCATTCCAGTGACTAGGACCAGGGCCGAGCTGCGTCCATTCCCCACACCGATTCTCCTTCACTCCACCGCTTCCCGTATGACGTTCAACCTGGGAGCGTGTGCGCTCAGTGGAGTACCCACTGACACGTCCCATGCTCATGAGGCAGGCGTCGAACCACACCAATTCACTCTTTCCAGTTCACTCTTCAAGGAGGTGCGATCTCACAAAAGGGCAGGTTTTTGCAGGACAGAACTTGGGAACCGAATGGAACCACCGGACACTACACAAACTTGGATTCGCAAGGAGGAAACGATGACCACGGCAACTATTGGAACCGAAACGCTGGAACCGAGAGAAGGCTCCCATCTGGGCCTGGAAGAGCTGGTGGACAGGGTCCTGGAATGCTTGGTTCTGCCGGGGACCGGGATGCGACACGTCGCACGGGCTGTGCATGACGCCCGCAGGATGCGCCAGGCCGGCGACCTGGACGGTGCGCTGAAGAATCTGGCCGCACTGGATACGTCGGAGGCTGCCAGGGGCGAGGCGCGCTGGGCCTACTCCGAGTGGCTGGACATATCCAGGCGACGCTTCCGGGGCTGCAACGCCCTGCTCTACTCCCAGGGCCCGGGGCGGGCTGCCGTGCTGTTGAGGCGCTCCGACGGGACCCTGGAGGTTGCGACGACGCTGGGTATGCGCTGGCGCACTGGAAGGGTGCTGTCCCGACGCAGCCTGCGTGGATTGCGACCCTTGGAGGGCACCCCGTCATGCTAGCGGGCGGCGTCCAGGTGGACCTGGACGATCTGAAGGCCCGCCACTCCCTGGGGGACGTGGTGGAGGCGGCCGGCGTGCGCCTGAGAGGCAACGGCAGGGTCCGCCAGGGCCAGTGTCCCTTCCACGAGGAGACCGAGGGCAGCTTCACGGTTTACGGCGACACGGAGAGGTTCCACTGCTTCGGATGCGGGGCTTCAGGCGACGTGCTGGACTTCGTGCAACGCACCGAGGGGCTGACGCTGCCGGAGGCTATACAGCGGCTGGGTGGGAGCCTGGAGGCGCTCCCCATGCTCCCTGCCCGGTCCGGCAGGACGGCCCGGCCCCGCCGCACGGCGGCTGCGACCACAGAATGGCCGGACGCGGCGCTGCTGACGACGGCGGCGCGGCACTACGCAAGGCAGTTGAAGCGCAGCCCGCCGGCATTGGATTACCTGGCCACGAGGGGTGTCTCCAGGGACACCGCCGCACGGCTGGGGCTTGGGTACGCTCAGGGCCGTGGACTGGTCGAGGCGCTGAAGTCCGCCGGTTTCGACGAGGCCAGGATGGTGGCGTCGGGACTTCTGGTGGATGGTGGTAGGGAGCGCTTCGCCGGCATGGTGGTGGTACCGGAGGTAGCCCGGGGCCGGGCTTTGTGGCTCACCGGAAGGGCAATTGACCCTGGGCGGTCTCCCAGGTTCCAGGCGCTGCCGGGTTACAAACCCGTCCTGGGTCTCGGAGGTCTCTGCCCTGCCCCACCCTGGGTTGTGCTCACCGAGGGGGTGTTCGACTGGCTCACCCTCGCAGGCTGGGGCATTCCGGCCTGCGCCTCCCTGGGAACCCAGGGAATGGATCGCATCGCCGAGTCCCTGAGGGCCTGTCCCAGGGTGTTCATCGCCCTGGACTCTGACGGGCCCGGCCGGGCTGCGACTGCCCGACTCGCTAACCTGCTCGGATGCAGGGCGGCAGTCGTTAAGTTGCCCGGGGGCGAGGGCGACGTGGCCGACATGGCCGCTATCCCAAGTGGCCGGTCCCTGTTCATGCGCTCCCTTCGGGAGGCTGCCCGGAGCGCAGGGCAGACGGCCTCCCGCTAGCGCCTCTTTCGAATACGCCCACTCCGCCGGGTCCACTACCAACCCCTCCGACCACCGGGCGCGTTCGAACCCCCGGGTCTCCCTCGGTCTTCAATCCCAAGACATCTCAACCCAAGGAGGTGAGCTATGCCCATACACCGCCCTTGCCTGCCAGCGCAGACACGCTGGCAGGCAAGGCAAGCGGGCCTTCCGCTTGGTGAGCCCGCAGAGTCAGTACGCGACATTCACAACGAACAGGAACTACAAAGGAGAGACGACATGATGCAGTCAGCTAATGGCAACAGAGTTCAGAAGGAGAGTCAGTCCGCGGAGATGGAGACTACGTCCGGCAAGGAGATGTCCCTCTTCTGGGACAGCCTCCCACCCGCGGTGACGGAGACCCTCTCACAGCCCCTGGACCACGGCCTGGTTTCAGAGCGCAAGGGGCGGGCGGGCCGCTCCTACTCCTACATCGAGGGACACTCTGCCATAGACCAGGCCAACCGGATATTCGGGTACGGCGGCTGGGGCTACGAGCTCGTGGGAGAGGTGACCCTGAGGGAGATAGAGAACGTGGACAAGAGGACCGGAGAGGTCCAGAGCATACGCGCCTACTGCGCCAAGGTCAGGGTCACCGTTCCGGGTGCGATGCCCAGGACCGACGTGGGGTTCCACGCGGTGGTGGAGGAGACGGCAGAGGGCCACGACACCGCCTGCAAGGGGGCCGTGACCGACGGGTTGAAGCGTGCCCTGCGCAGCTTCGGAGACCAGTTCGGCAACTCCCTCTACGGAGACGGCAGCGCCGACTCCCCCGCGGCGGGCGCGGGTCAGCCCCGTGCGTCTAAGGAGGATAAGGCGCTGGCCCCCTCCCTCCGCCAGACGATCCTGGACCTTGGGAAGACCCAGGGCTTCGACGAGAAGCAGGTGCGGGATGCCGTCAAGAAGAAGATGGGCAGGGACATGGACCAGCTGTCCGCCGAGGATCTGACGACCCTGCTGGAGGCGGCGGTCGGCAAGATGCAGCAGGCCCCCCAGGAGGGTAGCGAGGCCGCCTGACTCCCGCCCAACAGACCCTTTATTGGCAGCAACGGGGCCGTCTGGTCAAAGACGGCCCCGCTCTCGTTCAACAATGCACATACACAGTTTCGGAGAGGAGACGAGCCATGACAGCGAAGACACAGCCGATGATAGAGCAGATTGAGGAGAACCTTGCCATCCTCTGGTTCCAGATGGACAGGCTCGGCAACTCCCGCCTCCAGAACGAGATTGAGGAGGTCAGCGACATGTTCCCGGTGCCGGAGGACAGCCAAGAGGGACGCTGGGTCGAGGCAACAGCCCACCACCTGTTCAACCGGGTGCACACGGAGTACCCGGTTGAGGTCCTGGCACGCTTCGGCTTGGAGCCGGTGGAGTGCCCTCACTGCGTCCGGCCGATGAGGAGGGAGTGACGTGACGGAAACCAGGAGCAGGCCCAGGTCACTGCCGGGGACTACGACCAAGCTGGAAACGGCGTACGGCAATCTCTACGTCACGGTGTCCGTGGACGAGGAGGGCCGCCCCTTCGAGGTGTTCGGGAGACTGGGCAAGGGGGGGGAGTTTCGAGTACGGGGTGACGGAGCTGGTCTGCCGGCTCATCTCCCTTCACCTGAGAAGGGGCACTCCCGTGGAGGAGGTCATACGCCAGTGCACGGGGATCCAAGAGATGCAACCCTGGCCCAACCTCATGCCCGACGGAAGCAGCGTCTACGTCACGGGCCTGGGGGACGGAATAGCCCGCGTGCTCAGGCATCTGGCCGACCAGGGCCTGATGAAGACTGCATCTGATTCGGACCCCGGCGCAGTGGAATCCGGGGCCAAGGAGGAAGCGGCCGCTTGAAGGCAGGAATGGAGAGCATCGGAATAGAGCGGGGCAGTCTTCCACGAAACTCCCCCGCTTTCACTTTTGCGAACGTACATCGAGTATCGAACAAGGAGGACGGACCATGAACCGGAATGGAGTTTACCGACTGAGCGGCGGAGGTGAAGCGTACTCCCGCCCCAAGGCCAGGTTCGACGGAGAGGGCGTGCTGGAGGTGCGGGCCTCCGCCGCAGGGGACTGCCGGCGCGCTCTCTGGTACGAGGCCACGGAGTGGGAGGTTGCCAACCCTCCGAGCAGCGAGACCCTCACCCTACTGGAGGCTGGCAATGCCCTGGAGCCCGTGGTTCTCAGGGCCATGGAGAGATCGGGCTGGGAACTAACTCTTGCCGACACCGAAGACCCCGAACAGGTATCCCTCCAGATAGCCCCCAACCTGCGAGTGACCGGCCACCCCGACGCCACCGGGAGGATGCCCCTCTTCGAGGGAGAGGAGACGGTGGTGGAGGTGAAGACCAGGGGACCGGAGGCGTACAAGAGGTGGCAGGTCCTGGGAGCGGAGCGCAGCCACCCGGAGTCGGTGGCCCAGGCGGCCCTCTACACCTACGGGACTTTCGGTGAGCCAAGGGACGCCGTGATAGCGGTCATGGACACGGCTACAAGGACCTGGGATTACGAGGTAGTTCCTGCGCTCAGGATCGGGGATGCCTTTCACGGGGCCAGGGCGAGGCTCCATGCCCTATCCGAGAACTACGCCCTACACGGGGCGGATCCGGAGGCTCTGCCCGACAGGGATTTCACCGCCGGTCACTGGCGCTGCAACTCCTGCCCCTACCTCAGCGCCTGCCTTCCGGGGATGCAGGAGTCGGACGGCGGCGCCGATGAAGCCGCAGATGATGAAAGAAAGGAGGTGAGTATGCAGGAAGCCACGGCGGCTGCCCTCGCCTACGCCAAGGCCAGGGAGGCCCTCAAAGAGCCCGAGCAGGCCAGGCGCCAGGCGCTGGATACCCTGCTGGCCTGGATGCTAGGACACGGGCAGGATAAGGCCGAGCTGGATGGGCACAAGGTGAGCCTCGTGCGGACAACGCGTTACTCGGTGGACCACAAGAAGCTCAACGCCATCCTGGATCCTGAGACCCGTGCGGTTATCGTCACGGAGCAGTCCTCCGAGCACGTTCGGGTCACCTCGTAACGGCTGCGTGGCAGGCCATAGTCGCTCTCCAACACGGAGCGCTCAACGGGGTTGGGTCTCTCAATTGAGGCTTGGCCCCGCTTTCATCCCTACAGGCTTTATGGTCGGCCTGGTAAACACACGACACATTCAGGAGGAAGGAAATGCCGAGAACGATAAACAGAGTCGAGCTTTTGGGACGGGTCGGAGCAGACCCGGAGATGCGCCACACCCAGAGTGACACCCCTGTCACCCAGCTCAGGCTGGCTACGGACCGCAGGCGGCAGAACGAGGAGACAATCACCGACTGGCACAGCGTGGTCTGCTGGGGAAAGCTGGCCGAGGCGGTGCATCAGTACGTGGGCAAGGGAGATCGGCTGTACGTTGCGGGGAGACTGGTGCAGAGCAGCTACGAGGCCCAGGACGGGCAGCGCAGGTACCGCACGGAGTTACACGCCCAGGAGGTGGTGTTCCTGGACTCCCGCAACGGGAACAGGGAGAGCGAGGGCGATGACGCAGATGAGGAGACGGACACCTCCCCCTTCTAGCCGGGGAAGAACACGCCAAAGACGCCTGACACCCAGGCGCATCACGGGGCCGCGTCCCTCATAGAGATGACGACGCCGCTTTCAATCCTACAGGCCGTAAGTATGGCCTGGAAAACACACGACACATTCAGGAGGAAAGAAATGCCGAGAACGATAAACAGAGTCGAGCTTTTGGGACGGGTCGGAGCAGACCCGGAGATGCGCTACACCCAGAGTGACACCCCGGTCACCCAGCTCAGGCTGGCTACGGACCGCAGGCGGCAGAACGAGGAGACAATCGCCGACTGGCACAGCGTGGTCTGCTGGGGAAAGCTGGCCGAGGCGGTGCACCAGTACGTGAGCAAGGGAGACCGGCTGTACGTTGCGGGGAGGCTGGTGCAGAGCAGCTACGAGGCCCAGGACGGGCAGCGGAAGTACCGCACCGAGATACACGCCCAGGAGGTGGTGTTCCTGGACTCCCGCAACGGGAATAGGGAGAGCGAGGGCGCCGACGCAGATGAGGAGACGGACGCCTCCCCCTTCTAGTAGGCAACACCATTGACGCCCGACGCGCGGGCGCTTAGCGGGGCCGACTCTACGTTTGGAGTCGGCCCCGCTCTCTTTTTCGGAGACAACTACACAGTACGGAGGTCAGCCATGAAGAACGTGCCACAACGGGACACCACTCCTGCAAACACTCTCGACGAGCCGGGCAGGGCTCTGCTCACCGCCCTGAGGCGCAACCAGCGCATCCTGGGGGAGCTGGCTGCAAGGTACGAGGTAGACACGCAACCCAGGCGCTCCTCCGAGTCCGTCTACATATCGGGACCGGAGGACGTGAGGAAG
This sequence comes from Dehalococcoidia bacterium, assembly GCA_034421015.1. Classification (GTDB taxonomy): domain Bacteria; phylum Chloroflexota; class Dehalococcoidia; order Lucifugimonadales; family UBA2985; genus DAOUJW01. The sequence continues at coordinate 38,158 of DAOUKT010000007.1, forward strand.
CTGCTCCAGGACGAGATGGAGCGCCTGGCGCAGGAGCAGGTGCGAGTCCTCCTCCTCAACAGGAGGAACAGGCTCCTGGGGCAGAGGGTGATCTACCAGGGCAACGTTTACTCCTGCGTGGTGAGAGCCGCGGAGGTGTACAGGCCCGCCGTGATAGAGGCGGCGCCCTCCATAATCCTGGTGCACAACCACCCGTCCGGCCAGCCGGAGCCCAGCCCGGAGGACGTCTCCATAACCCGGACCATCGTGGAGGCCGGAAAGCTCCTGGACATAGAGCTTCTGGACCACGTGGTCATCGGCTCGCCGGGGATTGTCAGCATGAAGGAGGCGGGCCTCATGCCCAAGTAAGCGTGGGGGTGTTGTGAGGGCGCGTGACATATGTAAGCCCGGCCCGGCTGCCCTCACATCCCACGTCGCCTCGTGGACGCGACGGACCGGCTGAGCGCAGCCGGCAGTCCCGTCAATGAGGACGCTCCAGTCAGCGCTCCCTACATACCGGACGCCAGGCCCATTCCCCAGCGGCGGCCTCTTCCCCACCCTGAACCACAGAACCAATCCAATCAAGGAGACAGGAAATGACAACTACTCAAGTCCGACACCGTAAAGAAAACGTAGACACATCGGAGACCGACTACATGAGCGAGGACGTCCAGTCGGACGACGACATGGGCGCAGATCAGGGTCTCTACACCATCACGGCCGGCGGCTTCTCCGCCACGGCAGACGCCTTCGCCAGGGACCCCGATTCGGAGGAACTCTGGTTTCTCTCGATGGTGGGGTCCCAGACCGCTCTCAAGGCCATCTGGGCATCCCTCCTCAAGCAGCCCCCGGAGGCCGCCCATCTGATACATGGGGCAGACGGCATGGCCCTGTCCGGCGGCTACCTCAGGTGCGTCATACCACACCAGACCATTGGTACGTGGACCACCAAGATCACACGCCTGGTGGTCTCAGGCGGCTGGCACGCCCTGGTCTACACCAAGAGGGCGGAGTACGCCTTCGAACACGACTCCTTCCTCCTACTGGTCCTGGACGCGGCGAACGCCCCTGAGCTGCACTACCGCTTCCTGGACAGGAGGAGTCCCCTGCCGCTGCACGGCTCTTGGGCGGACTGGCTCTGGACGAGGGGCCTGGACGCGGGGGAGATAGTTCCCCTCCAGTCGGCGGGCATCTCGGCCTACAGGTGCAGCCCGGACGGGGAGAGCCTCAGAGAGGACCTCTCCCTGGCGGTGGCGTCGGGCAGGCTTTCGATGCCCGCGGAGGCTGGCCATGGTGGATAGGATGCTAAACCGGCCCAAGCGGAGAAATAAGCGGAAGCAGGCTCGCAACTTCAGGGCGTGGAAGCGGTTCTGTCCCGACGGGAAGACCTGCCCCTTCTGCCCCCACGACAACACCACTCACCTGAGCACCTCGGGCCAGCCCCACTTCTACAGGCCCGCCACCCCTGAAGAGATCGCCGATGCCTCGGTGATGCTCTACACCCACCGCACACCGGACGGCGGGAAGATGCTGGTGAGGCGGATGACGGTGTCCCGCGAAGCAGAGATAACCACGGCCTTCTGCACGGCCTGCGCCCTGGAGATGGACACCCCGCAGGTGCTCTGCTACAAGCGCACCCTTGGAACGGGCGAGGTGGTCGGTCTGAAAGCGACATAGAAAGAGGATATGAAAGGAGAATCCACATGAGACTTGCAGGACAGGCAAAAGGAGGCTTCTACCCCACGCCAGGGAGGGTTGTGGACATGATAGCCAGCCTCATAGGTACGCAGGTGAGCTACAACTACAGGAACAGGCCGGCCCTGCGCATCCTGGACCCCTGCTGCGGGGCCGGGGAAGCCCTGGCGCAGCTCGCAAGCAGGCTGGGTCGCCCATCCAGCGTCCCGGTGGAGACCTTTGGCGTGGAGCTTCACAGAGAACGGGTAGAGGAGGCATCGGAGGCGCTGGACCACTCCCTTGCCTCCGACCTGTTCCAGACCTCCATAGCCAACGGCGTCTTCAGCGTCCTGTTCCTCAACCCGCCGTACGACCATGACTCGGAGAAGAGGCGGGTTGAGCACAGCTTCCTCACCCACTGCACCCGTTATCTTGCGGTGGACGGGCTACTGGTGTTCATCGTCCCCAGGAGCAGGCTGGCTGTTTCCGCCCGCTACCTGGCCTCCCACTACGGGAGGATCCGGTGCTGGGCATTCCCGCAGCCGGAGCGTGAGGCCTTCGACCAGGTGGCCCTGGTGGGACTCCGCAAGGCGGAGCCGTTCCCGGACCCCGCGGCCGAGTACCAGATGCTGGAGTGGGCGGCCGGGGAGCCGGAGACGCTTTACGGGCATACCCATCCCGTGTATGTGGCCCCCACGGTCCCGGCGGGAGACGTGCTCTTCACCACCAGAACGGTGGACCCGATGGCCGCGGCATTGGAGGCCCGCAGGTCGGGTCTCTGGGTCAGCCCGGAGGTCACGGACTCCCTTTGGCCCGCCCAGGTTCCCAGGACCCGTCCCCTCATGCCCCTTCGACGGGGGCACATGGCCATGCTCGTGGCGGCGGGCTTCTTGGACAACCTGCAACTTGAGGCGGACGGCGCGCGCATCCTGGTCAAGGGCAGGACCTACAAGGAAATGGTGCAGGTTGAGGAAACGGAGGAGGCCGAGGTGTACCGGGAGAGGATGCGCACCACCGTGGTCGCCCTGGACCTGGACGACGGCAGCGTGACGGACATCGCCGCCTAGCTGTCACGGCGCCCAACACCCCCACTCTATTGGGGAGGGAGAAAAGGAGAAGAAGATGCAGATGCAGACCATCATGTTGCTTGAGTCCTGCTCGCGGTGCGGACAGCCCATCGCTGCCGGCGAGCCAGCCATGCAGACCTGCTCGGTGGACCTGGACGAGAACGGCAGGGCCGTCTCCTCGCCGGTCAGGTCCTTCCACCTGACGGGACGCTGCTATGAGGACCACCGGGCCGCAGAGAAGGCCCTCAGGGAGGCCCAGCTCGCAGCATAGACGGCCCACACTGGACCGCGCTACGAAGCCCGCGCCCCGGCGCGGCTACGCAGACGGAGACCAATCGGCAAGACTGACAAAACACAAATGGAGAGGGCGCCTCGCGGGCGCTGCTCTGGGTTGCCCTGCAAGGCACCCTCTCCACTCCTTCGGGGGTGGGCGAGGTGCGCCTTTTGTTAGGCGTTCCCCAGGGGTTCCGCGGCGCGTCCCTCAAGGAAAGGAGACGCCGACATGAACCTCGGAGAGTTCATCGACACATACAGGGACGCCATCGCCCAAAGGGTGGTGGAGTCATACCCTCCCCTCTACAGGCCCTCGGAGACCATCATCAGGCTGCCCAGGCTGCTCCGCAATCCACTGGGGGCACAGGGCGACGCCATACGGGGCGCGGCCCTCTCCCTGCAGGCCAACCGGGGGACGACCGTCGTGGGGGAAATGGGCACGGGCAAGACATTCATAGCAACCGCCGCGGCCCACGCCGCGGGGTTCAGAAGGGTCCTGGTGGTCTGCCCACCCCACCTGACCCGCAAGTGGAAGAGAGAGGTCGAGGAGACGATACCCTACGCAAGAACGGCCATAGTCTCCTCCATCACCGACCTGGAGCGGCTCAGGATGCTCACAGGCTCAGGCCCACTCTTCGCCGTGATGTCCCGGGAGAGGGCCAAGCTCTCCTACCGGTGGCTTCCCGCCACCGTGGAGCGGTGGGCCGTCGCCGACGGCAGGCTCATGCGCGCCGAGGACACCGGGGATCCCTTCAGGGTTCCCACCTGCCCCGACTGCACGGCCCAGGTGGTGGACAGGGAGGGCGCTCCACTCACGGCCGGGGACCTGTCCCGAAAGAGGAGGTCCTGCGCGGCCTGCGGCTCCCCCCTCTGGCAGGCTGACCACTCCGGCCCCAGGAGGTACCCATTGGCCGACTACGTGAAGCACAGGATGAAGGGGTTCTTCGACCTGCTTATTGGGGACGAGGTGCACGAGTACAAGGGGCGCGGCTCGGCCCAGGGCATCGCGGCCGGCATCCTCGCCGAAGTCTGCGGCAGATCGCTGACCCTCACGGGAACCCTTTTGGGAGGGTACTCCTCCACCCTCTTCCACCTCCTCTACAGGTTCTCTCCGGCGATCAGGTCGGAGTTCGGACGCTCCGAGGAGCACAGGTGGGTGCAGAGGTACGGCTTCGAGGAGCACACGATAGGCAAGGACGACGACGAGTTCCTAGAGGACGGGCGCAGCAGCAGGCGGAGGAAGTACAGGAAGGTGGTGAGGGAGAGGCCGGGGCTGGCCCCCTCCGCCCTCTTCCACCTCATTGGAAACTCCGTGTTCCTCCGGCTATCCGACGTGGCTTCGGGCCTGCCTCCCTACGAGGAGCAGGTGCTGCTGTCGGCAATGGACCGGGAGAAGGACCACACGGGGTACTCCCAGAGGAGCGCCTACGACAGGGTGTTCAACTACCTGAAGCAGGCCTTGGCCGAGGCTCTCGCCAGGGGTTCCAAGAGGCTCCTGGCCACCTACCTGCAGACCCTGCTGGCATACCCGGACGGCTGCACCAGGGGCGAGACGGTGTTCGACCCCAGGACGGGCGCGCCCATCGTGCAGGTGCCTCCCCTGTCGGAGGAGAGGCTGTACCCCAAGGAGAAGGCCCTGGTTGACCTTGTGGCGGCGGAGAGGATGGAGGGGCGGAGGGTGCTGGTGTACGCCACCCACACCGGGACGAGGGACATCACGGAGAGAATGGAGAACATCATGACCCGGCACGGGTTCAGGGTAGCGGTGATGAAGGCGGACGCCGTGGCCCCTGAGCGGAGGGAGGCGTGGGTTGCGGAGAAGGTGAAGCAGGGGGTGGATGCGCTGATCTGCCACCCAAGGCTGGTGCAGACTGGCCTGGACCTGGTGGACTTCCCAACCATCTGCTGGTACGAGACCGAGTTTCTTGTCCTGCAATCGACACTACATTCTCGGTCGGGACGGCCAGGGTCAGCTCCACGCTGTTGCTGCCGTCGATGGTCGCCCCGTCCAGGATGAGCCGCAGGACCTCCCTGCGCTCCTTGTCGCTCAGGTCGTCCAGCCTGCCGCGAATCCGGTGCGCCCACTCGACGATGTGCTCGCCCAGCGCCCGCTTCTC
>DAOUKT010000008.1:0-98431 GCA_034421015.1 Dehalococcoidia bacterium
GGAAGCTCTGAACTGAAGCCCCGGTGAACGGCGGCCGTAACTATAACGGTCCTAAGGTACCGAAATCCCTTGTCGGGTAAATTCCGACCCGCAGGAAAGGCGTAACGACTTGGTCGCTGTCTCAACGAGGGACTCGGCGAAATTGCAAGGCCCGTGAAGATGCGGGTAACCCGCGACAGGACAAAAAGACCCCGTGGAGCTTTACTGCATCTTGGCATTGGACCGGGGTCAGGGATGTGTAGGATAGGTGGGAGGCTTTGAAGTCCGGACGCCAGTCTGGATGGAGCCAACGTTGAAATACCACTCTTCTCTGTCTTTGGCCCTAACCCTGGATAGGCCAGGGGACCGTGCCAGGTGGGCAGTTTGACTGGGGCGGTCGCCTCCCAAAGTGTAACGGAGGCGCCCAAAGGTTCCCTCAAGGTGGATGGAAATCACCTGCAGAGTGTATTGGCATAAGGGAGCTTGACTGCGAGACCTACAAGTCGAGCAGGGACGAAAGTCGGGCAAAGTGATCCTACGGTTCCGTGTGGAAGGGCCGTGGCTTATCGGATAAAAGCTACCCCGGGGATAACAGACTAATCTCGCCCAAGAGTTCATATCGACGGCGAGGTTTGGCACCTCGATGTCGGCTCGTCGCATCCTGGGGCTGAAGGCGGTCCCAAGGGTCCGGCTGTTCGCCGGTTAAAGCGGCACGCGAGCTGGGTTCAGAACGTCGTGAGACAGTTCGGTCTCTATCCGTCGCGGGCGCAGGAGATTTGAGGGAAGCTCTCCTTAGTACGAGAGGACCGGGAGGGACAGACCTCTGGTGTGCCGGTTGTTCCGCCAGGAGCACCGCCGGGTAGCCACGTCTGGTGTGGATAAGCGCTGAAAGCATATAAGCGCGAAGCCCTGCCCAAGACTAGATCTCCCATCCTCCCTCGGGAGGAGTAAGGCCACAGAAAGACTATCTGTTTGATAGGCCGCAGGTGTAAGCTCTGCAAGGAGTTGAGCCTAGCGGTACTAATTGGCCGAGGACTTAACCCACATTCAGGCGCGTAAATCTCTCATTCAGTTGTTAGCATCCCAACGCGGGGTGGAGCAGTGGCAGCTCGTCGGGCTCATAACCCGAAGGTCGTTGGTTCAAATCCAACCCCCGCTACCAAGCATGAACCAAGCGCCCCGCTTTAGGCGGGGCGCTTAATCTTCGCGAGAGGTTTCTCCTATCCAAACATCTGGGGATCCCTTGTCATGCCCCATAGTGGTATGCCGTTGGGCAACGCCGACTCCGCTGTTACCCGGAACCCGAACCGCTCGTAGTAGCCGAGGTTATCCGGCTGAGACGTGTCCAGGAACGCGGGCAGACCCTGTGCGTCAATGCGGGGCAGCATGTGGCTGATGAGAGCCGTACCCACACCCACGCGCTGCGTCGATGGATCGACGCCAATGCTGTCGAGGCGCCAGCAAGGGTGCGGCGGTGACAAGGCGGCGAGCAACGGGCCAAGTGCCCTGCGGCGTCGCCATGCCGGGACACCGAGCCGAACGGGCATGGCCCACAAGCCGGACTTCAGCCGCGTCAGGAAGCCATGTCCGCGGCGCTCCGGTGGAGTCCAGATGGTGACTCCCAGCACGGCGTCGCCCACAGATTCCTGGGCCACGTGCACGATACCGCCGGAATAGACGGCGACACGGATGGTTGCCTTCCAATACCAGGGCAGTCTCGCGTATCGCGTCGAGGCGTCCGGCAGCAGGTACGTGAAACGGGGCGCATCTGCAAAAGCGTTGGCCATTGCACGCGCAGCCTGCGCAATCTGGCCTGGACATATCGGGGAGATGAGCGGTTCAGTCATGGGAAATTCCTCGTGCAATTATATGGCATTGCAGCCATCGTGAGAGCGGACCAATTATTCCCGCTCTGGAACTGGAATGGCGGCAGTTGCTATCCCCCATTCGCACGCAGCCGCCCAAATGCCATATAATGCGTGGGCAGTTACCATCGTTTAATCAGGAAGGAGTTTCCACATGGAGTACCGCCAGCTTGGTTCGTCCGGGCTCAAGGTGTCAACCGTCGGCCTTGGGACCAACAACTTCGGAGGCAGGATCGACTTCGATGCCTCGGCAGCCGTCCTGCGCCAGTGCCTCGACGAGGGCATCAACTTCATCGACACCGCCAACATCTACGGCAGGAGCGTGTCGGAGCAGCACATCGGCGAGACGCTCAAGGGCGTTCGCAGCCAGGCGCTGATCGCCACCAAGGTGTCCGGCGCAATGGGCGAAGGGCCCAACGACAAGGGCAACTCCCGTATTCACATCATGGAGCAGGTGGAGGCCAGCCTGCGACGCCTCCAGACCGACTACATTGACCTGTACCAGATTCACTTCACAGACCCCACCACGCCCATCGAGGAGACCCTGCGCGCCCTGGATGACCTGGTGCGGCAGGGCAAGGTGCGATATATCGGCTGCTCCAACTTCGCCGCATGGCAGGTGTGCGAGGCGTACTGGACATCGAAGACGCTGAACCTCAACGCATTTGTCAGCGTGCAGCCGGAGTACAGCCTGCTCAACCGGGACGTCGAGCGGGAGCTTCTCCCCTTCTGCGAGGCGTACAACGTGGGCGTAATCCCCTACTTCCCCCTGGCCAGCGGCTTCCTCACCGGCAAGTACCGCCAGGGCGAGCCGGTGCCGGAGGGCACAAGGTTCGCCGGGAACGAAAGGGCCCAGCAGCGCACGCTGACCGAGAGGAACTTTGCCCTGCTCTCCCGCCTGGAGAGCTTCGCCGAGGAGCGGGGCCACCCGATTGTAGAGCTGGCAATCGCCTGGCTGCTGGGCAAGTCGATAGTCAGCTCCGTAATCGCCGGGGCGACCCGCCCGGAGCAGGTGACGGCCAACGCCAGGGCCGCCGACTGGCATCTCACGGCTGATGACATGCAGGAGGTGGAGCAGATCCTCAGGGAGAGCGCGTAGAGGGGTTGGCGTCCGTCCTGTATGATGAAAGAGCTTGGATACAACTAGAGGGCGAACATGAGCCAAACGTCATACATGTCTCGTAGCAGGACTTACCTGGCCCAAGCGTTTGAAGAGCTTGAGAAGGACGATCTGTGCCAGGCATCCGAGAAGGGCTGGGGCGCGGCTGCTGAGATGGTCAAGGCCGTTGCCGCCGCACGGGGCTGGGAACACGGCGGTCATAGGCAGCTCTTCACCGTGGTTGACCGTTTGGTGGCGGAGACTGAAGATGGTGACCTGAGAAGCCGGTTCTTGATGGCCGGCCAATTGCACACCAACTTCTATGAAGAGTGGCTTAGCCAAGCCGCAGTCGCAGCCACCCTCGCCCAAGTGACCAGCTTTGTTGAGAGGATGGAGGAGCTAGTCGCTGCCGGCTAGCCGGAGCGGCCTAACTTTCGCAACAGATGAAGGCGGGGAGCCTTCAGACGGGGCCCCGCCTCTCTTATTGAACTGGGAGACAGCTGGCTGCGGACCTCACCGCTCAGACGACAGTATCCCGCCCTTGGCCCAGTTCTCCCTCTCCACGTCGGTGAATATGACAATGGTGTCATCGGCCGTCGTGCGGGCGATGTCGACCACCGCGTCGGTGATGGCCTTGGCCAGCTCCGCCTTCTGCTCCTTGGTCCTACCGGCGTACATCTCGACTTTGACTATGGGCATGATCAACCTCCGGTTAAGTTTTTCGCGGGTGAACGGGGCCGGGCTGAGCCATCGGAATCGCCAGCCTCGTTCAGGCAACACATCATAGCACACTTCCCTTGTGACCCGGATTGGGGAAAGATATAATCACACCCGTGAAAGTTTCGGAGATAGGCGAGTTCGCCCTGATACGCGTCCTACAGGAGATGGTGTGCGAGAGCCGTCTGCCCTCTCACGTGACCATTGGCATTGGCGACGATGCCGCCGCATGGCGCAGCCGGGACTCCCTGGAGCTGGCCACCACTGACACAATGGTGGAGGGCGTCCACTTCCTCCACGACGCGCTGTCCTGGCACGACCTGGGCTGGAAGTCCCTGGCCGTCAACATCAGCGACATCGCCGCAATGGGCGGGCTGCCCCTTCACGCGCTGGTCACCCTGGGACTCAAGCCGGACACCGAGGTGGACGACGTGAGGGCAATGTACGACGGTATGCTTGCATGCTGCCGGGAGTACGGATGCGCCATCGCCGGCGGCGACATCGTGCGCTCGCCCGTCACCTTCATCACGATCTCTCTGGTGGGGACTGCCCCCGGCCCTCTGCTGACCCGCAGCGCCGCCAAGCCCGGCGACGTTATCGCCGTAACAGGGCCACTGGGCTGCTCCGCCGGCGGCCTGCGAATGCGCCTGGAGAACCTGAGCTTTGACAAGGACATCAGGGAACGCCTGGCAAACGCCCATGATCGCCCAACCCCCCGCGTTCAGGAGGGGCAGACGCTGGTACAAGAGGGGGTTCGGGCCGCAATGGACGTCAGCGACGGCCTGGTGGACGACCTGGGCAAGCTGGCCGCCGCCAGCGGCGTGGCGGCCGTGGTCTGCGCGTCTCAAGCCCCTGTCGACGGCTGCCTGAAGAGGGCCTTCCCCCAGGACTACCTGCAGCTGGCCCTCAACGGCGGCGAGGACTATGAGCTGCTGTTCACCGGCAGCGAGGAGGTTGTCGCCGGAGCGCTGGCCGCGCTGGGACCCTCAGCTTCAATTATCGGCCGCATTGTGGAAGGCCCTCCCGGCGAGGTGCGGGTGCTGGACGACAACGGCGCTGAACTCCAAATCTCAAGGCGCGGCTGGGACCACTTCAGTTAGATGACAACCCTGATCCTGAAAAGCCACAGCGCAAGGGAGACGGCTCGCATCGGCCGCGTCCTGGGGCAGTACGCCGAGCCGGGAGACGTATTTCTGCTTTCGGGCGAGCTTGGCGCGGGCAAGACTTGCCTCACCCAGGGAATCGCCAAGGGCATGGGCATCGAGGGGTACGTTCGCAGCCCCACCTTCGTCCTGGTCTCCGTACATCATGGCAGGCTGCCCCTCTACCACATAGACATCTATCGCCTGGATGACGTGGCGGAGGTGATAGACCTGAACCTGGACGAGTACCTGGCAGGCGACGGCGTGTCCGTGATAGAGTGGGCCAGCAAGGCGCTGGAGGTGTTCCCGCGGCCCTACATGCTGGTGACGCTGGAGTACGAGGGTGAAAACGAACGCCTTATCAAGCTGGAGCCTGTGGGTGAACGGTACGAGGGCCTGCTTGCACAGGCGGAGAGGCGGCTGACGAGGACTACTGCGTCCCGCAGAAGGAGACAGGCATCGTAATGGAGCTGTCCATCGACACGTCAACCAGGTACGCCGCCGTGGGCCTATCCCGGGGTGGCAAGCTGCTGGCGGAGTACGCCTGGGTGTCCCGCCAGAACCACTCGGTGGAGCTTCTCCCCGCCATAGACAATCTGCTGAAGGGCGCTGGCGCCGCGCCCCGGGACCTGACCTGCGCATTCGTGGCCATTGGCCCGGGGGGCTTCAGCGCCCTGAGGGTGGGCCTGAGCACGGCCAAGGGCCTTGCGGTGTCTTTAGGCATTCCCCTGGTTGCCGTCAACACACTGGAGATAGAGGCCGAGCCATACCGGGGCATGGAAATGCCCGTCTGCGCCTTGCTGGACGCCGGGCGCAGCGAGGTGTCGGCGGCGGTGTATGCCGACGAGGACGGCCGGTGGAAGACCGTGCAGGACGCCCGCGTCCTCTCGCCGGAGGAGCTGTGCTCCGAGGTCGACTCGCCGACCTTCTTCTGCGGAGAGGCGATGCCCCTGGTGGCTGAGACTCTGCAGGCAAGCCTTGGCGACAAGGCAGTCCTTGCTGACCAGTCGCCGCCGACGCGCAGCCCTGCAACGCTGGCGCAGATGGGCTACGAGCGTCTCGCCAGGGGCGAGCTGGCCGACGTGTCCACTCTGGAACCTTTCTACCTCAGGAAGCCGTCGATCACGGAGCCCAGGCGGCCCAGATAGCCAAAGACCATAGAAACAACCGATTGACAGGAGGCACCCTTGAGCACAGAGCAGACCCTGGTCCTGGTCAAGCCCGATGGAGTACAGCGCGCCCTGGCAGGAGCAATCATCTCACGACTGGAGGCCCGCGGCCTCAGGATCGTGGCCTTGAAAATGCTGCAGATGTCCCGGGAGATGGCGTCCAACCACTACTCGGCACACGTGGAGAGGCCGTTCTTTCGGAGCCTGGTGGACTTCATCACCGCCAGCCCAATAGTCGCAATGGTGCTGGAGGGGCCCAACGCAGTCGAGATCGTTCGCAACACGATGGGGGCGACCAACCCCCTCAATGCGCAGCCCGGAACGATTCGGGGAGACCTGGCGGTGGACATCCAGCAGAACCTGGTCCACGGCTCAGACTCCGTCGAATCGGCCGAGAAGGAGATATCGCTCTTCTTCGCAAAGGAGGAGATACTGAGCTACGAGCGGGACGTCGACCGCTGGGTCACTGCACCCTGAAGAGCACCGGCGCCTGAGACCAGAGGGACTCTATCTGGTAGAACTCCCGCTCCTCGGGCCCGAAGACGTGCACCACCAGGTCCCCGTAGTCGAGGAGAACCCAGCCGCCGTCGGTGGACCCCTCACGGTGGTGCAGGCGCATCCCCGACCCTTCCAGCAGCTCCTCAATGTCCTCCTGGAGCGCCCTCATCTGTCGCCGGGTCTCGCCGGTGAGGATGACGAAGTAGTCGGTGAAGGAGTAGGGGCCGCGCATGTCCAGCATCACGATGTCCGTGGCCAGCTTCTCAGAGGCCATGTCCACCACGCGCCGCGCTCCGTCCGAGGCCGATAACCCTGCACTCTCCGTCATGGGCAAGAGTTTAACCCCTCCCCATACCTGGGTCAACGCTGTGACTCCCTTCACGCAGTCTGCGCCGGAGGGTATACTGGAGGTATGAGCAAGGGCAAGGTTGTGGTCGCCATGAGCGGAGGCGTGGACTCCTCCGTAGCCGCGTGCCTGCTGAAGGCCGAGGGCTACGAGGTCGTGGGCGTCACCATGAAGCTTTGGGACGATGAAGAGGCGGACTCCCGGCGGCCCGCGGGCCAGTTCAAGGGCTGCTGCACCCTGGACGACATCGAGGACGCACGGCGGGTGTGCCAGATAATCGACGCGCCCCACTACGTGATGAGCTTCCAGCAGGAGTTCCAGGCCCACGTCATCGACTACTTCTGCGACGAGTACATGCGGGGCCGCACACCCCATCCCTGCCTGGCCTGCAACGACAAGATCAAGTTCGACTTCCTGATGAAGAAGGCCGCCGCCCTGGACATCGACTACATATCAACGGGCCACTACGCCCGGCTGGACGCCTCCAACGGCCGGATGCGGCTGCTCAAGGGAATCGACACAACCAAGGACCAGTCCTACGTCCTGTTCAACCTGCGGCCGCACCAGGCGGAGCGCCTCCTGCTCCCCGTGGGCTGGCGTTCCAAGAAGGAGATACGGGACATCGCCCGCGCCGAGGGCCTGCCCGTGGCCGACAAGCCCGACAGCCAGGAGATCTGCTTCATCCCCCAGAACGACTACCGCGCTTTCCTGGCCCAGCGCTTTCCTCCCACTCCCGGGGAGATTGTGGACGAGTCCGGCGCGGTGCTGGGGCAGCACCAGGGCGTGCAGGGCTTCACCGTGGGCCAGAGGCGCGGCCTGGGCATCCACAGCCCGCAGCCCATGTTCGTCCTGAATATAGACGCGGGCGCAAACCGCGTTGTGGTTGGCCCGGCCGAGGGCCTGATGCAGCGCAGCCTGTGGGCCAGCGGCGTCAACTACCTGTCCGGCGTTGCGCCGGACGGCCCGGTTGAGGTCGAGGCCAAGATACGCTACAAGGCCGGAGAGTCCGGGGCCACCCTTGTCCCCCACGACGACTGGGCGGAGGTCCGGTTCCGGGACCCACAGCGCGCCGTTACGCCGGGCCAGGCCGTCGTCTTCTACCTCGGCGACGAGGTGCTGGGCGGCGGGTACATAGAGGGCGCGCTGCTGGAGTCAGCCGTGCCTGCGACGGGCGTGAGCCGTCCGTAGTCCAGGAAATGGTTTCGTAGTCGCTCCCGTGCAGACGGGAGCCTATCCCCTCCCCTCACCTGGATGCCCGTTTTCACGGGCATGACGTTAGTCCGTTGCTCCCATGCAAGCCTGCCCAGTGCCTGACACTGTGACAGGAGCCTATCCCCACTTAATCTCCATTTGGGATTCTCGGCCCGCACTCCCAATACATTCTTCACTTAGATAGCTTTCGTTATATGCGTTACTACTTGCGCTTGTTTTGGGAGCGTTGTATAATGAAATCCAAAGAGGAGGAGTTTATGCGCGCCTGTGAGAATCATTGCTAAGAAGGCCCTCCGTGATTTCTGGCTGGCGCACGCCGATGCTGAGGATCCACTTAAAGCCTGGTACGATCAGGCTAGCAGGGAGCGTTGGGAGTCACCTGCAAGAGTCCAGGAACTTCACCCAACTGCCAGCATTGTCGGAAAGGATAGGGTTGTGTTCCGGCTGAAGGGTGGCGCTTACCGGTTGATAGTGAGTGTGGTCTATCCGATTGAGCGCGTCTACATCTGTTTCGTAGGTACCCATGCCGAATATGACCGCGTGAACGCACAGGAGGTGAGATTTTGGTAGACGTCAGGCCAATTCGCAGCGATGAGGACTACGAAAAGGCCTTGGCTCGCATTGGGCAGCTGCTGGATGAAATCAATGCGGCTGATGAGCAGATTGAGGATTTCAAGCACCCCAGTATGGTCGAGTTGGAAGTGCTATCGGATCTTGTGGAGCTATACGAGTCCAAGACCGTGCCTATTGGATTGCCCTCCGCGATTGCAGCCATTGAGTTCCGCATGGACCAGTCCGGTCTAACACGACGTGACCTCGTTCCCTTCATAGGCAGCTCAGCCAAGGTCTCAGAGGTGCTCTCCGGCAAGAGACCAATCACAATGTCAATGGCTCGCGCGCTTCATAGCCACCTTGGCATTCCCGCAGATGTACTGCTTCAGGAGCCGGGCGCGAGCCTTCCTGACGATATACCTGACATCGAGTGGACGAGATTCCCGCTAAATGCAATGGCAAAGGCTGGATGGATCCTCAGTGTTCCCAATCTGCGCGAACGCGCCGAGGAGCTGGTCAGCAGCCTCATGGAACGCGCAGGAGGCCGCGCATTCGCGGCTAATCCACTCTACCGCAAGAACGATGGCAGGAGAATCAACGCCAAGACGGACGATTACGCCCTCCGGGCGTGGTGCTGGCAGGTAATGGCTCAAGCAAGGCAGCATGAGCCATCGGTTGAGTACCGAGCAGGTGTAGTTACCCCTCAATTCTTGCGTCAGATTGCCAGTTTCAGTTTGCTGAACAATGGCCCAGTCCAAGCCAGGGAGTTCTTGGCCGGGCATGGAATCTGCCTTGAGTACGTGAAGCACCTGCCCAAGACACACCTAGACGGCGCAGCTCTCCGGCTTCCCGACGGTAGACCGGTCATTGGTCTGACTCTGCGCTATGACCGCCTTGATAATTTCTGGTTTACCCTGCAACACGAGCTTGCCCATGTTGGTCTCCACCTGGACCGAGATGACAACGAAGGCGGCTTTGTTGACGACCATTCCCTCCGCGGGATGGAGAAGGGTTCAGTTGAGGATGATGCAGATCGCTGGGCACAGAACGCCCTGATACCGCCGGAGGTCTGGAGAGACGGCGCCATTCTCGACGACGCAGGGCCTTTGGAAGTGATGCAAATGGCGCATGAGGCCCAGGTACACCCGGCAATTGTCGCAGGCCGGATCCGTTATGAGTCAGGAAACTACCGGCTTCTTTCCCAGTTTGTAGGCAATGGGGAAGTGCGACGGCAGTTTGAGGTTGTGGAAGGGACAGACGACTGAACGGAGTAAAGGTATCGATGAATGATCACGTAGAGTTGGATCCCAAGAACCTAACCTTCTCCCAAGCGTATGGCTACGAGCCAATGCCCAGCCCGCTTGCGCTTGGAGAGCTAAGCGAAGAGGCTCGTATCAGACTATGGAATCTGTTGGTTGATATACCAGCTGGCCCATTCTTGCCGACTCTAGAAAGAGTGAGCCGAATCGACGATAGGTGGCGTTCAATTGTACAAACGCTCCACAGCAATTTCCTCCTGAGAGCTATGGATGAGTTTCCGCGAGGACTCATTCTGGGTGATAACCCATTTATCACCACCTACAAGCAGGGGATTTTGCACAGTCTACCGTTCAACAAAATCTTCGACCTCTTTCAGATGATAATGCGACACCCCCTGTGTCCAATCGATTTCACAGTGGAAGTGGCAGAGACCTTCAGGGAATGTCGGTTAGCCTACGTTGTTGACATCGAGCAGCCAGTCACAATTTTGCCTGCTATTTCACCGCAGGAAGGCGAAACCCTTATGGAAGCAATCCAAGAGCTTCGGGGGGCGGGGCTCGATGGGGCAACCACACACCTGAAGAATGCAGGGGAATCGCTAAATGAGGGGGACTGGCCTGGAGCCATAAGGGAAAGTGTCAATGCCGTGGAGTCCGTGGCTCGCCAGTTAGATCCTAAGGCATCCAATACATTGCCAGAAGCGTTAAAATCCCTTCAAAAGAATGACGACAGGTTACATCCTGCACTAAAGATAGCCATCGAAAAGCTATACGCATTTGCATCGGACGAGGAGGGCGTCCGTCATTCACTGACAGACAACTCGCAATCTTCGGCTGGACGGGACGAAGCAATATTCATGTTTGGTGCCTGCGCATCAGCTTCTAGCTATCTGTGGCGCAAGTATCGTGGCATAAGCTAAGTGCGAGCATCCAGCGCCAAATGGCGACCTCTTCACCCCCGCCTTGCCACTTGGCCCGCTTGCGGGTAGACTAGCTAGCTGATACAGCTATGACTACCCTTGACCACGAGCACGACGTCCACTCCTTGCGCGAGCGCATGCGCCACTCCGCCGCACACGTCATGGCGGACGCCGTTTTGCAGCTGTTCCCGGAGGCCAAGCTGGGCATCGGGCCGCCCACGGAGGACGGCTTCTACTACGACTTCGAGGTCTCCCGGGCCTTCACGCCGGAGGACCTGGAGGCCATTGAAGAGCGCGTCAGGGAGACCATCGCCGCCGGCATCCCATTCGTGTACGAGGAGATCAGCCTGGCCGACGCCAAAGCCATGTTCGCCGACCAGGCCTACAAGCTGGAGATCATCGACGAGCTTCCAACGGACGAGGTGATCAGCGTCTACCGCCACGGGGACTTCGTGGACCTGTGCCGTGGCCCTCACGTGGACTCGACAGCGCAGATAAGCGCTTGCAAGCTCCTGAGCATTGCCGGAGCGTACTGGCGGGGCGATGAGAAGCGCCCCATGCTGCAGCGCATCTACGGCACGGCCTTCGAGACCGGCGAGGCGCTGGAGGAGTACCTGGAGCGCATCGAGGAGGCCCAGCGCCGGGACCATCGCAGGCTTGGGCGGGAGTTGGACCTGCTATCGTTCCACGAGGAGTACGGCCCCGGCCTCGTCTACTGGCATCCCAAGGGCGGCCGGATACGGTCGATAATCGAGGACTTCTGGCGACGTGAGCACTACCGGGCCGGCTACGACCTGGTCTATTCGCCCCACGTGGGCAAGTCCACCCTGTGGGAGACCAGCGGCCACCTGGACTTCTACGCCGAGAACATGTACTCACCCATGGACGTGGACGGCCAGGACTACTACGTCAAACCAATGAACTGCCCCTTCCACGTCCAGATCTACAAGAGCTCTCTGAGGAGCTACCGGGAGCTTCCCCTGCGCCTGGGGGAGCTGGGCACGGTGTACCGCTACGAGCGGTCGGGCGTGCTGCACGGCCTGCTGCGGGTGCGGGGCTTCACCCAGGACGACGCCCACATCTTCTGCCGCCCGGACCAGGTGAAGGACGAGGTGGGCAGGTGCGTCGACTTCATGCGATTCTTCCTTGAGGCCTTCGGCTTCCAGCAGTTCCACGTCTACCTCTCAACCCGCAACGAGAGCGGGAAGTTCGCGGGCCGGGTGGAAGACTGGGACATGGCTACTGAGGTGCTGCGAGAGGTCATCCTGGAGCGAAACCTGCCCCACGACGTGGACGACGGCGGCGCAGCCTTCTACGGCCCCAAGATAGACGTCAAGCTGCTGGACGCGCTGGGCCGCGAGTGGCAGTGCTCCACCATCCAGTTCGACTTCAACCTGCCGGAGCGCTTCGACGTGAGCTACATAGGCGAGGACGGCCGGGAGCACCGGCCCTTCATGGTGCACCGCGCCCTTCTCGGGGCCATTGAGCGCTTCTTCGGTGTGCTGATAGAGCACTACGCCGGCGCGTTCCCCACCTGGCTCGCCCCCGTTCAGGCGGTTGTCATCCCCATTGCGGACCGCCACCTGGAGTTCGCCCAGGGGGTGTCGGACAGGCTGAAGGAGGGCGACATTCGCGTGGACGTGGACGGCCGCTCGGAGCGGATGAACGCCAAGATACGCCACGCCCAGCTGAACAAGGTGCCCTTCATGCTCGTCGTGGGCGACCGGGAGATGGAGGCCGACTCCGTTGCGGTGCGCCTGCGAGACGGCCAGGACCTGGGCCCTAAGCCCGTCGGCGAAGTGGCGGCCCTCATCCAGGAGGCCATCAGCTCAAAGGTGTGAGGCCCCCCCTACAGCCCCAGGATGTT
The DNA here is from genome assembly GCA_034421015.1 of Dehalococcoidia bacterium. Lineage (GTDB taxonomy): Bacteria > Chloroflexota > Dehalococcoidia > Lucifugimonadales > UBA2985 > DAOUJW01. Next base: position 12,626 of record DAOUKT010000008.1, read on the forward strand.
TCCCCTATCGTCCACGTCCAGGGAGCGGGGCGTTCCCGGGAGGCCTGGCATGGTCATGATGGAGCCGGATATCGGGTAGATGAAGCCCGCCCCTACTGACGCCCTCACGTCGGTAATGTCAAAGACGTAGCCTGACGGCCTCCCCTTGAGATTGGGGTCGTCTGAAATGGACAGGTGGGTCTTTGCCATGCACACCGGCAGGCTGCCCCAGCCGTGGCTGGCAAAGGTCCGCATCCGGCGCCTGGCCTCCGGCGTCCAGACAACCTCGTTGGAGCAGTACACGTTGCGCGCCAGCGCCTGCACCTTCTCCTCAATGGTCGCGTCCTCCGGGTAGATGTAGGTTATCTGGGGCTTCGACCCGCTCGACGCCTCAATTACCGCGTTCGCCAGATCGATGCCGCCCTCGCCGCCGCGCCCGAAGACGTCGCTCTCCACCGCCGCGCTCGCGCCCGCGGCCTCAGCGCGCGCCTTGACGATGGCAACCTCGCCCGGGGTATCGGTTGGAAAGCGGTTGATCGCCACCACAACGGGAAGCCCAAAGGAGCGGATGACCTCCACCAGGTGCTCCACGTTGGACATACCCTCCTGCACCGCCTCCTCGTTGGGGCTGTCCAGGTCTCTCAGGCGAACGCCGCCGTGGGACTTGACGGCCCGGACGGTGGTCACAAGGACCGCCGCGTGGGGTTCCAGGTCGTTGAAGCGCGCCTTGATGTGCATAAACTTCTCGAAACCCAGGTCGGCGCCGAAACCGGCCTCCGTGATGACGTAGTCGCTGTGAGCAAGGGCAAGGCGGTCCGCGACGACCGAGTTGCAGCCGTGAGCGATGTTCCCGAATGGACCGGCATGCACAAGGACCGGCTGGCCCTCCAGCGTCTGCACCAGGTTGGGCTGTATGGCGTGGCGAAGCAGCGCCATCATGGAGCCGACGGCGTCCACGTCTGCGGCCGTCACGGGCTTCCCGTCCAGGGTGAAGCCAACGACAATCCTGGACAGCCGCTGTCGGAGGTCTTCCAGGCCGGAGGCCAAAGCCAGGATCGCCATCACCTCCGACGCCGTAACGATGTCGAACCCGGACTCCTTAAACGGGGCGTTGGCTGATCCTCCCAGTCCGGCCACAACGGAGCGCAGGGCCCGGTCCTCCATGTCAACCACGCGCCGCCATGTAATGCCGGTGGGCAGGAAGCCGTCGATGCGGCCGCGCTGCGCGACGTTGTCCGTGAGAGCGGCAAGCAGGTTGTGGGCCGACGCAACGGCGTGGGCGTCGCCTGTGAAGTGGATGTTGATCTCGTCCTCCGGCACAACCTGCGCCGCGCCACCGCCGGTCCCGCCGCCCTTGATGCCGAATATGGGGCCAAGGGCCGGCTCCCGGAGCGTGGCCGTAACGCGTTGGCCCAGCCGGCCCAGGGCCTGGGTGAGGCCCACCGTGGTTGTGGTCTTGCCCTCGCCGGCCGGCGTTGGGGTCATTCCCGTCACCAGAATGAGCTTACCCCTGCGACCGTCGGACGGGATTGCTTCCAGGCTGATCTTGGCCTTGTGCTGGCCGTATGGAATTACAGAGTCCTCGTCCAGTCCCATGTTACGGGCCACTTCGATAATCGGCAGCATGAAGGGCGTCCTCCCAGTATTTCGTTGTTCTGCTCCTATTCTAGCACGAGCGACCGGGCGGAGTAGCAAAGAGGCAGTATGTGCGACTGCTCATTTACGCCGGATTTACAGCGACCTTTGCATAACCCTCGCGGTGGCTCCGTTGAATGTCATTCTGAGCCGAAGGCGAAGAATCCAAGGGGTCAATTGAGGACTTCACAGCTTTGCAGGCAAGGGCTTTGGATTCTTCACTCCGCTGCGCTCCGTTCAGAATGACACTTGGAACACTTCTTTTGGGGCAACGCCGCATTTGCGCAAGAGTCTCACTCACACGGGAATGACGCACAAGAAGGAGCGCTCCCTCTCCGGCACAAGCCCTTCCAAGCTTGCATCCAGGGTGACCAGCTGTCCATTGTGTCGCATGGCGGCAGCCAGCAGCACGGCGTCCGTAATCTGTCGATAGCCCTCGAGGCGGGCGGCAATGGCATCCGGCATCTGGATTATGGAGCGGTCCATGGGCCAGGATGAATGTGATGCCAAGCGGGTCAGCCTCTCCAGGACAGCAATTGCATCCAGCGGCGTGACGGCGTGGCGCACAACGGACGGGTTGCAGGAGAGCCTTACGAATCCCGCCTCAGTCAGAGTGCATGTCGCCCATCCGTCCTGTCGATGCTCCTCAAACCACGCTCTGGCGGCGGAGTGATGGACGTGATTGGGCCATGCGAGGGCTATCAGGACGTTGATGTCCAGCAATGCGGTCAAGGCCACTCGCCCAACGCCCGGTATACGTCATCGCTGGTGATGGGCTCGGCGTCGGGAGCAATGGCAAAGACGGTCCCGTCCCCCTTGTCCCCGGTCTCGCGACTGCCCCTGAAGCCCCGCCTTGCCAGTTCCGACAGCGCCTTGCCGAGACTGCTTCCATTCCTCTCCGCCAGGGCCCTGGCAACTGCAAGTACGTCGTCATCGATAGTCAGGGTGGTTCGCATAGTGTCATCATAGCATCAACACATCACCATGTCCAGTTGGCCGGAGTCGCTGTGCTCTCTACAGGCGTTGGTTGTGGCGCGCGACACCGCTCATTTACTTCGACAAGCTCAGTATGAGCGGTGTCAACCACATCCGCAGTCTTCCCGCTCATAGCCTGCCCCGTACTTGATACGGGGGTGAGCCCGTCGAACCATTTGAGCGGGAAGATTAGCTAGCTGGCTATAATCGACATATCCCCTCTCATCCAAGACGCGCGTTGCGGTCGGTAGCCCTGAAAATGTATAATTTGCTCTTAGCGGGCGTCGGAGGAGACGCCAATTCTCGCGGAGAGGAGGGTAGCATGATACAAACGGTCCCCATTGTATACACAATCCAGGGGTGCGACGCGTGCGTGAAGCTGACGGACAAGTGGAACGCCGAGGGAGTGGAGTACGAGGAGCGCCGCGCGGACCTGAGCCAGGAGATCATGGAAGAGGCCAGGAGCTACGGCGACGTTGTGCCCATCATCCGATACCCGGACGGCAGGGTTGAGGAGGGCTTTGAGGGTGGCATCGGCTGCTACATCGGCTAGGGCCGCAGGCCTGACACAAGAGAAATAGAGATTCAAGCAAAGGAGACGTATGGCAACGACTAGTGTTGTAACACCGGAGAGGTACAGCCAGGGATTCACCTACTCCGACTACCTGGCGCAGATCAATGTCAACCAGGACAGGTTTGCCCAGTACTACGGTACGGCAAGCGAGGCCGTCTCGGAGGACGATGCGGCGTTCTTCAAGAAGGCCGTGGAGAGCGGCTGCTCCCGCGTCTTGGTCATCGGCGAGGACTGGTGCCCGGACGTCTACCGCGGCATGCCCATAATCGGCCGCATCGCCGAGGTGTCCGGGATGGATATGCGCGTGTTCCCCAGGGACGAGAACCTGGACATCATGGACGAGTTCCTGAAGAACGGCGAGTTCCGGTCGATACCGGTCTTCGTGTTCTACAACTCTGACCAGGGATACCTGTGCCACTGGATAGAGCGGCCGGAGACTGTGACCCAGGAGATGGCGGAGATCAACAAGGCCGTTGACGCGGAGACGGAGGGCAAGGACGAGAGTGAGGCCCGCAACGTGCGGCGTGAGCGCGTCAACTCCAAGTTCCCCGACTGGCAGAAGGAGTCGGTCCGGGATATCCGCGACCTCCTGTCCAAGACTCTGGGCATGTAGCGCGACTACCTCCAACGGGATTCAGTGAGTCGGGGGCGGGCTGAACTTCGCTGTTGCAAGCCCGCCCCCGACCTGTATATTTAGGTGAATATCCCTCGTTACAATCGCCTCCTGCCCGCCGCTCTTCTTCTGTGCCTCGCGCTGGCCCTCGCGGCCGCCGCCTGCGCTGAGCCTGAAACTGCCGACTGCCCGGACGGCGCGGAGGAGTGGGTGGAGCACCGGGTGTTCATGGGTCGCGGCGACGGAGACGTGGAGGTTGTGGACGATGAGGCGTGGGACGCATTCCTGGCGGACGTGGTAACGCCGCGCTTCCCGGACGGCCTGACGGTCCTGGACGCATCCGGCCAGTGGCGGAACCCTGAAGGCTCAATCGAGAGGGAGCGTTCCAAGGTGCTCCTGATAATGGCCCCGCCGGAAGCCGACGCATTGCGCCTCATCAACGAGATCTCTGACGAGTACAAACAGCGTTTCAACCAGGAGGCCGTGCTCCAGGCCGTGACCGACGCCTGCGTGTCCTTCTACTAGCCCTCCAAACCGGCGCCCCGGCCCCTTCCGGCCAATTGCCAAGGCTTGTCGGATTGCCTGGCAGGTGGTACAACTATCGTGTGCGGGTGATTCCACCGCTCAAGACTCGCCTCCGTAAGCCCGTCCAGTAACGGGCAGTCCGCCGGTCGCTTTTGCAATGGGCTTTTTCGTTGAAAGATGGCGCCGCATCGGCACCAAACTGTACCTGGCCCTGGGCTTTGCCGTTGCCCTGACCCTCATTTCAGGCGCAGTGAGCGTCTTCTACTTTGAGCAGAGCGGCGACCGCAACTACGATGTCCGCTCGGAGGCCGTGCCTGCCCTGGAGGCTTCATGGGAGGCCTCCCGTGAGGCCGAGCGCCTGCGCAACCTGGGGCTTGGGCTGCTGGCCGGTTCCGATATCGACGTCCAGGGACGAGCATCCGACGCCGTCGATGCTTCCCTGAGCCGTCTGGAGGCTGCGCTTACCCTGGTCAACGGCGTCCCGGAGCTTGCGCCTTACACTCCGTCTGTTGTCGATGCAGCCTACGACATGGCGGACACCATCGACAGACTCTCGGTGAACCGCGAGCAACTGCGCTCTGCCGACGAAGCCGCCGCCGGAATGCGCCTCCAGCTATCGACCATAACCTCGGACTCGGGCGGGTCCAGGGCCGCTCTCTCCGTCCTCAGGCAAGCCCTTCAGGCCGGAGATGACCCCGCTCTCCAGGCCCTATGGGACGAGTTCTCCCGCCTCTACTCCGCCGGAATAGACCGGGACGTGGCGTCCCTGGGAGAGGGTGAGGGCGTTTTCTTCACCCGGGGGCGCCAGATGGTATTGGAGGCCAACGCCAGGGAGCTGTCCACCTCCTTCAACGAGACGAGCGCCTCCCTGGACGCGTCGCTGGTCTCACTCCTGGACGCCTCAAGCGACCACTCCTCCGAGTCAATCGGCCTGGCAATCGGCAGCTTTGACGAGGGGCGTACGCTGCTCACGGCGATAAGCGTGATAAGCGTCATCGCCGCTACGCTGGCGGCCTGGCTGTGGGTGGGCAACGGCATGGTGCGAAGGCTGTCGCGGATGTCGCACCGCATGCGGGGAATGGCAGACGGCGACCTTGAAACGCCGGTGCCGGAGGTGGGAGAGGACGAGATTGGCGAACTGGCGACGGCGCTGGAGGTCTTCCGCCAGCAGGCGCTGGAGGTGCAGCGGTTGAACCTTGTGGAGCAGCTCTACGAGGAGCTCCGTGTGACCAACGCGGAGCTGGAGCGCACCCAGGCCCGCATGGTCGCCCAGGAGAAGCTGGCGGCCCTGGGCGAGCTTGTGTCTGGCGTGGCCCACGAGATCAGCAACCCGCTGAACTTTGTCACCAACTTCTCGGAGGGTTCACTCTCCCTGTACGAGGAGCTGTCCGAGATGCTCGCCACCTACCGGGAGCACATGTCGCAGGAGGATGCGGGCCTGCTGGACAGCATCACCCAGGATCTGACGGACAGCCTCGGCCGGGTGCTTGCCAACGGAGGGCGCGCCCTGGCAATTGTGGAGCGTATGCAGGGGCTGGGCGCGGGCGGTGGGGAACCGGTCCCGGTTGACCTGAACGGCGTGGTGCGGTCGTCCGTGGAGGTGGCGTGCTCGGCCTTTGCCGCCAGGGTCCAGGATTTTGAGGTTGAAGCGGCATTCGATCTTGATCCGTCAATGGGAGAGGTGCCGGTGGCGGAGGGAGATTTCATTGGAGCGATGGTGAACCTGGTGTCCAACGCCTGCCAGGCTATGCACCAGAAGCAGGCGGCCTCCGAGATCGAATACAAGCCGGAGCTTGCAGTGACGACCCGTCTGAAAGGTAGCACGGCGGAAATACGCATACGGGACAACGGCGTCGGAATCTCGGAAGACATCATCGGCTTGATATTCAACCCGTTCTTCACCACCCACTCCGGCACGCTGGGCGCAGGCCTTGGGCTTACCATCGCCGCGGACGTGGCCCGCAGGCTGGGGGGCGACCTCTCGGTGGACAGCGTACACGGGGAGTATGCTGAGTTCACCATGACCCTGTCTGCCGTGCGATCTGCCGTCCCGGATGAGGACGATGAGGACGACGCAGTGGAGGAGGAATCGGAGGAAGGCCCGGAGACTGAGACGTAAGTTAAGGAAATGAAGAAAAGAACCCGTAGGGGCGGTTCGCGAACCGCCCCTACATTCGCCTATGAATTCCTGCCTTCACAGTAGTGACTGCACAGTTGACCTCTGACAGAAGAAGGGCGTTACCGCGACGTACGGCCGGTCGCTTCACTCCTGCTTGCGCAGTATCAGGTAGCTGAACACGCTGGCTGCGAAAATGCTGGCAAGGGCCTGGATGATAATCAGCGTCGCTCGCCGCCTTGGGCTGGAAGCGATCCCACCCAGTGTATCGCGAATGCGAGGAACGGCGTCTCCAACGACGGGGACGGCCGGGCGCTCAAGCTCCCTCAGGGTGAGGCCGCCCGCACCTCCTGCAGGGACGGCAATTCCGGCTTCGGCTACAGGCGTGGGGGTGGCCTCAGGAGTTGGAGTGGACGTAGGGGTCGGTGTGGTGGTTGGCACCGGCGCTAGCGTAGGCGCCAGCGTTGGTGCAGGCGTTGGAGATGGCGTGGACGTGGGCACGGGAGTCGGCGCAGTGGTCGCCGTCGGAGTTGGGGAAGGAATCGGGGTAGACGTTGGCAGAGGAGTAGGAGTCGGAGCCGGTGCAGGAGTCGCGGTCGGCGCCGGTTCCGGCGTGGGCGTCGGTGTGGGAGTTGGAATCGGAGTAGGCGGCGGCACTGGCGTAGCCGTGGGAGTAGCCGAAGGCGTGGGTGTTGGCGTGGGAGTGGGAGTAGCCGTGGCCGTAGGTGTTGGCGTAGGCGTGGGTGTTGGCGTAGGAGGGTCCGGTGGGGGCGGCGGCTCGGTCTCCACCGGCGGGGGCGGTGGTGGCGGAGGAGGAGGAGGTGGTGGTGGTGGCGGCGGCGGGTCGGATGGAGGATCGGCAACAGACTCACACTGCGAACTGGTCCCTAGCGATTCAGGCGCTCCGGTCGCGTCCCTGTCCAGGACCCGCAGTATCGCTTCATTTGGCGAACCCACCCTGTACTCCGCAAATGCGGAGTTGACGTCAATCCTCATCCTTCGATTCGTCTGTACCGCTCCGCCGTCTTCCGACAGACAAACCGTGAAGCCCAATTCGTCCGTCTCTTCACCCGGAAAGAATGCAAAGGCTATCAGTTGATCAGTGACCGTGTTCGGCCAGTGCCCCCAAACCCTGATCCCGCCCAGGAGCCGCCCGCCTGTGAGTAGCTCAGTGTCCTGCGCGGTGACCGGAGGATTGATTCTGAGGGTTACAGTGACCCGCTGCCCTTCCCACACCTCTGCGGCCGGCTCAACGCTCTCCAGCGTCACCACCGGCAGCTCCTGGCCTGCAACGCGATATCCCGACTGAAGGGTCAGGACTGCAACGGCCAATAGGAGAAGCGCTGCAATAGTTGCGCCATTGAAAAGAGAGAGAAGCCTCAGCAAATCCAGCAGCGACCTTTCGCTAGACTCTGTACCGAGAGCGCCAAACGGGGCCGGAGGCCGTTGGGGCCTGTGGGAGTATTCTCTTCCTCCAGACCCATCGCGGGCTCCGTTAGCCTGGTCTGGACTCTGGCAGTATTCGAAACCTGTCCGCGCCTGATTATAGCCTCTCAGTGCAACCTATGCCAGTGACGACGAAAAGGGCAGGTTTGTGGTGTGGCAATGGAAGAGAAAACTACAGGCGGCTGGAATTACGCTAGCGCAGAAGGCGGGCCGGCTGCTTTGGCGGCCCGGCAATGGCAAAGAAGAAAGACCCCAGGCCCGTAATGGCCGCAATGATTATGAAGGGAATGCGGTAGCCGTCGAAAATGTCGGCCATGAACCCGGCAAAGAGGGGGCCGCTGGTCATGCCCAGCATGACCACGAGGGAGGAGAAGCCCATGATGGTGGCAAATGAGGCGCGCCCGAAGTAGTCCGCGCGGATGGTGGTCATTAGCGGTCCGCGCACGCCCCACGCCGTGCCGTGCAGGATCGCGAAGACGTAGACCGGCAGGATTGTGGTGGCGTTTGCAAGGATAACCAGGGCAGCGCAGTGGAACAACATCGCAACGGCTGCCAGGTACCGCTTGCTGAACCTGTCGCTCACGAAGCCGCCGCCCACCTGCCCAATGATGTTGAACACCGTCATCACAGCCACCGCCGTGGAGGCCGCGGTGATGGAGAGGCCAACGGTCTCCATGATGTGGGGCACAAGGTGCAGCGATACCGCCCCCACCGTCAGCAGCGCCATTCCGTGTCCCATGCTCAGAAGCCAGAAGGCGGGCGTCCGCATGGCCTCTCTTGCCGTGAAGCCGCCGATGTCGTCACCCGGGTTCACATTGCCGTAGTCCGTGGACTCACGCGACGAGTCGCCGTCCAGGCCTCGTTGGGGCAGAGGCTCGCCGTCGGGCAGGTAGCCGTACTGCTCCGGTCTCTGCCGGAAGAGCTGGCCAAGGGGTATCCCGATTATGATGATGATGACGCCCGAGATAAACGCGGTCGGCCGCCAGCCCAGGGAGCTGAGGGACAAGGCCACGGCCGGAACCAGCAGCCCGCCGATCCCGAAGCCGCTCATTGCTATGCCCATCGCCATGCCGCGCTTCTTCTCGAACCAGTTGACAACGGTGGTGGCAACGGTCAGGAACCCGGCCACGCTGGAGCCGAGGGCCATAAGGAGGAAGGTTACGTAGTAGTCCAGCACTGAGTCGGTGTAGCTGAACATGATGAACCCTGCGCCAAATATCAGCATTCCGCCACGCACCATTGCCCTGGGGCCGAACCTGTCGATGAGCCAGCCCTGGATGGGGCCCAGGAGCCCACTCTCCGCCCGTGACAGGGCGAAGGCCCCGGACAGCATGGCCCGGCTCCACCCGAACTGCGCCTGAAGCAGCGGAAAGTATGCAGTGAAGCTGTGGATCATCAGCGACCCGACGATCATCTGCATTGTGAAGCCGCCGGAGACAATCCACCAGCCGTAGAAGACGCGGCGAGTCCGTAGTTCCCTTGCCCGGGTGCCTAGAGAGATGCCGGCCATTCAGTATTCCGATTGGTCATATGCTGTGTATCTTATCACAATCGCGGTGAGCTTAGGGATGGAGAGGAGCCGAGGACGCTGGCCGCTGCCCTTGCAAGAGCAGCCCGGTTGGGCTAACATCCAGTGGTGTCGTCCGAGCAGAACATCCCGCCGCAGGTCACCTCCCAGGAGCAGTTCGGGAGGCAGGCCCGCTTCTACTCCGAGAGCATTGTCCACAGCTCCGGGGAGAGCCTTCAGCTGGTACAGGACTGGGCGTCCAGGAGCAGGTACGCCCTGGCCGGTGACATAGGTACAGGTACCGGATTCACTGCCTTTGCCGTCGCTCCATACGCCGACCATGTCCTGGCCGTTGACATCACCCCGGCCATGCTGAACGAGACCCGCAGGCAGGTGGCCCAGCGCGGGTTGAGCAACCTCGGCTACGTTCTGGCGGCCTCCGAGGAGTTGCCTTTCCTGGACGGCTCCCTTGACCTGCTCACCTGCCGCACGGCGGCCCACCACTTCCAGGACCTGAACAAAGCCGTCGCAGAGTGGCATCGGGTCGTGGCCCCGGACGCCGTCCTGATAATGGCGGACACGACCTGCCCGGAGGACGGGCCAACGGCGGACTGGATGAACGACATCGAGGAGCGGCGGGACCCCAGCCACGTCCGCAACCTCTCGCCGTCCGAGTGGATCGCCCTCCTGGAGGCCCAGGGCTTCAGCATCACCGACACCGCCCTTGCGCCGGTTCCTATGGGGTTCGACGACTGGGTGCTCCGCTCCGGCACGCCCGCGCCGGTGGTCGACGGCCTGCGCCGCGACTTCCTGAACGCCTCCCAGGACGCCATCGACGCCTTCCACATTCGCCAGGACGACGCCGGAGGCATTCAATTCCAGTGGACGTGCGTCGTGGCCCGGGGCATTCGTCTGGGATAGCCCCGCAGCGCTCTGTCCTCGCCCTTCAACTGGAAGCCCCTTTTTGGTATTCTGGACTCGGACGGCCGTTGTCCGGCCGGACCGCCGGGAAGAAGGGAGACCGCACCCATGCCCAAGATGACAGGCGGCCAGATACTGATGAAGTCGCTGTACCTGGAAGGTGTGAGGCGCATATTCGGGCTGCCAGGCGTCCAGGTGTACCATGCGATGGACGCCCTCTACGACGAGCCCGGCATCCAGTTCATCACAACTCGCCATGAGCAGGCCGCCGGATACATGGCCGACGGCTACGCCCGGGCCAGCGGGGACGTCGGCACGTGCCTGGTTGTGCCCGGCCCGGGTCTGCTCAACGCATCCGCGGCCATCGGCACGGCCTACGCTTCGTCCAGCCCGGTGCTGGTGGTGTCAGGCCAGATCCAGCGAGAGCTTATTGGCGTGGACCGGGGCATGCTCCACGAGGTCAACGACCAGCTGGAGGCCATCAAACAGGTGACCAAGTGGGCACGGAGGATTCTGGACCCGGCGGAGATACCGGACGCCGTCCACCAGGCCTTCTTCCATCTGAGGACCGGTCGCCCCCGGCCGGTGGAGATTGAGATTCCGCCTGAGACCCTGGCGGAGGAGGCCGACGTCCAGCTCCTGGAGCCCGGCGACTACTTCCGACCGGCGGCATCCTCCCAGTCCATCCGGGAAGCGGCAAGGATGATCTCCGAAGCGCCAAACCCGATTATATGGGCCGGCGGCGGCGTGATGAGGTCCGGGGCATCGGAGATGCTTCTCAAGGTGGCTGAGCACCTCCAAGCGCCCGTGGTCTGCACCAATGAGGGCAAGGGCGCCATCTCCGACAGGCACTACCTGTCGGCGGGCGCGATTTCAGCGCGAAGCAACCAGCTTGAGGGCCACGACCTTGTACTGGCCGTGGGCAGCAGGCTCGCCAACCCGGACATGCTGGCGGGCCACAAGGTCATCCAGATTGACGTTGACGACGAGGAGATAGGCCGCAACCACAAAGACACCATCGGGCTGGTGGGGGATGCCCGGCGCACCCTGGAGGAGCTGTACAGGGAGCTGTCGGCTGCCCGGGAGCCAAGGCCCAGCCGCAAGGCGGAGCTTGAGGCCGCAAGGGCCGAGAGACAGAGGACGCTTCACAGGGTGGAGCCCCAGGACTCGCTGACGGCCGTCCTACGGAAGGTCATCCCGGACGACGGCATTGTCGTTGCGGACATGACGCAGATTGCCTACTACAGCCGCGTCCACTACCCTGTCTACGAGCCCGGTACGTTCATGACCTCGTCCTACTTCGGGAACCTGGGCTACGCGTTCCCGACGGCCCTTGGCGCGAAGGTGGCCCGGCCCGACAAAGCAGTGGTGGCCGTTTGCGGCGACGGCGGATTCCTGTACAACTCACAGGAGCTGGCGACCGCGGTCAAGTACGGCATCAACCTGGTGACTGTGGTGTTCAACGACAACGCCTACGGCAACGTCATGCGTGACCAGATCAACCGGTTCGGCAACAGGCCCATAGGCTCGGAGCTTCACAACCCGGACTTCGTCAAGCTGGCGCAGGCGTACGGGGCCAAAGGCATCCGGGCGGACGGCCCCAACCGGCTGGAGGCTGCGCTGCAGGACGCCCTAGCCGCCAACGCCCCGACGCTGATTGAGGTTCCGGTGGGCATGATGCCGCCACCATACGGCTGATTCTCCGAGCCTTCATCCCTGCTGAAGCTGATCGGGGATGAGCGAGGCCAGCCACTACGGCATCCAGACCACCCCTGCGCAGGCAGGGGTCCATCGCTCACGTCCAAGGGATACGGGATTCCTGCCTCCGGAGACCTTTGCGTAACTACGGCGACATCTTGGAGGCAATACGTTTATCGTCATTCCCGCGAAAGCGGGAATCTGTTTCCTTCTTTATCGGACGCTCTGGATTCCTGCTTTCGCAGGAATGGTCAGGAGGCGCGCGCCGCAACTGAGGTTATTCAAAGGTCTCCCTCCGCAGGAGTTGAGTGATGCTCCGCGCCGGCTCATCCCCAGTATCAGGTGTGGAACCTACCACAAACCTGATACCGGGAAACGACAACCCTTTAGAACCTCTCCCTACTTCGTCCCTCTGGTATTGGAGTTGAAGCTGGTGGCGGTGACCACGTAGTCGCCCTCGGTCGGACGCATAATCCAGACGCCCTGGGTGATGCGGCCCTGCTCCGGTATCTGCTCAAGCAGCACCCGCTCAATGGTGCCCTTCTCAGAGATCAGCATGACCTCCGTTGCGTCCTGCACGAGATGCGCCGTTGCCACGGGTCCGGTCCTGTCCGTAATCTTGAGGGTCTTCACTCCCTTGACGCCTCTGCCGGTCCTGCGGTAGACCTGAATGGGAGACAGCTTTCCGAGCCCCTTGCGACTGACCACAAGAAGCTGCGCCCCGGGAATCACCACGTCCATTGAGACTACCTTGTCTCCGGGATCGAGACGCATGCCCCTTACGCCTCCGGCGTACCGGCTGCTGACCCGCACCTCGGAAATGGGGAAGCGGGCTGCCATTCCCTGTTCCGACACCATCACCACCTCATCACCCTCGCCGGCCTGCCAGGCTGAGATAACCTCGTCCCCGTCCTCGATGTCCATTGCGTTGAGGCCGTTCTTCCGTATGTTGGCAAGGGCCGCCAGCTCCATCCGCTTGATCTCGCCCATACGGGTTGCCAGCAGGATGTAACCATCCTCGTTGAGGCCGGTCTTGATGACCACCGCGTTTATGCGCTCCCCCTCCGACAGAGAGAGCAGGTTAACGGCTGGAGTGCCCCGGGTACTCCGCGTGGTGTCCGGCGGTATCTCGAAGCACCTGAGGGAGTAGACCTTCCCGCGGTTGGTGAAGAACAGGAGCGTATCGTGGGTGTCTGCCACAAGCAGATGCTGAAGCACGTCGGCTTCCCTGGGCAGCATTCCGGTGATACCGCGGCCGCCCCGGTGCTGCGCCCTGTAGGTGCTGGCCGGCATGCACTTGATGTAGCCCCGCTGGGTAATGGTGATGACCATCTCCTGGTGCTGTATCTGCTCCTCCGGCGTGTAGCTCCTGGCCTCCTCTCCGGTGATCTCCGTGCGCCGGTCGTCGCCGTAGTCCTTGCGGAGCTTGCGAGTCTCCTTCTTGATCTCGGCCAGAATCTTCTTTGGGTCCGCCAGGAGAGCCTGAAGCTCGGCGATGGTCTTCACCAGGCCCTGGTACTCCTCTTCAATCCTCTCCCGCTCAAGGGCGGCGATGCGGCGCAGCTGCATGTCAAGGATGGCCTGGGCCTGCACCTGGGTGAGGCCAAACTGCTGCATCAGGCCATTGCGGGCGGCCTCGGCGTCGGCGGACCCCCGGATGAGGGCAATCACCGCGTCCAGGTTGTTGAGGGCTATGCGCAGCCCCTCAAGGATGTGCGCCCGCTCCTGGGCCTTCTTCAGGTCGAACTCCGCACGGCGGGTAATCACCTGTCGGCGGAAGTCTATGTAGTGGCGAAGGATGCGCTTGAGGGGCAGCACCTGGGGCTGTCCGTCCACCAACGCCAGGGTGTTGACGGAGAAGGCGGACTGCAGCGCCGTGTGCTTGTAAAGGTTGTTGAGGACAATCTCGGCCTGGGCCTCCCGGCGCAGCTCAATGACAACCCTCAGCCCCTGGCGGTCGGACTCGTCCCGGATGTCGCTGATGCCGTCTATCTTCTTGTCCTTGGACATCAGGGCGATCTTCTCCACCAGGTTCGCCTTGTTCACCTGGTAGGGTATCTCGGTAACGACGATCTGGCGGCGGCCGCCCCGGGCCATCTCCTCGATTTCCGCCCTGGCGCGCACGACCACGCGGCCGCGGCCCGATGAGTAGGCGTTGAGGATGCCCTCACGGCCCATTATGATTCCGCCGGTGGGGAAGTCCGGGCCCTGGATGAACTTCATCAGGTCGTCCACCGTCGCCTCCGGGTGGTCGATGAGATGGATGACGGCGTCGCACACCTCCCGCAGGTTGTGGGGCGGGATGCTGGTTGCCATGCCGACTGCGATGCCGGACGCGCCGTTGACCAGCAGATTGGGAAGCCGCGCGGGTAGCACCAGGGGCTCCCTGAGGGAATCGTCGAAGTTGACACCGAAGTCCACGGTATCGCGGTCTATGTCCGCGAGCATTTCCTGGGCAATTCGCGCCAGCCGCGCCTCGGTGTAGCGCATGGCAGCGGGCGGGTCGTCGTCAATGCTGCCGAAGTTGCCCTGTCCGTCGATGAGGGGATAGCGCAGGGAGAAGTCCTGGGCCATTCGCACGAGGGCGTCGTAGACGGCGGAGTCGCCGTGGGGATGGTACTTACCAAGGACGTCCCCCACGAGGCGGGCGCTCTTGCGATAGGCGGTGCCTGCCCTCATGCCAAGGTCGTCCATTGCGTACAGGATTCTTCGCTGGACCGGCTTCAGGCCGTCCCGGACGTCGGGAAGGGCCCGGGCCACGATCACGCTCATGGCGTAATCGAGGTAGGAGTTGCGCATCTCCTCTTCGATGCGGATGGGCCTTATGTTTTCGGCAGGAGTAACCATGTATCTATCCTCTCTTCTTTACCGAGGCTATATCTGGGCCGCCGCTCCCGCGGGCAATCCGGCCTCTTTTCTCCGGGAGTACATCTCCCCTCTATCCGCCAGGGCCAGGAACAGGTTCAGGAAGCTCTTGGGCAGCTCCTCCAGGTTCTCGTTGTGCCACTGCACGCCGATAACCCAGTCGTGGGCGGGGCTCTCCAGGGCCTCAATCAGGCCGTCCTCCAGCGAGTATGCGGTGGCCATGAGGGAGGCGGCCTTCTGGGGTTCGCTCACGCCCTGGTGGTGGCGACTGTTCACCTGCACAAAGCCGCCGGACCCGAGGATTGCGGCCAGCTTGCTGCCGGGCGAAATGTACACCCGGTGGTAGGCCGATTTCCGGGAGTCGTCCTCCGTCCGATGGCCCGGGTGGTGCTGGATGAGCTTGCCGCCGAAGACCACGTTCATAAGCTGCATCCCACGGCAGATGCCCAGCACCGGCATATCGGCCTGCAAGGCGGCCTGCAACAGGGCTATCTCCCACGCGTCCTGGGGGTGGTTCGGCTCGTCCAGGCCGGCCGTTGGGTCCGGCTCCTGGTTGTAGTGACTGGGGTCTATGTCCGCTCCGCCGGTGAACAGTATGCCGTCAAGAGCAGCCAGCGTCTCTGCGACCTTTGCAGGATCTTCCGGCAGAAGGAGGCGGGTCTGCATTCCGCCGCGTTCGGCCGCCTCTCGATAAGTTCGAGCCCACTCCGCGTCCGAGGCCGCTACACCGATGACTGGCAAAGGCAAGATTACACCTTCCTTCAAGTCCAGGATTCTCGCAGGATTCTCGAAGGCACGAGTCCAGCCGAGGCAAGACTACACCCAGACTACTATTATAGCACATTGTAGCTATGAAGTGCGCCTGCCGGGGGACAATGGGGAGAAGCCAACCTGTAGCTTGCTAAGGGGTTTCTAGTCGGGGAACTCCCTGCGGATGGCCGCCACGGAGGGAAGGCCCTCCTTCATGACAAAGGCGTACAGGTAGTCGTTGATGCTGCGCATAAGGGCAGGTCCCTGATATATGAAGCCCGTGAAGAGCTGCAGCGTGTCGGCGCCGGCGCGCAGGGCGCGCAGTGCGTCCTCGCCGGAGAAGATGCCGCCGCAGGCGTTGATCATCAGCCTGTCGCCCACGTGCTGCCGCACCTCCCGCACAATTCGCAGCATGTGCCCGAACAGGGGCTTGCCGCTGAGGCCGCCCCTGCCAATGGCCAGGCGGTCGTCATCCACGGGCCAGGTGTTGACCAGCGTCAGGCCATCGACGGAGTGCCTCACGCACAAGTCTGCGAACTCCATCGTCCGCGCCCTCTCCGCGTCTGAGAAGTGAGGAGGCAGCTTCAGGAAGAGGGGTTTCTCCTTCAAGCGTCCCAACTCAGTCAGCAGCTCGTCAAGCCTTTCGGGTTCCTGGAAGGTCCGCAGGCCCTCCGTGTTGGGCGAGCTGATGTTGAGCTCCACTCCTGCGACCAGGGGCTGCAGGGCGCTGTAACAGCGCGAGATGTCCTCTACGGTGACTCCCGAAATGCTGACCAGCAGCGGAACGCGCCCGGTCGAGGCCCTGCGGAGCTTGCGCGTCGCAGCCGCCAGGCCGTTGCTGGGAAAACCAAGGGAGTTAATGAGCGAGCTGCTGACGGGGTTACGTACAATCCTGGGCTTGGGATTCCCGGAGCGAGGCTCGGCAACAACCGTCCCGGCTACCACGTAGCCAAAGCCCAGAGTGGAGAGAGAACCCGTCACCCGGCAATATTTGTCGTAGCCCGCGGCCAGTCCCACCGGGTTGAGAAGCCGGATGCCTCCCATGCTGGTCTCCAGGTGTCGGTCCTTTCGCAGAAGCTGGGGGCGCAGAGGAAGCCAAAACGGTTTGGGCCACAGGGCGACCTCGGCCAGTCGTTGCGCGCGCTCAGGCGGCAACGTGAACAAGAGGGGACGCAGCAGGTTGGTGTATATGCCCAATTCTAGTCTATGTCCAGTCCGGTCTATTGTACATCATACTGCGAAGCACTCAAGCCCTGGTTGTCCGTCGGTTTGCTCACTGACCAGGCCGGTGGTATAGTCCCAAGGGTATTCAACGCAGTGAGGCAGCAACGATCATGCTCGGTTTTCTAGGCGGCACAGGGCCGGAGGGGCGCGGCATCGCCCTGAGATTGGGCCTGGCCGGAGAAGCTGTGATGATAGGCTCACGAGACGCGGCCAGGGCTGAAGAGGCCGCGCGGGAGCTCAAGGACGCCCACGGCCTGACGGAGGCGTACGGCGGCCTGAACGACGAGGTCGCTCGAAGGGCGGATGTGGTCTTCATCACCGTCCCCTTTGCCGCGCAGAGAGGAGTCCTGGAACCACTGAGAGACGCTCTGGACGGCAAGGTGGTGGTTGACACAGTCGCTCCGATTGCCTTCTCCGGCGGACGGGCGCACATGGTGACGGTCGAGGAGGGATCGGCGGCGCAGCAGGCCCAGGCCATGCTTCCGGGATCAAGAGTCGTCGCTGCGCTCCAGACGGTGAGCGCCCACAGCCTTCTGGAGCCGGAAACGGAAATCCAGGGGGACGTGGTCATCTGCGCCGACGACGACGAAGCCAAGGCGGTCGTCTCCTCGCTGGTGGAGCGCATCCGGTCGCTCCGGGCCATTGACGGCGGCGCGCTCGCGAACTCACGCTACGTCGAGGGCATCACCGCCCTGTTGATCAACATCAACCGGCTTCACAGGACCCGCTCCGGCATCAGGATCACCGGGGTTTGAGGCGGCAGGCCCCTGCGCTATACTCACTTGATGGCCTGGAGTATAATCACCTTGAAGCGTAGAGGAGTTAGTGAAGGAGCAATCGTCGTGGGCACATTTGAGACGAAAGTTGCGGTGGGACGGGACCAGGCAGGACCTTTCAGGAAAGTGACAGCGTTAGTAGACACGGGGGCGACATACTCGATGCTGCCGTCCTCTCTGCTGCGCGAGCTGGGAGTTGAACCCAGCATAGAGAGGGAGTTTACCCTGGCGAACGGCATCAAGCAGAGGATGGGCCTCGGGGAGGTTCGCTTCCGTATTGACCCTGCGGAAGTCGGAAATGGCAATGGCGTTGTTGACGAGGTTACCAGCCGCGTTGTCTTTGGCCCTGAGGACAGGTTCCTTCTCGGCGCCGTCACGCTTCAAACTTTTGGATTGATTGCAGACACCACTCACCACAAGCTGATTCCCGCGCCGGAGCTGACACTGTAGGAGGGAATGGGAGGCGCTTTGTATAAATCCACCAGCTGCGGCGCCGTTCGCAGCGACGACGTTGACAACGAGGTAACCCTGGCCGGCTGGGTCCACCGGAGACGGGACCACGGCGGGCTTATATTCATCGACCTCCGGGACTGGAAGGGGCTTGTGCAGGTTGTGTTCAACCCGGAGATCGCGCCCCAGGTCCATGAGGCCGCCCAGAGCCTCCGCAACGAGTGGGTGCTCCAGGTCAAGGGGACGGTATCTCTGCGCCCTGAGGGGACGGAGAACCCACGTCTTCCCACAGGCGAGGTTGAGGTCTACGCCCGTGAGCTGAACATCCTCAATCCGTCCAGGGTGCCCCCATTCGGAATCGAAGACGAGGCGCCGGAGGCCGATGAGCTTGTGCGACTGCGGTTCCGCCCACTTGACCTTCGACGCTCCACCCTCAGGGACAACCTGCTTCTCAGGCACAACATTGTGAAGTACATTCGCGACTACCTGAGCGACCGCGACTTTATTGAGGTGGAGACGCCCATTCTCACCAAGAGCACGCCGGAGGGGGCGCGTGACTACCTCGTGCCCAGCCGCGTTCATCCGGGCAGCTTCTACGCCCTGCCCCAGTCGCCGCAGCAGATGAAGCAGCTTCTGGTGATGGGAGGCGTGGAGCGCTACTTCCAGATAGCCCGCTGCTTCCGCGACGAAGACCTGCGCGCCGACCGCCAGCCGGAGTTCACCCAGCTGGACCTGGAGATGGGCTTCGTGGAGGAGGACGACGTCCTTAGCACTATGGAAGACCTGTTCACGGGCCTTGTGGAGGCCATTGCGCCCCACAAGCGCGTGCTCAGGCCGTTCCCACGTCTGCCCTACAAAGAGATAATGGAGAAGTACGGCTCGGACAAGCCGGACCTGCGCTTCGGGATGGAGATAGGCGACCTGACGGACATCGCAGCCGGGACCGGCTTCCAGGTGTTCAGAAGCGCGGTGGAGGCCGGCGGCTCGGTGAAGGGCATCGTGGCCCCCGGGTGCGCGGGCTACCCACGCCGCCAGATCGACGAGTTGACCGCCTTTGCCCGTGAGCGGGGCGCCGGTGGCCTCGTGACCATAGCCCTGGACGGCGACCCCGATAGCCCTCTTGAGGACATGACGGAAGATGACGTGCGGTCGCCCGCGGCGCGGTTCCTCTCGCTGGACGAGATGCGAAACATTGCCGCTCGCCTGGGCGCAAGGCGCGGCGACCTGCTGCTGATAGTGGCCGGGCCGACCCAGACAACGGAGCTTGTGCTGGGACAGCTTCGGCGGGAGATGGGCCTGCGGCTGGACCTCGCGGACCCGGACCTGCTGGCATTCGCATTCGTGGTGGACTTCCCGCTCCTGGAGTGGATGCCGGACGAGAGCCGGTGGCACTCGCCTCACAACCCCTTCTCGTCGCCAAAAGACGAGCACATCGCACTGCTGGAGACTGACCCGGGCAGCGCGCTGGCCAAGCAGTACGACCTAGTGTGCAACGGGACCGAGATCGCTGGAGGCAGCGTTCGGAACCACTCGCGGAGCGTCCAGGAGAGGATATTCAGCCTCCTTGGGCACAGCCAGGAGGAGATGCAGACCCAGTTCGGCCAGCTGTTGGACGCCCTGGAGTACGGCGCGCCACCCCACGGCGGTTTCGCCAGCGGGATAGACCGGCTGGTGATGCTGGTGGGCGACCAGGAGAACATACGGGAGGTCATCGCCTTTCCCAAGACCCAGAGCGCGACCGATCCACTTTTCGGAGCGCCGTCGCCTGTGGAGCAGTCGCAGTTAAGGGAGCTGCACCTGCGTCTGCTGGGGGAGTAGGGCCCCGGTGACGCGCAATGCTTCACATTGTGACCTCTCGCACTTATAATGGAAGGCAGAGTACCTACAGAGTACCTTAGGAGCGGACCGTGAAAGTTTCCCAGGCTGAGTTGTCCCAGAGCCAGATTGTGCTCAATATCGAGGTAGAGCCTCCGGAGTTGGAGGAGCACTTGGACCGCGTTTACAGGCGGATTGTCCAGCGCGCCAATATACCGGGCTTCCGGAAGGGCAAAGCCCCCCGTTCGGTGGTGGAGCGCTTTGTTGGAAGGGATGCCCTCCTGGAGGACGCCATGGAGACGCTGCTCCCACAGATGACGTCCAAGGCCATCGAGGAGCAGGAGTTGGACGTAGTGGCAACTCCCAGGGTCCAGGTCATCCAGCAGGACCCCCTGACCATTGAGGCGACCGTCCCCGTGCGGCCTGAGGTGCAGCTTGGTGACTACTACGACATCCGGCTGGAGCAGGAGCCCATTAGCGTCACGGCAGAAGAAGTCGACAACCGGTTGAGCCTGTTCCAAAGGGAAAGCGGCACCTGGGAGCCTGTGGAGCGTCCCGTCGAGATGGGCGATATGGTCACAATAGACGTCACGGGTGACGTTGACGGCGTATCCGAGGTGGATGAGAAGGGGGTGGACTACGTCCTCGCGGAGGGCTCGCCTAACCCGTTGCCGGGCTTTCCCGAAGAGCTTGTGGGCTCCGCAATCGACGAGAGCCGCGAGTTCTCGCTGCCCTTCCCGGACGACTACTTCGATACCGACAAGGTCGGGAAGGAATGCCGGTTCAACGTGACCGTAGTGGAGGTCAAGGAGCGGAAGCTGCCTGAACTGGACGACGACTTCGCCCAGAGCCTGGGGATGGAGACGACGAGCATGGAGGAGCTCAGGGAGAAGATTGAGGAGGAGATGCTCAAGCAGAGCCAGATGGCCGCCGACAGTCGCTTCGAGGACCTGGCCATCCGCGCCCTTGTCGACATCTCTGAGGTCGAGCTGCCGCCGCTGCTGGTGGAGAGCGAGGTGGACAGCTTGCTGTCGGACCAGGCGGAGGCCATGAGAAGGCAGCAGGTGAGCATGGAGGACTATCTGAGCACCGTTGGGAAGAGCGTTGAGGAGCTTCAAGAGGAGGCGCGGCCCCAGGCGGAGGAGCGGCTCATCCGGAGCCTGACCCTCCAGGCGTTCAGGGAGAGGGAGGGGCTGGAGGTGACTTCAGAGGACATTGAGGAGGAGCTGGGCAAGGTTGTTGTGGAGTCGGTGTCCGGCGAGAACCCCCTCAGGAACGTTCTGGAGTCCGAGGAGGGCAGGAGATACATCGAGAACATGCTCATCAACCGGAAGACGCTGGAGCGTCTTGTGCAGATAGCAAAGGGCGAGGCCATAGAAGCGGCCTCGTCGCCAAGTGAAGCCCTCGCGGAAGAGGGCCAAGACGAAACTCAACAGGAATCGCAAGAGGAAACCCAAGAGGAAACCCAACAGGAAACCCAAGAGGACACTGAGAGAGGTGCATGACATGCTGAATCGCCCCGAAGACCTGATACCTATGGTTGTTGAGACGGGCGCCAGGGGAGAGCGGGCGTTCGATATTTACTCGCTGCTGCTCAGGGAGCGGATTGTCTTCCTGGGAACGCCAATCTCCGACCATATTGCCAACGTGATTGTAGCCCAACTGCTCTACCTGGAGCGGGAGGACCCGGACAAGGACATCAGCGTCTACATCAACAGCCCGGGCGGGGTCGTCAGCTCCGGCCTGGCCATATACGACACGATGCAGCTGATCAAGCCGGACGTTTCCACCATCTGCGTGGGCTTGGCGGCCAGCATGGGCACCGTCCTGCTCTGCGCAGGGGCCAAGGGCAAGCGGTTCGCTCTGCCCAACTCAACCATACACATGCACCAGCCAATGGGCGGCGCCCAGGGGCAGGCATCGGACATCGAAATAGCCGCGAGGGAGATACTGCGTCTGCAGGACTCCCTGCGAAGCATCATCTCCCGGCACACTGAACAGCCCTACGATAAGGTTGCCACAGATACGGACAGGGACTACTACCTTACCGCCGACCAGGCCATGGAGTACGGCATAGTGGACGAGGTCCTGGCCAAGCCGGCGGTGGAGGAGGCCGCGGCGTCGGCCTAGGCCTCCAGAGGAGGGCGTGTGCCACATCACACCGAGATTCCCCCAAGGGTGGTCTGCTCCTTCTGCGGAAAGGACCAGGTCCAGGTAAAGCGGCTCATCAGCGGGCCGGGCAGGGCGTTCATCTGCAATGAGTGCGTAGGCCTGTGCCAGCAGATCATCGACGAAGAGTCAGCCACTCGCGTCGTCGCCTCGCCGGAACCACCCAAGCTGAACCCCAAGACCATCTACGAGAAGCTGGATGAGTACGTGGTGGGCCAGGAAAGGGCCAAGAAGGTCCTCTGCGTAGCCGTGTACAACCACTGCAAGCGCATCTGGTCCGGCGACTCCAGGGACGACGACGTCGACCTCCAGAAGACCAACATCCTCCTGGTGGGGCCCACCGGAAGCGGCAAGACCCTGCTGGCCCAGACTCTGGCAAAGACCCTGGACGTTCCGTTCTGCATCGCCGACGCCACCACGCTGACCGAGGCCGGCTACGTCGGCGAGGACGTCGAGAACATCCTCCTGAGGCTTATCCAGGCCGCCGACTTCGACATCTCCAGGGCGGAGCGCGGCATCGTCTACATAGACGAGGTGGACAAGATAGGGCGCAAGGTAGCCAATCCGTCTATCACGCGCGACGTTTCCGGGGAGGGCGTTCAACAGGCCCTCCTCAAGATTATTGAGGGGTGTGTCGCCAACGTGCCGCCCCAGGGCGGAAGGAAGCACCCTCATCAAGAGTTGCTGCAGATCAATACGGAGCACATACTCTTCGTCTGCGGCGGCACCTTCGATGGGCTGGACAGGATAGTCAGCGGACGGATGTCCAGGGAGCGCAGCAGCATCGGGTTCCGGTCCGCCCACGCCTCCGGCCTGGACGGTGACCAGGAGAACGTACTCCAGCACCTGGTCCCGGAGGACCTGCTGGCCTACGGCTTCATCCCCGAGTTCGTGGGGCGACTGCCCCTCGTGATGAGCCTGGACCCCCTTGGCAAGGACGACCTGATGAGGATACTGGTTGAGCCCAAGAACGCCGTCATCAAGCAGTACCAGCGTCTGTTCAGCCTGGACAACGTGGAGTTGACCTTCAGCGATGATGCGGTGGAGGCGGCCGCTGAGGAGGCGCTGTCGAGAAAGGCCGGCGCTCGCGGGCTGCGGGCCATCATAGAGCAGACGCTGCTGGACGTGATGTACGAGTTGCCTTCCATGTCCGGCGTCCGCACCTGCGCAATTGACGCCGATGTCATCCGCGGCAGCAAGTTCCCCGTATTGCTCAACGGAGCGGGTGTGCCGATGGAAACTGACATCTCAGTCCCACTCACCCGCAAGAGTCCCGGAACTCCTGATACTCAGGAAGTCCCCAGAGAGAAGTCGGCGTAGGATTGGTCTGAACAAGTCAAGTCAAGTTCAGTCCACTCTCGCTAAGCCTGCCCCGTACCCCGATACATGGGCGGGAGTACACCCCCCACCCATCTTGGATTCCTGCCTGCGGAGACCTTTGAATAACCTCGGCTGAGGTGCGCGCCTCCCGACCATTCCTGCGAAAGCAGGAATCCAGGGCCTCCGATGTAGAAGGAAATAGATTCCCGCTTTCGCGGGAATGACGATAAACGTATTGCCTTCAAGATGTCACCTTAGTTACGCAAAAGTCTCCCTGCGCAGGAATGGTTGGGACAGTTGCGGTGGCCCCACTCCTGAATACCCGACCTCGCATCAGGCTCAGGGCAGGCTTCACGGGCATGACGTAGGATGAACGTGTGTTATACCCGTCTCACCACCTGCTGGACTCCTCCGCGTAGACGTGGTCCGGCAGACGGTAGCTGATGCCCGCCTCGTCGAAGGCGGAGGCCTCGAGCAGGGACGTGAACCTGGCGAAATTGCTCTCCGATGAGCTCTTGGGGAACAGCCGGCCCAGGAGCCGCTGGTAGCGCTGCTGCAACCTGAACAGCCTCAGAATCCCAATCGACTTACCGGGGGGGTACTTCAGCTCGTCCGCAAGGGGGCTGCCGATCAGGGCGCGCGAGACGCTGAACACGTATTTTGCCAGGTTGCGGCGCTCGTCCGGGTCATCGATTCCAATGACAAGAGGAGCCGAGTTGACCAGCGCATTCGCCATCGCTACGGACTCCTCCTCCGGTTTGGGCTCGCACATGCCGCCAATGCGGAACAGGCGAAGGGCCTGCTGCTCCGTTTGGAACAGGATGGTCTCCGGTATACCCATCAGGTATCCCGTGTAGCGCCAGACGGCCATAAAGCTCTGGCGCTCCTCGTCGCTGCGGATGACCGCGCCCAGGTTCTTCATGTGAGTCAGCAGCCGCGCGGAGAAGGCGGTGATGGCGAAGCCCAGGTGCGCCGAGCTGATGGGCAGGCCCCAGGCCTCCATATCCCAGTCCTCCGAGCTCCTGAGCAGGCGTCTGAGCTGCGCGTGGATTATCCTGATCCTGACGGAGAGCTTCAGGCCGTCGCCGTCCCTCTCCAGCCCGTTGGGCATGAATATCTCGATCATGTGCCGGTTGTTCTGCTTCAGCCGCCTCACGCCCTGGTCTCGGATGCGTCCGGTTATGAAGAAGGACTTGCTGATGTTGGTCGAGAAGCCCTCCACCAGGGTGCCTCCCACGAAAGCTCCAAGGATCAGCTTGGAGTTGCGGTGGAACATACGGATTCCCGGGATGAATGCGGAGTAGTCGACCCAGTCCGGCGGCGTGTCCAGCTTCTCAAAGAAGTCCCTCACCAGCGGCGGCGCGCCGCGCAGGGTGTCCAGGTCGTTGTCCATGCCCGCCTCAATGAGCGCGGTTGACCTCTGCGGCGGCAGGTTGGCGAGCTCCTCCGCCAGGGCGTCGGCCTCCGGGTCGCCGATGGTGGTGTGGGCGATGTAGTTGGACGCAGTCCTGGCGTCTACCGCGCAGGCCCTCTCGTAGCCGGGAATGTAAGCGCTTGGAATTTCCATGAAACTTATACCCTAGTTGGCCGCAATCCTGGACCAGGACGCCGCCCCTATTCGGCCTCCACCCGCAGCTTCGGCAGCAAGCGGTCAAGAAATGGCGGCAGGTACCAGTTGCGCGCCCCCAGCATCTCCATTGTAGCCGGAACCAGCACTGAACGCACGAGCGTAGCGTCCAGAAAGACGGCTACCGAAAGGCCGAACCCAACCTGCTGGTTGATGATCGTCTGCCCCGAAGCAAAAGCCCCGAAGACCGCCACCATTATCAGCGCCGCGCCGGTGATGATTCCGGCAGTGGACCGCAGCCCGTAGGCCACGGCCTCGGCGTTGTCCTGGGTCTCGTCGTAGCGCTCCTTTATGCGGCTCAGCAGGAACACGTGGTAGTCCATTGAGAGGCCAAAGAGTATGGAGAAAAGGAACAGGGGTATCCAAACGTCGATGACCTCCGCGTGCTGGAATCCCAGCAGGTCAGTCCCAAGGTCCTTCTGGAACACCAGCACCAGCAGCCCGTAGGCCGTGCCCACGGAGAGAAGGTTCATGAATACGGCCTTGATAGGAATGACTATCGACCGGAAGACCAGCATCAGTATGAGGAAGCTGAATCCCAACACAAACGCGAAGACTATGGGGGTGTACTGCTCGGTTATCTCGAAGACGTCCGACGTCACCGCCGTCACGCCGCCGACCAGGACCTCCGCAGGCACGCCGTCGAAGGCTGCGGGGATGTGGCTGTCTCGCAGGACGTTCACTGCGTCCACGGCCGGCCTGCTGCTGGGCTCCCCCGGTATCACGGTCAACAGCAGGGCCAGGTCGCCCGACGGGTTGGGTGTCCACACCATCTCCGGGTTGCCGATGGGGTCGGGTGGAAGCAGCTGGAACACCGGGTCCTGGTGCAGCAACACCGCCAGCTCTTGCATCGCTCCCTGCACCTGCGGGTCGGCAAGGTCCCCGTCCACCACAATCTCCGTTGGGTTCACCAGCCCAAAGGAGAACTTCTCCTCCATGACGAAGAACGCGTCCCTGGTCTGAGTCCCCTCCGGGAATACGTCAACGCCGTTGAGCCCGGTCTTGATGTCGAAGTAGAAGTAGGTAGCCACAAGCATCGGGATGCCGACAGCCAGCACGCTGATGACGGGAAACTTCATCACCTTGGCCGTTATGTACTCCCAGAAGCCGTGCTGCGGTTCCTCCGAGGCCTCGACCTTGGCCTTGCCAAAGAAGGGTATCGGCAGGAGGTTCACCCTCGGCCCCATGAGGGCGAGGACCGCCGGCAGCAGGGTGAGGGTCGCCCCCAGGGCAACCAGCACGACGAGGATTGCGCCAAGGGCCAGGGACTGGAAGAAGAGGAAGGGCACGAGGAACATGCCGCAAAGGGCCACAACCACCGTTGTGCCGCTGAAGAGCACCGTGCGGCCGGCTGTCGCGCCCGCCCTGGCGGTGGCCTCGTACTTGTCCAGGCCCCGGGCCATCTCGTCCCTGAAGCGCGAGACTATCAGCAGCGAGTAGTCGATGCCCACCGCCAGGCCGATCATGGTGATCATCAGCGTGACGAAGAACACCAGCTCAAAGGCCTGGCCTATGAGCGCGGCCAGGCCCAGCGCGGCGACGATGCAGATCACAGACAGGCCAATGGGCAGCAACGCGGCAACCACCGTCCCGAATAGCACAAGGAGGATGAGGAGGGCTACGGGAACCCCAATCCGCTCGCCCTGCTCCAGGTCGTGCCTTGCCAGCTCGTTGTTGTCGTGGGAGATGCTGGAACGGCCCACCACGAGCACCCGGAAGTCGCCGGAGGCGTCGGCCTCCTCCACGATTTCCAGAATCTGCGCGACATTGCCCTCGGCCTGCTCCAGGTCCCCGGCCATAGCCAGGGGCACGATGGTGTTCATGCGGTCGGCGGATACCAGGCCCTCGTTGTTGAACTGGTAGTAGTGCTGGCCGAGGGTTACCGTATCGCTGCCCAGAGCAATGATCTCTTCGTAGAGGGACTCAACACTCGCGCGGAAGGCGGGGTCCTCAACGGTCAGGGAGTCGGACTGAACGATTACGGTCTCCGTGATCTTTTCAGGGCCTCTGAGCCTGCTCTCCAGCATATCGGCGGCGCGCTGGGACTCTGCGCCCCCGCCCAATCGCAACTCCGTAGTCGTTGCGCTGTCAAGCAGACTGCCGCTGAGCGCGCCCCCAACAATGGCTGCCAGTATCCAGAGCACAATGGTCAATACCGGTCTTCGTGCGCTTGCACGGGCAAGAAATTCGGTCACAGACCTCTCCTTGTTGCTGCCAAATGCGGAAAGAATTATAGCATACACCTGACTGTGACTTGCGGGAATATGTATCGCGACGTGAGATGTGTCCTGGAGAACTGCCCGGCGCCATCGGTGGGCTGCACTCTTGCCTGTACAATGCGCGGGACTTATAATTGAGTTTGTTTCCAGTCCAGCAGATTTCTTCCAACCTTCACAGGGGATACGGCTTGCCCAGGCCTTCCACCATCGCAATTGACGGCCCCGTTGCATCAGGGAAAACGGCCGTTGGCGGCCTCTTGGCGCTACGACTTGCGTATCGGTTCATCGATACCGGAGTGATGTACAGGGCCGTCACCTGGGCCGCGCTCAGGGACGGGACCAGCCCGGAGGACGAAGCGGCCGTGACCGCGCTGGCCCACCGCATGCAGATGGAGGTGGCCTACAGCGACACACTGAGCGGCCCGAGGATCCTGGTGGACGGAAGAGAGGTCACATCTGAGCTTCGATCGAGGGAGGTGGACGGTCGGGTGTCCCTGGTCTCCAGCTACAGCGGCGTGCGGCAGGCGTTGGTGGCCCGCCAGCGCGCCCTTGCCAGGGAGGGCGGAATCGTGATGGTGGGAAGGGACATCGGGACGGTGGTGCTGCCGGATGCAGACCTCAAGGTGTTCCTCACGGCCTCCCGGGAGGAGCGCGCCATGCGTCGCTATCGCGAGATGAAGGAGCGGGGGCAGTCGCCCAGCCTGGAGCAGGTCATGGAGAACCTGCTGGCCAGGGACGATATGGACAGCACCAGGGCCGACTCGCCGCTGCGACCGGGAGAGGGAGCGTATATGCTGAACACCAACGATATGGACCTGGACCAGGTCGTCGATAACATTCTCCAGCTGATGGACAAAGGCTGATGGGCGTAGTCTACTCCTCGGCCAGGTTCATGATGCGCAACGCCCTGCGCCTCTTCGGCGACTGGCAGGTTGAGGGCAGGGAGTGCGTTCCTCCCAGGGGCGGGCTGATTGTGGTGTCCAACCACCAGAGCAACATGGACCCGCCAATGATCATGGCGAGCCTCCCCAGGCGCGTCTACTTCATGGCGAAGCGGGGCATTTTCAACGGCCCGGTCATTTCCTTCCTGCTCAGGGCCTACGGCACCTTCCCCCTCAACCGGGACGGCGGAGACCTGCAGGCCATTCAATGGAGCCTCAAGATGCTGGACAGCGGCCAGGTCATTGGCATATTCCCGGAGGGCACCCGCAGCCCCGGGGGGATGAGAAAGGGAATCCCCGGCATTGCCATGATAGCCCTCAGGTCCGGCGCGCCCATCCTGCCCATTGGAATGACCGGCACTGAGCGGACGGGCCCGCCCTGGCAGGTGGCTATGCCCAGGGGCGAGTTCAGGGTGAAGATAGGCCAGCCCTTCTCCCTGCCGGTGATTGAGGGCAGAGTGAACCGCGAGCAGCTTCAGTCGATGACCGATATGATCATGGAGCGGGTTGCAACTCTGCTTCCCCCCGACTTCCGGGGCGTCTACGACCTGAAGGGCGCCGCGCCTCCGACGGAGCAACCGGCGGCGGTCCCAGAGGGAGGCGGATAGCCTTGTGCGGCATAATCGGCTACACCGGACACAGAGAGGCCGCGCCCATCCTGCTGGACGGCCTGGCAAGCCTGGAGTACCGGGGCTACGACAGCGCGGGCATCTCGGTCATGGCCCCGGACGGCAACATCGAGGTGAGGAAGGCCTCCGGCAAGCTGGAGAGCCTTGTCATGTCGTTGCAGGGCAGGCTCCCCGCCGGCAGCGCGGGCATCGGCCACACCCGCTGGGCCACCCACGGCGAGGTCAACCTCTCCAACGCCCACCCGCTTCCGGACTGCCGCAACGAGATTGTGGTTGTCCACAACGGCATTGTGGAGAACTACCTTGAGATCAAGACCGAGCTTCTGGAGCAGGGGCACACCTTCTCTTCAGAGACCGATAGCGAGGTGATACCCCACCTGATCGAGGAGTACATGGAGCGTGGGGCCGCTCCGGAAGAGGCGGTCAGGCTGGCCGCCCTGCGCCTGACGGGCGCCCACGCGGCGGTGGTGATGTGCAAGGGGGACGCCGGAAAGCTCATCGCCTTCAGGGTGCGCAACGCAGGGGGCATCCTTGTCGGATACGGCGAGGACGAGATGGTGCTGGCCAGCGACCTGCCCGCCATCATCCCCCACACCCGTCAGGTGGTGTTTCTTTCCGCCGGCGAGATGGTGTCCCTCACGGGGTCATCGGCAACCTACGCATCCCTGGACGGCTCCACCCTGGACAAGACTCCCCAGTCCCTGCCCTACGATGCGGTGTCTGTGGCCAAAGGCGGGTACAGCCACTTCATGATGAAGGAGATAATGGAGCAGCCCCAGGCCTCGATTGCCACCCTGCGCGGCCGTATATCGCTTGACCCCCCTGACGTGTCGCTGGACGGTCTGAACCTGACGGACTCCGATATTGAGAAGATCAGCCGAGTGACCTTCGTGGCGATGGGCACCAGCTTCAACGCCGCCCTGGTTGCCCGTCACATGATGGAGCAGCTCAGCGGCTTGCCGTCGGAGGCGGAGATAGCCTCCGAGTTCCGGTACAGGGACCCAATCCTGGACCCCGGAACGCTGGTGGTGTCCATAGGCCAGTCCGGGGAGACGGCCGACACCCTATCGGCAATGGAGGAGGCGGCGAGAAAGGGCGCGAGGCTCATAACCGTCTGCAACGCGGAGGGAAGCCAGGCCACCCGCCTGGCGGAGGGGTGCATATACCTCAAGGCGGGCCCGGAGATAGGCGTTGCTTCCACAAAGACGTTCACCTGCTCCCTGGAGGCCCTCTACCTGCTGGCGGCCTATATCGGGCGAAGGCGGGGCTTCCTGTCGGAGTCGGAGCTGGGGAACGCTCTGAGGGACCTCGTGAGGCTGCCGGACCTGCTGAACGAGCTGGTCTCCCGCCAGGAGACGGTCATCGACGTGGCGGAGCGGTACTACGACAGGCCCAACTTCCTGTACATGGGCCGGGGGCCGAACCACCCAATCGCCCTTGAAGGGGCCCTCAAGCTCAAGGAGATTGCCTACACCCACGCGGAGGGCTGCTCGGCCGGGGAGATGAAGCACGGCCCCATTGCCCTTGTGGACGAGGGGATGCCAGTTGTGGCCCTTGCCCCCCGGGACGGCATGCGGGACAAGATGCTTAACAGCGTGTACGAGGTGAAGGCAAGGGGCGCGAAGGTGATAGCCGTGGCCACGGAGGGCGACGAGGAGATGGCAGGCATAGCCGACCACGTCCTTTACGTTCCGGCTGTGTCTCCCCTGCTCACGCCGGCGCTGACCGCCGTCCCCATGCAGCTCCTCGCCTACCACATTGCCGTCAAGCGCGGCTGCGAGATAGACCGGCCCAGAAACCTGGCCAAGTCCGTGACAGTGGAGTAGTCCCCTTCCCGTAGAAAGAGACCTTTGCGCAACTGCGGCGGTATCTTCAGGAAATTGCGTTTATCGTCATTCCCGAGAATGCGGGAATCTGCCTTCGTCCATTTGGTCGCCCTGGATTCCTGCCTTCGGAGACCTTTGCATAACTGCGGCATTGTTCCCAAAAGAAGCGTTTCAACTGTCATTCTGAACGGAGCGCAGCGGAGTGAAGAATCCAAAGCCTTTGCCCTCAAAGCCGCCAAATCTTCAATTAACCCCTTTGGATTCTTCGCCTTCGGCTCAGAATGACATTCAATGGGGCCACCGCGCTGGTTACACGGAGGTCTCCTTCGCAGGAATGGTCGGGAGGCTGAGGTTGCGCGAAAGTCTCTGGAAAGCTGAGGTCAAGACATGAGGGTGCTGTTCACCGGGCAGACCGGTCTGGACAAGAAGTCTCACCTTCAGAGGCTCAGGGAGTACTGCGCCCAAAGGGGAAGGAGCATAGACGAGGTCTACCACATCGGGGACATGATGTACGACGAGAGCAAAAAGTCGGGCTTCTCCCTGAAGGAGGGCAAGATCCTTGACCTCCCACTGGCGCACCTTGGCGCTCTCCGGCGCGCGGCCTTCAACCTGATACCCAGGGAGCGCGGCGAAGGCCGCAACGTGTTCGTGAACTCCCACTCGGTCTTCCGATGGGACAACCGCCTGTTCAGGGCCTTTGAGCTGGAAGAGGTCAGGGACCTCCAGCCCGACTTCATCGTCAACCTCATCGACGACGTGGACGCCGTCAGGGACCGGCTGGACGGGCTGAAGGAGTCGGAAAAGCTGCCGGCGGACACCAGGTACAGCCTCAAGGACCTGCTGGTCTGGCGTGAGGAGGAGATGCTGGCGTCCGAGATACTTGCCTCCGTTCTGGACATTCCCCACTACGTCCTGGGCGTGTCCCTGGAGGAGCAGGTGTCAGATTGCCCCCTGGAGGTTGTGTACAACCTCATGTTCGAGCCGTGGAAGAGGAAGGCCTACATCAGCTTTCCGATCAGGCAGGCGCAGGCCAGGCAGGAGACATGGGAAAGGGTGACTCGATACCGGAGGATCGCGCGCGCCCACCTCACGGCCTTTGACCCAATGATGATCAATGAGAAGGAGAGGTCCAGGTCCTTTGATCCCGTGGACCTTGAGCTCATAGCCAATGACATAGACGGCCAGATTGTGGCGCGGGACTTCAAGCTCATCGACCAGTCCGACATGATTCTGATCTACTTTCCGCAGGACGCGGAGGGGCGTCCCATCATCGCCGGCGGCGTTCAATCGGAGTTGGAGCACGCCGCCGCCTCAACCAGGGACATCGTCATAGTGTGGGAGTCGTCCAGCTATCCGACTCCGTTCATTGAGCAGAGGGGGGACGTGCTGCTGCGAGACTTGGACGAGCTGGAGGACTACCTGAAGTCCACCAGCCGGCAGCCCGGGCAGCAGGAAATGTCTCTCA
This sequence comes from Dehalococcoidia bacterium, assembly GCA_034421015.1. Taxonomy (GTDB): domain Bacteria; phylum Chloroflexota; class Dehalococcoidia; order Lucifugimonadales; family UBA2985; genus DAOUJW01. The sequence goes on from DAOUKT010000008.1 coordinate 44,691, forward strand.
ACTAATTGCCCCTCCCTGCCTTGAAGTCGGGTTCAAGGCGTCTGCTAAAATGGACTTATGGCCCTTAGTTCCTTGAAGAGACGGGAGTGAACCAGTGACCGCAATCCAGGACGTCAAGAGCCGGAGCGACATCGTAGACGTTGTCTCCGACCGCGTCGCGCTGGCGAAGTCGGGGCGCAACTTCAAGGCCGCCTGCCCCTTTCACACCGAGAAGACGCCGTCCTTCTACGTCTTCCCGGACCGGCAGACGTGGCGCTGCTTTGGCGCGTGCGCCGAGGGCGGCGACGTCATCTCCTTCGTGATGAAGGCGGATAGCCTGGAGTTCGCCCAGGCCCTCAGCCGCCTGGCCGACCGCGCCGGGGTGACCCTGCCAACCCCGCAGACCAGGAGGCGGGAGGAGGCCCTGGACGACGTGAACCGTGCGGCCCTGGACTACTTCCGCAACGCTCTGAAGTCGGACGCCGGAGTGAGGGCGCGGGAGTACCTTGAGAGGCGAGGCGTGAGCCGGGAGGCGGAGGAGGCGTTCCAGCTGGGACTCAGCCCATCCGGCCGTGAGACGCTGACGCGCCACCTGCGGGCCCAGGGATACGAGGAGCAGCAGGTGGTGTCCGCCGGGCTGGCCACCCGGGCCGATGACGGCGGCGTCAGGGATATGTTTCGCGGGCGGCTCATCTTCCCAATCTGGGACTCGGCGGGCAGGCCAGTCGGTTTCGGTGGCAGGGCCATGGACGACTCCAACCCCAAGTACCTCAACACGCCCAGGACGCCCGCATTCGACAAGGGGCATCTGCTCTACGGTCTTCACATGGCCCGGGAGTCCATCAACCGGGCGGGTGTCGCAGTGGTGGTGGAGGGCTACATGGACGTGATTGCCGCGCACCAGCACGGGTTCCACAACGTGGTCGCATCAATGGGCACGGCCCTCACGGAGAGGCAGGTCAGCTCCCTCAGGAACATCGCCTCCACCTTTGTGCTGGCCCTGGACCCGGACAACGCGGGGCAGGAGGCGACGCTGCGCAGTCTCCAGTCGTCCTGGCAGGTGTTCGAGCGCAGGGCGCTGCGGGCCGGAGGCAGGAGCGACGTGGTCTTCTACGAGCGTCAGCCCTACGCCTCCCTAAAGGTGGCCGTACTGCCGTCCGGCAAGGACCCGGACCTGCTCATCCGGGAGTCGCCGGACGAGTGGGAGCGCCTGGTGACGGAAGCCAGGCCCCTCATGGACTACCTCTTCGACGTGATGGCCTCAAGGCTGGACTCGTCCTCCGGCCAGGACAAGATGCGCGCCACCGAGGCCCTCTTCCCCTTCATTGCGTCCATGGACAACCCCTACGACCAGGACAGGTACTTTCGCAGGCTGGCGGACCTGATGGGGGTCAGCATTGAGGCCTTGGAGGCCAGCGTAGGTCGGCCCCAGAGGCGCGCCGCGCCCGCCGGCCGCAGCGCCGGCGCTTCCGCAGCGCCCAGGGCCGCCGAATCGCCCCTCTCAATGGCCCACCGCGATCTGCTGGAGGAGTACTGCCTGTCGCTGCTCCTGGGCCACCCGGAGCTGGCGGAGGACGGCGTGGACCTGTCCCCGGAGCACTTTGACCTGTCCGAGAACCGGGACATCTTCACAAAATGGGCCGAATGTGCTACAATTGACGATATAAGGGAAAGTCTGCCACCTGACCTGACAGAGCACTTTCAAGCCATTCTGGCCTCTGAAAATCCGCCCTCAAACCTGAAGGAGCGTGCAGGGGCTTTTGAGGAAGTGACAAACCGGCTGAAGGAACGCTTCTTCAAGGTCCAGGAGCAGGCCCTCATGGAGCGGCTGGAGGACGCCGATTGGACAGACCTCTCAAGCCTGCAGGACTACGTGGACCAGGCCCGTGAGATCAACCTCCGGCTCAAGGAGTTGTTCGCAGGATCAAACGCAGAATCCAGATAATATGGAGAAACGTGAGAAGACGAAAGAACGAGTTTGACGACCTGACCGACGACCTCCCCGAGGAGGAAGAGGAGTCCCGTCCCGCCGATATCATTCTGTCGGCGATAGTTGGCACGGAGCTGGTGGAGGAGAACAAGGAGCTGGCTGCGACCATCGTGCCGCCGCCGGAGGCGGACGCGGAGGACGAGGAAGCCATCGGCGCCAACGGCATCGCCAAAGAGGACATGGACGAGATCGGCGACGTGGAGGCTGAGCCGGACCTGGAGGCCGACCTCGGCAGCCAGGACATGATTGACGACCCCGTTCGGATGTACCTCCGCGAGATTGGCCGCGTCCATCTTCTCACGGCCCAGGACGAGCGCTACCTGGCGCGCAGCATGGAGTGCGGCATCCAGGTGAAGAGCGTGGAGAGGGACCTGACTCCCGACGACGGCCGTGTGCCCAGGGCATACGAGGTAGCCCTCAGCCTGATGGAGCGGATGTGGGAGTCTACCCAGCTTGTGAACGCCCTGGGCGAACGCCTGGGCCTCCCGAACCCCATGACCGTGTCCCAGGCAGTCTCGGACCCCTCGGTGCTGGGCGCCATCGACGGCGAGCTGAACCTGGAGATTATTGACTACCTTGCCGCGGAGCTTGACCGCCCCACGGAAGAGGTCATCAAGGAGCTACTGGCGTTCTCCCTCAACAGCCGCCTCCTGCCTCAGGACCTGTTCGAGATAGCCGACGGCGGCGTGCCCATTCAGGACCTGGCGCGCATCATGGAGGAGCCTGACTTCATCAGGGACCTGCGCACCCGCGAGCTGTCCCTGAGGTCACACTTCTTCCGCATCGTCGAGGAGGGTGAGAGGGCGCAGAAGCACCTGGCCGAAGCCAACCTCAGGCTGGTAGTGAGCGTCGCCAAGAAGTACATCGGGCGCGGCATGTCCCTGCTTGACCTGGTGCAGGAGGGCAACATCGGCCTGATCCGCGCCGTGGAGAAGTTCGACTACCGCAAGGGCTACAAGTTCAGCACCTATGCAACGTGGTGGATTCGCCAGGCCATAACCAGGGCCATCGCCGACCAGGCCCGCACCATCCGCATTCCCGTGCACATGGTTGAGACCATCAACAAGCTGATGCGCACAAGCCGACGCCTGGTGCAGGAGTACGGCCGCGAGCCCACCAGCGAGGAGATAGGCCGGGACATGGACGTGAGCCCCGAGAAGGTGCGGGAGATACTGAAGATTTCCCAGGAGCCGGTCTCCCTTGAGACGCCCATTGGCGAGGAGGAAGACAACCATCTGGGGGACTTCATTGAGGACCGGGGCGCGGTGGCTCCGGCGGAGGCCGCCTCCTACCAGCTTCTCAAGGAGCAGGTTGAGGACGTGCTTGACACCCTCAACCACCGGGAGCGGCGAGTGCTTCAGCTGAGGTTCGGCCTGGAAGACGGCCGCAGCCGCACGCTGGAGGAGGTTGGCAAGGAGTTTGGGGTTACCCGTGAGCGCATCCGGCAGATTGAGGCCAAGGCCCTCAGGAAGCTGCGCCATCCCTCCCGCTCCAAGAAGCTCCGTGACTTCCTGGAGTAGCGCTCCCATCCCGTGCGCGCCGGCTGCACTGTGTTGGCTTTAGATTCCCTTAAGAATCTCACCGCGGTTTGTAATGAGCCCTGTGTTATCATAACTATAGGGCCGTCCGAAATCCGTAGCTGAGCCAGCCCCGCTTGGAGAGGGTTCCGATGCGATTCAGAGTGATGGCCAGAGTCGTTTCCACGGAGGGCGGCGAGCAGTCCGTCAAGGGCGACACCTTTGAGCATGACGACGAGGAGGAGGCGCGCAAGCACTACCTTGAGGTGGTCAAGAGGATGAGACGCTCCCACGCTTACGGCCTCCAGCAGGCGTCCCTTGAGCGTCAGAGGGAGGACGGGCGATGGGAGCGGATAGACCAGCTCACCAAGGAGCAGATCAGGTAGCGCCGCGCGCGACAGTTGGGACAGGCGACCATAAGGCCTGTGATTCCAGGCCAGAACAGGAGGGGTGATCGGATGCGCACGTACTTCCACACATACAGGGCTGCGGTGCTGGTTGCGCTGCTTGTGGCGGCGGCCCTTGCAATATCGGCCTGCTCATCCTCTCCCACGCCTGAACCGGCTACGGCCACGCCCCCGCCAACGGCCGATACGTCCCAGCCGGCCACCTCCATGCCGGATCCCACGGAGGATATGGAGCCGCTAATGCTCAGCCTTCCCCTGGACTTCCCAATCGAGACCTACTCGGGAGACGATTACGCGGCGGGGACGGAGCTGATGTTCTCGGATTTCTTCGCCGACGGTAAGCCCGTCATACTGAATTTCTGGGCCGGTCTGTGCCCGCCCTGCCGGGCCGAGATGCCGGACTTCCAGGAGTTTGAAGATGAGTACTCCGACAGGGTGACCCTGGTCGGAGTCGATATTGGGCAGTACCTGCTCCTGGGCAACCGGGAGGACGCAGAGACGCTCCTGGACGACCTGGGCGTAACCTATCCCACGGGTCTGACCAGCGAGAGGAACGTTGTGCCTGAGTACATGGTCCTGGGTATGCCCACCACGGTGTTCATGAACCCCGATGGCACGGTCTTCCGCAACTGGAACGGCATTCTCACCAGAGAGCAGCTGAACGACAGGGCAGACGAGCTGCTGATGGCGCAGTAGGGAGTTCTTGAGGCGAGGGGGCGAGAGCGCCAAGCACCAATCCCACTGAGGAAGGAGAGCCATGACTATAGCCAGAAACATCTCGACTTACCTGCGCGAACCCCAGGCCCTGCGCAGCCTCGTGGTCCCGGCGCTGGTGGCGGCCGGGGCCTTGGGCATTGCGTTCCTGGGCGCGCTGATTCTGGGCCAGGACAGCGGCGTTGACGGCGTCAACAGGTTCGTGGAGAACCTGTCCGGCATGTCGGGGTCATACATTGGCAACCTTGGGTTCATCGCTCCCCTGGGCTTCGCCTTTGCAGTGGGAATGGTGTCCGCCGTCAATCCGTGCGGGTTCGCCATGCTGCCCGCGTACCTGGGGCTGTACCTTGGCGCCAACAACCAGGACGACGAAGCTCGCAGTCCCATCCAGCAGATTTTCAAGGGGCTGGAGATAGGGAGCGCCGTCACCCTTGGCCTAGTGCTCCTGTTCGGGCTGGCAGGAACGATTATTGCCCTGGGCTTTCACTCCGTTGGGAGCATTCTGGCCTGGCTTGGGCTGGGAATAGGCATCATCCTGACGGTAACCGGCGCGTGGCTGGTAGGCGGCGGCAAGCTGTACACGGGGTTCGCGGCCCAGGCTGCGTCCCGCATAGGTGACCCGGGGCAGGTCAACGTCAAGGGCTACTTCCTGTTCGGCATCAGCTACGGGATAGCGTCGCTGAGCTGCACGCTGCCCATATTCCTGTCCGTGATAGGGACGTCCTTTGCCGCCTCCACCATTCTCACGTCCATGGGCCAGTTCCTGCTCTACGGAATGGGAATGGGCGTGGTCATCATGGTGCTGACCCTTGGCATGGCCTTCTTCAAGAGCGCCATGCTGGGGACGATCCGCAAGATGCTGCCCTACGTTGGCCCCATAGGCTCGTGGCTCATGGTGGTGGCCGGCGCATACATCGTCTTCTACTGGCTCACCATCGGCGGCGTCCTGTAGGCGGGCCGTTGGCCGCGACGGGCTAGTCCCCACCGAAGTAGCGACGCGGGTTGTCCACCATCATCGTGTGTATGGCCTCGTCGGTGACGCCCAGCTCCCGCAGGCGGGGAAGCACCACGCGGTTGATGAAGCAGAGCTCGTCCGGGTTATAGGCCTGACGCTCCTCGTTCATCTCCTGGGTCAGCAGGAAGGAGATGGGGTAGTCGTGGGACAGCGTCACGCGGTCCAACAGCCCCATGTCCAGAAGCTCCTTGACGACCTGGGTGCGCTCATCCCACTTGAGGCCCTGTACCCGGCCGCCGGGATATCTGTCCATTCCCAGGTAGCAGCCCTGGCGGGCGATGCCCGACAGGTAGTCCAGGTCGTCCGAGTCGTTGCTGTGGCCTATGCACACCCGGTTCAGGTCCACGCCCTCCTCCAGGAAGATCTGCACCTGGCCGTTGCCCACCTTCTCGGGGGCTGCGGTGTGGGTGGTGATGGGAAGACCGGTCTCATTGGAGGCGCGGGCCGCGGCCCTCAGCACAAGCTCGTTGGCCGGCGTTACGCCCTCCTCCGTGGTCGCAACCTTGATGACCCCCGGCTTGATGTCCGTCCCGTCGAGGCCAACCTCGATGTCCCTGACGAAGGCCCTGGCCAGCTGGTCCGGCGTCACGCCCCTGGCAATTGACCTGGGGATGTCTATCCAGATGCCGGTTGCAACTATCACGTGCACGTCCACCTGCTCGGCGACAGAGCGAATAACGCCAATGTCCCGGCCCAGGTCCATTGTGGTGACGTCCACATAGGTCCGAATGCCCTCGGCGGCGGCCTCCCTGAGCGCGGCCACGCCCCGGGCGATGGCCTGCTCTCGGTCCACAAGCTCCGGGAACGTCTGGGGTATGCCGGCGGAGCTATTGAGAATGTGCTCGTGCATCAGGGTGAATCCCAGGTCGTTGACGTCGACGGGGCCAAGGACTGTGTTCACTGTAGGCATAGCTAACCTCCCAAATCAGCGCTCATCTCGGGGATGATACGAGGAGGTTACACCCTATGCGACGGCGGTGTAAAGGAGAGCGGCGGCCTGCAGAAGCGCGGGTGAATGGGCCGAAAGCTATGCGGGGGCTACGCGCCCAGCTGCGCTATTGTCCTGGTCATCCATTCAACGTAGCTCTTACGGGACATCCCCCGCCGTCGCGCCTCCGAGGTTATGGCGTCGGCGACGCCTGCGTCCAGCACCAGGTTCATCCGAACGCTGGGCTTGTCCCGCGCCTCACGGACAAGGAGGATTGTAGTAAGCACGCAGCCTTCGGGCACCTCCACGTCCTCAAGCGCGCTGGGTTGCGGTACCGGATTCCCATGCTCATCCATGCTGTCCATCCAGTCTCGCAGAGCATCTTGAGCGTTTACCAGGACTTCATCAAACGTGCAACCCATTGCGACGCAGCCTGGCAGATCCGGGAATGCAACTCCGAAGTCCTCTCCTCCACCTTCAATGAGCGCCGGATACCTCATGTCTGGTCCTCCCAACCCGCAATCTTCGCTATGGAACGCGCTACAACAGGTCTAACTGTTCGATGCCGAGGTAGAATGATAGTGGCCGGAATCAACTCGTGCCGGTAGAGGTCGTGGTTACTCCCGTGGCGTTCCAGGTACCAACCCTCTCGCTCCAACCGCTGGCGTATCCTCTCTGTTCGCGTCTCCAATGTGTGCACAATCATAGCACGTAAGCGTGTTGATTTCAAGCACGCAGACAGAGGACATTGGAATCCGCGCCTAGCCCATTTGGGGGTTCGCCGCCAGCTGCATCCGCGCCACCAGAACCTGTGGAATGGAGTGAAAGCGCGCCCAGCTCAAAGGCCGGTCCGCCCTGGCCTCCGTACCCTCCGGCATCGACGCCTCCTCCATCCAGTCCAGCACAAAGCCATGCCTGAAGCACGTGTTGAACAGCATACTTATGGGTCGGTGGAAGTAGTGCTGTGGCTCCGGCTGTCCCACAATCCCCAGGCCCATGTGCGCCCTGGGAACCGAGTAGTCGGTGACTATGACCCCGAAGGTGGACACAAGCTCGCCGCCCCTGTCCTGCTCCTCGGCAATCTTTCGCACGTTGCCGGAGTTAAAGGCCGGGTGCATAACAGAGAACACAAACCGGCCGCCGGGCTTCAGAAGCGCCGGCAGCGTGGAGATGAGCGGCTCAATGGCGGCCATGTCCATCAGGGCCATTGTGCAGACGGCGGCGTCGAACTGCTCCCTGCCCAGAGAGAGCAGCGCCTCCGTGTCATTTGCGTTCATCACCCTGTAGTCGATCCTGTCGGCGTGTTCCGTCGTGCGCAGGCGGGCGCGTTCAATGAAACGCTCCGAGTGGTCGAAGGCCACGACGTGCGCGCCGGAGGCCGCCATCCGCCGTGCGAAGCGGCCCGCGCCGCAGGCGACGTCCAGCGCCCGCTCTCCGGTCTGCAACGCCAGCATACGCTCAGTCGCAGGCTCCACCAGCAGGTCCTGGGTCGCGTTGCCGTCGCCTATGCGGTCGTCCCACCACTCGGCGATGCGGTCCCAGACCTCAGTTGTGCTGGAGGCGTACTCCGGGAAGTCAGGCGAGGTGTGGTCGTTCATAAGGCAGGGCTAGTCCGTCACGTGAAGCTCGACCTGCACTAGGGGGCTGCCCTCAACCCAGGCGTCCACGTCCATTGCCCGCCCGTCCCGGCGACCCTCCGCTATCATGGTGAACACCTCCCGGCGCCTGGCCTCCTCGGTTATAGGCGTGGCCGTAGCCGGGATGTCCATCTGGACGCTCTCCTTCAGGTGGAAGGTGAACTGAGGGTTGGCAATGAGATTGGCTAGCCAGCCCCTGGGGCCGGGAAGGCCGGAGATGAACAGGTCGTCGTCCAGCAGGTGGAACCATATCTCGATGCGCCGGGGCTGGCCGCTCCTCCTGCCCGTCGTGGTTATGTCAATGACCCTGTCCTTTTGTAGCGCCTGTGCGATTGCTTCGTTCACTGCGCGCCTCTCATCGACTGTACTGTGAGGGCATTATACCAGCAGCCGATTTGCAGGAGCATATCACCTCCACGGCCGTATCTGGACAATCTGCGCGCCTGCTGGTAGAGTCAACCGCAACACCGGAGGCGCAATGTACCAGGAAGTAGACTACTCCGCACTGGACCATCCCCTCATCAGCATGACCATGTTCCACCCGCAGCGGGTGTGGTCTCCTGCGCCGGCGGGCGCGACCGACCACCTGGTCCCCGTCGAGACGGGCGTTTCGGTGTCCGCCAGGTTCTACCCCCTTGATTCCAGCTCGCCGGTGGTCCTCTTCTTCCACGGCAACGGTGAGGTGGCCTGCATATACGACACCCTTGTGCCCTCCTACCACCGCGCCGGGATGAGCTTCTTCGTGGCCGACTTCCGGGGATACGGCCAGAGTAGCGGGACTCCGTCGTTCTCCAACATGACCTCCGACGCCCGTGAGGTGTTCGCCTACTTCAAACGGATGCTCGCCTCCGAGGGCATAACTGGCCCCGTCTTCGTCAAGGGGCGCTCCCTGGGCTGCCACTCCGCGCTGGAGGTCGCCGCCCGCTTCCAGGACGAAATCGCCGGCCTGATTATGGAGAGCGGCTCAGCCAGCATCTGGCGCACGGTGGAGCGATGGGACCTGCCCATGGACGCCCCCGAAATCGCGGAGATGCTGCGCCTCCACGAGGGGAAGGTGCGCTCCATTACGCTGCCCCTGCTGGTCATCCACGGCGAGCGGGACGACCTGATCCTCGTTGAGAGGGCCTTCGAGTTCTACGAGTCGGTAAGCTCCGAGGACAAGACCCTGGAGATAATTCCGATGGCGGGCCACAACGATCTGCTGCTTAGGGGCCGTGACCAGTACTTCGACGCCATGCGCAAGTTCGTCCAGGACCACTCGTGACGGGAGAGTGCCGTCGGCCTGCGAGCGGTAGTGTGTCGGCGTCCTCTTACCGCTCATGGTGAGCCCGTCGAACCATTTGAGCGGTAAGATTAGCTCCCTAGCTATAATCGAAAGACCCTAGTCTGGAAGGCTCTTTCTGGACTCAGGCCCGTCCCTGCTGCTAAGCTGAGAGGCACATTCCAGCAGGCAAAGGTCGCATGGACACCGAAACAACCAGCGTTCCTGAGGAGGACCTCCGGGAACGTGCCCTTGAGCTTCTTGAGTTCCCACAGGTCATAGAGCGACTGGCGGGGCACACCCAGACCCCCATGGCTACAGAGCTGGCCCTGGCCCTCAAGCCTGCCTACACCCTGCTCGACGTCCAGCGGCGTCAACAAGAGACCTCGGAGGCAGTGCGGCTTCTTGAGCGCAGTCGGGACGTGGAGTTCAGCTCCGCGAGAGACGTGCGCAAGCCTGTGGAGAGCGCCGCATTGGGAGCGACGCTCTCGGGGCCAGACCTGCGGGACGTTGCCGGAACCGCGAGGGCCCTTGGCAGCGCGCGATCGGTCGTCGGCTCCCAGAGCGACCTCGGCATCCTCTCCCACCTCGCCAGGCAGATAGCCGACCTCCGGGACCTTGAGAGGCAGCTGTCCGGGGCCATAGGCCGGGACGGCGAGGTCCTGGACGGGGCGTCGCGGCAGCTCAGGGAGATGCGCATCCGCGCCCGGGAGACCTTCAACGCGCTGGAAGGCTCCCTGCAGAGGATGATGCGGGGGCTGTACGCCCGGGGCGTCCTGCAGGAGGCGCTGATAACCCAGCGCCAGGGCCGCATGGTGCTCCTGGTCAAGGCGGACATGCGCCAGCACGTCCAGGGCATAGTCCACGACGTATCCGACAGCGGAGCGACCCTGTTCGTGGAGCCGCTCCCGGCCATATCCCAGGGCAATCAGTGGCAGGAGCTTCGACTGGCGGCCCTGCGGGAGGAGGAGCGCGTCCTGCGCGAGCTGTCCGGTCTTGTGGGCGACAGGAGGGACGACCTGCTGCTGGGCATGGACATGCTGGCACGCATTGACCTGGCGCTGGCCAAGGCCCGCTACTCGGCATCGGTCAGGGGCGCGCCCGTTGCTCTGGTGCAGTCGGACCAGCCCTACATACTGCTGTCGGAGGCGCGCCATCCGCTGCTGGGTGGCGACGTAGTCCCCAACACGATCCAGCTGGGTGAGGGCTCATCTACAATCCTAGTCACAGGCCCCAACGCAGGCGGCAAGACGGTGTCGCTGAAGATGACCGGCCTGCTGGCGGCGATGGCCCAGGCGGGGCTGCACGTTCCCGCGCGTGAGGCCATCATCAGCGTGTTCGACGGCTTCTACGCCGACATCGGCGACCAGCAGAGCATCCAGCGTTCCCTCTCCACCTTCAGCTCCCACGTGCATAACCTGAGCATGATATTCGGAAGCGCCACTTCCCGGTCCCTGGTACTCATCGATGAACTCGGGACCAGCACCGACCCGGAGGAGGGCGCCGCCCTGGCCAAGGCCATCCTCATGGAGCTTCACAGGCGCGGCATTCCCGCGGTCGTCACGTCCCACTACAGGGACCTGGCGGCGTTTGTGCAGGACAACCCTGGCATGACCAACGCCAGCGTCGAGCTTGACCCCGACACCCTGTCGCCTACCTACAAGCTCAACATCGGCCTGCCGGAGAGGAGCTACGCCCTCACCATTGCAACAAGGCTGGGTATGCCCCAAGCCATCATCGACGACGCCCGCTCCATGCTCTCCGGCGACTTCAAGCAGACGGAGGGCCTGCTGAACGACCTCCAGCGGGAGCGCCGGCAGGCGGTGGAGCGCAGCAGGGAGACCCAGGATGAGCTGAGGCAGGCCAGGGAGCTGCGACAGGAGCTTGAGACCCGGCTTGCCGGACTGGAGCAGGAGAAGGACCTGATGATTGCGGAGGCCCGCAGGGAGCTGGAGACCAGGGTTGATGAGGTGCGGCAGCGTCTGCGGGCCGTGGAACGCTCCTTCCCCGCGCCCAGCCAGCCACAGCCCGCTCCGTCCCTTCACCAGCAGCGTCAGGAGGTATCCCAAGTGAGGAGGGAGCTGCAAACTCCCGTCTGGAGAGGCGAGACCGTCCGTGTCCGCTGGCTCACGTCGCTACGCCCCGGCGACCGGGTACGCGTCCGCGGCATCAGCCAGCCCCTTGAGGTGCTTTCGGAGCCGGACGGCGAGACCGGCGTGGAGGTCGCGCTGGGTTCAATGAGGATCAGGGTAGCTCTTGACGAGATCGAGGGCAGGGTTGAGGCTGCGGCTCCCAGGCCCGGGACTGTTACGGCCGTCAGACCGCCCGCCGTCGAAGCCCCCGCTGACCGCGACCTGGACCTCCGTGGCGTGCGCGTGGCCGATGCTCTGGACCGGCTGGACCAGTTTCTGGACAGGGCGGCCCTTGCCGGGCTGTCGTCTGTTCGGCTGGTGCACGGTGTTGGCACAGGCGCGCTGCGGAGCGCCCTGCGGGAGCGCCTGGCCGGGCACGTCCTTGTCGGCTCCTTCGCCTCGGAGGAGGGCAACCGCAACGACGGCGCGACCGTGGTGGAGCTGGCGTAGCCCCTAATGGAGCATCGAGACGTTCCCATAGGCCCCATGCGCGGCCTCGCCGCCGAATGGCACGACCCCGCCAGGAGGGGCCGCACGCTGTGCCTGCCGCCCGGCGCAGTCCCGCCGGACGACGTTGCCCTGGACGAATCCCTCGCGGCGTCCATCGCGGCCTCCGGCACGGGCGCAGTCCTCTTCTGGAGCGCCGATGAGACCCACGCCATCCTCCCGCCCTTCCCGGTCGAAAACCCCGCTGAGAGCGACGGCTGGGATACCGGCCCGCTGCTTGCGCTGCTGGACAGGCCACGGACCATTCTCGTGCTGCTGCTGCGTCTCGGCGGCTACGCCGTGGGCGTATTCGAGGGCGAGCGGCTGGCGCAGTCAAAGGTGGGCACACGCTTCGTCAAGGGTCGGCACAAGAAGGGGGGCAGCTCCTCCGGGCGGTTTGCCCGCAGGCGTGAGGGGCAGGCCCGGGAGCTCATGGACAAGGCGGCCGAGACCTTTCAGGAGCAGGCGGAAGCCTATGGCGGCCCCTTCGACCACCTGCTCCTCGGCGGCGACAGGATGACGCTGCTGGCGTTCCAGAAGCGATGCCCGTATCTTGAGAGGCTGGAGGGCATCCGGCTGCCGCGCATCCTGAACGTCGAAGACCCCAGGCTAGAGACCCTGCTGTCCCTGCCGCGCCTGATCTACACCAGCCGCGTCATAAGCTCCGTCCCCTAGCCGGCCACGGCCGCGCTAGGGATACTCTGAACAAGTAAGAAACATCACCACCTCGCCTAATGACACTTTCACCACCATTCCTGCGAAGGGAGATCTTTGCGTAACTACGGCGGCATCTTCAGGGAGCTACGTTTATCGTCATTCCCGCGAAAGCGGGAATCTGAAGTCGCCTATTAGGACGCTCTGGATTCCTGCTTTCGCAGGAATGGTCGGGAGGCGCGCGCCGCAACTGAGGTTATTCAAAGGTCTCCGAAGGCAGGAATCCAGGGGTGGTGGGGGCATGGACTCCCGCCTTCGGAGAGCTTTGAACAACTGCGACGTCATCTTCGAGGAGATACGTTTATCGTCATTACCGCGAAAGCGGGAATCTATTTCCTTATATATCGGGCCACCTGGATTCCTGTTTCCGCAGGAATGGTCGGGAGGCGCGCGCCGCAACTGAGGTTATTCAAAGCTCTCCCTTCGCGGGAGTGGATTGGACTTGTTCAGGCCATTCCTATATGGCCGTGAACTTGGCAGCCTCCTCGGAGCCGCCCGTGGCGTCGCCCTCGCTGTAGGAGTGTGCCCCAGTCCCGGCCAGGCCGCCTCCCTGCACAATCAGGTACTCCTCCCTTATGGGCTTGCCGTCCAGCCAGGACTCCAGTATCTCCCGTACTCCCGCGGCGTAGCGGGCCTGGGCCGACAGCGACGTGCCGGACGTGTGCGGCGTCATGGCGTGGTTGGGCATCGACCGCCAGGGGTGGTCGTTGGGGGCGGGCTGGGGGAACCACACGTCGCCGGCGTACCCCGCGAGCTGTCCGCTCTCCAACGCCCTGACGATGGCGTCGCGGTCGCATATCTTGCCCCTGGCCGTGTTGACGATGTATGAGCCGCGCTTCATCCTCCCGATGAGGTCGTCGTTGAACATGTGCTCAGTCTCCGCATGGAGGGGGCAGTGGATGCTGACCACGTCGCACACGCTCACCAGGGACTCCGGGTTCTCGTGGAAGGTCAGGCCAAGCTCCTGCTCAACCGAGTCGGGCAGGCGGTGCCTGTCGGTGTAGTGGAGGTTCACGTCAAAGGGCTTCATACGCTTGAGGACGGCCAGCCCGATACGACCGGCGGCCACCACGCCCACGTCCATGCCCTCGATGTCATAGGAGCGGGAGACGGCGTCGGCTATGTTCCACCCGCCTTTCATGACCCACCCGTACTGGGGGATGTAGTCCCTGACCAACGCCAGAATCTGCATGACCGCGTGCTCCGCCACGCTGATGCTGTTGCACCAGGTGACCTCGCAGACGGTGATGTCCCTGGCAATGGCCGACTGGAGGTCAACGTGGTCCGACCCAATGCCCGCGGTGATGGCCAGCTTGAGGTTGGGGGCTTTGCGGATGCGCTCCGCGGTCAGGTAGCCGGGCCAGAAGGGCTGCGATATGACGACGTCTGCGTCCGGCAGCTCGCGCTCGAAGACAGAGTCGGGGCCGTCCTTGTCGGAGGTGACGACGAACCGGTGGCCGCGCCCCGTCACGAACTTCTCCAGCCCAAGGCCGCCGGATACGGACCCAAGCAGGTGTCCGGGCATAAAGTCGATGGAGGAGGGAGACGGCAGCGTCTGGCCGTCCGGGTAGTGGGAGAGGGTTGGTATGCCCTCACGGGCGTAGTCGGGAGGGAACCCGCCCACGGGGTCCGGGTACAAGACGCAGAGGACTTTCAGCGCGTTTGAGGAGCTCATAACCACCTCCCAATCATCATTACCTTCACTTCAATTATATGCGAAATCCGAGCGGGGAGGGAATTTGACGCGCGGCGGCTGCGTAGTGGCCTTGGGCGCGTGCGGCCGGCCGTGGGCGTGGACACAGGCCAAGGCCCTAGTTTCCTGTTGCCCACCCCGACGGATCCAGCGTGGCAACTCCCGTTGGCTCAAAGTGGCGCACGTTGCGGGTAACAACGGTGAGGCCGTGTTCCACCGCAGTAGCTGCGATGAGAAGGTCTGCGCCGTCGTGTCCGAGGGACGCCGAGAGCTGCCCCCACCTGCGCGCAGTTGCAACGTCCAGGGGGATGATTCGATCGCTGTACCAGGCCAACACCCTGTCCAGCCAGAGAGCCAGTTCCCGGGCAAAAGGCGGGTTGCGCTGCAGCTGTTGAGCGACGCCTCGCTCAATCTCGCCAACTGTGACGACGCTCATGTACAGGTCCGACGCGCGCTGCGCTTCCACCCATCCGACAATCTCGGGACTCCGCTCACGCCTCCGGAGCGCCGATAGAATGTCGGTGTCAAGCAGAAACATCAGAGATCAAGCTGACGGCTGGGAATGGGCAGGCGTTGGAACTCCTGATTATCCTGCGGGATATCGAGAAGCAGCGCTCCCAGAGTTGGAGCGTGAGACCTGTCCAGTTGGCAAAGCCGGTCGTACTCCTCCGCCGAGAGTACAACTACGGCGGGTTGTCCCCTTCGCGTAACCCTCTGAGGCTCGCCCGCCAGCGCCGCGTTGACCAGTGCGCTGAACTTGTTCTTGGCATCTTGCAGAGGCCAGTCTGTCATGTCATCCTCTGGCTAGCTGATATGGCTAGATTATAGATTGAACCACTCTGGACCGTCAATTGGGGAGCCCCGCGCCCTGTTGCCCGGTCAAACACGCGGCCGCTTGCTCCACGTAGGAGCGGAGCCTATAATGGTTCACAGACCGCACCCAAAACCGGTGGCGAGTCGTGATACAGTTCGCGACATCGCGATGTTTATCGAGCGTATCAGGGAGAGTTGATGCTGGAGTACAAAGGTTACATAGGCGAGGTGGTCTATGACGATGAGGCTGAGCTTCTGCACGCCAGAGTCATCAACAGCGGACCCTATCCTATAGCCAACGCCGAGGCAACCGACGTGGAGAGCATCAAACGGGAATTCCGCATCTCAATTGATGTGTATCTCCAAGGGTGCTCTGAGCTTGGAATTGAGCCGGTAGCCCCCGTCCCTACGCCCACTAAGGCAAAGGCAAGCAACTGAAGGGGAAGCTATGACGCTTGTTTCCGAACAACAAGACTCGGAGATTAGAGATCTGAAAGCCCGAGTCGCAGCCCTGGAAGAGCAGGTGGCCCGCCTGGAGGAGAACTCGGTGGAAACCGTCATTGTCCTCCGGGAAATTACAATGGAAGAGGCCAAGGCGGAAATCATAGGCCTCTTCGCCACCGAAGAGACCCTGTATTACTCCGACATTTCAGAGCGGTTGCGTATCGACCTGGAAATGGTTGTAGAGATATGCCGGGAACTGAAAGCGGAGGGAGCCATACGGGTAGATGACGACGCTGTTTAACGCCGGCGACGCTTTGAGAGGCTACCGCGTCGCCGTAAGCGCCCGGCGGCTGAGCAACCCTGCCGTCGTGAACGAATCGGGTCGCCACAAGGCTAGCCGCATCATCGCCCGCGACAACGTTTACTGTGTCATCGAAATGCCCCTAACCGCCAGGCCGCGGAACCAATAGTCTCCTTTACTGTGCTCTCCACAGCCTGGTCACGGGCATAGGAGACGAACAGAGCAAGACCGGTCACGCCAAAGCGCTCCGCGAGGATTCGCTTGTGGGCCTGGAGCTTGCGAAGGATCTGTTCTCTATTCATGGTTCCGGCAATTCAGGGAGGTTGTATTCACTGAAAATTGGTTCTAGTAGTCAGACTGACTACTTCCCCAACGGTTCTTCATCCAACGGAGACTTCCACCTAATCCTTCAGAAGGGTCATTACGTCAACGAACAAAAAAAGCCGTAAGGAATTCATACGAGAACCGAAAGCAACCTGGCGACCATGTCGCACAGCGTGGCCTTGTAGCTTGTTTTCGCCGTGAAGTCGGACATGTTCCTTGTCGAAATCTACATAGGCAAACATTGAGTCTTCTACATATTCAATTAGGGCATCCACCCCCGCATACGTTCTTAAATCCAATAGCGAATACGGAGTATCCTCTAGGGCCGTCACGATAATCTCTTTGGTTTGGCCTCCGACCTGCGGAAGGAGATTATGTTTCTTGACATAGTCAGCCGCAATTCCTTCCAAATGTATTAGCAATCCTGGCACCGATAAATTATAGAGTCCCTCTTTATGTGCTCGTAGCGCTTCCTCAATTACCTTGATACGTCTCTTAAACAAAGGGTTGTTTCGGCATCTTTCTAAGACTTGTTCGAGCCGTTGCCAGTTGTCTTTAGCGTAGTAACGAGATACCACACTATGAACTGTACCAGAGTTGGCACCCGACTCGTATAGACTTACAATCTTGGCAACAAGCTCCTCTGACATTGATGGGGCTAGCCAAAGGTTGTAGTGGCGAAATGCATCGCCAACTCTCGACACTTCACCAATTTGCGCCGCCAGCTCCTTTATGGGAAGGAAGGCATCCGAAAGTACGCTATTGACTGAGAGAGAGAGTCGATCGATCGCTGCCTGAAATTGAGCGTTTATCTGAGCTAACTGAGCAAACGGGATCGACGAAGCAATGACTTTAGCGAAGTGTCTGTCAATCTTATCGAACACCTGCGTTTGAGTGCGGATAGCATCCATTATCTTGGTATTCGGCAAGGTCAGCGACATACCAGAAATTAGGCGTCTTATTGCCGGGTTCATAATCGAATCGACCATCCGCGTTTGTCGGTAGATCGAGTCAAGTAATGTAGGGGGAACACCTACGTACTTGGCAGTACCAGACATTTTCCCCACATAGTCTGCTTCTGATTCAGTCTTTGGCGATTCTCTTTCCATTACAACCTCGGGCAGATTGTAATCAAGAACCTAAGTGGGCCCGGCAGGTATCGAACCTACGACCAATCGGTTATGAGCCGACCGCTCTACCACTGAGCTACGGGCCCTCAATTCAAAGCTTAAGTCGCGAGCAATGGGGTGTCAAGAAACGGGGGCCGCGGACAGCAGCTTCGATACTCTGTCCAGGATGCCGTGGCCCACGTCGTACTTGCTCATCAGGGGCAGCTCCTCCACGCCGCCCTCGCGGTCCAGGAGGATGACCTTGTTGGTGTCCACGTTGAACCCGCTGTCCGGCGCCGTGATGTCGTTGGCGGCGATGAGGGCCAGGTCCTTGCCCTCCAGCTTGGTCTTGGCGTTTGCCAGCAGGTCCTCGCTCTCGGCGGCAAAGCCGATGCGCAGGACGCCCTTGGGCACCTCAAGGAAGAAGTCGGCGTTCTTGACCAGCTCCAGGGTCATGCCCTCGCCGTCCGACTGCTTCTTGATCTTCTGGTCGGCAATCTGGGCGGGCCGGTAGTCGCTGACGGCCGCCGCCATAATCAGCGCGTCCGCCCCGGCACACGCGCTCAGCACGGCCTCGCGCATGGAGGCCACCGAAGTCACGTGTCTCATCTCGATGCCCGCGGGGCTGGGCAGGGCCGTGGGAGCGGACACCAGCGTCACCCGCGCGCCCCTGTCCCTTGCCGCCTGGGCCAGGGCGTAGCCCATCTTGCCGGAGGAGTGGTTGGTAATCACCCGCACCGGGTCAATGGGCTCCTGGGTGCCTCCGGCGCTGACGACGATGTGCTTGCCCGCCAGGTCGCCGTTGCGGCCCATTATGCCGTACAGGCTATCGACGATGACCGCCGGGTCCACCAGCCGTCCCATCCCGCTCAGGCCTGACGCCAGCCGACCGGCCGCCGGCCCGATGACGAATGCGCCCCGCTCTCGCAGCTTGTCCAGGTTCTCCTGGGTCGCCGGGTTGTCGTACATGTGGCCGTCCATCGCGGGCGCGACGACCAGGGGCGCGGAGGAGGCCAGGACCGTCGTCGTCAGGGCGTCGTCGGCCATGCCGTGGGCCAGCTTCGCAATGCAGTGGACCGTTGCGGGGGCGATCAGGATCAGGTCGGCCCTGTGCGCCAGGGCAACGTGCTCCACGGCCAACTCCGACTGGGTATCGAACATATCGGTGACAACGGGCCTGTGGGTCAGGCTCCGGAAGGTGAGGGGCGTGATGAAGTTGGCGGCGCCCTGGCTGAGGACCACGTCCACGTGCGCGCCCTCCTGCACCAGCTTGCTGGCCAGGTCCGCGGCCTTGTAGCAGGCTATGCTCCCCGTGACCCCAAGGACAATGTTGCTGTCTCTCAGCGGATTGTTCATGCTATCCCTCCGTTCCCGCGGCCCTTGCCCTGGTGTTGATCTCGTACACCATTCGCAGGCCCACCAGAGTGAGATCCTGGTTCACAGCATCGAAAATCGAGGTCTCCGATTGAATCAGGGGGGCCAGGCCACCCGTGGCGACCACCTTGGTGTCCCCCTCCATCTCAGCTTTGAACCGACGCACCATAGCCTCGACCATGCCCACGTGCCCGAAGACGATGCCCGACTGGATGCTGGCCGCGGTGCTGCGACCGATGGCCGTCCTGGGCGGGACAAGCTCCACGCGCCGGAGCTGGGACGTGCGCTCGTAGAGGGCCTCGGCGGTGAGCCGAATTCCGGAGGCGATCGCGCCGCCCAGGTACTCGCCGTCCCTGGACACGGCATCGAACACCGTTGCGGTGCCAAAGTCCACCACGATGACCGGGCCGCCGTACAGGTTGAAGGCAGCTGCCGCATCGACCACGCGGTCCGCGCCAACGTCCCGGGGGTTGTCGTAGAGTATCTTCACCCCCGTGCGGGTGCCCGTGCCCACCACCAGCGCGGGCACGTTGAAGTAGACGCTCCCAAGCTCCTCGAACACGCTGGTCAGGGGCGGCACGACGCTGCAGATGGCAATGCTGTCTATGTCTTGGGGGCTGATGCCCTTGATGGGCAGCATGTTCAGGAGGAGAAGGCCGTACTCGTCGGGCAGCCGGTGGGTGTCGGTTGCCAGACGCCACGTGGCCAGGAGTTCTTCGTCGCGGAAGACCCCCAGCGTAATGTTGGTGTTGCCGATGTCGATGGCCAGCAGCATAGCCCACTCCCTGGCTGAATTATAACCAAGGGGGTTAGTGCATACAACAGGAAGCGTTTGTTGATAGTCCAAGCGGGCGCTCTCGCAGAAAGCCACAAACGGGAACCGAACCACCCCTGCGTAGGCAGGGATCTATCTTGCAGAATTGCAGGGACTGGATTCCTGCCTGCGCAGGAATGGGGTATGGATGGCTCAGAACAGGGCGGCTACCGCAGATACTTCCGGGCCAGCGCTTTGTAGCGCGCGTCGCCGCGCTCCGCCGGCCGGAACTCGCCGCGCCATCGCGAGGCGAAAGAAGGGAGACGCTCTCCGGGATGTTTTGGCGTCGCTCCAGTCATCATACAACTCCAGATACGAGTCCTGCTCTAGTGTATAATAGGCCATTCCCGCCTTCCCTGTCACTCCTGAAATAGGGAGCCAGGATATAGGGAAGTAAACCAACTATAGGATGAATATCAGGACGAAAAAAGCGCAGGGATCTGGAAGAACAAGCTACCGAATACATCAACGATTCGGAGGAATTGGCTAAGTTCAGAGTGTAGAGTGCAAGAGGGCTATAGTTGGTTCTGTGAAGTGGCACACAAGAATTGGTATCCTGATCGTTAGATGTTAAAATGATTCTGGTGATTATAGATCAAGGGAATAAAGAGTCTGGTGATGGGCGTTTTTGAAATCAACATGGGAGTCAGAGGCAAGAACGGTGGCGGGCGCGTGGAGGTGTTGGCATTGGTGGACACGGGAGCCACGGATACCGTGCTGCCACCTTCCGTGCTGAAGGAGATAGGTGTAGAGGTGGAGGCGCGGAGAAATTTCTCTCTGGCAGACGACAGGCGAGTGGAACTGGACATCGGTGAGGCGCGTATATCCTTGAATGATGAGGAGTGGACGTGTCCGGTCGTCTTTGGCCCCGATGAGAATCGGTTCCTGGTAGGCGCAACCACGCTGGAGATATTCAACCTGATGGTAGACCCGGTGCTGGGCGAGCTTGTTCCGAGGCCGGTGCGCATGCGACCGATATAACCGCGACCTCGCTGGTCTGAGCTTGGAGACACTCCGCGCCGGTACTTAAGCGGCCAAAAGTGAAGGAGTTGTCTGCTTAATCACCCGGTGGCCGCAGCGTCCTTGAGAAAGCCTTCCGCCTTGCGGACAAACAGCTCTATTTCCTGAATATAGGCCCGGACCGTGCTATTGGAGAGCCAACCTTCGTAGAAGTTGGCGTGCAGATCGCGGGCGCGTCCGAACAGCCTCTCAAACTCCCGGTCTTCCGACTCCTCCGCCATCCAATGGACCACCTGGAGCAGGTGGTTGTGACGCCCGTGCCTCAGCCCACGCTCCTCGGCAACGGCTTTGACCATCTGCGACGCCGCTCCCCAGCCCTTTTCCGAGGCCTGGCGGAAGTCCCCCTTAGCCAACTCCTCGAATGCCTGGGCCAAGTACGTATTGCTCTGCTCCCTGTATGTCGTATCCTGGAGCATGGTTGCCTCTCTTCAATCCTGTTTCCGCTATCATCCACATTTTATCATAGCGGTTGAATTGCAGGCATCCGGCCCACACCGGTGGGCGCTGGACACCTTACCACCTTTTGAGACTCTACCCCCTACTGATCAGCCCCCGGCAGGTACTCCTTGCCAATGATCTGCTCGGCTTCAAGCTGGGCTATCTCATCCTCTGATAGGCCCAGGATGTTGCCCAGGACGTGCTCGTTGTGCTCGCCCAGGCAGTTGGCGGGAATGCGGATGCTCAGCGGCGTCTTGGAGAACTTCCACACCACGCCCGGGTAGCGGTGAGTGCCGGCCTCCTTGTGAGTGACCTCCTGGAAGAAGCCCCTGGCGTTGATGTGCGGGTCGGTGAACACCTCGCCGTGGTCCAGCACCGGCCCGACTGGAACCCTGACCGACTGGAGCGTGTGCATGATCTCGTAGTGGTCGTGCTGGACGGTCCACTCCTCCACCAGCGCGTCGAGAGCGTCCTGGTTGGCGTGGCGGTCCACGGCGGTGGCGAAGCGCGGGTCCTCCGTCCAGGGCGGGCTGCCGATGGCCTTGCAGAAGCGCGCCCACTCGTCGTCGTTGGTGACGGCGATTATCACCCAGGAGTCGTCGCCCCTGGCCCGGTAGCAGCCGTGGGGCGCGGCGGACTCGTGCCTGTTGCCCCGGCTCGTCTGGACGCGGCCGTTCATCGTATAGTCCAGGTATATCTCCCCCAGGTGGCCCATGTACGCCTCGCACTGGCCGAAGTCGATGAACTGCCCCTTGCCCGTGCGGTTGCGATAGACGATGGCGGCCATTGCGGCGAATGGCGCGGTGGACGACGCCACGGCGTCCGAGTGGACGGTGCCCTGGAGCCCGGTGGGGTCCTCGTTCAGGTAGCCCCGGAGCGTGGCGTGGCCGGATATGGGGTCCGCCGTGCTGCCCAGCCCCTTGTAGTGGGAGTATGTCCCGTAGTTGCCGAAAAGAGGCATGGAGATGACAATGATGTCCTCCTTGACCTCTTTCAGGTCCTCGTAGCCAATGCCAAGCCTGGCGAAGACGCCTGTGGCGTAGTTCTCGATGACCACGTCGCTGATGGCGGCCAGCCGCTTGAACAGGTCTTTGCCCTTGGGATCGCGCAGGTTCAGGGTGATGCCGAGCTTGTTGCGATTGATGCCGTTGTAGAGAGCGGCGCGGTTCCAGGGCTGGGTTCCCGGCGTCCTTGGGACCCCGTCCGGGTAGGCCCACAGGACCGGCGGAGTCCCGTCCGGCCTGATGTCGGGGGGATTCAACTGGCCGCGGCTGCCGAACCGTTGGATGCTGTCGACCTTGATGACCTCTGCGCCAAGGTCTCCCAGCAGCGTGCAGGTGTACGGCCCCGCCCAAACGTCCGTTGCGTCGAGGACTCGAATGCCTTCAAGTGGCAACTTGGTCATGTCCATTACCTCCTCATTGTTGAGGTTGCCAGGAAATCTCCAAGAATCGTCGTTCCTGCGGAAGCAGGAACCTCTTCCCCGCCCCTGGATTCCTGCCTTCGGAGACCTTTGAGCAACTGTGGCAGCATATTGGAGACAATACGTTTATCGTCATTCCCGCGAAAGCGGGAATCTATTTCCTTCTTTATCGGACGCTCTGGATTCCTGCTTTCGCAGGAATGGTCGGGAGGCGCGCCGCAACTGAGGTTATTCAAAGGTCTCCCTTCGCAGGAATGACGGGAGCGCGGAAGGACGCTCTCTTATGCACTAGATGACGCCGGCCTGGCGGTACTTGACCAGGTCATGCCTGGCGCCGCCAAGGCGGTCGCAGTAAATCTCAACGTTGTGCTGGCCCAGAAGCGGCGGGGGACGGCGAATGTCCCAGGGCGTCTCGCGCATCTGGAAGGGCGCGCCGCCGTACTTCACGGGGCCGGTCTCCGGGTGGTCGACCTCGACGAAGTAGCCCCGGCTGGCGAAGTGCTCGCTCTCGACCACGTCGCGTACGTCCAGCACGGGCGCCGCGAAAACCCCCACTTCCTGCGCGACCTCGGTGATCTCGTATTTCGTCCTGTCCAGCAGCCAGGGGAGGATGATGGCGTCCAGGTCGTCCCTGTGCACGCCGCGGTCGCCTGGCGTGAGGAAACGCTCGTCCTCCATCAACTCGGGCATGTCCAGCATCCGCACCAGTCGATTCCACTGGCGCGGCTGAACGAAGTTGGCGGGGAACTGCACGTAGCCGTCCTGGCAGAACTGGAAGCCGGCGGCCGGGTTGTCGCCGCGGGTGGCGACGTCCTTGGTGTACTCGGTAAACAGCAGGCGGGCGTCCACCGCGCCCAGCAAGGTCTCCTGAATCGATACGTCCACGTGCTGCCCGATGCCCTGGAGCATCGCGCCCATGAGCGCGCCCATTCCGGCGGTCGCGGCCTGGGTCCCGGCCAGGTACTGAGCGGCGTTGCCCCCCAGGGGATGGGGCTCCCGGTCCATGCTGCCCGTGATGCTCATACGACTGCCCATCGCCCAGGCGGTAAGCTCCGTGAACACAAAGTCCTTGTACGGACCGGTCTGGCCAAAGGGGGTTATGGAGACCATGACCAGCTTGGGGTTGATGGCTTCCAGCGTCTCGTAGGAGAGCCCCATGTCGGCCATAGCGCCGGGCGGAAAGCTCTCCACAACGGCGTCGGCGTCCTTCACAAGCTCCTTGAACAGCTCCGCGCCGGTGGCCGAGCGCAGGTTTAGGGTGACGCCCAGCTTGTTGGTGTTGAGGTGCATGAAGAGGCCGCTCCTCTCAGGGTGAGGCTCGTCGTTGAGGAAGGGGCCTGCGCGCCGGGACGGGTCGCCCTCCGGGGGCTCGATCTTGATGACCTCGGCTCCGTAGTCGGCGAAGAGCTTGGTGCAGTAGGGACCGGAGATATCCTGGCTAAGGTCCAGGACTCGGATTCCCGTCAGCGCTTGGTCCGTCATAGCGTACCTCCAGACAAACTCGGCTGATTGGTGAAGGGCTTATTTGCCCCAGGGGTGGTGTAATGATAGGAGCGCGCTGCGTGTTTGACAAGGGTATTTGACAACGCGGCTGCCTCATAATCATACTGAAATAGAGTGGAGATTCGACTGAAGGGATGTCGAATCACGCAAGCAATCTGCGGCTTACGAATCGGCTGTGACGGGCGCTCCAGCGTGAGGCGCACGGGAAGGCAACGAACGGAAGCCGTCAATCGAAGAATTGCCGCAAGGAGAGGTAGTATGACGGACAACAACGTGGAGAACGTGCTGATAATCGGGTCGGGGCCGGCGGGCGACACTGCGGCCCTTTACGCTGCCAGGGCCGACCTGAATCCCCTGGTCATCGACGGCATCCAGCCGGGCGGACAGCTTACCATAACAACAGACGTCGAGAACTACCCCGGTTTCCCGGAGGGGATCATGGGGCCGGAGCTTATGTTCAAGTTCCGGGAGCAGGCGGAGCGGTTCGGGGCCCGGTATGTGAGCGGCAGCGTGACGTCGGTCGACTTCTCCAATCGCCCCTTCCGCGTTGAGGTGGACGAGGAGGACAGCTACTACGGCAGGACTGTGATCATCACGTCCGGCGCGACGGCGAGGCTGCTGGGGATCCCGGGCGAGTCGGAGCTCATGGGGCGCGGGGTATCGGCCTGCGCCACCTGCGATGGCTTCTTCTTCCGTGACAAGGAGCTTGTCGTTGTCGGCGGCGGCGATACGGCGATGGAGGAGTCAAACTTCCTGACCAAGTTCGCCTCCAAGGTGCACGTGGTCCACAGGCGCGACCAGCTCAGGGCCTCCAAGATCATGCAGGAGCGGGCCTTCAACAACCCCAAGATCGACTTCATCTGGGACACGGTGGTCGAGGAGATCCTGGGCGTGGATGACGGCGAGGTGAAGTCGGTCAAGCTCCGCAACGTCAAGACCGAAGAGGTGATTGTCAGGGAGATCGACGGCGTGTTCATGGCGATAGGCCACAAGCCCAATACGGAGCCGTTCATTGGACACCTGGACATCAATGAGAACGGCTACATCATCACCCACGACGGAACCAGGACCAGCGTGCCCGGGGTCTTTGCCGGCGGCGACGTCCAAGATTGGGTGTACCGGCAGGCGGTGACGGCCGCAGGCACGGGGTGCATGGCGGCCATCGACGCGGAGCACTTCCTGGCAGCCAACGGCGAGATCTAGGCTGCGGTGGTTCCTGCCTCTCAGCTCTGGCGGTTCGACTGGCTCACCATGAGCGGGAGGAACTGCTGTGGGGATTATGGGTGAATCGTGGCCCTTCGGTTAGGTCTGTTTGCGAACACTGCCTAGTTGTGCATCAGCAGATAGTTGCCTTGATTTGCCACGATTCCCGATGATGTTTCTCTGTCCAGACTCCTTCCCTTTTGCAGTCTATCCGTAGACCTCTCTGAAGTAGTCTCTAGACTCTTCGAGTATGTCTAGGTAGGCCTCCCAGGCTACGTCTATATCTTCCCAATAGGAAGGCTCCTTAGTCTGAAACTCTTTCCACAGCCTTTGGGCTTCGCCTAATAGATTTCTGACCTTTAGAACGTCATAGCAGTAATAGACGCCGTCTGCGCTGCTATAGATACAATTCCGGTCGCGGCGTTCCACGAAATCTTGAATGGCGCCTTCCGTTTCGTCTACCAAGGTTTGGTAGGCAATTACTTCTGCTCGAAATTCTTCTAATGCTAGAATAACCCGGAGTCTATACTCCTCCATTTGCGGATATACGTCTTCTTCTACGGCAGCTAGCCTTCCATATACGGCGTCTTCGTGAAATCTGCAGGGGTCTTCGTATCGGTTGTTGTCTCCTTTAGTAGCGAAGGTGTGATACCAACCCTCTTCGCCGAATAGCCGAGTAACCCTTGTGACTCGATGCAACACGCTCCCTCTTTTTGCTTCGCAGTCGCGACTCGAAGCAGGGGTTAGAATCACGTGTCCTATTTCAATGTCTTCCGGGTCCACGTCCGTATCGATTACAATTCTGTCTGTGCACCCTATCCTCGGTTCCATGCTAGCACTGCACGCGACATTGTTAACCCAGATTTGATCGTTATAGGTATTCAGTCGCTCTTCAGCAAGAGATATTTTCGCTTCTAGACCTGCTATGTCTTCCTCCAGAGAAGCCCTTTGCGAAGCCAGTTTGTCTAGCTCAGCCTCTTCATTAGACTGCTGACTCTGTAGAGCCTCTATCTGAGCTTGCTGGGTAGTAGCCTCTTCCCGCAATGCGTCTAGAGCATCTTGTTGCTGGCTTAGGCTTAGATTCAGCGCTTCCTCTTGTTGCCCAAGGGCTTCAAGTGAAGCTAGTTGTCCCTCCAGAGAAGCCAGCCGTCCCTCCAACCCGCTGTTTGACGTTTCTAACTCCGCCAAGTCTTTTCTAGCTTCATCAAGAAGAATGGAGAGTTGCCCGCTCTCCCCCTTTTGACCTTCAAGCTCGCCCTGAGCTACGGAAAGACTATTTTCCAACTCGACCACTTTCTCATCAAGTTGTAGTCGGTCGTCATTTAGTTCTTCATTGCGTTCTAGTGCCTGATTGAGAGCGTTGTCCTTCTCTCTAATAGTGACTCTCAGACTATCTATGGTAATCTCCGAGTCTGATAAGTCTTGCTCTAAACTGCCTGCACGGCTTTCCAGATCTTCATACTCGCTCCTGCTGACGCATCCCATTAGTGCCGTAATTCCTAAAAGCACACAAATCAATTTGTATATCATGATGGGTGGAACCCCCTTGCAGCTAGGATTGGCAGCTTGTCACAGGCGCCAAACACTTTACGGCTGAGCAAGGGGGCACGAGGCCCAATCCCTTGTTCCGTAAAGTGTCTCTCTAGTTAAGAACGCCTGTGACACTGCCAATTTATCCCAATTGCAATTCCAGGTCAAACGTCCGGCAGCAACTGCCCTCTTGCTCTCCGGGCTAAGGATGGATTCGGCTGCGGCGTAAGTAAATCCATATTTGCAAAGAAAGATATACCGGAAGGAACGAACGGCGCATTCTCTTCCTCATACAATTCGCACTGCGGTTGACGCCGTGCGGCCTGAACGCCACAATCAGTATGTCCGGGGCCTCCCGCCCGGGCGAATCCGAAACTGAGGCGCTTTGCCTTGAAAACGCCGTCTGCCACACGGCTTGACGCTCTGCCCCTGAGCTACGCCTTCGACTCGCTGCCCCATCCGGCGCGGCTCCTCCCGGCCTTTCGCGACCTCCCCTACCCCGCGCTGCTGGACGGCGCAATGCCGGAAGCCGAGGGCGGCAGGTTCTCCTACCTGACGGCGGACCCGTTCCTGGTGCTTCGCAGCCGCGGCCGGCGCGTGGAGATTCTTCGTGACGGCGTCGTTGAGGAGATGGAAGGCAGCCCCTGGGACGCATTGCAGGACCTCCTGCGCAGGCACAGCGTCGAGAGAGCGGCCGGGTTGCCGCCGTTCCAGGGCGGAGCGCTGGGTTACTGGGGCTACGACCTCGGAAGACACCTGGAGCGGCTTCCGGCGTGGGCCGAGGACGACCTGGGTCTGCCGGAGATGCACCTTGGGTTCTACGACTGGGCCCTGGCCCACGACTCCCTCACTGGCAGGTCGTGGCTCATCTCGTCGGGGTTGCCGGACGGCGCCGGGCGCAGGGCTGAAGCCCGGGCCGAGGAGGTCATGCGTCGTCTGGAATCGGGACTGCCGGATGCGGCGTCCCTGCCCGTTCACGCCCCCGCGTCCCTGGAGTCCAACTTCACGCGTGAGTCGTACATTGCCGCGGTGCGGCGAGCAAAGGAGTACCTGGAGGCCGGCGACGCCTACCAGGTGAACCTGTCCCAGCGGTTCCGCGCCCCCTTTGAGGGCGACCCCTGGGACCTCTATACCAGGCTGCGCCGGGCCAATCCGGCCCCATTCGCGGCGTACCTGGGCCTTCCTGAAGTGGACGTGCTCAGCGCGTCCCCGGAGGAGTTCCTGCGCCTGGAGGAGGGCCGCGTGCGGGTGCGCCCAATCAAGGGCACCCGGCCGGTGGGCCGCACTGAGGAGGAGACTGCGAGACATGCCGTGGAGCTCCTGGCCAGCGAAAAGGAGCGAGCAGAAAACGTCATGATCGTTGACCTGCTGCGGAACGACATAGGCCGCGTCTGCCGCATCGGGTCGGTGGAGGTCCCCAGCCTCTTCGCCGTCGAGCAGCATCCAACCGTGCTGCACCTGGTCTCCACCGTAACCGGCGAGCTGCTTCCATCCACGGACGCCGTTGGCCTGCTGAAGGCCTGCTTCCCCGGCGGCTCGGTTACGGGCGCGCCCAAGGTCCGGGCCATGGAGATCATCGAGGAGCTGGAGCCCGTGCGTCGCGGCATCTACTGCGGCGCAATCGGCTACATCTCCTTCGCCGGGGACATGGCCGCCAGCATCACCATCCGCACCCTGGTCCTGACCCGGGGCGAGGCGTTCCTCCAGGTTGGCGGCGGGATTGTGGCCGACTCCGACCCTGAGTCGGAGTACCAGGAGACTCTTCACAAGGCGCGGGGCCTCCGCCTGGCCCTGGGATACGATGACTGAATATCGACCGGTCATGTACGTCAACGGCCGGTTTGTGCCCGAAGACGAGGCCGTCATCTCGCCCCTGGACAGGGGTTTCACGCTGGCCGACGGCCTCTTTGAGACGATGGTAGCCCTGGGCGACGCCGTGTTTCGCATTGAAGACCACCTCGACCGCATGCGGCGCGGCGCAGAGGCGCTTCACATCCCGCTGCCGCCTGCGAATGATCTGAAGTCGGTCATTCTCGAAAGCATCCGACGGAACGGACACCCGGGCTCGGTGGCGCGACTGACCGTGAGCCGGGGGCTGGACCGCGGCCGCGGTCTGGACGCATCGCCCGGCCTGCAGCCCTCGGTTGTGGTGAGAGTCGCGCCTTGGGCTGGGCCGCTCGGCTCCCCGCCGGCGGGCCGCAGCCTGGTCACTTCTCAGATTGCCCGCAACGACCGTTCCCCCCTGTCCCGCATAAAGTCCCTGTCCTACGTGGAGAGTGTTACGGCCAGGCTGCAGGCCCAGGCCCGTGGCGCAGACGATGCTCTGCTGCGCAACACCCGGGGCCTCGTAACGGGCGGGACGTCGAGCAACATATTTGTCGTCAAAGGCGGCAGCCTGATGACGCCCCCCGAGGAGGATGGCACGCTGCCGGGCATCGCCAGGCGCACGGTTCTGGAGGAGGCGGGCAGACTGGGGATACCGGCCCTGGAGCGCTCCCTGGAGCCTGCTGTGGTCGCCGGAGCGGACGAGGTTTTTCTGACCAACGTGGTGCAGGGGCCGGTTCCGGTGGCGTCGCTGGACGGCGGCGTCATCGGCGCGGGCGCGCCAGGGCCGCTGACGCAGAGGGTGTCCAACGCGTACTGGGAGCGGGTGAAGATCGAGCTGCTAAGTCCATAAACGGTGAGTCAAGTTGCGCAGGAAGGCTGCATGGCCTACAATATTGAGTTCGGCGCGAGGTGCTAACCGGGCGAGAAACCACAATTGAGATTCCAGCTATTGACACATTTCGTACTCGTGTTGTACCATTTAGACCAGAAAAACCAATACGGCTAATGAGGCAATGGACGAATTAGATAAAAAAATCATCGGAATTCTTCAGTTAGACGGAAGGGCGTCCAACGCCAAGATTGCGCGGCAGTTGGGCGTAAGCGAGGGGACGATTCGCCGCAGGCTGAAGCGTCTCATCGAGGAGGAGGCCATACAGGTGGTGGCTCTGCCGGAGCCATCCAAGCTGGGATACAACACTGAGGCAATCGTAGGCATTCAGGTAGACCCCGGCACACTCGAGAACGTGGCAGAAGAGCTGAGCAGGGTGCCGGAGACCCTGAACGTGTCCGTGACAACTGGCGCATTTGACATCTTTGCGTGGGTGGCGCTGCCATCCCCTGAGCAGCTTCACAGCTTCCTGCTTGGCACCGTCGGCATGATCCCGGGAGTCAAGCGCAGCGAGACCTTCGTTACGCTGTCGGTCAAGAAGCGTTCGTCCTCACCGCTGCCCTGAACCACTCCGCGGGTCTCTGAGCAAGACGGGGACATGTCGCCCCGCCTCTGGCTTCGTCGCCACTGCAATTCGCCTCCAAGATTGCCCTCTCCTTGGACGACTGGAGGCGTGTGCTATAATGCACCCAAATCCTAAAACCTAAGGAGTGAGCATGGCAGGCGAGATCCTGACTGAGATGGTTGAGTGCCCGGTCACCGACGGTTCCCCGGTGCCGGGTTACCTGGCCCGACCCGAGGGCGACGGGCCGTTTCCGGCCATTGTGGTCATCCAGGAGTGGTGGGGGCTTGACGCGCATATCAAGGACATTGCCGACCGATTTGCCAGTGAGGGATACGCAGCCCTGGCGCCGGACCTGTACCACGGACAGGTCACAGAGGAGCCGGACGAGGCCCGGAAGCTGGCGATGGAGACGGACATGGACCTGGCCGTCCGCGAGGTGGGCGGCGCCGTCACCTGGCTGAGGAGCCGGGACTACACCAAGGGCACGGTCGCCACGATTGGCTACTGCATGGGCGGCGGCCTTTCCCTTTCGGCCTCCTGCCGCTACGCCGTGGACGCTACCATTGTCTACTACGGCGGCAACCCCAACCCCATTGAGCAGGTGGAGGCCATACCCGGCGCAGTCCTGGGCATCTACGGCGAAGACGACCGCCTCTTCCCGGATGCGGTCAACGCCCTGAGAGAGGCGCTGACCGGCTACGGCAAGTCCGTGGAGATACACACCTACCCGGGCGCGCCCCACGCCTTCTTCAACGACAGCAGGCCCGGCACCTATTGGGAGGACGCCTCCAAGGACGCCTGGCAGAAGACCCTGGACTTCCTGTCCCGGAACATGGGTTAGTTGCGGTCATGGCTGCACACCGACGTTGACGGTGTGCAGCCGTGACCCTCGTTCTCTAACTCCTTGACGGTTCTCCACGTCAAAAGGGCAGCTATCCTATGTTAGGGATTCTCTTCGGCATCCTGGCGGCTACCTGCTGGGGCTTCAGCGCCGTGCTTGTGCGGTTCGGCCTGCAGCACCTGCGACCCACCACCGGCACCTGGTTCTCTCTCATCCCAGGCGTCGTGCTGGTGATGGCCCTTGCCCTGGTGTTCAACCTGGACGACTTCGCCACGCTAACGGTTATAGCCTTCGTGTGGTTTGCACTGAGCGGGCTGTTCAACTTTGCGCTGGGCCGGCTGTTCAACACTGTCAGCATCCAACTGGTGGGGGTCGCCCGCGCAACGCCCCTGTTCAGCACTGCGCCCCTGTTCGCTACGATATTGGCGGTAATCTTCCTGGGCGAGTCCGTCACCCCCTGGCTTCTGCTGGGGACCGTCACCATCGTAGCAGGCATAATTCTGATTACAAGCGAGCAGGTGCGATGAGGGCGCTTCAGTCTCGACTCGGGAGGGCCCGCCCGTTCCTGGGATACGCGGCCGCGATGGGCGCGGCCCTGTCATACGGCGCATCCCAGACCATTGGCAAGCACGTTACCACCGAACACGCGCCGCCCCTGGTGGGTACCGCCTTTGCCCTTGTCTTCGGATTCGTGTACGTCTCAATTATGTTCCACCGGCACATCCCGGTCGACGTAAAGGCGAACCCGCGCTGGGGCTACCTGTGGTTCGGGCTGTCCGGGATCACCTCGGCGACCGGCGTGGCGTTCCTCTACTTCGCGCTGAGCCAGGCGCCCGTAGTCGTCATCTCGCCGGTGGTTGCCGTCAGCCCCCTGGTCTCCCTGGCCCTGGCGCATCTCTTCCTGCAGCGCATGGAGAAGATCACCAGGAGGACCGTCCTGGGGACTCTTCTGGTAGTGCTGGGCGTGGTCATCATTACGCTCAGCAGGAACACCGGCTAAGGGCCGGGCCATGACCGCGGTAGGTTTAGCTCTGATACTGACGGCTTTCCTCTTCATTGTGGGGATAGTAGTGTCAGTCCTGCTCCTGATGCTCGTCGGCAGGCTCACCGCGCCCAGGAAGAAGAACGGGAAGGATAGATCGTCCGAAGACTCTAGCTCTGTCGGTAGCGGTTGACGATGGGCAACCGGCGGTCCCGGCACGGAGCTCGGCGGGTTGATTGACAGCAAGGATATACTGAAGTTACTGAACCGGCAACGGCGGGCAAGGCCTGTTTCGTTGCTTGGAACTGGGGAGAGTGATGCCAGTGGACAGAGAAGAATTGCTCGCTCTCATTGGCGACCCGCAGAAACTTGACAGGGACATAGTGGAGTTTGCCAGGTCGCACGATGAACTGTCGGCAAAGTATGACAAGCTGCTGAAGCGCTATCCGAACCAGTGGATTGCATTCTATGGCGGCCGCGTTCAGGCGCGCGCTGAGTCTCTGGAAGCCCTGCTGGAGACTATGGACGCCAAGGGCGTCAAGAGGAACAGGACGCACATTCGGTATCTGGACCCAGACCCGCCGGTTGTGATTCTCTAGCCATGCTGCTTTGCTATATTTAACGCGGTCAGTACGCTGAGCGAGAGGGATAATTCACCCTAAGAGTGGTCTGAACGAGTCCAACCACTCCCGCGAAGGCGGGAGTCCATGCCCCACCACCCCTGGATTCCTGCCTACGCAGGAATGGTGGTGAATGTGTCATTAGCCGTGATTGTCATGTTCCTGACCTGCCCAGAATATCCCTAACTCTGCCGGTAGCGGTTGACGATTGGCAGCCGGCGGTCCCGGCCGAAGGCCCGGGGCGTTATCTTCACGCCCGGAGGGGCCTGTCGCCGCTTGTACTCGTTGCGGTCCACCATTGCGATGACCCGCAGCACCGTCTCCGGGTCGAAGCCCATGTCCACAATGTCGGCGTAGTTCCGGTCCTGCTCCACGTATGCCTTTAGTATCCCGTCCAGCAGGTCGTAGGGAGGGAGCGTGTCCTGATCGGTCTGGTCCGGCTTCAGCTCCGCGCTGGGGGCCTTGTCGATCACGGCTTGGGGAATCACGTTCCGGGGTGAGCCGTGGTCGTTTCGATACCTGGCAAGCTGGTACACCAGGGTCTTGGGCACGTCCTTGATCACGGCAAAGCCCCCGGCCATGTCGCCGTAGAGGGTGGCGTAGCCCGTGGCGTACTCGCTCTTGTTGCCGGTAGTGAGCACCAGCCAGCCAAACTTGTTGGACAGCCCCATGAGAATGTTGCCCCTGATGCGGGTCTGCAGGTTCTCCTCGGCGACGTTGGGCTCGGCGCCCCTGAACGGCTCCTCCAGCATGTGAAGCATTGCGCCAAAGGCGTCCTCAATGGGGATGGTCATCAGCTCGATGCCCAGGTTGCGAGTCAGAGCCTCTGCGTCCAGGATGCTGCCCTCGGAGGAGTAGCGGGACGGCATGGCGACGCACAGGACGTTGTCGCTGCCCAGAGCGTCTGCTGCGATGGCGGCCGTCAGGCTGGAGTCGATGCCACCAGAGAGGCCGATGAGCACCTTCTTGAAGCCGCTCTTTCGGACGTAGTCGCCGGCGCCCAGCGCCAGGGCTGAGTAGACCTCGGCGAGAGAGTCCAGGGGCCTGGCGATGCAGGCCTCCAGCGGCTCCCTGGGTTCGCCTGGGGAGTAGTCCGAGTGCTTCACCACCTGCGAGGAGCCGATGGCGCTCAGGATGGGGCCCTCCTTCCGGGGCCGGGGGTCGCGCAGGCGATGGCGGAACACGGAGTCCATGTCCAGGTCGACCACCACAAGGTCTTCCTCGAACTGCCTGCCCCGGGCGACTAGCTCTCCACTCTGGTCGAAGACCGCGCTGCCGCCGTCGAACACCAGCTCGTCCTGGCCGCCGACGAGGTTGGTGTAGCACACAAAGACCTCATTGTCCGAGGCGCGGGTCGCCACCATGCGCTCCCGGAAGCCCAGCTTCCCGGCGTGGTACGGAGAACCGTTGATGTTAACGATAATCTCCGCGCCCGCCTCACGCTGGACGGCCGCCGGGCCGAGGGCGTACCAGATGTCCTCGCAGATGTTGACGCCGATGTGGACGCCGTTGACGACGAAGACCGGACAGTCCGAGCCTGCCTTGAAGTAGCGGTCCTCGTCGAAGACGCCGTAGTTGGGCAGGTACATCTTGTGATAGACGCCCAGCAGCTGCCCGTCGTGGGCCACGGCAGCGGCGTTGTAGATGTCGCCCTGGGAGTCGACGAAGCCGGCAACTACGGTGATGCCACGGGATCCGGCGACCACCTCGTGCATCTTCCGGACGTTGGCCTCGATGAAGGACGGTTTGAACAGCAAGTCCTCCGGCGGGTAGCCGGGAATCGCCAGTTCCGGGAAGACCACCAGGTCGGCCTGAGCGTCCCTGGCCTTCCCGACGTACTCAAGTATCTTGGCCGTGTTGCCTTCCAGGTCGCCCACGGTTGTGTTGATCTGGGCCATAGCCAGACGTAGATTGCGCACGTTTTCAACTCACTCGGTTGGGTTTTGGCCTAGAGTATAGCACAAGGAGCCGTATGCCCATCCCGCGCGCGGCCGGGCTTGGGACTGCGAGGGTAGGCCTTGGTGAAAGCACATCCAAGGGCTGGGTTGTAGTAATATGTATGGTGACCCGAAGACGCGATGGATATTAAATCTGTCATTCCCGCGAAGGCGGGAATCTAGGGGTGGGGCGTGGGTACGCTTAAGCAGAACCGTCAACAAGAATTCAATAGGGGAAACCATGCTCGCATTCGATGAAAAGGTGACAATCACGGACAGGGACGGCAGCGTAATCGGAAGCTGCCGGATGGTCGGCTGGGTGGAACACAAGGAAGCCGGTTTCAGGAGATGGCACGGGGAGTTCGTGCCTATAGCCGGGCAACCCTGGGAGTTTGCCGTAACAGCAATCGAGAGGAGCGGCCTTCAGGTGGTTTGCGAGGACGGGGCTACGGCCAGGATCCTCGCGCCGGTTGTAACCGACGCCCTCAGCTCAGGAGTGCGCTGCACCTTCGAGGGCGTCTGGCCACCGCCAAGGCCGGTCACATTGGCTGGACTATAACCTACTCACTCATGTCAGCAATTAGACGGACGCCAAAAGCTCTGACCAGCGTCGCCGGTGTCTAATGTCAGACCTGTGTTCGTCTAGTTGAGACCCTACCTCTATCAGGAAGTCCCTTCTGCCTTCTTCGCCGATAAGAACAAGGCTGACCTCCGCCAGCTTGGACAGGCTCATAACGTAGATGTTCTGGCCGCTGACAAACTCTCGCTCGACAAGCTCGTCTATTTGCTCTTGGTCTTCAACGCCTTGTTGCGCCACAAAGAATAGCTCTGCAACCTGTTTCTCGCGCACGTCAGATACCTTCCCCATCACCTGGCTCACGGTAAGCACCCTGTCCTTTACCTCTACGACCAGGACTATTGTGTCGTCCTCTGCCACGCACTCCAGGTCGGCAAGCATTCCAGTGGAAGCGTCTGATGATGTGATAGAAGCTCTCTGTACTCCCGAATACAGGCGAAATCTTCTGCCGATTACCGCAAAAAGGGCGGAGGAAAGCGCTAATAGCCTGTCACCGCCTGAGGTCTCAGCCAGAAACTCATCTATAAGCCGCATACACCTGGATAGGCTGATGCGTCTCGGAGTCGGATAGGCCACTCTGACCTCTGATAGCCGACGATATATCTCAATGATTACTTGTTTCAGGACATTCTTTGTGAACTCCTCGTCTCCGGCGGTTTCAACCCTCTCCAGCACGTGGCACAAGTGGTCCCAGCCCCTTTGATTTCTTTGGGCGTTGCGGTGGTGCTCGGAGACCTCCGGTACTCTGACCGGATTGTTGACATAGGGTTCAGGAGAGCCACCCAGTACGCGGTCGTTGGTTTGGTCAAAAGGCACGATGACCCGGTGGGCTATGGTTCGCGCATCGAATGAACCGGCCCTGTCCGCGCCTGCCTGCAATGAGCGGCAATCTACATCGGGATCGGACACCTTGGCAAGAAGCTGAGTGGGCAGTACATAGCGGTAGGTTCTTGTGTTTGAGTTCACGGAGCGTTGGATACTTTCCCGCAGACTGCTCTCATCTTGCTCAAGAGCGTCCGATAATTGTCCGGCCTCAGCGGCAGATTGAACGCTACTCCAGATTTCATCCAGAATAGCGGCCGCATCACTTAAATCTATGGGCATGTCGCGCTATCAACTCTGTTAGAAGTTGGTCCAGAGGGCCTCTTGCCTTTGCCCTTTCACCGAGTGACAGAGCTTGGGTGGGGCTTCGTGACACTGCCAGTCCTCGTAGAGCTCGTCCATGAGGTCGCAGCGATAACCGGAGATAGCTACGTTGCCACTGCAATTGCGTAACGCCTCGGAAAGCTCTATGTGGGAAACTTCTTCCATCTCGAACCCGTATGCCTTGCTGTCTCCACGGCTGGAATGTATGTAGGGTGGATCGCAGTAGAAGAGAGTACCCGGGCTGTCGTACAGCCGTATTACATCCACCGCTGGCCTGTTCTCTATCTGGACTCTGAGCAAGCGCGTGGCTATCTCCGGGAGGTGTTCTACGCTTCCGAGCCAGCGTGAAACTACTCCGGACATCCCTGACCTGCTCGTGTTCTTGCAGTTGGCCCAGCGACCCAGCGAGGCGGTCTGAGCTAACCCAGTTCTAGACTGGCGAGCGCGAATGAAGAATCTCCGGGCGCGCTCCAGTTCATCAAGATGTTCCGTACCCTCGGACACGGCCCAGTAGAACTCTTCTCTTGAGAATGGGGTAAATGCAATATGCTTTAGCAGATCCTCCGTCTGGTCTCTCAGAACCTTGAAGAAGTTGGCAACCTCTCCATCGATGTCATTGTAAGTCTCTACCGGGGATGGGTGTCTGTTCAACAGCACCGCAGCTGAACCTGCAAATGGCTCGCAGTAATGATGAGACTCTGGTAGGAGAGGCAGCAGCCAACTCAGGTGGTTGAATTTGCCTCCGTACCATCCAAAGGCTATCATCTTCCGTCGGCTGCGTCTCTTGTTCTCAGTGCTCCTGCTTCCAGTCTCGGTCAGTTCTCCTTGCAGATAAATTGGGGACGGCGACCTGCTCATTGGTAAATGCCTCCTTTGCGGGATCAGCCCTTCAAGCAGTTATGGCCTGTAGATCTCTCAGCGATAATCAGACCATCCGTGCGCCAATAGTGTATCCGTTTCCGTGTAAGGCGTCAATAGCCTTAGGAGAAATTCTATAGTCAGCCTCGGAAATACTACAAGTCGCGACCGGGCCGGTTTGCGAGTAATTTGCGTCCCCTACCCCAACTCAAAGGACCTGGACGCCAGGTCCACAATGTAGCTCCCGATTGCCAGGGAGGACGTCGCGCCGGGCGAGGGAGCGTTGAGCACGTGTATGGCTCCCCGGGTCTCCTCTATGCGGAAGTCGTCCACAAGGGAGCCGTCCCGGTTCACAGCCTGTGCCCGCACGCCCGCGCCGCCGGACTCGACGTCGTCCGGCGTGATGTCGGGCAGCAGTCGCCGCAAGTCCTTCACGAAGACGGACTTGCTGAAGGAGCGGTGCATCTCCCCAATGCCAACCTTCCAGAACCTGCGCGCCATCGACCAGAAGCCGCCGTACGACAGGGTGTCCATGAACTCGTTCATCTTGAACGTGGTCTTGGTGTAGCCTTCCCTCGCAAAGGCCAGCACCGCATTGGGGCCGGCCTCCACCTCGCCGTTGATCCGCCGGGTGAAGTGGACGCCCAGGAATGGAAGGGCGGGATTGGGCACGGGGTAGATGAGGCCCTTGACCAGGTCACTGCGCTCCGGTTTCAGCGTGTAGTACTCGCCCCGGAATGGGATGATGCGCACGCTGGGCTTGATGCCCATCATTCGGGCGACCCTGTCCGCCGCCAGGCCCGCGCAGTTGATCAGGTTGTCGGCCTTCACGTCGCCCTGGGTGGTCTCCAGGACCATCGATCCCTGGGTCTCCTGTATGCCCTGCACCGCCGCGCCGGTGACGACCTCTCCGCCCGCGGCCCTGATCTTGTCGGCGTAGGTGTTTGCCACCGTCTTGTAGTCAACTATGCCGGTCACGGGCACCCAGAGGGCCTTCAGCCCGAAGGCGTGAGGCTCAATCTCCTTCAGCCTCTCGGGGCCTATCTCCTCCAACCCCTCCACGCCGTTGGCGATCCCCCTCTCGTACAGGGTGTTCATCCGCCCGAACTCCGATTCGCTGGTGGCGACGATGACCTTGCCGCACTGGTCGAACTCGATGCCGTTCTCCTCGCAGAACCTGGTGAGCAGACCAACGCCCGCGGTGCAGAACCGCGCCTTACTGGAGCCTGGGGCGTAGTAGATGCCGGAGTGGATGACCCCGCTGTTGTGGCCCGTCTGGTGCTGGGCCAGCTGCTGCTCCTTCTCCAGCACCACCACTCGAC
Organism: Dehalococcoidia bacterium; assembly: GCA_034421015.1. Classification (GTDB taxonomy): domain Bacteria; phylum Chloroflexota; class Dehalococcoidia; order Lucifugimonadales; family UBA2985; genus DAOUJW01. Next base: position 83,024 of record DAOUKT010000008.1, read on the forward strand.
AGTCGGGGTGCCGCTCCGTGAGGCGCAGGGCCGTGGCAAGGCCGACTATCCCGCCTCCGATTATCGCCACCTGGTACTGCTGTCTGTCCATTGGTGTTCCCTCCACGCCTGGATGGAAGCGATCCGTCCGAGGCTCAGAGCGACTCTATCGCCTTCTGCTGCGCCTCAAAGTGGTACTGGACCCCCTTGCCGGCCAGGGCCAGCAGGTCGTCCATTGCGTCTCTGGAGAAGGGAGCGCCCTCCGCGGTACCCTGCACCTCCACGAACTCGCCGGAGTCTGTCATCACTACGTTGAAGTCCACCTCCGCCCTGGAGTCCTCGTCGTAGCACAGGTCCAGGATGCGCTCGTCGTCCACCAGCCCCACGCTGATGGCGGCGACTGCGCCCTTGAGGGGGACGGAGGGGATGGCGCCGGTCCTGACCATGTACAGCATCGCCTGGTAGAGGGCTATGTAGGCCCCGGTAATGGAGGCGGTGCGAGTTCCGCCGTCGGCCTGCAGGACGTCGCAGTCCAAGACAATGGTGCGCTCGCCAAGGGCGTTCATGTCGGCGACGGCCCGAAGGGAGCGGCCGATAAGTCGCTGAATCTCCAGGGTACGGCCGGACGGCCTTCCGGCGTCCCGCTCGCGGGGAGTCCTGGTGAGGGTGGAGCGGGGCAGCATGTTGTACTCCGCCGTAACCCAGCCCCTGCCCTGCCCCCGCAGGAACGGCGGCACACGCTCTTCCAGGGTGGCCGTGCAGATGACCTTGGTCTCACCCACCTCAATGAGGGCCGAGCCTTCCGGGAAAGCCAGGAAGGACGGGGTGATGGTCACGTCCCGGGGCCGGTCGTTGGGTCTGCCGTCTACTCTGAACATGGACTTGTTGCGGGCGGTGGAGCGCCGGACGCCCTGTGCGCGAGTCTAACACCTGCGCCCCCAGGTTTCAACGACCGGTAGGTATCGGGACAGGCTGCACCTCCAGCGAAAAGGGCGCATACCCCACCAACTCCACGAAGCCCGCGCCGGCAACGGGGGCGCCATTCCTGACCCCAACTGCCTTGACCGACCCCTCCCAGTAGATCACGGGAACGAATCCTGTCAGCGTGAACTCGGCCTCCTCAATCGAGGGAGCCAGCGTCAGGTCCAGTTCAAGCGAGTCGACCCGCAGGTTCCAGTTCATTGGGTACACGGCCCCGGACTCGGAGCTGGTCCAGGACCCGGTGGGCTCCAGCGCGATGTCGCTGCCGGGCAGGTGCATCGGAGCGGAGTCGGGCGGGACGTAGGTGCCGTAGGAGTCTATCGGCTTGAGGCCGTCCTGTTCCCATACCACGGAAACCGTGAGGTCTGAGCCGTCGTCCAGATTGAGGCTGAGCCAGTCCCAACCGATGCCCATGGTGGTGAACTCGCCCCACTGGTGGTCCATCCACGTCACTCCGGTGACGGCGTGGGTGACGCCGTCAGCCGTCACCGTGCCGGAGGTCTCCAGCCGGGTGCGAGAGTAGTAGTATGTCTTGCCCGCTATGCCCAGGTCCACCAACCCGGTATTGTAGTGGAGTACGGCCGGCTTCCGAGAGATGGCCTCAAGCTCTACGTCATACTCCCCGACTCCGAACTTGAGGTCATACGTCTCGCCATCGCCGCTCATCCTCCAATCGGCTACCGGCACGTCGAACTCCCCCGGAGTCCGCTCCGGAGCTGGGAAGACGGCTTTCTCATCGGTCAGGTGCACGCCGTTGTCGTGGTCGGCCCAGCTCAGCTGCGCCAGCCTGGACGTCAGGCCCGGGGGCAGCACGGACTGGAAGGTGACGTAGTGGTAGCTGAACTCCCGTCCGTCCTCAGCCGTCATGTGGCCGTTGAAGTACCACCACTCCAGGTCGGTCAGATGAGCGCCCTCGTCCTGGGGCAGCTGCACCATACCCGCCGGTGTCGGCGCCGGCATCGCAGTCGCAGGCAGGGTCGTGGCAGTGGCCGTCGGCATGGCAGAGGGCGCGGGTTGCAAGGTCGGAGTCGGCGCGGGAGTAGCTGTGTGGGTGGCGGTTGCAGGAGAAGGCGCTTCGGGCGAGACCTCGGCGGCGCCGGAACAAGCACCCGCAGCGAAGACCAGGAAGATAGCCGCGAACAGGGAAGAGCCGACTCGAAACGGGTTGGGGAAAAGCATCGCCTGTCTGCAATGATAACACAGATTCCCGGTTCACTGAGGCGCTTGGTTTGCATACTCCAGGCCAGGATGGTACACTCCTCGCATCCGTCGGCCGTTCTCCCAAACTATGTACAACTACGGACTGATTGGCGACATGGCATCTGCAGCGCTTGTCGGCACCGACGGCTCTATCGACTGGTGTTGCTTCCCCCGCTTCGATTCTCCCAGCGTCTTTGCCGCTATCCTGGACCGGGACGTGGGCGGCCGCTTCCGCATTGGCCCCGCGGACCCGGGCTATGAGGCTACCCAGGAGTACCTGCCGGACACCAACATCCTGGAGACCACATTCACCACCGCCAGGGGCATTGTCACGTTAACGGACTTCATGCCCGTCAGCGACCACGATGAGGACCCGGAGACGCCCTTTGCCCCGTCCCACGAAATCCACCGCATCGTCACCTGCATCTCCGGCAGGGTGGAGATGAGCTGCGACTTCCAGCCCAGGCACGACTACGCCCGCTCCCTCCCGGAGTTCCGCTCCCTTCGAGGCGGCTCCGTGCAGGTCCGGGGAGGTCGACAGACCATGACCCTCCTCGCCAGCATCCCGCTTCCCCTGGACGAACGCGGCGTTGTCCGCAACTTCACCCTCACCGAGGGACAGACGGCCACATTCGTCCTTGCGTACGGTCACGGCCGCCCCTCCAGCCTGGAGAGGATGCACTCTCCGCTGAAGCTCAGCCAGACGCGACACTACTGGCAGGGGCTGGTGGCCGCCATGAATTACGACGGGCTGTGGCGGGACGCCGTAGTCCGATCATTCCTGGTGCTTCACCTGATGATGTACAGGCGCACGGGGGCGATTGTCGCCGCGCCCACCACCAGCCTGCCGGAGACCATTGGCGGATCTCGCAACTGGGACTACCGCTACTCATGGCTGCGCGACTCCGCCTTCACCGTCGACATCCTGTACCGCCTGGGCGACGTATATGGCGCAGACAAGTACCTCCACTGGCTGCTGGAGCAGTGCCAGCTGACGCGTCGGAAGACCCGCATTCTCTACGGGATCAGCCCAAACTCGTCGCTGCGGGAGTTCACCCTTGACCACCTCAGGGGCTACGAGGACTCGCGCCCGGTCCGCATTGGCAACGGGGCGGCCCGGCACCTGCAGCTGGACGTCTTTGGAGAGGTGATCATCGCCGTTCACTCCCTATACCTCCTCGAGGGCTATCTGCTGCCGGAAGCGTGGGACCTGGTCTACTCCATGGCCGAGGTCATAATGGCCAACTGGCATCGAAAGGACCGGGGCGTGTGGGAGGTGCGCGGCGCAATGCAGCACTTCGTCTACTCCAAGGTGATGTGCTGGGCGGGACTTCACAGGGCCGCCTACATTGCCGCCGCGACCGGCGAGAATAGACTGTCATTCCGGTGGGCCGAAACGGCCGATCGCATCAAGGCCGAGATTCTGCACGACGGCTGGACACCCACCAAGCAGGCCTTCCGCCAGAGGTACGAACACGATGCCCTGGACGCATCAAACCTTGTGATCCCGTTCCTGGGCCTGATCCCGAGGGATGACCCCCGCATCCGGCAGAACGTCGATGCCATTGAGCGGGAGCTGGCAGACGGCCCGCTGGTGTGGCGGTACCTCCCGGAGGAGACGGACGACGGGCTGGGAGGCCAGGAGGAGGGTTCGTTCACGCTGCTGAGCTTCTGGCTGATTGGCAACCTGCTCTACACAGGTCAGATGGACCGCGGCTTTGACTACTTCCACGAGGTGATCACCAAGCATACCAATCACCTGGGCCTGTTCGCAGAGATGTTCGATACCGCGGCCAACCGGCAGATTGGCAATTTCCCCCAAGCATACTCCCACATAGGCCTGATCCACACAGCCCTCAACCTGTCCAAGTTCATCGCGGATACGGCCACAAGGCGCACGAACCGGCCCAGGTAGACCCGCTCTGCTGAGTGGTGAATCTGCAACGGCCCGCAGATTCTTGTTGCAAAATGCTGGCGTATGCTGTACAATGCAAGCATGTCAGTACAGATAACAATCAGGGACGTACCGGAAGAGGTCAGGGACCAGCTGGCCGCGCGGGCCGCTCTACAGCGCCAGTCCATGCAGGAGTTCCTCCGCGGTGAGCTGGAGCGGATAGCCTCGCGCCCCTCCATAGAGGCCTGGCTGCAGGGGGTGCGGCAGCGCAAGGCGGTGGCGGAAACCAGGGTGCAGCCTTACCGCATCCTGGATGCACGTGACGCGGACAGGAAGTGACGGCGGTCGTAGATTCATCCCTCCTGGTGGCGGCTCTGGTGGACACAGGAGAGGAGGGCAGGTGGGCGGAGTACGCCGTTGGCGGGCAGAACCTCGCAAGCCCTGAACTGGCCCTGGTGGAGGCAACAAACATCCTCCGACGGCTGGAGCTTGCCCGCGAAATCTCCCGCTTTGAGGCGGCGGCCGCCCACGCCGACCTGCTGAAGCTGGACATTGTGCTGTTCCCCTTCGCGCCCTTTGCCGAGCGGGTGTGGGCACTCCGGGCCAATCTGACCAGCTACGACGCTTGGTACGTTGCGCTGGCAGAGGCGCTGGACTGCCCGCTGCTGACCCTGGACCGGAAGCTGAGCGGCGCAAGCGGCCCCACCTGCGAGGTCATTGCTCCTACGGGCTCCTGGCTCCGGTACTAGAGTGGGGCATAAGAAGTAGAGCGCAGGCGCGTCCCCGGCGGCTTATGGCTTATGTGGAGGTTCCCGTCTCGTACCGTTCCACATGCTCACGGAGAGCGCGGTTGATGTCAGTCTGATAGCCGCGGCCTTCTCGGGCGCGGGCTTTGAACCACGCCAGGAGGTCTGCGTCCAAGCGCAGAGTAATCTGCCGTTTGATGGGCCGGTAGAAGACCCCGCGCCTGGCGTCGGACCAGTCGAGGGTCTCTGGAGCGTCAGTAGTGTCAATCTGGTCGTCGGTTAGACCCTCAAGCGCCTGGATTTCAGCCCTCTGGCCGTCCGTCAGCTCAATATCGTCCTTCTTCATAAGCCTTCCTCTCGTGACTGGTAGCTTTTCGGGCGCTTATGATGCGTCCAACCTCGTCGTCGGCGCCTGAGTCAGATTCCGGCCAGGTATGGACCACCAGGACGACCACCGATCCTGCCAATCCCATTGTGCGCCATCTCTATTCGTACGAATACTGGTCCACCCAGGTTAGCGAGTCCGGGTCGTCAAAGACGAGTATGGCAGTCTCAAAGCTAATCCTGTGTTTGTTCCGGTTCAGTTCATTCTTGTCCGGGTCCCATGTCCAACGCAACTGCCTATCCTATTGTAGTTACTATATTGTAACTACTTCTGTGCAATGCTTCAAGGCCTGGGGCGTTCAATCCGTCTGTGTCTCCCACTCTCGCATTATAGATCGCGGCTTTACCAGGCTAACAACCGCCCTCGTGGCAACCTCCGGTCGCATTGACCACCTCACCGGCAAGTGTGTATAGTATTACGCGGTAAAATTTCGCCACGTCCGTGTGACAGACGCAGCGTGCATGAAGGGGACTCATGAATCGTCCAACCAGACTACTGGCATTTACCGGATTTGTGGGCCTGATGGCTATCGCTGTGCTTTCGGTGTGCAGCGACGATTCTCGACCCATAGCCACAGAGACTCCTGAGGCCACCGAGGCGCCGACCACCGCTACGCCGGATCCCACTCCAACATCGCCTCCTCCTACGACGCCCGCGCCTACTACAGCGCCCACGGCAGCTCCAACCGCGGCGCCGGAAACGCCCGCTACGCCTTCACTCGAAATCGGTCCAGGCACCACTTGGGGTGAGCTGGTTGGCGCGCTCAGCCCGCAGGAGCAGGCGTGCATCGGCAGTGAGCTGGGAGACCAGGTGGCTGCCGTCAGTGAAATGCACGTCCTCTCGGACGCCGAGACCCAGCCCTGGCAGCTGGCGGCGTTCGGCTGCCTCTCCCAGGAGACCGGCTCCGAGATCTTCCTGGCGTCCTTCGCCGCGCAGTTTCCGGACCTCACAGAGGAAGACCTGAGCTGCGTCAGGGGGCTACTGAGTGGAGCGGACATAACGGCCCTCATGGCCTCCCAGTCTACCGAGCCCGACCCTGCCGCGGAGGCCGCTGCGTTGCAGTTCGGCTTTGGTCTGCTGACCTGTCTCCCACCGGAGATGCTGACCGCATTCATGGAAGGGGGTGGCGCAAACGGCGCCGGTGGCGGCACTTCCGTCCCACCGCCGACTGATGAGTCGCTGCTATGGTGGTTCAGCACCAACGGCTGGGTCGTCAACGCGCCCGCGGTGGCCGGCGGCGTGGTGTACGCCGGTTCCGACGACCACTCCGTCTACGCTCTTGATGCGGCCTCGGGGCAACTGCTCTGGAGCTACGAGACGGGAGGCACCATCAGGTCCACGCCAACAGTTGCACACGGCGTGGTATACGTCGGCTCCAGCGACAGCCACGTGTACGCGCTGGACGCCGGATCAGGCGGTCTGATCTGGAGATTTAACACGGGCAACGCGGTCCAGTACTCGCCGGTGGTGAGCGAGGGAAGGGTCTTTGTAGTCGCGGCCGGAGATACGCTTTACAGCGTCCACGCACTTGACGCAAGTTCAGGCGCAACTCTCTGGGCGGCCCAGGTTGCCTACCCGTATGGCGCAGACCTTGCCGTCGCCGCCGCGAACGGGAGAGTCTACACTCCAGGCGAGTCCGGCGAATTCTACGCCCTGGACGCCGCGACGGGGGACGTGGCATGGAGCGTCACCGTCGGTCTGGGCGCTGAGTCGCCGCCTGCGGTGGTGGACGGCGTGGTGTACCTGACTGCGGTCAACAACGCATACGCTCTGGACGAGGCGACCGGGAATCTGATCTGGAACTACGGCACCGAGATGTTCCCGGCCATGGACCGCCCGGCAGTGGTGAACGACGGCGTCTACTACTTCGCTCCGGACAACAACCTGTACGCGCTGAACACAGAATCGGGCCACTTCGCCTGGTACTACGTGGCAGAGGACTTCATCGTAGATACGCCCCTGGCTGCTGAGGGCATGGTCTATCTGAGCATGGAGTCCGGCATATTTGACGCCATCGACGCTACCACAGGGGCCTTTGTCTGGCGCTGGGAGATGCCGGACACTGCGTTGCGGTCGGCGAACGTGATCAACGGGATTCTGATTGCCGAGTCATCGGACGGATACCTAAGGGCGCTCAACGCCGCAACGGGCGAGATGCTCTGGTCCTACTCCAAGGGCTACTTTGACGGGGTGCCTTCCTTCACCGTAGACGGCAACGTGCTGTACGTCGGCTCCCTGGACGGAAGCATATACGCCTTCGCCTTTCCGGGCGCAGGCTAACAGCCAGCGATGAGGCCATCGAACAATCGGCCTTCAGGTTGAGGAATCGACCAAATAGCTTGCGGGCGGACGCGGGCAAAGTCGGTTTGACGGCCCTCCGTCCCCCGAAGGAGGCATGATGAGCGCGACGGACGACATACTCAAGAGCAACGCCCACTACGCCGAGGGCTTTGACAAAGCCGGGCTGTCCGCAGCGCCGGCGCTCAGAATGGCGATTGTGGCCTGCATGGACGCCCGCCTGGACACCCACAAACTCCTGGGAATCCAGGAAGGCGACGCCCACGTGATTCGCAATGCAGGCGGCGTGGTCACTGACGATGTGATCCGCTCACTGGTGATCTCCCAGCGACTGCTGGGCACCCGGGAGGTGGTGCTCATCCACCATTCCGACTGCGGGATGATGACCTTCCGGGACGACGAGGTGAAGGACGCCATCCAGGCCGACACCGGCCTGCGGCCCTCCTTTGCTATGGAGGCCTTTGGCGACCTGGAGGGCGACGTGCGACAGTCCATCGCCCGCATCGAGGCCAGCCCGTTCATTCCGACAAAGGACCGGATTCGCGGCTTCGTCTACGACTGCGCCACGGGCCGCCTGAACGAGGTTTTGTAAGACCGGCCACTGCGCCTCAGCCGCGGGCCGGGGCTGCCTGCGCCTCTCCTAGATACCCTCTGGAAAAGTGGCCTTGCTTGACCCACGGGCTGTCATAGAAGCCCTGTAGTCGTTTCTCAAGCTCGGTCCTGTGTTCATCGCGGGGCACTACGAAGTACACCCGCGCTGTGCCGCGGTGGTACCACAAAGCCCAAGGCTCACGGGGCAGACTGAGGCGCTCCTTCAATCTTCCGGCAACCCGACTGATTTGCTCCATCGCGGTGCCCTGACGCCCCATGTGGTGATAAACCACCAAGCTCTTGCCACGCTCGTAGAATCGCTTGAGGTCTTCCATGAAGACGTACTTAGGGCCATGCTTGCGGAACTCGATTGGCTTCTCAGTAATGCCGTTGTCCGGGTCAACAAAGACTACATCCGCCGTCTTCGTGGACTCCAGAACGGCATTAAGCCAAGCCTCCCGTTTAACTCTCCTAGATGGCTGAGACTCGCCATTAGGGAAAGAGAGAGCCTGGCCGTGGTACACCGTGTCTTTGGGGAGGAGGCCGCTTTCCTGGACTCTGGCGACCGTCCGATTATTCTCCGCCATGACGATCTGGCGAAGTTCTCTGTACAGATCAGTATCACACTCACTAAGCCCTCTGTGTTTAGAGATGGATTTACACAGATAGTCAGTGAACTTCCCGTCTGGCCTGTCCTTCTCGTCCGGGAACAGATACCATGCTACGCCCAAGCGCAATGGCTCACCAGCAAGAGCGCGCAACAACCCGTACTTGCCAAAGTCACCAATATCGCCTACGTACTGGTTTTGCATTACTAAGTCGGCGCTCTAGTTTTAAGCATCTCTACTGCTTTTTCGATTTTCTGTATACTTGGCAAATTGCCCACAGCGAAAGAAGGAAAGACCCCGCCGAAAAAACTAAGGCGGCCAGAGGCCAAAAACTCAAGAGCCGCTCACTAACTTCGACGTTAGGCTCCACGGCAACTACAGCTAATGCAGCGACCATGGTCCCAAGAACAACGAACATCAAGGCAATAGCCCAGAAGGCGAAATCTCGGAACCTCCTCAGTTCCTCAAGCTCTCGCAAAGCTTCATACGGACCGCTACGAAGATGATTCTCGTCGTAGGATTGTATCTTGGGGTTTATAGCGGGAAGAGGAGACTTGTCAGGATATTTGAGATTCTTGCCATCAGCGAAACGCGTTGTTCTCACAAAGTCTATAGTGAATAGTTTCTCGCCGAATTCAATGATCACGTTGTCGTTCGACAGATTGTAGAGAGGACATGGCAAATATCCGACCCAGCCAGGATCTACCTGTAATGCACCCACCCAGAGTAAACCTCGATACACCATTCCAACTGTGAGGTTCCATCTTGCGATCAGAAACCTTGGCAGATTAAGGGTCTCTTGCGTGCGTACTATAGCAACTTGGTGAGGAGGTATTATCAATGGGTTATTTTTGTCAACGCGGACAGTTCTTCCACCTAATCTCGCTTCATTGCCTAGAGTGAGCTGGTACCTTGCCGGCTTAAGGTTTTCTTCATCGAATGGTGCTATGAGAGGATAGTCTGTCTGGGTAGAATAAAACTTAATCTCGTCGTCAAGTAATACCGCTCCCGGCCAAGAACCCCAAACATCTTGCCTCGGGTCCTGCTCTAAAGATTCCCATTTGAGAGACATACTTTCTCCATTAGGACAATTGAGGAACGCCGCTAGCAGTAGGATGAGCATACCTATGGGTCGCCCTCGTGTTAGTTGATCCTCTCCTATCCACAATGTGTTCGATAGCTGGGCCAGTTCCTACGAATGCAACTGGGATATCGTAACGCTGTTCAATAGCATCGACTAAACTGCGCAGATCGCGACTTAAGCAATGCCATTCGGTCATAGTCTGGTTCGCGAAATCAATGTAATCACTACCGTGTAAGGCAATTTGTGTAGGAGAGTTCGCGGCTACCGCTTGGTCCACTACAGACCAGTCAAACCTAGCCACACGACGCAGCTTATTGGTAGTGGTGGTGAATTCGGCTACAGGGTGAGGGTAACCGCTTTCTCGCTGCACATCTTGCCAAGAAATCTCATTTGGCAGGGGCCCGGAGTTCCCTGCAACACGAATTGGGTAAGTGCGGATGGCAAGAATTACATCGTAGTCTCGGACGCCAAGGCCCACTTCTCCAAGAAAGCTATGTGCAGTGGTGTCTCTGCTGGTTCGGAAGGGCCATTCTTCAGCGTGGTAGAGCGAAAGACCAAAGCCTTGCGTACCTTCGACTACGACAGACTTGTCTTCTTGGACTGCAGTAGCGAGTTCTTCGCGTACCGATACGACAAATGGTTTCAGGTCCGGATGGTCGGAGGCAAGCCGGAAGTCTTGATCCCGGAGTGCCCGGCGGCTAACCGCGGACCCTACGCCGGTTCCAGTAGATCCAAGCCTCCCAGAAAGATTCAGGTTGGTCTCATTTGCCAAGTCCAACTCCTCAATTACGCCTGCGTTCCTATCAATGCCAACACGAGTTGAGTCCAAACCACAGAGTTCAATCTCATCAAGGAAGACCTTTGGATCTACGAGAGCGCCAGCGGCAATCAGGAGACGTGTCTTAAAATTTATAAACCCTGCGGGCACTTGCCTCAGTTTGTATTGGTTACCCCCTAAATCGACTGTGTGCCCTGAATTCGGACCACCACAACGCACCATGTAGTCTACATTGTCTGTTGTCGCCAAATGAGCGCAAATTTTCCCCTTGCCCTCAGATCCGAACTGCCCCCCTACCACGACAGTTACAGACATGAGAAACCTCCTGTTAAGTATATGGCGATTGTGCCTGAAAGCCAGTATACGCCATGTAGCTAGAATTGGGCAGAGTATATTCAATAGGCAGGGCTGTACCCGCAAGACGTAATTCTGCAATTCTCAGTGAAATTTCAGGTGCTCTTTCGCCGAACCCTCACCCGCCCAATGCTGTAAATCGCCGAATGTGCTAGAATCCGTGCAGGAGGCAGACTATGAAGCTGCTCCCTGCCAGGAAAATCTACTATGGCTGGTTCATCCTGGTCGGCGTCATCCTGGCGCAGTTCATGGCTACCAGCACGGGGCAGATGGTCTCCGGCGTGTTCCTTGACCCCCTGGTCGAGGCGCTGCAGATAGACGTGTGGCAGTTCGCCGCCGCCATCTCCCTTGCGACAGCCCTTGGCGGAATATCCATGGTGTTCATCGGGCCGCTGGTGGACCGCATTGGCCCCCGGCGTCTCATGCTGGCCGGGGCCTTCTTCAGCGCCGTAGGCCTCACGGGGCTATCCCTGCAGAACGCTTTCATCTTCTTCTTCCTCTTCCAGGCCATCAACCGCGCCCTGGGCCCGAACCTGTACGGAGGACCGGTCCTCAACGCAACCGTGACCAAGTGGTTCGTCGTGAACCGGGGCTGGGCCCTTGCGATCGGCTCAATTGGCGTGTCCCTTGGCGGCATCATCGCCCCGATCTCCATGACCGCCGTGGTCGACAACTTCGGGTGGCGCACGGGCTACGTGACCATGGCCGGGGTGGTCCTCCTGATCATCGTTCCAATCGCCTTCATCATGCGACGGCAGCCGGAGGACGTGGGCCTGCTGCCGGACGGCATCAGTCGAGGCAGCGGCGCAGGCGCAGAGCGCGCCCGGGCCGCCGTGGCCAGCGACGACCGGCAGACCCACACCCGTAGCCAGGCGATACGCACGCCGGGCTTCTGGCTCCTGACTCTGGGGTACGGGCTGAACGCCGTTGCTCTGGGCTCCGTGTCCTTCTATGCCATCCCCTTCGCCAGCAGCATCGGCTTCACGCGGCTCATCGGGGCAACGGGGATGACCATCAATGGCTTCGGCAACCTCACCGCCAAGGGCGTCTGGGGCTACGGCCTCCAGAAGATCGACCCTCGGAGGCTCGCGGGCGCGGCCTTCTGTACGTCGGCCACGGGCGTGCTTCTCATGGTGTTGTCGTCAACACTCGAGAGCGTCCCGGTGCTGTGGGCGGGATTTTTCCTGTACGGACTGGGCTTTGGCGGGACAATTCCCATCAGCGAGTTCCTGTGGGCGCGGTACTTCGGACGGCGGCACATTGGAGCGATACGGGGCGTTGGGCGGCCCCTGTCTCTCGTTTTCAGCCTGGGCGCTCCGGTAGCCATAGGGCGAATCTTCGATGTCACCGGGTCCTACGTTGGCGCGTTCCTCATCCTGGTGTGTGTCTACGTTGTGGGGGCAATCGTCATCAACGTCTCCAGGCCGCCCCGGCCGCCTGTGGCAGAGAAGCAACCCGCCTCCTAGAGCGAAGCCGCCCCTTCTGGACATCGCGTCGATTACTAACTATCATGTATCAGGCCCCTGGTAACACCGCGGGGCGTAGTGCTTTGGCAAAATCCAGCCGCGTCTCGTGAGTGCCGCTTTGAACTTCGACGACTACAGCATAGACCCCGCCATATACGACGAGATGTTCCTGCCGGACGGAACGCCCCGGGAGCACTGCCGGGAGCTTCACCGCGTGCTCACAGGTTTCAACTCGGAGGCGATGGTCAGCATCCAGGAACGGGTCAACCGCTCCTTCTCCAACGAGGGCATCTCCTTCACGGTGTACGGCGACGAAGAGGAGGAGGAGCGGATCATACCTGTGGACAGCATCCCGCGAGTCGTGTCGGCTGACGACTGGCGGATCCTGGAAACGGGCCTGAAGCAGCGTCTCAGAGTCCTCAACCTCTTCATCGATGACGTGTACAACGGGGCGGGCATCATCAAGGACGGCGTGATTCCGCAGGACGTGGTGATGGAGTGCCCCCACTACCGCCCGGAGATGCAAGGGTTCTCTGCGCCCCACGGCGCGTGGACCGTCGTCTGCGGCACCGACGTCGTGCGCACCAACGACGGCTTCCGGGTCCTTGAGGACAATCTGAGAGTCCCATCAGGCGTCTCCTACATGATCGCCAATCGCAAGGCGGTCAAGGCCAGCCTGCGCAGGCTGTACAGGAGCTCACGGGTGCAGGAGGTGGAGCACTACGGCTCGATTCTGCTGGCTACCCTGAGAGAGCTGTCCCCGGGCGGCAAGTCCGACCCCACCGTCGCCCTGCTGACCCCGGGCGTCTACAACTCCGCCTTCTACGAGCACATCTTTCTGGCCCGGGAGCTCAGCGCGGAGCTTGTGGAGGGCCGGGACCTGGTGGTGGACAACGGCATCGTCTACATGCGCACCACCCAGGGACTCAGGCGCGTTGACATCATCTACCGCCGCGTTGACGACGACTTCATCGACCCTCAGGTCTTCCGCTCCGACTCGCTGCTGGGCGCGCCGGGCCTCCTGGACGCCTACAAGCGCGGCAACGTTGCCCTGGCCAACGCCCCCGGCACCGGCGTGGCGGACGACAAGAGCGTCTACGCCTACGTGCCGGACATGGTGCGATACTACCTGGCCGAGGAGCCGATCCTGGACAACGTGGCGACCTACCTCTGCCGACGGCCCCGGGATCTGGAGTACACCCTGGACAACCTGCACAACCTGGTGGTCAAGCGCGTGGGCGAGTCCGGGGGCTACGGGATGATAATCGGGCCCCACGCGACGCCCCAGGAGCGCGATGAGTACGCCAAAGCGCTGCGCTCCGACCCCGCCGGCTTCATCTCGCAGCCCGTCCTGTCCCTCTCGCGGTCGCCCTGCCTCATCGACGGGCAGTTCGAGCCTCGACACGTGGACCTGCGCCCATTTGTGCTCCAGGGCCGCGAGAACCGTCTGGTCCCCGGCGCATTCTGCCGCGTGGCCCTGCGCAGGGGCAGCCTTGTGGTGAACTCAAGCCAGGGCGGCGGTGGCAAGGACGTGTGGGTGCTGAGGGACTGAGTGATGCTAGCTCGCAGCGCAGAGGGCCTCTACTGGATGGGCCGATACCTGGAGCGGGCCGAGCACCTGTGCCGCCTGCTCAGGCTGCAGACGGAGGCGCTTGTTGACCGGCCTCTGCCGGAGATACACTTCGGCTGGGCCCGCATCTACGAGAGCATCGACCGCCAGCCGCCCAGCGGAAGCCTGGAGATGGTGAGCAGCGACGAGTACACCCTGGCCGACTCCTACATGCTGGCCGACGACCTCACCTTCGACGCCTCCAATCCCACCTCCATCCGGCGCTGCTTCTACCTCGGCCGGGAGAACGCCCGGCAGATGCGCCACAACATCAGCGGCGAGATGTGGATTCGCCTGAACCTGGCGTATCTTCGCCACCAGAAGCTGGACATCAACGACATCTGGCGGACGTCCCCGGAGAGCTTCTACGCGGAGACCTCGGCGGAGATCAACACCTTCATGGGCACGGCCGACTCCACCATGTACCGCGACCTTGGATGGAGCTTTCTGCAGCTTGGCCGCTTCATCGAGCGCGCCCAGCTGGGCGTTGGATTGCTTCTGTCCCAGATTGCCCTGGACGTCAAGGACAGCGAGTACCAGGAGTCCCAGTGGACGAGCCTGCTGCGCATCAACCACGCTGTGGAGACCTATATCCGCGCCTACAGCGTCGAGGTCCTGCCCCGGCGCGTCCTGGACCTCCTGGTGGCGGACCCGATGCTGCCCAACTCCCTGTGCCACTCCATCGACAGGGTGATGGTTGAGCTGGCCGCCATTGGCTCCGGCATAGACGAGCGGGCCGTGTCATCGGCACAGCGGCTGGTGGGCCGGACGGGCACGCTTATTCGCTACGGTTGGCCTGATACGGATGACAGAGAGGGCATCCTCAATCGCGTCAACGAGGACAGCCAGGACCTACACGGAGTGGTCTCCGCCGGCTACTTCCACCACGGGGCCGGGATGTGAGGCCGGGCGCGCTAAGAGTCCGCTCCATCACACCGCTGCAACTCGAACCTGTCCCTATCTTCCCATCTACGCCTATCCCACATCTCGGCGGGAATGCATCCCTCAATCTGGGTGTTGTAAAGACGCGCGTACGACAACCACTTCCAGTCAAGGTCACCCAGTTCCGGCGGTATGGGGCCCTCCAGCCAGTTGTTGCTGAGGTCAAAATAGCTCAACCCGGAGAGGCTGCCCAGCTCCGCCGGTATGCTGCCCGAAAGGTTGTTACTCTGGATGTATAACTTCTCCAGGTGGGAATGGCTGCCCAGCTCTCCAGGAATGCTCCCTGTCAAGTAGTTGTTATTGAGGTGCAGCTCCTCCAGCATCCCGTCAGAACCAAGCTCTCTCGGGATGCTTCCGCTGAGATAGTTCCGGCCCAATTTCAGGGACCGGAGCCCGTCAAACCCCGGTGGTATCGCGCCTGTGAGCCAGTTCCTTGTGAGGTCCAGACTCTCCAACTCCGCAAGCTGACCGATCTCAGGAGGAATCGCGCCTG
>DAOUKT010000009.1:0-40172 GCA_034421015.1 Dehalococcoidia bacterium
CAGATACCCGCATGAGAGGGGCCCTCCTAATGGTTTGTTCTCACCCAGAAGGATGGGCCCTTCTTCTATCTTCCTCCAACGCTACCGTCTCACATGTTTCTGAACTTATTCACACTGAACATTGACCATTTGAGCGATCCACCAGCGGGGTCTCAAGGGTCGGCAGAAAATTGTCCGGAAACAGGTCTACTTCCCTCTTGACACCCCAATGGTGGGAGGCAATATCATCGTTAGAGTGACAATTCAGGGGAGACGGATTTCTCCCCGCGACTTCCAAGGCCACGTTCCGGCGCAGGCTTTTGGCTTTGTTGAGGCCTTTCATGGGACCCCGGCCTCTTTTATCAGAGTACCCCGGCAAGCGGATTGCTATTTTCACTATTTTTGTGCTCTGTGGCACCAAAAGGGGGAAAGTCTATGGTAAAAGCGGGCGCTTCTACCATCCACCTTCTCAGCGATGGGATTCTCAAGTGCGACGGAGGGGCTGTCTTCGGACAGGTCCCCAAGGTCCTGTGGGAGCAGCAGGTCAAACCTGACAGGTGGAATCGGGTGAGCTTGGGGCTGAACTGCCTCCTCATCCGTACCGAGAACGAGAACGTGCTGGTGGACACCGGTGTGGGCAAGAAGGAGACGGGCAAGCTGAAGGAGGTGTACGGCCTCTCGTCCAGCAAGCTCTCCAAGGCTCTGAAAGAGGTTGGGCTGTCGGCCAAGGACATCGACAAGGTCATCCTGACCCACCTGGGCTTCGACCACTCCGGCGGTTGCACCAAGATAGACCGCTCCGGCAGTTGCATTCCGGCCTTTCCAAGAGCAACGTACTACGTCCAGAAGGCGTGTTGGGACAACGCTATGGCTCCCAACGAGCGCGGCAAGGAGTCTCACAACGTAGAGGACTACTCCTGCCTCAAGGACGCGGGCCAGTTGGAACTGCTCGAGGGCGATGCTGAGATACTGCCGGGACTCTGGGTCAAGGAGACGGGAGGCCGTTGCAGCGGTCACCAGGTCGTGAAGCTGGACTATGGAAGCGAGAAGGTGGTCTTTCTGGGCGACGTGATTCCCACGCCTCACCATCTGAACCTGTCCTACATCGCCGCCCACGACCAGTATCCCGAAGACACCCTTGAGATTAAACGGGAGCTGCTTGCCCAGGCTGCGAAGGACGGGTGGCTCGTGGTGTTCAGCCACGGCAGTGAAGAGCGGGCGGGTTATCTGGAAAAGCGCAACGGCGACATCAAGCTGCGCCCCGTCAGCCTCTAGACCTGATGAAAGGGCGGGTATTCTCTATACGGGTTGGTAACGCCAACGCCAATTGGAGCGCAACTCCCTTCCCGCTCATAGCCTGCCCCGTACTGGATACGGGGGTGAGTCGGTCGAACCATTTGAGCGGGAAGACTGTGAACATAGCCGACACCGCTCATCTACTTCGACAAGCTCAGTATGAGCGGTGTCCTGCACCTTAACCAACGCCTGTAAGAGAATACCAAGCGGCGGCGTCTAGCAGAAGGCCGCCGTCGTCTCCTATTTCAGGGCCGGCTCTCCCAGGAGCCACGCCCCGCGATCCTCAATGAGCCTCGTTGCGGTGATTGAGTTGCCCAGCCGCTCATCGACCCTCGCGTAGACTGGCGCGTAGTTGTCCGTCAGCCCCGACCAGAGCCATCCGTCGGCGTCCTTCACTCGCTCTTCCCAGAGGACGGGGCGCACCTGCCCAAGCAGGCTACGACGGAAGTCGGCGGCGTGGCGCCCAGCCAGGTCCAGCAGCATGTCCACACGACGGCCCTTGGTCACGGGGTCTACCATGTCTCCGTAGTGGGCAGCGGACGTGCCGGGCCTCACGGAGTACGGGAAGACGTGCATGTCAGAGAAGGCCATCTCCTGGCAGAAGTTGTATGTCTCCTGGAACTCCTCCTCGGTTTCGCCCGGAAAGCCGGACAGGACGTCGGTTGTGATTGACGCGCCCGCGACCCTGGATCGGACAAGCTCAACTGCGCCGGCGAAGCGCTCAGCCGTGTATCTGCGCCTCATCCGCCGGAGGACGCTGTTGCTGCCGCTCTGAAGGGGCAGGTGGAAGTGCGGGCACAGGCGGGAGTCGTCCCACAGGCTCAGCAGGCCCTCCCCTATCTCCTGGGCCTGAAGCGACGACACCCTTACGCGGGGTATGGTGGTCTGGTCCAGAACGGCCTCCAGCAGACGCTTGAGGCTGGCGCCCGGAATGTCGAAGCCGTAGGACCCAAGCTGTGTTCCAGTCAAGACCACTTCCCGGAAACCCTGCTCCTCCAGAGCGCGGACCTGGGCTACGAGGTCGTCCGGGGGTATGCTGCGCTCCCGGCCCCGCACCTTGGGCACAATGCAGTAGGCGCAGACCTGGTTGCACCCCTCCTGAATCTTGACCATTGCCCTCGTGCGGAGCGCGCCGCCCGGCGTCCCGGCGCTCCCGATCGCGTCCCCTGTGGCACAGGGGATCGCGGCGTCTCCCATGAGCTCCGTTACGCGCTGCACCAGCACACCCTTGTCCGTGTTGCCCAGCACGAGGTCGACGTCCTGAAGGGCCTCCAGCTCCCCTGGCGAACGCTGGGCGTAGCAGCCCGTCGCCACGACGAGGGACGCGGGACTGCCCCTGCGTGCCGCCCTGAGCGATTGCCGCGCCTTCCGGTCCGCGACGTGGGTGACGGTGCAGGTGTTCAGCACGTAGACATCGGCCGGCTGGCCCGCGTCGACAACCAGGTATCCCGCGGCCGCAAACCGCTGGGCCAGGGCCTGGGAGTCGGCCTGGTTCAGCTTGCATCCCTGGGTCTCGATGGCCACGGTTCGGAAGGACTCTTCGGGGGACATAGCAGTGGCATTATAGATACAACCCAGTCGACAGACAACAACACCTCCACCGAAAAATCCCCCTTCCCTTTTGTGAGAGTGTTTACAAACAGCGCAACAGGTCTGGTAAAATACACCAAATATCTTGCCGATCTTGCCGCAGGAGGCAGCATCCTCAAGCAGTTGCGCTGCTTATTGAAAGGAACCGGACAATTGACTAAGAGAATTGTAGTTACAGGTCTTGGAATCATAAGCCCCGTTGGACTGAGCGCCGTGACCACCTGGGACTCACTTCTGGCGGGAAGGTCCGGGGTGGACTACATCAGCGACTTTGACCCTGAGCCGTTTCAGACCAAGATCGCAGCCGAAGTGAAGGGGTTTGAACCTACGGACTACCTGGACCGCAAGGAAGCCAGGCGAATGGACCGCTTCGTCCAGTTTGCCGCCGTGGCATCCCAGGAGGCCGTGGCCAACGCCGGCCTCGACTTGGAGAAGGAGCCCGCGGAGAGGGTTTCGGTGATGATCGGCAGCGGCATCGGCGGCATACGCACCCTGTCGGAGGGCTTTGGCACGCTGTACGAGAAGGGCCCGACCAAGGTCAATCCCTTCCTCATTCCCATGATGCTGGGAGACATGGCGTCCGGGAGGGTCTCGATGCTGATGGGAGCCAAGGGGCCAAACTACAGCGCGCTCTCCTCCTGCTCCACCGGCGCGGACACCATCGGCGAGGCGGCGCTGGTGATCCAGAGGGGCGACGCAGATGTCGCCATAACCGGGGGCAGCGAAGCGGCGATATGTCCCATCGGCATCGCCGGCTTCAACGCCTGCAACGCCCTGTCGAGCAGGAACGACGACCCCCAGCGCGCCTCCCGCCCATTCGACGCCCAGCGAGACGGGTTTGTCATGGGGGAAGGCTCAGGAATCCTCATCCTTGAGAGCCTTGAGCACGCCCTGGAGCGGGGCGCTACTCCTATAGCCGAGCTCATCGGCTACGGCGCAACGGCCGACGCTCACCACATCACGCAGCCCGCGCCGGAGGGTGAGGGCGGCGCGAGGGCCATGCGCATGGCCCTGAAGAAGGCGGGCCTGGGGCCAAAAGACGTGGACTACATCAACGCCCACGGCACGTCGACGCCAATGAACGACAAGTTTGAGACCATGGCCATAAGGTCCGTGTTCGGCGAAGAGGCCTACAAGATACCGGTAAGCTCCACCAAGTCCATGACCGGCCACCTCCTGGGAGCCGCGGGCGCGCTGGAGGCGGCCATCGCCGTCCTGGCCATCTGCAACGGCGCAATCCCTCCGACCATAAACCTTGAGGAGCCGGACCCGGACTGCGACCTGGACTACACGCCCTATACGCCGCGCCGCGGCAGGGTGAGGACGGCCATCTCCAACTCCCTGGGCTTCGGCGGGCACAACACCTGCCTCGCCTTCAGGAGCTACGAGGGCTAGGGCGCTGTCTGCGGGCGCTCTGGACTGGCCGATGAATAGGGGGCGATTCGGCGGTCTTGTAATGTGCGTTATCGCGCTTCTGGCAGTCGCGGCCTGCGGCGACTCGGGTGTCTCAGAGAGTACCCCAGTAGCTACGGATACCTTGGCCGCTACCACAACAGTTCTGGCAGATAACGATAGCGATACTGCAACGCCGACCCCTACGCCAATCACGTTGGCTGATGCTATGGGAGAGCTAACCACCCCCACACCAACGCCTACCCCGGAATTGATGATTACGCCGAGAGGAGACGAGGAAAGCGAGCCTATCAGCGTACTTGAGGCTGAGATGCGGGCGCGATGTTTGCACCTGGTGAGGGGTACCGAAGATGCCATGACTTACTCTGAGTTCAGGGAGTTGGACCCCGACAATATGAGCGACCTGGAACGGGTGCTTTGGAGGGAAGTTGACGAAAGCTATATTTGTCTCGACTACTGGAGCGAATCCTTGTCGCTAGAGAACGCCGACAAGAGGAACGAGTCATTTCGGTTTGCTTGCTACCACGATTTAACCAGCCAACGCGAGTACCGACGAGAGGGGTCAAATGGCGGGATAGTTGACCAATACGCGCGCATAGCCAATTGGATTGATATGCCGGGACAGGATTTGTTGGCGTTGGAGACGCGCCCTATTGATTACGTGGTAGCCGAATATGAGCGGCAGCGTCAAGGACACAGAACCACCAATGAAGATGAATGGTACAAGATTTTAGAGGCGTGGCCGCGATACAACCATTTTGAGTTACCGAATTACGGCAATGGTGATGCAGATTCGTGCGTGTACTTTTACCCGCAAATGTTCACAGGGCGGTGGATTCCAATTGACACCCCACTTACGTTGCATCATCCTAACAGCACCCCCACTCCTGCGGCGACTGCTGAAGCAATACGGGAAACATGGGAGGAGCGGGACTGGCCGCTTTATTGGAGCAACTGAGGAATCTTGACACTATCACCGCTAACCCAGCTGGGCCACCTGATTGGAGAAAGTAGACAAGGGCTTTTGGAACAACTAATGACCGCCCCTTTCAGGATTGACTATGAGTGGCTGTCCCGCGACCATGGCGACGAGGTAGAGCGGGTTACCCTGGCTGAACTAACAATTCTCTTTGGAGAATCCCTCTGCGCCACCAGGGTGGAGGACGTGTTAGCCAGGAGCGTCCGCTCATCCGCACGGCTGTCTGCCGTCCGCCTTGCCGAGTGGTTTGCGGTTAACTGGTGGCGGCTGCGCTGGGAACCGCGAGCCAACACTCTCTCCTGGCGGATGAGCCACAAGGTTTCGAACGTAGGAGGAGGATACGTCTGGCCTGACCTGTCCTTCAGCACGGATTGGGAATCAGTTCAAGTTAGCGCCCGTCAAACCGAAGGCTGGGAAGGCGAACCAATCCGATATTTGAAGGACTTCGACACCCGCATCTCCCCTGATGAGTTTGAGAAGGGGGTTGATGACTTCATCAATGGGACTATTGCCAGGCTGTCAAGCGCCTTGAAAACGCCCACTGAAATAAGTGAATTGTGGGAACAAGTAAAATACGAACGCCAAGACCCTGGGCTGTCAGAGGCGCGCAAACTGGAGGCCTGCATGGGTTATGACCCCAACGAAGCGCCGGATGGGCTGATTGACCTTCTTCAAGGAGCCAGAGATTCCTATGGCAGGGATGCCATACAAGAATTAGCCGCCGCCTCCAAGGATCAAACAATGACTCACATTGAAACACTTTGCCAAAGTGCGGCAAGTGATGTCAGTGTGGTACGTATCCCTGATTATGACAAAATCCGACACTGCGTCATCGAACATGCCAATAGCTTTGACGCTCCTTGGAGGCGAGCTAGTGATGCAGCCAGAATCGCCCGGGAATCTTGGGGATTGAACAGTAACGTTGACACGTTGACACTTTCTCAAATGTTTGGCATACCTGTAGAGGATTTTGCGCAAGTCAATTCGATTAACCCGCCACCCCTCACTGCTGGGCTTCGCAGCGACGACGTTCCGGAACAGTTCGGCTTCTTGTCTAATAGACGGCATCCGGCCGCACGCCGTTTTGCGCCTGCGCGTTTGGTGGCTGACCACCTGACTGTACCTGACAACGAGCGGTTGCTGCCCGCCACTGACTCCAAAACCGCCAGGCAGAAGTTTCAACGCGCCTTTGCCCAGGAATTCCTGTGTCCTTTCGACGACTTGATGCGCTATTTCGGTGCGGATACTCCTACCGACGATGCAATCGACGAGGCCGCCGCACATTTTGAAGTTTCTCCCCGTTTGGTAGAAACTGCTCTGGTCAATAATGGAGTTTTGGATCGCGAGACTTTGGACGATTGGCCCGGCCATGAGTTATAGCGGACGTTGCAAGCCTTGACCACCCGTAAGGAATGGCGGGTTGCGCCCCGCGCTCCCGCCGGCATCGCCGGCCGGCTGGCAGCCTACTCCCCGCTGGCTGCCCAGCTCCTCTACAACCGGGGCGTGACAGACCTGCCATCCGCCAGGGCGTTTCTCTCCACGGACGAGAAGCTCCTGGAAGACCCGTTCCTGCTTCCCAACATTGAACCGGCAGTCCAGAGGATTCATCGCGCCATCCGCAGCGGCGAGACCATCGGCGTCTTCGGGGACTTCGATGCCGACGGCGTGACCGGCACGGCGCTGCTTGTAGAGGGACTCACCGGGCTGGGCGCCAGGGTTGTCCCGTATCTGCCGCACCGGGTCAGGGAGGGCCACGGCCTGAACTCCCAGGCCATTCGCGCCCTCCGCGAGCAGGGCGTCACCCTGCTCATCACCGTCGACTGCGGCGTGACCTCCGTGGAGGAGGTCGGCGAGGCCGCATCCCTGGGAATGGACACCGTCATAACTGACCATCACACTCCCCTGCCACAGCTTCCCGATGCCTGCGCCATTGTAAACCCCAAGCTGGACGGCTCCTCCTACCCGTTTCCACACCTGGCGGGCGTGGGTCTCGCGTTCAAGCTGGTGTCGGCCCTGTACGCCTACATGGAGAGGCCGTGGGACGAGACGCTGCTCCAGCTCGCGGCCCTGGGCACCGTGACCGACGTGACCCCCCTTGTGGGCGAGAACCGGTACATCGTGGCCGAAGGGCTTCGCTCCCTCAACTCCAATCCCAGGCCGGGCCTCTTGGAGCTGCTGCGCCTGGCGGGTCTGGACGTTGGTGAGCTTGACACCGAGACGATCTCCTACACCCTGGGGCCTCGGCTCAACGCCCCCGGCCGTCTGGAGCACGCCATGAGCGCCTACGATCTTCTACGCGCCGGCAGCGCGGAAGAGGCCATGCCAATGGCCCACGAGCTTGAGCGCATGAACCGTGACCGTCAAGGAATGACCCAGAAGGCGGTTGAAGCCGTGAGGGGTCTGGTGGGCGCGGAGCCTCCCGCGTCGCCGATAACGGTGCTGTGGAGCGAGGAGTTCCCCCCAGGCATTGCGGGCCTCCTTGCCAGCCGCCTTGTGGACGAACGATGGCGCCCGGCGATAGTCGTGTCACTGCAGGACGGTCTGGGCAGAGGGAGCGGTCGGAGCATACCGGGGTTCGACCTGTCGGCCGCGCTGTCGGAGTGCCGCGACCTGTTCGATCGCTTCGGCGGGCATCCCAGGGCGGCGGGCTTCGTCATTCCCCGCGAGAGGCTGCCCGACCTGAAGGAGCGCATTGAGGCGATTGCCGACAGGGAGATTGGCGGCGCCGACCTCCGGCCCGCCATAGACATAGACGCGCACGTGCGATTGGCGACTCTCATGGGTGACAACTTCCGGTTCCTCCGGGACCTGGCCCCCTATGGCGAGGGCAATCCCACGCCCGTATTCATGACCAAAGGGGTCAAGGCGGTGGACGTCCAGCAGGTTGGCGCCCAGGGCAATCACCTGCGGATGAAGCTGCAGCACGAGGGGGCGGTGTGGGACGCAATGGCCTTTGGCCGCGGCGGCGACTGGAACGGCGAGACTGACCTCCTCGACATCGTGTTCACGCTTAGCGTGAACACCTGGAGAGGGTCGAGGACCATCAAGCTGATAGTCGAGGACTTCCGACAGGCCGGGCCTTAATCGCCTAGGTGTCTCTCTCCTAGCGGTGCCAGGGCCTCCAGTCCCTGCCCAGGCCGGAGCGTCGCATGTCGTCACCGGGCACAAGGTTGCCCCTGAACACCAGGAGTGGAATCGCCACCAGAATGACCGCAATCGCAATCAGGTGCGCCTCCTGCAGCCCGGCAATCCAGACCTTGTCCTCTCTCAGGAAGCTTATGAAGAACCGGCCAAAGGCGTATAGGCTGAGGTAGAGGGTGAAGAGCATGCCGTCCGGCTGAATCCGGCCCCGCATTCTCCAGACGACTGCCAGCACAATCACATTCCAGATCATCTCGTACAGTATTACCGGGTGAGAGGCCAGCGTCCTGTGCACTTGGTAGGACAGGCTGTCTGGGTGGCTGTAGACGAATCCCCAGGGAAGTTCGGTGACCTTGGCGATGTGTTCGCCGTTGATGATGTCCCCGATTCTGCCGACTGTCTGGCCTACGAGAATGGCGGGTGCGGCCAGGTCGGCCAGCTTCCCGATGGGATAGCCCTGGATCTTGGCGTAGATGGCCCCCGTCAGCAGACCGCCGATGATGGCGCCGAACAGGGCTATGCCGCCGCTCCAGATGGCGAGGACCTCCGCGGGGTTGGTGCTGTAGATGTCCCATCTGTCCACCACGTGGAAGATCCGGGCGCCGAGGATGCCGCCGATTATCGCCCAGATGGCCGTGGAGTAGACCATGTCCGCGTCCACGTCGTCTTCAGACTGCGCCCAGCGTCCGCACAGTATCACGGCGATAACAACCGCCACAAACGAAAAGAATCCGTGCCACGTGAGCACGAAGTTCCCCGCCTGGAATATGTTGGGGTCTATCCCAATGTGGATCATCCCTGCCTCTACTACGCCCATTCAGATAGTGACAGATAGTGACAGAGCAGATTCTACATTTGGGCCATAGGGCTGTCAACAGGAAGAGAGACCCTTGAATGACTGCTGCGGCATATTGGGAGGCAATACGTTTGTCGTCATTCCGGCGGAAGCCGGAATCTATTTCCTTCTATATCGGATGCCCTGGATTTCTGCCCCCGTGTCGGGGCACCAGGGCACGCTCCTGCAGACCTTTGCGTAACTACGGCGACATCTTGGAGGCAATACGTTTATCGTCATTCCCGCGAAAGCGGGAATCTATTTTCTTCTTTATCGGACGCTCTGGATTCCTGCTTCCGCAGGAATGGTCGGGAGGCGCGCGCCGGCTGTCATTCTGAGCGCAGCCCTTCGGCTACGCTCAGGGTAGACTCCGCGGAGTGAAGAATCCGAAGCCTCTGCCCGCAAAGCTACTAAGTCCTAAATGAACCCCTTTGGATTCTTCGCCTTCGGCTCGCAATGACATTTAACTGAGCCACAGCGCGGGTTGTGCAATGGTCTCCGCAGGCCGGTACCTGTCTTCGTACATGCGAACGCCCTGGCCCGTCGCTCGCCTGTCAGGGCCCGGGACGAGCTTCCCGGCATGAACCCGCCTGGCGTTCCGGTTCTGACACCCGGCTATGTGATATGTGATAATATATGAACGTTGCGGCGTAACAGGATGGATACCATGAGAGATACGGTTAAGGCGTTTCTGGCCTACCTCACCTCGGAGAGGGGTCTGTCGGGCAACACGGTTGCCGCATACGGCAGCGACCTCTCCCAGCTTGTTGACCTGATGGAGGAGCGCGGCTACAAGGGGGGCTGGGAGTCGGTGGACAGCTCGCTGCTGACCGACTATGCCCTGGAGCTCCAAGAGCGGGGCTACTCGGCCACGACCCGCGCCCGCAAGATAGCGTCCCTCAAGTCGATGTTCAACTTCCTGGTTGAGGAGGGAATCGTCGAGGAGGACCCGACCGAGGCCCTCTCCTCCCCTCGCATTGGACGCGCTCTGCCCAAGTCCCTCAGCGAGGAGGAGATGGCCTTGCTGCTTGGGCAGGCCTACTCCGGCGAGACCTCGGAGGCCCGGCGGGATGTTGCCATGATCGAGCTGATGTACGCCTCCGGTATGCGGGTGAGCGAGCTGGTATCGCTGTCAGTTGGGGACCTGAACCTCAGGGAGAAGTACGTGAGGTGCCTGGGCAAGGGCTACAAGGAGCGGCTGATCAACCTGCACGACCAGGCCGTCGACACGGTGGAGGCCTACATGAACTACGTCAGGCCAGACCTCCTAACCCCGCGCGGCGACCAGGCAGAGAGGGAGGACGCGCTGTTCCTGAACCATCGAGGGGAGCGACTGACGCGTCAGGGCTTCTGGCTCATTCTGAAGGGCTACGGCCGCCGGGCCGGTATTCGCACCCCCATTACGCCCCATACCCTGAGACACAGCTTCGCCACTCACATGCTCAGGGGTGGAGCGCCCCTGAGATACCTTCAGGAGCTTCTGGGCCACGCCAGCATCTCCACTACCCAGGTGTACACGCACCTGGCGGAGGACCAGGTGGAGAGGGACTACGAGAAGGCCCATCCCCGGGCCTGAGGAGGCATCAGATGAAAATGGCCGTGGGAAGCGACGAGAAGACGCCTCTGACCGACGTGGTGGTCGGAGAGCTCCAGGCCAGGGGCATATCGGTGGAGCTTCTGGGCGCGCTCAAGGAGGGCGATGATCCGGTGTGGCCGGAGGTGGGTCGAAGCGTGGCCGAGAAGGTCGCCGGTGGCGAGGCTGACGAGGGCGTCCTCTTCTGCTGGACCGGGACCGGAGTGAGCATCGCCGCCAACAAGGTGCCCGGCGTCCGGGCTGCCCTCTGCACCGACGCCTCCACCGCGGCCGGGGCCAAGACCTGGAATCACGCAAACGTGCTGGTCATGGGGCTGCGGCTGACGGCCCCGGAAGTCGCCCTGGAGATGCTCAACGCCTGGTTCTCCACGCCTCCCGGGGACGGAGAGAAGGCCGAGCTGGTTGACCGGCTGGCGGCCATCGACCGGTCCTACAGGGTGGCCGACAGGAGCCGGACTTAGCGGAAAGAGATGTTAAATCTTCCCTGCCTCTCTTCCATTATTGCCTGCGCGCAGTTATGCTGAGAGTATAGGGCTAACACCCATCGCATGAAGCGATTAACGGGAGGAAATGATGCCTAAGAAATCGCGGCGAGTTGCCGTGAGACAGGCTGAGCTAGGACAGCGAAAGAGAAGGGCCAGCAAGCCCGGCGCGAACCAGGCGGCCCAGACGCCGGCGCCGCGCGTACCCAGGCCCGCAGTTGAGACACCTGACGCGACAGCCGCAGCCCCGGAGACGCCAACGACGGCGCAGGCCACCCCCGCTGTTGCACCTGCACCTGCGACGCCAAGAGCCGAATCCCAGCCGTCGCCGGCCCCAACCCCCACCAGCCGACCTGCTTCCCCCTACATGATGCCGGAGCTGAGACGGATAGGCATCCTGGCGGTGTTGATGCTGGTCATCTTGGGAGTCCTGACCGCCGTACTTGGCTAGGTCTGAGTCCGGGCGCGTCACAGCCAAAGAGTAGGAGCTGCGGATGGTCTGAATAAGTCCAACCCACTCCCGCGAAGCCTGCCCCGTACCCGATACGGGGGCGGGAGTCCACACTCCGCCCTCCTGGATTCCTGCCTGCGCAGGAATGGTTGTGAAGATGTTCTTGGGCGAGATGGACGTGTTTGTGACTTGTTCAGAGATTTCCTGATTCGCCATTTATATGCGAACGCGTCCTAATCCAGCGGTGGGCAGTCGGCCTCAGGTCAGGTCTGTCCTCCGGCAAGCATGATGGAACACAGGATCAGGGCCGCCGCTCTGGTCGTGCATCAGGACGGGCTTCTCCTGATCAAGTCCCGCCTTCCACAATCCGGCGAGGTCTGCTGGGTTCCTCCCGGCGGCGGCGTGCTGGGCGAGGAGTCGGTATTTGACTGCGCCAGGCGGGAGACCTTCGAAGAGGCCGGTATCGCCGTTGAGCTTGGCCGGGTGGTCTACTGGGGCCAGTTCATCGACGAGCATTTTGCCGTCCACAACTTTGAGCTGTTCATCCTGTGCACAGCCTTCTCCGGCGAGCTTACCATCGCCAACAACGCCGGCAAGCCCGATGAGATGGACGTCCTGGAGGCCAGGTTCCTGTCGCGCCGGGAGATGTCGGAGGCAACGGTGTACCCGGAACTGCTGAAGGACGAGTTCTGGGATGACCTGGCGAGAGGCTTTCCGGAGGTCAGGTTCCTGGGAGTACGGCGCGGTTAGCGAAGGGCCTTGGGAAGCAGGAAGCTGACGTTCTCCTCCATAGCCTCCACGTTCCGTACGGACGTGGGCTTCAGGTGGTCAATCACCCTGTTCACCAGCAACTCCGGTGTCGAGGCCCCGGAGGTGACTCCCACCCGTTGCGCTCCCATCAGCCATGAGTCCTGGATTTCGTCCGGCCCGTTGACCAGGTATGCAGGCACGCCTTCGGCCTCTGCAACCTCCCTGAGCCTGTTGCAGTTGGACGAGTTCTGCGCGCCGATTACCAGCATCACGTCCACGTCCGGGCATATCGCCTTTACCGCCGCCTGCCGGTTGCTTGTGGCGTAGCAGATGTCGTTTCGGGTCAGCATGTTCGGGAAGCGCTCCTCCAGCGTCTTGACTATGTCGGCGGTGTCGTCAACGCTGAGGGTGGTCTGGGTAAGTACGACGACCTTGTCCGGGTCCGGGACCTCGATGGAAAGGGCCCGCTCCACGTCCTCCACAAGCTGCGACACCTCGGGCGCCTCTCCCATTGTCCCCAGGACCTCGTCGTGGCCCCTGTGGCCGATGAGCAGTATGGAGTAGCCGTCCTTGGCATACTTCAACGCCTCCAGGTGCACCTTGGTCACCAGCGGACACGTGGCGTCGATAACACTCAGCCCCCGCTCGCGGCTGTCCTTCCACACGGCCGGAGAAACTCCGTGCGCGCTGAAGACCACCAGCTGACCGTCGGGGACTTCGTCCAGCTCCTCCACGAAGATGGCGCCCTTGTCCTTGAGCTCCGAGACCACGTACGGGTTGTGCACAATCTCCTTGCGCACGTACACAGGCTCCCCGAACCGCTCCAGGCACAGGTCGACCACGTCCACGGCGCGAATGACTCCGGCGCAGAACCCTCTAGGCGCAGCCAGCAGAATTTCCATGAATACCTCTTATAGCATTATACGCAAATGAGCGGGAGGTAGTCACCTAGATTGCGGTATCGGCAAGCTCCCTGGCATCCGCGATATAGTCTCCCGTCTCACGAATGCGCCTCTCTACCTCCTCTTGCGGTTCACACAAGCCGAGGTAGAAGCACTCCCCGTGAAGAAGCCCCTGGCGCGTATAGTAGCGTCTCACCAGAGACTCAAATCGAGAGGATGCCGAGCGCAGTTTATTCAGTTCCAGGCTTGTCACCGGGGTCTTCTCCGGCAATACGCCTGTCTGAGCCAATATGACTGCGTTGGTGGCCTGTAAGGTGGCGCACCACGCCTTCTCCGCAGAGTCACGAATGTCTCCGGCAACCATCTGCGACATGGCCGCGTTGTGCATTGTGGCTGCATCGTCGAAAAGGGCTTGCGCCTCAAGAGTCATCGTCATTTCAGTTGCACCCGCTCTGATATGCGTTCATTGTTGCACGGGGCGCGTGGAGCGTCAAGAATACCGGGAAGCATCTCTCGCCCCGCCGTACACCTGCGCGCCGGGCTATGCTAAACTTGGGATGTTATGACCACTAGCAGGCTGTCGGAGCAGCTGAAGGCTACGCCCACAAGGCCCGGCGTGTACCTCTTGAAGGGCGGCCACGGCGAGGTGCTCTACGTGGGCAAGGCCGCCAGCCTTCGGAATCGACTCCAGTCCTACTTTGGCTCCCTCTCCAACCTGGAGCCAAAGATACACCACCTGGCGAGCAGGATCGCGGACTTCGAGTTCATCGTCACCGAGTCCGAGGCGGAGGCGCTGATTCTGGAGAACACCCTCATCAAGAAGCAGCGGCCCAAGTACAACGCCCGCCTCAAGGACGACAAGACCTACCCGTACCTCAAGATTGGCCTCAACGAGGAGTTTCCCCAGGTGTACATCACCCGGCGGGTGCTGAACGATGGCGCGCGCTACTTTGGCCCCTACGCCAGCGCCGGCTCCGTGCGCAGGACAATGGACCTCCTGAAGAAGCTGTTCCCATACCGGTCGTGCACCAGGGTCATAACCGGCAACGACGCCCGTCCGTGCCTGGAGCACTTCATAAACAGGTGCGTCGCCCCCTGCATTGGGGCCGCGGACAAGGAGGAGTACCGCAAGGTCATCGACCAGGTGGTGATGTTCATGGAGGGCCGGACTGAGGCGGTGGTGCGAGACCTCCGGCGGAAGATGGAGGACGCCGCCGAGCTTATGGAGTTCGAGAGAGCGGCCGTCCTGAGAGACCAGCTACGGGCCATTGAGCGGGTCACCGAGGGGCAGAAGGTCGTGTCCATGTCCGAGGAGGACCAGGACGTCATCGCACTGGCCCGGGCCGGAGACGAGGCGTGGGTCGAGGTATTCTTCGTCCGCAGCGGCAAGCTCATCGGCCGGGAGCACTTCATAATGGACGGCGTCCAGGACGAGTCGCCCAGCCGCATCCTGTCGGACTTCGTCAAGCAGTACTACGACTCCGTCCCGCAAGTCCCTCCCAGGCTGCTCCTGCACCACCCGTTGGAGGACGGCGACGCCATCAGGGAGTGGCTGGAGCTGAAGCGGGGCAAGAGGGTCGAGCTTCGTGTGCCGGAGCGGGGGGAGAAGCGCAAGCTGGTGCAGATGGTGGCCGAGAACGCCGGACAGGGCCTGGAGCAGCTAAGGGCCAAGCTGGTCTCCAACGCGGACGCCCTGAGGTCGGCTATGGAGGAGCTGCAGGAACGACTCAACCTGCCCAGGCTTCCCCTCAGAATCGAGTGCTACGACATATCCAACATCCAGGGCACAACGCCCGTGGGTAGCATGGTCGTCTTCGAAAACGGCCGCCCAAAGTCGTCCCACTACCGCCGCTTCAGCATCAAGACGGTGGAGGGTATCGACGACTACGCCATGATGCAGGAGATGCTCCGCCGGAGGTTCCACCGCCTTGGCCGCCCGAAGGAGGGCGACGAGACCGACGCCGAGGGGTCGTCCGTGAGAGGCAGGCAGAAGTCGGAGTCCTGGGGGATCATCCCGGACCTGGTGCTCATCGATGGAGGCAAGGGGCACCTCAACGCCGTAGTGGAGGTCCTTCTTGAGTCGGGAATAGACGACGTGCCCCTGGCGAGCCTTGCCAAGGAGAACGAGGAGATCTTCGTCAGGGACACCCCTGAGTCGATAATGCTGCCCCGCAGCTCCCCTGCCCTGTTTCTGGTGCAGCGCCTCCGGGACGAGGCCCACCGCTTTGCCGTGACGTACCACCAGCGAAACCGCACCAGGAAGGGGATGCAGTCCGCCCTCGACGCCGTGCCCGGCATTGGCCCCAAGCGCAAGAGGACGCTGCTGCGCCGTTTTGGGTCTGCCAGGGGGGTCAAGGACGCCTCCCTTGAGGAGCTGACGTCCATCCCGGGCATGACCAGGAACCTGGCTCAGAAGGTAAAGGAGTACCTGTAGTGTTCAAGTACGCCCTTATGGGCTTCGGGATAAGCGTAGTGTGCCTCGTCATACCGGTAGTGCATTTCGTGACCGGGCCCCTGGCTCCGCTGATTGGCGGCTGGGTTGCCGGCAGCAGCGCAAAGGCCCCTCCGGAGATGGCCTTCGGCATTGGCGTGATAATGGGCGGCCTGATGGCGGTCCCCGCGCTGGCGTTGCCGATAGTCGGGGCTGCCGCGCCTGACCTGATTCCCATAGACGACGGCTGGCTGCTGCTCATCGCCTTTGGCGTTCCGATGTATACGATCCTGCTGGGCACTATCGGCGTGCTGATTGGCGGCCGGATGTCCAAAGCCGAATCGCCGTGAGCGGCCTGATTGCCTGCTACGGCTGCGGCGCGCGGGTCGGCGATGCGCCGGGCAAGCCGCACAAGTACCTCGGCACGGTTTGGGGTTGCTGGGAGGTGTACGGGCAGGTGCTCGCCAGGGAGTACTCCGCCGGAGAGCCCGACGTGACCCACAGGCTGACGGTCGACGCCTACTCCCTTCAGCATCCCGGCGCGCCGTCCAGGCAGACAATCCAGTCGATGAACGTGCATCTTGTCAGCATGCACCTGATTCTGGAACGGGGAGCCACCGCGGGCCAGGCGCTGCACGGCGTCAGGGAGACGCTCAAGGCTGCGTCGCAGTTTGAGTGGCTTGAGCCGCCGGTCCCGAACGGCTCAATAACGGTCCTGGACGTGGCCCCGGCCCGGGACATGGAAGAGCACGGAAGGCTGGTGGACCTGTGGGCGAGGGACGTATGGCAGGCCTGGTCTCCCCACCACGACTACGTCCGGGAGTTCGCCAGGCGCAACTCTGGGCTATAGCGTGCGCCGTAGGGCTCTGGAGTCGCCCTAGTCCACGTCCGTCCCGGTTCCCGTGGCCCGCTGCATCTCCGCCTCCTCCAGCAGCCGCAGCAGCAGAATGCGCGCCTCCCGCTTTCGGAGGTCCAGGCTGGAGATGCCGACTGCTCGCCATAGAGCGCCGGTCGACACCCTGGCCCTGACCGACTCTCCCACCTCCGGCAACTGTATACCCAGGGCCTGGGCCACGAAGGCCGCTGTCCACGTGCCGACGTTGGAGGCGTGGCACTTGGTGACGGCCCTCCCGTTGTGCAGCACCGTCAGCCCGCTCTTGCCCCTCTGCACCGTCAGCACAATGTGGGCCGACGGCGCTTCCAGAAGCTGGTCTGCGTACTCCTGAGCCTTCTTCCGGCTGATGCCCATAATCTCAACCTCCCTGCCCGTTACTGGAACGCCGCGTTGAGCGGACGTTTTTTGTGGGTCGGCGACCGGCTCATAGCTGCAGCCGCATCACGTGGCGGCGCTTCCCTGCCCTGCCGACCTCCTCAAACCCCAGGCCGGAGAACGTTGTTGTGACTCCCATGAACCGGTAGCTTGGAGACTCGGGGTCCACCGGGTAAGCCTCCACGACCGACGCACCCCTGGCGCGGGCCTGGTCCACGGCCGCCGACACCAGCTCCTTTGCCAGCCCACGGCCGCGCATCCGTCTGGGTATGAACATGCACACCAGCGACCAGACGGAGTCCGGAGGCTCGTCCGGGCTTTGGACGCCGCCAAGGTTGCGGTAGGTGGTCCGTGGTGCGATGGAACACCAGGCTGCAGGCTCGTCGCCTGCGTAGCCCAGTATGCCGACCGTCTCTCCCCCAAGCGCCAGGCGCTGCATGGCCGCCTTCTTCGCAGGTCTCCCGAGCCGTCTTTCGTCGGCGGGCATGGGACGCCACACTGTGCACCAGCAATACTTCGGACCGCCCGGAGCCTCAAATAGGCGCTCCAGGTCGGGCCAGAGGTCCGGCGTTACCTCGCGGAAGACCAGCCGTGCGTCCATACAGGCTCCGCGGTCGGCCTCAACGGGCCGGGCCGGCCGTCCTTGACTCGATGAGAATCTTTGCCACCTCCGGCCTTGTGAACTGCTCCGGCGGAATCTGTCCCTGGCTCAGCATCTCCCTGAGTTGGGCGCCTGTCAAGCTGGCCCTTTCGTCCGGGCCGTGGGGGCAGGTCCTCTCGGTGGCCATGCCGCGGCAGCGGCGGCAGAAGAAGGAGTTTTCGAAGAACATCGGCTTTATGTCCAACGCCACAGAATCGAAATCGCTGAAGATGCGCTGGGCGTCGTAGGCGCCGTAGTAGCTCCCTATCCCGGCATGGTCCCTGCCCACGATGAAGTGGGTGCAGCCGAAGTTCTTCCTGACCAGGGCGTGGAAGATTGCCTCCCGGGGACCGGCGTAGCGCATGTATGCAGGCAGCGCCGAGAGCAGCGCCCTGTTCCTGGGGTAGTACCCCTCCAGCAGCGCCTCGTAGCAGCGCATTCTGACCGACGCTGGTACGTCTCCCTCTCGGTTCTCCAGCGCCAGGGGATGCAGGAGAAGGCCGTCGACAATCTCCAGGGCGCACTTGTGGATGTACTCTTGGGTCCGGTGCACGGGGTTGCTGGTGTGGAAGCCTACAATGCTGTTCCACCCCTGCTGTGCTATTAGCTCCCTGGCCTGGGACGGAGTGCTGATGTGAGGCTCTATCCCATCCTCGGGCTTTGGAAGGGGGTGGAGCATGGTTACCTTTCCTGCAAGCACCACGTCTCCGTCCCTGTACAGGTTCGCCACCCCTGGGTGCCTGTCCTCCGTGGTGCGGTACACCTTCTCCGCTTCCTCCTCGCGATCGCGCCTGTACTTCCCCTGGAGGTGCAGCGTCCCAACGGTTTCGCCCGCCGGGTCAATCAGAGCGACTTTTGACCCCTCTTTCAGCTCTGAGCCCAGCAGTGTATCGACGCCAAGGTTCACCGGAATCGTCCAGGGCAAGCCGCTGGCCAGGCGCATGTCGTTCAAGACGGAAACGTAGTCCTCGTGTCCCATGAAGCCCTGCAGGGGGCTGTAGGCACCCTGGGCTATCATGTGAGCGTCCGAAAGCTGTCTGTGGTTGAGTGGAACCCTGGGCAGGCTCGCGGCCTCCGCCTGCAGGGACTCGGCCTGCGGCCCCTCAACGTAGCCGTTTACGAGAGTCCCTCCGTGGGGAGGTATCACGCGCTCTTCTCGGCCGCGGCCTTGATGGCGTCCAGGGAGTCTATCAGGTGCAGGCCGCACTCCTTGGAGTTGGGGTCGAGCTCCCACCACCAACGGCCGGCCCTGGGGTCCTCGTCCGGGCCGACTGCGCGGGTGCAGGGGTCGCACCCAATGCTGGGGAATCCGTTGTCGTGAAGCTCGTTGTAGGGCACGTTGTGCTCGCGGATGTAATCCCACACCTGCTCCCAGGTCCAGTCGGCCAGGGGGTTCAGCTTCACCCGGTTGCCGTGGGCCTCGTCCAGTTCAACCTTGCCTATGTCGATGCGGGTAAGCGTCTGGTCCCGGCGCAGGCCGCTGATCCATGCGTCCATCCCGTTCAGAGCGCGCTCCAATGGCTCCACCTTGCGAATGCCGCAGCACAGCTTGCGGAGCTCCTCCGACTTGTAGAACAGGTTGAAGCCGTGCTCCGCCACCATGTCGGCCACCTGCTTCAGGTCCGGGTAGTACGGCTCGAAGACCAGGCTGCCGTATCGCATTTTGATCTGGTCCATCACCGTGTAGGTCTCGGTGGGAAGGCGCAGGGTCTCCAGGGTGAAGACCCGGGCCTCCGGGTTTATGCGGTACAGCATGTCGATGAGCGCCACGTCCTCAGCCCCGAAGCTGGACGACAGGCCCAGCCTTGGGTGAAACTCGCTCAGCGCCCACTCAAGGACTTCCTGGGGCGACTTGCTCTTCAGCTCCCGGTTGGCGGCCTCCACCTCTTCGGCAGTCAGGGTCTTCTCCGTTGGTTCCAGCACTTCATCCCTCCAAGGCTCTTGGCTTTCCAATACTATAGCAGATTAAGCCCTACGCCCATGAGCACCACGGCCACAACGCCCCGCAGGGCCCTCTCCGGCACGTTTACCGTCAAACGGCTGCCCACCAGCACGCCCGGTATGGAGCCTGCCATGATGTTCGCCGCCAGTACCAGGTCCACGTTCCCGACAGCCATGTGCAGCAAGCCCGCGCCCGCGGTGATGATGGCTGAATGCGCCACGTCCGTTCCCACTATGGTGCGCATGGCCATTGGGAACAGAATCGTGAGCATGACGATGAACAGGGTGCCGCTCCCTACGGACGTTAGCCCCACAAGCAGGCCCACCAGGGCCCCAAGCGCCGATATGGCAATGGCCCTGCGGCCCTTCAGCGGCTGTCCGTCCCAGGATATCTGCCGGTGGGCAAATCTACGCACCAGGAACAGCCGGAACAGCAGCGCCAGCCCCACGATGGTCAACACGCCACCCAGCAACCGGGTCAGCAGGATGTCAGTGGACACGTGGAAGTGGTCCCTGAGCACAACCAGCACCACCACTCCGGCCAGGGCGCCCGGGAGGCTGCCCAGCGCCAGCCACAGCACCAGCTTATAGTCAACCGACCCCTGCTTGTGGTGCTGCCACGCCCCGAGGGACTTGGTGAACATCATCTGGAAGAGGTCCGTTCCAACCGCGACTGACGGGCGCACTCCAACCAGGATGAGGAACGGCGTCATCAGCGCGCCGCCGCCCATTCCGGTGAGTCCAACGAGAATCCCTATAAAGAGTCCGGCGAATACTATTAGGGGCTGTATTTCCATATGTCTTTGAGTCTTGTTTGCCGGTTGCTGAGATCGGGCAAAATTAAAGCGCCCCTTTCAACTAATGCTGAAAGGGGCGCGCGTATGGCGTAGGTCGACTTTCTTCGGCCCCCTATGGCCCTCCCGTACAACAGCAGCTGGTTGGGAAGAAAGTCACAGACATTTCGATTGAAAAGCCCTTACGGCTCAGAGTCCTTCTGACGCCTGGATTACTCAGGCTTGCCGTTCCAGGGCTCGCTGGCCGGAACGTCGTCCATCCACATGAACTCAAAGCCGGCTTCCAAGGCGAACTGGCGGTCCAGCTCCCTGTCACCCATGTGCAGGTAGTAGTCGGCCTCAAACCTCTCTCTGATGTCCGTCAGCAGGTGCTTCTGGGCCACGAAGTCCACCTCGATTTCGGCCCTCGCCCACATATTCTTCTGGGCGTTTAGCGCGCGGTCGGAGGCGCTTCCGATGATGCACCCAAGCTCCTGGGCCTTCCTCACCATCTCCAGGGTAACCGGGCCGGGCGGGTCGCCAGTCTCCAGCGTGCCGTCAATGTCAAAACTTAGCAAGATCTTCAAGTACGGACCTCTCCTTTCGCCTTTGTGTGCGGCTTCGCCGCTCATTGCGGCAGAGCTCGGCGCGTTTAGACGGCTCGTCGACCCATTCCCTGTGATTGCCCTGTGTCTGAGGGTATCCATGGCATCACCGCTCCGCTCCGGGCGATTGTGCCATTCTTAACAAGCCGTTGGCTATCTTAAGACAGGGGTGTTCTTTTGTCAAGCGCAGCGCGGGTGAGCCCGGCGATTCCGTATTCCTAGAAGTTCAGCACCGCCTTCAGACCGTCCATCTGGCCGCGGGCCTCGAAAGCCAGGGGCGCGTCATCTATGGAGAACCTGTGGGTGGTGAGGTTGCTCGCGTTGGGAATGTGGTTCAGGAGGTCCAGGGCCTTCTGATAGTGCTCAGGGTTGGCGTTCTGGGTGCCGGTGATCCACAGCTCGTCGTAGTGGACGCGGTTGGGGTCGACGGGCAGGACGCTTCCCGGAGGGCAGCCGCCGAATATATTCACAATGCCCTGCTTTCGCACGGTGTCCACGCTGGACTGGATCGCATCGATGTTACCGACGCTGGCTATGGACGCGTCCGTGCCAAGGCCGTCGGTCAGCTTCAGCGCCACTTCCTTCACGTTCTGCCGCTCAGGGTTCACCACGGCCGTAGCGCCAAGCTCGTCGGCGACCGCCAGCCGCTCCTCCACCGGGTCAGCGACGATTATCGTGCCGCATCCCATCGCCCTGGCTATGAGAAGGTGCGTGAGGCCCATAGGCCCGGCACCCACGATGGTCAGGGACGTCCCGGGTCCCACGCCGCAGACCAGCGTGGAGTAGAGGGCGCAGGCGAAGGGCTCCACCTGGCAGGCTATCTCCCAGGGGAGGCCCTGGGGCAGCTTGAGAAGGTGGCCCAGGGACACCAACTCCTCGGGGACCAGAACGTACTCGGCCATCCCGCCGTCGCCGTCGTAGCCAAGGGTGCGGCGGTTCAGGCACCGGTTGCGCTTCCCGCGGATGCAGAAGTGGCACGACCCGCAGGCCATGATGGGGCATATTGCAACCCCCTGGCCGACCTCCACCTCCGTCACTCCATCTCCAACCTCGACAATCTCCCCGGCCATCTCGTGGCCCAGGATTACGCCGCTCTGGGCGTACTTTTCGCCCTTGTAGACCCGGATGTCGGAGAAGCACAGGGACGCGGCCCTGGTCTTGAACAGCACCTCTCCCGGACCCGGTTGCCGCACCTCCCTGTCCTCTATCTTAAGATCTCCGGGGCCGTGGAAAACACATCCCTTCATAATCTGTTTACCTCGTTTCTTGAACTGGTTCCCATTCAGACTTCTTTTCGGGGAGGCGGTTCAGCCTCTGTCCAGAAGGGACTCCACCTTCCCGACGAACGTCTCTACTTGCCTGACGTAGAGAGCCACCGTTGCCTGGGGAAGCCAACCTTCGTAGAAGTTGGCATGCAGAGCGTTGGCATTTCCGAAGAGTGTCTGGAACTCGTCGTCTCCCGTCTCCTGGGAGATCTGGGCTACTGGCCAGTGCAGCCCGTCGTGGTACCAGTGATTCCAACGACGGCGGGACGCAATTGCCTTGACTATCTCGGCGGCGGCGCCCCATCCCTTTTCAGAGGCCTGTCTGAGGTCCCCCTTGGAAAGCTCTTCGTGCGCCTGCCTCAGAAAGATGCGGCTCTGTTCCCTGTAGGTGGCTCTCTCGAGGGTCATTTGCTATCTCCCTAGCTTGGCTTTTATCACACCCCTACCCAGTTGTCAATTACGAAGGGGCTCAGGCGACCAGTAACTCCGGAGAAAACTGCGGGAGCCTGGCGATCAGCTCGATGGTGAGGCCACGCTTCTCAACGGCAGCGTCACCTCCACCGTCGCCTGAAGGGGCCGCTCTCCCCTCTGGTTGACGATGAAGGCGTCCAGCGTCACCACTCCCCGCTCGCCTTTGGTCTGGGTGTCAGTTATCACGGCCTGGCACTCCAGGCGGTCGTCCGGCTCCACTCTCCGGCGGAAGAACACGTTGTACTTGGAGAGGAACCCCTTCTCACCCATCCAGTCGGTGATCAGTTGTGCCAGGTAGCCCATGCTCTGCCAGCTGGATACCAGCATCCGGTCCGCGCCCTCCTGCCGCGCGCCGTCGCTGCTGACGAAGCGCCCGGACAGCCCGGACAGCTCGGCGAAGGCCCGGGTCTCCTCGGTGCCCGGCTGCTTCACAAGGGGGCCGATCTGGTCTCCCGGCTCTACGTCCTCGAAGTAGACCTGATTCATACCATCGTTTCACTACGCACGTTGGAGCTTTCCACCACCATCACCGTGCGCCCGTGCTGGTTGGTGTATGTGGTGCGGGTTACAACGAATACCAGCCTGCCGGTGCGCCCCGTCTTGGTGTACACCTGTGATATCTGCGCCCTGGCCGATATGGTGTCTCCGGCGCGGATCGGCTCTAGGTACTCGATGTCCTGCCCGGCCATGTAGCCCAGCCTGTTCTCGTGCACCCTCAGCCCGGGGTTGGGGCCGGGCCTGAATTTCATGTACGTGTAGAATCCCGCGGGCGCAATCACAGTCCCGTACGGGCCGTTCCTCGCCGCCTCTTCATCGACGAAGAGGGGGTTGGTCTCGCCCAAGGCCCGGGCGTAGGCAATTATCGCCTCTTTGGTAACGTGGAACTCGCCGATGTCCACGTCCACGCCCAGGACGCTTCTATCGAACTCCAGCCCGTCGCCTGCATCCGATTCTGCCATCTCGCCTCTACCTGCGCTGGTGGCGCCTGGAATGCCACGGAGATTCGCCGAAAGTATATTCCAGAGCGGGGCTGCAGGCCAGCCCTCTTCGCCTGCCGTTCGGGAGTCCCGTCGTTGAGGCGGCCTTGACTCGGATGGGAAATAGCATTACATATAATAGGGTGACTATTCCGCCCATACTGCGAACGCCTCCAGGAGTTGCCTAGTGACTTCCTTTATCGATATGCACATCCACACCACCGCGGGCAGCCCAGACAGCTCACTGTCGCCGAAGGATCTCGTGACTGAGATCCACCGCGTTGGGCTTACGGGCGTGGTGGTCACCGAGCACAACGGCTGGCCCAAGCACGACTTCGATAACTTCGCCCGCGACCTGGACGTTCTTGTCATTCGCGCCAACGAGGTCTACACCAACATGGGGCACGTCATAACCCTGGGCCAGGACAGGTTCCAGGGGATGGTCACCAGCGTTGAGGACCTGCGAAAGGCCGTCACCGAGGTCGGCGGATTCATGATCATCGCCCACCCCTACCGGTACCTTTTCGAGCCCTCAGGAGTCATGACAAGGAACGTCCTGTACGAGGACCCCAAGTCGCTTCCCTCCACCGCGGAGGAGGCCGCGGAGCACTACATCTTCAGTCTGGTGGATGAGATCGAGGTGGTCAACGGGGCCAACAACAGCGCCGAGAACAGGTTCGCGCAGGAGGTGGCGGCGGTGCTGGGCCTCAGAGGGACCGGCGGCAGCGACGCCCACT
This sequence comes from Dehalococcoidia bacterium, assembly GCA_034421015.1. GTDB lineage: Bacteria > Chloroflexota > Dehalococcoidia > Lucifugimonadales > UBA2985 > DAOUJW01. The sequence goes on from DAOUKT010000009.1 coordinate 24,523, forward strand.
CCAGGCAGGGCATTGGGCTGGGCAGCACAATGTTCCACGGCGACATCAGGAACGAGAAGGACCTGTTGGAGGCGCTCAGGGCGGGCGCATACACTCCCTGCTACGGGTTCAACAAGAAGCAGTTGGTCTTCTACGGGGAGGAGCCGGTCCTATCCGGGTCTGCTGCCCCAGAGAACCCTGCCTAGTCTCACCATCGTGGCCCCCTCTTCGATGGCCACCTCAAAGTCGTGGCTCATTCCCATTGACAGCTTGAGGCTGCGTCCCCGGAATTGCGGCAGCCGCTCCAGCCCGTCCCTCATCTCCCTGAGCATCCTGAAGTAGGGCCTCGCGTCCTCAGGGTCCTCGGCCTCCGGCGGGACCGTCATCAGCCCCTCAAGCTCAAGATGCTTGCACTCGGCGATCATCGTGGCGAACTCCGCCACCTGGTCCGGGGCTATCCCGTTCTTGGACTCCTCCATCCCGATGTTCACCTCGATGTACACCGGGAGCTTGCGTCCCATCTCGCCCGCGATCTGGTCGAGCCTTCTGGCAAGCCGGGGGCTGTCCACCGACTGTATGACGTCGAAGAGCTCGACGGCCCGGCGCGCCTTGTTGCTCTGCAGGTGCCCTATCAGGTGCCTGGTGACGCCGCTATCCGGGAACCCAGGGTGGCTGAACTTCCCCTCCGCCTCCTGCACCTGGTTCTCGCCTACGTGCCCGATGCCCTGGCCGATGCCCTGCAGCACCCGCTCCGGGTCGACAGTCTTGGATGCGCCAAGTACAGTTACGTCCTCCGGGCTGCGCCCGGCCCTCTCCGCGGCCTCGGCCACACGCTGAAGGACGGGTTGAATGTTTATCTGAGCGCTGGCTTGTGTCATGTCTAAGTGCCTCCCATGGAACGGGTGTACAGCTTCTATTATAGAGGGTCTACGGCCGTTAGCCAATGGCGCAGTCGGCGCCATGCCCGGCTACGAGTCCCCGAACAACTGCCGCAGGGCCTCGGTCCACCTGCCAGCCTTGGGGCGGATGTTGATGTTCTGCGCGTCCACTTCTCGGGCCTCGTGGGGAGGCAATCTGTCAAACAATGGCCAGTCCACCGGCCGTTGGCAAATAAAATTGCCGGAGCGCTTCCACAAAAAGGTGAAGTAAGCCTGGCTGCGCCCGTTGTCGGCGGCGTTCAGGTATGCCCCAGCGATGACATTACCGCCGCGCCGGAGCGCTTTATTGCGGGTACTCCACCGTTCGGGTGCCCATATGCCAAACTCATCGGCCAGAAGTCGTCGGCAGTCCTGGTAGTTCATTGCCCGGTAACAACTCTAGGGAATTGCGCTGGAAGGCAAATGGTCCCAAGTCCCCACAGCAAAAATCCTCTAGACTCTTGCCCTACCTGACTCACCAGTTGGAGAATCGCCTCACGCTACCCGCCATCCTCGTATATCTTCAGCTCCGTGTGGCGGGCAAGTACGTCAAAGTCCGCGTCGTTGTGCAGAACCGGAGCGCCGGCGCGTATGGCGGCGGAAGCGATGAGACAGTCTATGAGCCTGCGCACGGTTTCTCCTTGCCGCCGGCAATGGCGGTAGAGCGCAGCAGCATTTTCGTAGTCCGTCGGTTGTACCGGTATCACAGCCGCCCGCGCCAGCAGCCTCCGAAGGCCCATCAGGTGTGATTCGTCCCGAGCCCCGGCCAACACTTCCATTCGCACCGGGTCGCACACGGCAATCTCCTCTGCCAGCAACTCATCAACGAGGTTGCAGACAGGGGTTCCCGTGTTGCGCAGGAACTCTATCCAGGCTGAGGTGTCTATCAGAATCACAGCGTGCTGCTGGAGCGCATTGTGTCCAGGTCCCCATCCCACCCGATTCCTCTTAGCGTGCGGGCCTCCTCGACTGAAGCGGGTTCAGCAGCCAGCGTTCTCAGAGCGAAGTTGACGGCCTCGCGCTTGGTAGTGAGCTGGTAACGCCGCATGACCTCGACGCACGCCTTATCGTCAATGTTTATGTTGGTGCGTGACATACACCTATGATACACCTTCCAATCAGGAATGGCAAGGTGTAACCGCGCGCGTGGAGACCCTCACGCAATGCGCCGCTTGCGGTTGGAGACGTAGTCCACCAGCACGTACTCCCCCAGCTTCTGGGGCGTCGAGTAGAAGGCCCTGCCTTTGTTGATGCGCATCATCTTGTCCACAAAGTCAATGAGGTAGGAGCTGCTCTCCAGCATGAACGTGTTGATGGTGATGCCGTCCTGGGTGCAACGCTTGACCTCCTTCAACGTCTCCTGGATGGTGCGATAGCTGGGCGGATAGCTGAAGTAGGCGCGGTCGCCTTCAAGGTGGGTCGTCGGCTCGCCGTCGGTGACCATGATGATCTGCCGGGTGCCAGTCTTGTCCTTGGACAGCAGCTTGCGCGACAGCAGGAAGGCGTGGTGCATGTTCGTCCCTGAGACCCAGTCGTTCCAGGACACCTGGGGAAGCTCCTCCTCCTTCAGCTCCAGGGCGTAGTCCGAGAAGCCCACAATGTAGAACCGGTCCCTTGGGAACTGGGAGCGAATGAGCGAAGCCAGGGCCATCGCCACCTTCTTTGCCGACTGGAAGCTGCCGTAAAGCCCCATTGAGCGGCTCTGGTCAAGGAGCAGCACGGTGGAGGCCTGGGTCACGTGCTCCGTGCGATGCACCTCGAAGTCAGCGGGCGTCAGCTTGATGGGGACGCCGCTGCCGTCCCTGAGCAGGGCGTTCCTGACGGTGCGCTCCAGGTGAATGTCGAAGTTGTCCCCGAACTCGTAGGTCTTGGTCTCGCCGGTGTGGTCTCCGCCGGCGCCCCGCAGGTACAGCTCGTGGTTGCCCAGGCGGTCTCGCTTCATCTCCGAGAACACGTCCTTCATCGCCTTCTGCCCTATCCTGCGAATGCCCTTGGGCGTCAGCTCCAGCCGGTCGCCCCTGCGAGTGACGTAGCCCGCCTCCTCCAGCATCTTGGCGATCCTCTGCAGTTGCTCAAGGCTGCGGCGGCTCTCCTCGTCCACCAGGTCCCCGACGGTGTCCGGGTCCAGGTCCTGGATGTTGCCCCGCTGCATCGCCTGCTGAATCTGGCGCTCCAGCTCGTCCATGTTCTGGAGCTGGCCCATAAGCTCCATGGCCTCGTCATAACTCAGGGGATCCTCGCCCATGAACGGGTACCGGTTTGCAAGGTCGTCCGGCGGGTATAGCTGGTTCATCATCGCCGAAAGCTGCATCATCTCGTTCAGCGTCTCGGGATCCATCGCCTGCTGCATCATCTCCTGGAGCTCTTGGCTCATCTCAGGGGACATGCTGTCCATCAGCGACTGGGCCTGGGCCATCTGTTGCTGTAGTCGCTCCATAAGCTCGTCCAGGTCCTGCGGCGGATTATCCCCGAACATATCTCCGTGCTTGTCCATGAAGCTCTGGAAGTCAGGCACCTGCCCCTGCATCCGCTCCTGGAGCATCTGGTTGAGGTCACGCAGCATCTCCCTGAGCGCGGCCATGTCCTGTGGCGACATGTTCTGAAGCTGCTGGCGCATGTTCTGGAAGGTGTTCTCCATCATACGTTGCTTCAGCATGTCCAGGAGCTCCTGGAACTGGCCCTGGGCGTCCGGGTCCATGAAGTCGTACTCCGTGAGCTCCTTGACTGCGCCGCCCAGGTTGGGAGGCAGGTTGTCCAGGGCCTCCCGGTTGCGGGCCGCCCTGTCCTCCAGCATCTTCATCAGCTGCTCTCTGTCCGCGGCCTCCTCCGGCGTCGAATGCGCCATCTGCTGGCGAGCCTCGTCCAGGCGTCGGTCTATACCCGTGCGCTCCGTGTCGATGACCTTGTCCAGCCGCTCCTTGAGCTCGTCCATCACGGAGTCCAGGTTGTACTGCTCCAAGCGCTCCTGGCGGCGGTTCCTCAGCCGGTCCAGCATGTCCCGCATCCCCTGCATCCGCTGCCCGAACTCGCCCTCCATCCCGCGCTGGAAGAGGCTTCGTAGAGACCTCATCACATCGCCGTGGTTCATGAGGTCGTCAGCCATCTCCTCCATGATCTGGTCTTCAGTCGGCTCAAAGACCTGTTGTGTACCGTCCCACTGGGAATAGCGGTAGGAGTTCATGGCAGTCCTCTCAAATGGGGGGCTGAGTTGTGAATGGGTCGCGGCTATGTTACTACACGAAGCCAAGGGGTTCAATGACGGGGATGTTTATCCCGAGGCTCGGCGCTTTCTCAACGATTGCCAGCTTGCTATAATGCACATACGCAAAGTGTGGAGGCGACGGATTGCTGACTCAAGAACACGCCCAGACGGCCAGAGCGTTCCTGGAAGAAGCCGACCGCGAGTTTGCGCAAGGCGATGCTCTTCAGGCGTCGGAGAAGATGTGGGGAGCGGCGTCCCACGCGATCATGGCGGTTGCCATGCAGCGGGGCCAGGACTGCGGAACGCACCGCAAGATGGTGAACTTGGCTTGGGAAATCGCAAACGAGCAAAACGAAGACGCCTTGCGAGCAGGGGTGTCAACAGCAGAGAAGTTTCACGCCAACTTCTACCACGGCTTCATGGAGACTGAGGAGTGGGAGCGTAACGCCGAGCTTGTGCGCCGGTTCGTGGCGCGAATGCTGTCGCTGGCGGAGTGAGGGCGGTCAGACTATTCTTGGGCTTGTTCCCTGCTCCTGAGTCCGGCAAGGAACTTATCCACCTCTTCTTTAGTTTGGAATGAGCCGGTCAAGCCGACCGCGTTCTGCCTTTCTTGCGGCGAGCTTCCGCTCCAGTCCCTTACACGATGTGTTCGGGCAATTCTCTGGGGAAGCCAGGACTCCAACTCTTCCAAATCAACGTCCAAGTAGCTCTTGAACCTAGTGGCGTGAGCAATAAACGCTAACCCGCTTCCTTTCTCATCCGGCATAGCCGGAACAATCAAGACAGTCCGTTGCCTGCCGTCACTAAGCCGCTTGGCGTACCAGACTCTCTTGGAGTATGGCCTAGCTAGAAGAATATCCCGAACACCCTCTCTCACCTGACGAAACATTTCGCCGACGTTATTTTCGTCAGCCATTTCCTCAAGTTCGACTAGCGTATTTCTGGATGTCTTTCTCGGTTTTACCTGCGCCCCTGCTTCTGCTTCCTCGGGCTCTATCATATACACTTGGGCCAGTATCTGTCGGCCGCTTTCGTCCCTGAAATGTTGTACCGTGGTCGCATTGATTGACACGCCTTTTTCTCTCAAGAAGCTGATGATCCTCTCAGTGATGTGATCAATCTCCTCGGCCACCACGAGGATATGTGTTTCTAAATTAAGCTCGCTAGGCAGGATTTCTTCGCCAAACTTGTCCAGGAACTCTGATGGCAGTGAACCCTTACCTTGGAACTGTGACTCAAATATTTCTACCACCTGGTCTCCAGCCAGATTCTTCACCCAAGAAGCGTAGTCCAGGGCCTGAGCAGTCACTTCGCGTGGAGTTCTGCCCCTTTTCAGTTCCACAACTACTGTGTCGCCCCTATTGTTGAGACACAACAGGTCTATGCTTCCTCCTGAATCGGTCTTAACTTGCCTTCCAATGACTAATAAATCAGGATCTATCACCGAAAAATCGCTTTGCAACCAGTTTTCCAATTGCTGTTCCAAAGGGATCCGGTTGCCTTGTATTTCGGCCAGTTTCCCGTCGCTGACTTCCCATAGCCGTATCTTCTGCATCGTGTCCTCCGCGTCTCATTTCAGGCCGCGCCGCCCGCCGACTGGGGCTAGTCAAAGAAGTACCTGACAATGAGCAAACTCAGCATTGTGCCTATTATACTTCCAATCCCAAGCGAGACTATGACCTGCGCCCATAGAAACCTTCTCCCGACCGATAGCCACCTGAGGATGATCAGCAATTGGCGCATGAGTACAAGCTGAGCGGTCAGCAGTCCAATAATAAAGGCGCGCCATACGAATTCAGCGAATGACGCGATTTCATCCAGAAGGCTTCCGCCCTCATCCGGCCTTCGATTTGGGGGCCTAGAGTCTCTACTCACGCCGTTTCTTTCTCAAGGCTTCCTGCTCGGAAACTCCAGCGTCGCTCGGTGGAGAGAGGGCAGACCGCCTATGCCTGCGGCGCCACCAGTTCATAGGACTGTGGTTGAGGAACAGGTAAGCCTTCTTCCTCCAGCGCCTCAACGTAGAGTTCAATGGCCTCCTGAATCAGCGCACACACCTCGTCCCGCGATTCTGCAACGGCCACGCATCCCGGCAGGTCCGGCACCTGCGCTCCGTAGCTGTTCGGCCCCTTCTCTATGATGACTGCGTACTTCATATCTGCCTCTCCAGGAACTCCGACATTGCCCGGTTGAACTCAGACTGGATCAGGTTGTTGATGGCGTGCGCTCTTCGCAGTAAAGCTCCACCTGGCTCAGCTTTGCGCACGGCAAGTTTGCCCCCGTTGAGTCATACCATCTATAATACACCAGCAACAAGCATCCTCACTCCCGGGTAGAGAGCCGGGAGCCGCGTCCCGACCTCTACGGATATGTCCCAGAACCCAGATAACGGCCTGCGAATAGTCACCATTGGCGGAGGCACCGGTCAATCGACCGCCCTGCGCGGCCTCAAGCGCCTCACGCGAGACATCACGGCGATAGTACCGGTGTCGGACGATGGAGGCAGCTCCGGCCGGCTGCGGCGGGACTTCCGGATGCCGCCCCCGGGCGATGCCCGGAACTGCCTTGTCGCCCTCGCCGACGGCGACCCCTTGGTGGCCGATCTGTTCAACCATCGCTTCAACGGCAACTCTTCCCTGGACGGACACAGCCTTGGCAACCTGCTCCTGGCCGCGCTCTACGAGCAGAAAGGGGGCTTCGGCGAGAGCCTTGCGGCGGCGGCCAGGCTGCTGGACCTGGCCGGGCGCGTTGTGCCGGTGTCTGATGGGACGGGCGTTGCGCTTATGGCCAAGACCGTCTCCGGCCAGGTACTTTCCGGCGAGTCGTCGGTGGGCAATGCGCCGGACCCCATTGAGCGGGTCTGGATCGAACCGGAAGGGGCCCTGGCCGCCGCGGCCGCTTTGGAGGCAATCGGGCGGGCCGAGCTTATCGTCATCGGGCCTGGCAGCCTATACACCAGCGTTATACCCTGCTTCATGGTTCGCGGCGTCGGCGAGGCGGTGGGCGCATCCCGGGGGCCCAGGGTCTTCGTCTGCAACGTCGCTACCCAGGCGCACGAGACCGATGGCTACGGCGTAGCGGAGCATGTGAACGCGTTTCAAGCTCACGCAGGCGTGCCAGTGACCCACGTGCTGGTGAACAGCAACGTTGAGAAGCATTCGAATGGCCGGGGCCAGACGCCCGTGGCTCCCGTTCGGCGCATTGACGGCTTTGCAGGCTCAGTGGTCCTAGCGGACGTTGTGGACGAGGGCAACCGCGCCCGACACGACCCCGACAAGCTGGCCGCGGCCATTGCTGACATCGCCGCATCCAGGTCCGGCGAGGCGAAGAAAGTCCTCCCCTGATGCGGAATCTGGTGCTGCGACGGCTGAGAGCGAATATATGGCCGGGGGCGGAGCGCAATGGTTAACCAGTGGCTGATAATCGGGTTCGCGTCCTACTTCACCCTGCTGATTGGCATAGCCGTTGTGGGCGCAAGGCGGATGCGGGACATGTCGGAGTACGTCCTGGGCGGACGGCGGCTCAGCAGCTTCACCGCTGCCCTCAGCGCCGGCTCCTCAACCACCAGCGCATGGACAATGCTGGCCCTTCCCGCCCTGGCCTTTTCCGACGGCGCAGTGTCCATGTGGGTCCCCATTGGCGCGTCCATAGGCATCCTGCTCAGCTGGACGTTCGTTGCCCGCAGGCTGCGGCGTTACACCATCGAGGCGGGCAACGTACTGACCATTCCGGAGTTCTACGAGGTCAGGTTTGGAGACAAGACCGGGGTTCTGCGGACCCTTGCGTCATTCATCACCGTGTTCTTCGTGATCTTCTACGTGAGCTCAGGCCTGGTGGGAGGCTCCAAGCTGCTGGAGACGATCTTCGGCATAGAGCCCGTCACCGGTGTCCTCATGACCTTCTTCGCGGTGGCGTCCTACACGCTCATAGGGGGCTTTCTGGCCGTGTCCAGGACCGACGTTTTCCAGGCGCTGCTCATGCTGGCCAGCCTGCTGCTCATCGTGTTCACTGTGTTCCGCTACGTGGAGGGGCAGTTCACGGACGTAGGAGGCCACTCTGCCACCTTCCTCAACCCCTTCACCGGCCTGCAGGGCGACCCCGTTACCCTGGTGTTCTTTCTGTCTGCAGCGGGCTGGGCCTTCGGAGCATTCGGCGCTCAGAGGGTTCTCCAGCGATTCATGGCGATTGAGCGTGAGGACAAGATTTCTCAGAGCAGGAACATCTCTGTCATTTGGGTCGTATCGGTCTACGCGCTCGCCATAACGATTGGCCTGCTGGCCCATACCGCTCTGCTTCATGCCGATACCGCCCCGGTTCTGGAGGACGCCGAACGCATCTACCTGATGGTGTCGGAGGTCTTCTTCCATCCGATTGTGACCGGCGTACTCCTGACGGCGGTCATCGCGGCGGTGATGAGCACCGCGGACTCCCAGCTTCTCCTTGCGTCCGCCGTCGCCACGGACGACACGCCCTTCATAAAGCGAATCGCCGCGGGGGTCTCGGCAAACGCCAAGGTGTGGCTGGGCCGATTGCTTCTAGTGGTCATAGGCTGGATAGCGGTGGTCATATCGATACTGTGGCCGGAGTCCATATTTGATCTGGTCAGCTATGCGTGGGGAGGAATGGGCGCGGCCTTTGGCCCGGTCACGATTCTTGCCTTGTACTGGCGCAGATTCAACTTCTGGGGCGCCGCTGCGTCCATTGTGGCGGGCACGTTGCTGGCCTCGATATGGTATCTCATGGACGGCGGCCCCTCCGGGATATGGGACATGCAGCCGGCCACTCCCGGCTTTCTGGCAGCCATGCTTGTGGCGGTTGTAGTCTCCAGGATAACCCCGGCCCCGTCCGAGGAGGTCCTGGAACTCTTTGACAGGGTGAACACAAATGAAGGACAATTGCAGAGATCTACCCCAGCCGGGGCCTAGAGCGCACTGAGGGCCGGTAAACAAAGCCAGGGAGGTGCCGCAACGATATGACGGGTTTCAAGCGTGTTCTGTCAATCTTTCTCATAATCACCGCGTTCGCCGTCTTCTTCAACCTCATTCTCACGCCCGTTTATCACGACGGGTCGACGGACTACCCCGTCTGGGAGGTGATCAACTGGTTCATGGCGGTGTCGGTGGTTATATCTCTCATCGTCAACTTCAGACGCAGGTTCGCCATTGGCGACTGGAGGTACACCGACCTGGAAAATCTCCTGGTCAGCACCACCTACTACGCCTCCATCGCCCTGACCATGCTCTTCTTCTGGGGGTGGCTTTGGACGCTCAACCCGGAGAGTGAGACCGGGGACGCCGTAACGTCCCACATCTTCTACTTTCCGCTGGTCGACACCATATTCGTGTTGGTCGCGCTTACCACGGGACGCTACCTCTGGGCGAGTGATGCGGAAGACCAGTAGGGACCCGCGCGGCCTGTCCTCCAGATTGACAGCCGTGGGCGCCCAACCTAGAATTGGCTTCGAGAGGGTGGCTTTTCGCCTTGGGATGCTGCGTCGCCCGACGACCCTCCGCACAACATGTCCCAAGAGCATTGCAGGCTAGGAGGGGAAGGCATGGGTACGAAGGCTTATGTCCTGATAGAGACTGCGGTGGGTAAGACAAAGGATGTGCTGGACGCCCTCCGGGGGATAGACGGAGTCAGAGAAGCCGACGCTGTGACCGGCGAGTACGACATCGTTGCAGTTGTGGAGGCCGACAGCCTGAACCACATTGGTGAGCTGGTGACCGGCAAGATACATACCATAGGCGGGATCCAGCGCACCGCCACCTACCTCTCGGTGAACATGGGGTAGGCCGCCAGCGTCCTCACGCCCCTTTGACCAGGGTCGCGGGAGGAGACGCCGGCCGTCGCGAGGCGCTCGGATGGCAGACGACTGTATATTCTGCAGGATTATTCTCGGTGAGATTCCCAGCGATACCCTGCACCGGGATGACCGCGCTATGGCCTTCCGCGACATCAGTCCCAGGGCCCCCACCCATGTGCTTGTAGTCCCAATTGAGCACGTGACCTACCTGGATACCCTGGCGGGCGATTGCGAGGCCCTCCTTGGACACCTGCTGCTTGTGGGCAGGGACGTGGCTCGTTCAGAGGGGCTAATCGAAAGCGGATACAGGCTGGCCATCAACCAGGGGCCGGACTCGGGGCAGATGGTGCCTCACCTGCATCTGCACGTTCTGGGCGGGCGCTCGCTGGGCGCCGAGGGTTGAGGCGAATTTTGGAGAGAGAGGCCGAGATTTGCAGGTAAAGGAAGTCAGGCTGGAGGACAAGGTCTACGTGGTGTGGGACGACGGCCACTCCAGCGAGTACCCCCACAGGTATCTCAGGGGCCAGTGTTGCTGCGCCGCCTGCGTGGAGGAGATGACAGGCCGGAGGGTGGTCTCAGAGGAGAATATACGGGAGGACGTCCAGGCGCTGGACTGGATGCAGATTGGACGCTACGCCCTTCAATTCCTGTGGAGCGACACCCACGACTCGGGCATTTACCCCTTTGAGCTGCTTCGCAGGCTGTGTCGCTGCCCGGAGTGCTACTCCGGCGAGGAGTAGGCTCTCCCCTCCGCCACCGCAGGACTCCTTACGATTTCATTACGGATGTCTTAGGCCGTCATCATTGGCTTTTCGCGCCCCCTTACTCTCCTTGACACCCCAATCTGCTGGGATTACCATTGCCTTATCCCTGCCCTTGCGGGCATGGTAGATTTCCAGCCCAAAACGGGACTGGACAGAAAGGAAGGTGAAGGACAGTGGAAATGCTGATACTTGTCCTTGCCGTCCTGGCCGCCCTGGGACTTGGGGCAGCAACCGGGTTCTTTGTCAGAGCAGGTGTCGCTGGCAGGCGTGTGAAGTATGCCGGAGAAGAGGCTTCCCGCATACTGGAGGGAGCCGAGGAAGAGAAGAAGGGTATCCTTCTTGAGGCCAAGGAAGAGGCCATCAGTGTTCGCAACTCGGCTGAGGCAGACCTTAGGGAGCGTCGCTCGGAGCTCCAGAGAATGGAGAGAAGGCTCTCCAACAGGGAGGAGAACGCAGAGCGGCGTGCGGACAACCTGGATCGCCGGGAGAAGGCCCAGGCCGACCGGGAGAAGGGACTGGAGAAGAAGGAGGCTCACATAGAGGAGCTGAAGCGCCAGGAGATGGAAGTCCTGGAGGGCATATCGGCTCTCTCCATGAACGACGCCAAGGACCTTCTTCTGAGGAAGGCGGATGAGGAGATCCAGTACGAGGTGGCGCGCCGCTACAGGGACATTGAGCAGCACGCCAAAGAGGAAGCGGACCAGAAGGCCCGCAAGATTGTGACGCTTGCCATTCACAGACTTGCCTCCGACGTAGTCTCTGAGAACACGGTTAAGGTTATTCCCCTACCCAATGACGACATGAAGGGTCGTCTCATAGGGCGCGAGGGGCGCAACATTCGCGCTATAGAGAGCGCAACAGGCGTCGATCTCATAATCGACGACACCCCTGAGGCCGTAACCGTCTCCTGCTTCGACCCCGTCAGGCGGGAGATCGCGCGACAGGCCATTACCAAGCTCATATCGGATGGGCGCATACATCCCGCACGCATTGAGGATGTGGTCGAAAAGACCAAGGAGGAGGTTGAGGAGACCATCCGGGAAGAGGGAGAGAAAGCGGTATTTGAAGCAGGTGTCCGGGGCCTCAACCCGGAGCTTATCAAGCTGCTGGGCAGGCTCAAGTATCGATACAGCTACGGCGAGAACATTCTGCAGCACAGCGTTGAAGTCTCGCTGATTGCCGGGATGCTGGCCGCCGAGGTGGGATGCAGCGTTGAGGTCGCCAAGGCCGGAGGCCTTCTGCACGACATCGGCAAGGCCCTCACCCACGAGGTGGAAGGGCCCCACGCCGAGATTGGCGCAGAGGTAGCTCGCAGGTACGGCATACCCCCGGAGATTGAGCGGGCCATCATGGAGCACCACGACGAAGAGCGCGGGTCGGAGGAGGCGTTCATTGTAGCCGCCGCCGACGCTGTAAGCGCAGCCCGCCCGGGCGTCCGAAAGGACACGCTGGAGCACTACGCCAAGCGGTTGGAGGCCCTGGAAGAGGTTGCCCAGAGCTTCCCCGGCGTGGAAAAGTCATTTGCCATACAGGCGGGCCGCGAGGTGCGAATAATGGTCAAGTCCGGAGAGGTGGACGACGTCATGGCGTCCAAGCTGGCCCGGGACGTTGTCAAGAAGATCGAGGAAACCCTGGTCTACCCCGGACTGATCAAGGTAACCGTCATCCGCGAGACCCGTTCTGTTGAGTTCGCACGATAGGGGGAGATACTCCCTGTATGGGTTGTGGTTGTGATGTGGCGTGTCCTCCACCCTGGGCGTCACGCGGGAGATAGCTAGTTGCGAATCCTGATGGTTGGGGACATCGTAGGTAAACCTGGAAGAAGGGCCGTCCAGGCCCTTCTTCCAGGTTTACGAGAGGAACACGGCATAGACCTAGTGGTCGCAAACGGCGAAAACGCTGCGGGCGGCTTTGGAATCACCATCGACGTCGCCCAAGAACTCTTTGATCTCGGCGTGGACGTCATCACCTCCGGGAACCACATCTGGGACCAGAAGGACATACTCCCCTACCTTGACGAGGACTTCCCGATTCTGCGGCCCCTCAACTATCCGCCAAGCGCGCCAGGCAGAGGGTGCGTGGGCGCCGGCAACGCTCTGGTGGTCAGCCTGATTGGCCGCGTGTTTGTCGGCAACTTTGACTGCCCCTTCCGGGCTATGGACAGCCTGCTGGAAAGCGTGGGAGACAGCTACAAGGTGGTGCTGGTGGACTTCCACGCAGAGGCCACGTCTGAGAAGATGGCCCTGGCGTGGTATCTCGACGGCAGGGTATCGGCCGTCGTGGGGACTCATACACACGTGGCCACGGCAGATAATCGCCTACTCAACAAGGGCACTGCATACGTCTCGGACCTTGGCATGGTCGGCCCCAGGGACTCGGTGATAGGCAGCGCGGTGGAGGACGTGCTCGTGCGCTTTCTTGACCAGACGCCCAGGAGGCTTACGGTGGCCGGAGGGCCTCTTCAGTTCAACTCCGTCATGGTGGAGATTGACGAGGACTCCGGCGACGCGACCGCGATCACACGTATAGACAGGTGGATTGACTAGCGATGATCCAAGTCGACCTGCACCTGCACACCACCTACTCCGACGGCCGGTTGACGCCAACCCAGCTAGTCGATCTGGTGGCCGAGCGGGGACTTCGCGTCGTGGCGATCACAGACCACGATTCCACCGAGGGTCTTGCGGAGGCGTTTGAGGCGGGCGAGAGGCACCCGGCCCTCACCATAATCCCCGGCATTGAGCTGAGCACAGACATCCCCGGCTACGAAATCCACGTCCTGGGCTATTTCATAGACTACTTTGACCCCGGCTTCCAGCAGACTCTGGCGGAGTTCCGGGAGGGCAGGTTCGACCGGGGGCGGCGAATGGTGGACAATCTGGAGAAACTGGGAATCAGAATCGACTGGGAGCGCGTGCTTGAGCTGTCTGACGGCGGCGCAGTTGGTCGGCCCCACATAGCCCAGGCGATGATGGAGAAGGGGTACATCTCCAATTCGCAGGAGGCGTTCGAGAAGTACATCGGTCGGAACGGCCCGGCCTACGCCGATCGCCCCAAGCTCACCCCGGAAGATGCGGTGCGAATGATCCTGGAGGTAGGCGGACTTCCCGTTCTTGCGCATCCGGCTCGATACGTGGAGAACCCCGAAGGTCACTTGCCGGCCCTGAAAGAGGCGGGCCTTGTGGGCATGGAGGTCCACTACAAGGACTATACGCCGGGAGAGATGGATGAGCTCCTCCGCCTCTGCAACAAGTACGATCTCATTCCCACGGGAGGCACCGACTACCACGCTAACGGCGCGCCGGGCGAGGTGGAGCCGGGCGGCGCGGGGCCTCCCCTTGAAACTGCCCGCAGGCTGTTCTCCCTTGCCGGGCGACAGTTGGAGATCAAAATCTAGCTCCGGCGAATCTCAATACATGTATCCAGCGATAGACCCAGATTCCATCGGTCAGGTGACTCCCGCCAGGATGGAACAACGCCTCTCCCCTGCCCTTCAACCGGATGCCACTTACAACCTTACCCAAGTGAAACAACCCGTACTGGAAGCGTAGACACATGACGGAAGCGGTGGTGATTCTGGCGGCCTACCTGGTCGGCTCCATTCCAATGAGCTACATCCTGGGGCGTGTCGCCAAGCGTATAGACATCCGGCAATACGGCAGCGGGAACGTGGGCGCTTCCAATGCGTGGGTGCATGTTGGCAAGTGGTCGGTTGTTCCAGTCACCATCTTCGACATTCTGGTCAAGGGGTCGCTGACGGTCTACTTCGCCCAGCAAGCCAGCGCCGAACCCTGGATACCGGCGCTTGCAGGCCTGGCCGCCCTGGCAGGTCACAACTGGTCCGTATTCCTCAAGTTCACCGGCGGAAGGGGCATTTCGGTGGTCCTGGGGGTGCTGCTGCTTTTGGCGTTCAAAGAGATGGTGGCCGCGGGGCTGCTCGTCGTCGTCGGATGGGTGGTCTTCCGAAGCTCCGCCCTGTGGGTTGGAATCGGGGTTGCGACCCTGCCTGTCTGGAGCCTGGCGTTTGGCTCCCCCGACCACATAACGGCGCTGTGCGCAGGCCTGATTGTGTCGCTGGCGGCGAAGCGACTCCTGGGCAACCGGAACGCGCCAGTGGTCGGCGAAGGCGGCTGGAAGATGTACCTGCACCGCCTCCTGTATGACAGGGATGTTGCCAGCAGGGACGAGTGGGTGCACAGGACCCCCGGCGAGGGTCAAACGGATGGTTGAGAGGGACCCCACGCATTGTGTGCGACATCCCAGAGTCGAGTCCCGGCTGGCCTGCGGGAAGTGCGGCGATTTCATCTGTCCCCAGTGCATGGTGCACACTCCGGTCGGCGTCCGGTGCCCCGAGTGCGCCAACGTCCGCAAGCTGCCAACCTACCAGCGCGACGCCTCAACCTATCTCAGGGCGGTTGGCGCCGGAGTGGTACTGGCCGGTGTGCTGGGAGCAGTATGGGGCTTCCTCTTCTTCGAAATTATCCGTATTCCCTTCCTGCCCTGGGCAGCCACGGTGGGCGTTGGCTTCCTCATTGGGGAGGGAATTAGCGCGTCGGTTAACCGCAAGAGGGGCAGAGACCTTCAGTACATAGCCGGGGCGTGCATGGCCTTGAGCTACGTGGTGGCCGGCTTTGTCAGTCCGCTGGTATTCGTATTCACCTTTCCCAACCTGTTCTTCCTTCTCATACTGGCCATTGCCATCTTTGTGGCCGCGGGGAGGGTCGGTTGAGGCGCTGGTATCCGCATTTGAGGGCCTAGCCTAGTTGCGGGAGAGGACTGCCTTTGCTATATTTAGCGGGCGTGGGGCTGTAGCTCAGCTGGGAGAGCGCTTCAATGGCATTGAAGAGGTAGGGGGTTCGAGTCCCCCCAGCTCCACCATTTTTGACGGTAGACAGAACCGAGCCGTCTAGCGCCATGTCCTCGGCGTTCCCGCCGGGTATTCGGCTGTCTTCAGGCATCGGAATCGTGTAGCGCATAAGGGCGTT
>DAOUKT010000010.1:0-151607 GCA_034421015.1 Dehalococcoidia bacterium
CTGGATGAAAGGCCGGAGGTGGAGGCGTTTGTGAAGTTCTACATAGAGCAGGCGCCGTCGCTGGTGACGGAGGTTGGGTACGTGCCGCTGCCTGCCGAGGTGTATGCGTGGGGGCTGAACAGGCTTGAGAACAGGATAACCGGGTCTGTGTTCAAGGACGTGGCCGCCGGCACACCTATCGACGAGGTTCTGGAGACTACCCAATAGTGGCAAATGTGGTCGTTGGATCACTGAGGAACAGGCGCCTCCGGCAGAGGATGCGGGAGGTGCCTATCCTCGCTTTCCTTTTCCTGTGCGCCCTGGTGTCAGTCATAACCACAGTCGGCATTGTGATAGTGCTGTTGGCGGAGGCGTTCCAGTTTTTCAGGGACGTCTCCATTTTGGAGTTCCTGACGGGCACCGAGTGGACGCCACTGTTCTCAATCAAGAAGTTTGGGGTCCTGCCTCTCCTTTCGGCGACGGCCCTTATTTCCTTCCTGGCCCTTAGCATCGCCGTTCCGGTCGGCCTGCTGACGGCCATATACCTGAGCGAGTACGCCCCGGAAAAGGTGCGTTCGACGGTTAAACCCGTGCTTGAGGTGCTGGCGGGAATACCAACGGTCGTCTTTGGCTTTTTCGCGATATCATTCATCAACCCCAGCATAATCAAGCCGATTTTTGAGACGGAGACCATTTTCACCGCTTTGGGCGCGGCAATGGCCATGGGAGTCATGCTGATTCCAATGGTGGCCTCCCTGAGCGAGGACGCAATGAGGGCGGTGCCCTCCGCCTTGAGGGAGGCGGCCTATGGAGTCGGCTCCGACCGCTTTCAGGTGTCGGTGCGCGTGGTAGTGCCGGCGGCCCTCTCAGGAATTGTTGCCGCTGCTCTCCTGGCCTTTGCAAGAGCCGTGGGAGAGACGATGATAGTCACCATCGCTGCAGGGGGAATATCCAACCTCTCATTGAACCCCCTGGAGGGTATGCAGACGATGACTGCGTACATCATGAAGGTATCCACGGGTGATACGGAGAGAGGATCAGTTGAGTACGAAAGCATATTCGCCGTTGGCCTGATGCTGTTCGCATTCACGCTGACGTTGAACATGCTGGCCCAGGTGGTGATTGCCAAGTTCAGGGAGATATACGATTGATTCCCACCATCACCTACGATAGACCCGTCCACAGGAGCCAGACGGCGCGCAAGGCGCGGGGAGGGGCGTTCATAGGGCTGGCCATACTGGCCACGTCCCTGGGCGTGGTGGTGCTGGCGGTGCTCCTGGTCACAGTTACAAGGGACGGGATTGACGTCCTCAGCTTTGATTTTCTCAACAGGTTCCCACATTACAAGGCGGAGCTGGCCGGTGTTAAATCAGCCCTTTCCGGCACTCTGTGGGTCATGGGAGTGACGGCATTCTTCGCGATCACCTTTGGCGTGGGAGCCGCAGTATACCTGGAGGAGTTCGCGTCCCGTAACTGGTTCACCAAGGTGGTGGAGACGAACATCAACAACCTGGCCGGTGTTCCGTCTGTGGTCTACGGGCTGCTGGGCTTGTCGGTGTTCGTCTACGCTATGGGCCTTGGCTTCACCATAATGGCGGGTGGCCTCACCCTGGCGCTGCTCATCCTGCCAATCATAGTGGTGGCTTCCAGAGAGGGGCTGCGGTCCGTGCCACCTTCAATAAGAGAGGCGGCGATGGCCCTGGGCGCGACCAGGTGGCAGGCCGTCAGGTTCCAGGTCCTTCCCGCGGCGCTGCCCACCATCCTCACCGGCTTCATTCTCGCTCTGGCAAGGGCAATCGGCGAGACGGCGCCACTCATTGTTGTGGGGGCGTACAGCTCGGTCCTGTTCGTGCCGACCGACCCATTCGATGCGTATACGGTGCTGCCGGTGCAGATATACAGCTGGATCAGCAGGCCCCTGCCGGCGTTCCAGGACAACGCGGCGGCGGGAATCATAGTGCTGCTTGCAGTGCTGCTCTTGATGAACGGAGTTGCCATAACGCTGCGAAACATTTACTCTAGGAGGAGCCGATGGTAACGAGAAAGGTTGTGAATCCGCCTCAAGTCGGCGCGGCGGAGGCTAGGGAAGATTTGTCGAGGGAAGCTACTTCTGAGCCGGTAATAGACGTTAAGGGGCTCCGGGCGTTCTACGGGAGCCACCTTGCGGTGAAGGACGTTGACCTTTCCCTGCGGCCCCGGCGCGTTACCGCCGTCATCGGCCCTTCCGGTTGTGGAAAGAGCACCATGGTGCGCTGCCTCAATCGCATGCACGAGATGTCCCCAGGAGGCTATGTGGAAGGGCACGTCTTCTACCAGGGTGAGGACATCTACAGCCCCAGAGTGGACCCGGTGGAGCTTCGCAGCCGCATCGGGATGGTGTTCCAGAAGCCCAACCCGTTCCCAAAGTCAATTTTCGACAACGTGGCCTTCGGCCTGAAGGTCAACGGGATCAGTGACCATACCGCCGACAGGGTGGAGCGATCCCTGAGGCGAGCCGCCATCTGGGACGAGGTGAAGGACAGGCTGAAGCAGAGCGCCCTGCAGCTTTCCGGCGGACAGCAGCAGCGTCTGTGCATCGCCAGGGCCCTGGCCGTGGAGCCTGAGGTAATCCTGATGGATGAGCCATGCTCTGCCCTTGACCCAATGGCCACCCTGGCCGTCGAGGAGCTGATCAGGGAGCTGTCCCAGGAGGTCACTATCATCATTGTGACCCACAACATGCAGCAGGCCGCCCGGGTATCCCACGAGACCGCCTTCCTGATGACGGATGACGACAGGGCCGGTTATCTGGTAGAATATGGCCCCACCAACGAAATCTTCACGAATCCGAAGAACGAGCGCACCGAAGCGTACATAACAGGTCGATTCAGCTAGTCATTCGGCGGAGAAGGGGGGCGTCATGGTCAGGGCCGACTTTGACAGGCATCTTCGGATGCTGCAGAGCGATCTCCTCATCCTGGGCAGCATGGTTGAAAAGGCCATCGCAAAGTCGTTGGACGCCCTGAAACGCCGGGACCTGGAGGTTTCCCGGCAGGTCATCGATGAAGACGACTATATCGACCAGAAGCGGTTCCAGCTGGAAGAGCAGTGCGTCGAGATCATTGCCACACAGCACCCGGTGGCCACGGACCTGAGGACAATCGTCGCCATTCTCCACATTGCCGTGGAGCTTGAGCGCATGGGGGACTACGCAGAGGGCATTGCGAAGATCAGCCTCATGATGGGCGATGAACCGCCGATCAAGCCCCTCATAGACATTCCCAGGATGTCCGAGATGGCGACAGATATGCTGCGGCGAAGCCTGGACGCCCTCGTCCACAAGGACACCGTCGCGGCCTTGGGCGTCTGCCATGACGACGATGAGGTGGACGCCCTCTACGACCAGGTGTACCGCGAGCTCATCTTCTTCATGATCCAGGACCCCAAGACCATCCAGCGGGCTACCTATCTGCTTTGGGTGGCCCACGACCTGGAGCGCGTTGCCGACCGGGCCACCAACATTGCCGAGCGGGTCATCTTCATGGTGACGGGCAAGATGGTTGAGATCAAGTCGGCCAGCGATTCCGCCCTGGATTTCGCCTGAGACGCCATACCCTGAGCGCGGAATACGCATGGGCGTCTGTCGCTGATTGGAGACCTGTGCGTAACTACGGCGGCTT
Organism: Dehalococcoidia bacterium; assembly: GCA_034421015.1. Taxonomy (GTDB): domain Bacteria; phylum Chloroflexota; class Dehalococcoidia; order Lucifugimonadales; family UBA2985; genus DAOUJW01. Next base: position 3,639 of record DAOUKT010000010.1, read on the forward strand.
CTTGGAGGACCTGCGTTTCTCGTCATTCCCGCGAACGCAGACCTTTGCGTAACTGCCATCGGGACGCTCTCTAATCGTCACCCCTGCGAAAGCAGGGGTCTAGGCCGCCCTAATAGGAGACTTCAGATTCCCGCTTTCGCGGGAATGACGATAAACGTAGCTGCCTGAAGATGCCACCGCAGTTATGCAAGGGTCTCCGAAAGCGGGAATCTATTCCCTCGATATCTGACCTCTTGGATTCCTGCTTCCGCAGGAATGGTCGGGAGGCGCTCGCCCCAAACGAGGTTATTCAAATGTCTCATTACGGAGTGGAGCGGGTGATGGGGATCGAACCCACGACAACTTGCTTGGGAAGCAAGAGCTCTACCACTGAGCTACACCCGCCTGCCTGAATTCTACGCGCAGCGCATTTCGGTGTCAAACGCTGACCCGTGTCCCTTTGGCTTTGACTAGCGTCATTCCGCGGGTGTAGAGTATGGGGGTTATTCAGACAAGCCTCTCGCCTGCCGGGTGTGGGATCCGTCCCCGTGCTGCCCGGCGGTATGAGAGAGACACGGGACTCAGGCGGTAAGGAATGTCAATCCGAGACCATCTGCGGCAGGGTGAGGCGATAATATCGGACCACAACCCATACTACGCCACCTCCTTTCGCGTCATCCACTACGAGGAGAAGGACGGCAACGAGGAGCTTTCGGAGCTGCCCTACTCCCGTGTCACCTCCGTTGAGGTGGTCAAGCTGGCCCGTCACAACGTGATGATTGCCGGGACAATGCTGGTGGTTGGCGGCGCGATACTGGCGGCCACCTGGAACCTCATCGGGTCCTGGCTGTCAATAGTCGCGGGCATTGGCGTTGTCATATACGGCGGCATAGGCCGGGAGGCTTACTACCAGTTCCGGGCTGAGGGCATGGACAAGGAGGAGGAGGCCAAGTGGCGCCTGACCTACTGGGGAAGCGGCAGCTTTGTACGTACAGTGCAGACCGTGATGGGAGACGGGTTCCGGAACTAGGTATTGGCTATCCCCTGGCGAGCTTCGATGGTCCTCGCCGGTTCGTCCGGCCTTGAGCTCAGGGTAGAACGTGCAACTCTGCGTCGTCCCTCTCCACGACCTCACCCACAACCGCCGCCTCTTCAACGCCCCGGCTCGACAGGGACTCCATGAGCTGAGGCAGCTTCTCTCCGGGGACGGCGATGAGCAACCCGCCGGAGGTCTGGGCGTCGGACAGGATCAGCTTGTCCTCCTGGGTGATTGAGTCGTCCCACGAAGTAACCTTTTCGACGGACTCCAGGTTGCGGTGAGTTCCCCCCGGCGCTACGCCCGCCTGCGCCAGGTCCCTCGTCCCTTCGATGAGGGGCAGTTTGGAGAGATGCACCCTTGCGCTTACGCCGGAGGCCTCCACCATCGACTGCAGATGGCCCAGCAGCCCAAAGCCCGTGATGTCGGTGCAGGCGTTGATGCCCACATCCATCATGGCTTCCGATGCCGCGTTGTTGAGCGTTGCCATGACCTCAATCGCGCGGGACATGGCGTCGGGGTCGGCCACGCCGTTTTTTCCTGCGGTTGTGATGATGCCACTGCCCAGAGGCTTGGTCAGCACCAGCCTGTCTCCCGGCCTTGCGCCGGCGTTGGTCACCTGCCTGCCCGGCTCCACCAGGCCTGTTACCGCCATGCCGTACTTGGGCTCCTGGTCGTTGACGGTGTGACCTCCAACGATGAGGGCCCCGGCCTCCCGGGCCTTGGCCGCCCCTCCCTTGAGGACCTCACCCAGGATCTCAACCGGCAGATCGGTGGGGAAGCATACCAGGTTCAGAGCGAGAATGGGCCTGCCGCCCATGGCGTAGACGTCGCTGAAGGCGTTGGCCGCGGCAATTGCCCCAAAGCTCCAGGGGTCGTCAACAATGGGGGGGAAGAAGTCCACCGTGAGAACCAGCGCGGAGTCCTCGCCGAGCTTGTAAACAGCGGCGTCGTCCCCCGTGGCCGTGCCCACCAGCAGGCTGGGGTCTTCAAAGACTGGCAGCTGGCGCAGGACCTGCGCCAGGTCGGTTGGACTGAACTTGGACGCTCAGCCCGCGCAGTTGGCCAGGCTGGTCAGGCGAATCTTCTCACCTTGCATGCTTCGCACGTTCCTTGTGTTTGGTTGTATACCCTTCATTAGAGATGATAACACACGGGTTGAGTTCCCGACAGGAAAGCCGGAGCTCGCGGGAGTGTCTACATGGAGGTGTAGACGTACCGCTCGCCGTTGTCCGGGAGGATGGTGACGACCGTCTTGCCCGGCCCCAGTCGCTCGGCCAGGCGCGCGGCGGCGAAGACATTTGCGCCGGAGGATATGCCCACCATCAGGCCCTCCTCCCGGGCCAGCCGGAAGGTCATGTAGTAGGCGTCCTCATCCGCCACGCCGATTACCTCGTCAATGACTTCCAGGTTGAGGATTGGCGGGACGAAGTCCGGGCCCAGCCCGGGAATGCCGTGGTTTCCCGGCCTCCCGGAGCTGAGGAGCGGCGAGGAGGCCGGCTCCACCGCCACCACAAGTGTGTCCTTATCGGCCTCCTTATCGGCCTCCTTCAGCGCCTCCCCCACGCCTGTGATGGTTCCACCCGTCCCAACGCCCGCCACGAATGCGTCCACACTTCCTCCAGTGTCCCGGAGAATCTCCCGGGCCGTTGTCTCCCGGTGAACCCTGACGTTAACAGGGTTTCGGAACTGGTCGAGCATAAGGTGGGTCGGATTGTCCCGCACCAGGGCTTCGGCGGCGCGGATCGCCCCCGGCATCGCCTCCGCCGCCGGCGTGAGATGAAGGCCCGCGCCGAAGCGGGTCAGCATACGTTTTCGCTCTGAAGGCGCGTTCTCCGGCATGATGATGGTCGCAGAGTAGCCCTTGGCGGCGGCAACCATCGCAAGGGCAACGCCGGCGTTGCCGCTGGTGGGCTCAACCAGGGTGTAGCCGGGCAGCAGTCGCCCCGCGGCCTCCGCTTCATTCACCATGCCCAGGGCAACGCGGTCCTTGATGCTGCCCGTGGGGTTGTAGCTTTCCAGCTTCCCCAAAAGAGAGGCGGCCCCGTCTCCCGCTATGCGCTTCAGGGAGACCAGAGGCGTGTTTCCTATCAGGCTGAGGATGCTGTTCGACAAGGGGTTGATCGCCTTGGAGGGTTGAATGACTCATTGTGCCCCGCTCGGGTATGGGAGTCAAGCAGGGTCGATTCGGTTGCCTACCCCAGCGCAGGCGTGTTATATTCACACCTGCAAACGTGGAGCGGCGGGTCACGCCCGAAAGGAGACGCCAGCCAGGTGGACCGGCTCAAGGAGAGCTTCCAGGAAATGCGAAGGCGGGGGACGCCGGGAGTGATCCCGTACCTCACTGCCGGCTTTCCATCCATAGAGGAGACCGTTCCGCTGCTGACGGCAATGGTGGACGGCGGGGCCGACGCCATCGAGCTTGGAGTGCCCTTCAGCGACCCCCTGGCGGACGGCCCGACCGTCCAGCGGTCCAGCTTCCACGCTCTGAGCCAGGGCGTCAATCTCGCCACGTGCCTGGACCTGTCCCGTCAGTTCAGGGCCCGCGGGCAGACGACGCCCCTTGTGTTCATGGGCTACTACAACCCAATCCTCAGCTACGGCATCGATCGGTTTGCCGATGACGCCAGCGACGCCGGAGTCGATGGCGTTATAGTCCCTGATCTGCCCTACGAGGAGGCGGAGACCCTGCAGACCGTGTGCGATCGAAAGGGGGTCCACGTGATACCCCTCCTGGCGCCCACCAGCACCGACGAGCGAATCGCGAAGACGTGCGAGAAGGCGGATGCCTTCGTCTACTGCGTAAGCCTGACGGGGGTCACGGGCGCACGGCAGGAGCTGCCCAGCGGCATCCCTGCAATGACCAGACGCGTGAGGCAGCATACCGACCTGCCCATTGCCATTGGATTCGGGATTTCCCAAAACAGGCACGTGCAGGCGCTGGCGCCCTGGGCGGAGGCGGCCGTGGTGGGAAGCGCGCTCATCGACCTGGTTGACAATACGCCTTCAGGGCAGCGCGAGGAGGCCGTCCGGGATTTCGTGGCCGGTCTCAAGGCTGCCCCGTCCGAGAAAGAGGAGAGCTGAAAATGGCGATGGTCTGTCGAGGAATCCGCGGCGCGACCACTGCGGACGAGAACACAAAAGAGGCCATCATTGAGTCGACCAAGGAGCTGCTGGCGGAAATCGTGGAGGCCAACTCCTTCGACACAGAGGACGTTGCCGCCACCTTCTTCACTACCACCCAGGACCTGAACGCGGAGTTCCCGGCGGTGGCCGCTCGACAGATGGGGTGGGTTGACGTTCCCTTGATGTGCGGCCACGAGATGAACGTGCCCGACGGCCAGCCCCTGTGCATAAGGGTGCTGGTTCTGCTGAACACGGAGAAGTCCCAGAAGGAGATGTCCCACGTCTACCTGAAGGGCGCCGTGGGCCTCAGAAACAGGGGCCTGACCGACTCATAAGCCCCGCTCGTCTGGCTCACCGCAGGTAAATCTTGACCTCCGCCGGCTTGAAGCTAACCTCCAGCGTGGCGCGCATGTCCCTTTCTGCTGCTGTTGAGTAGTCCTCGTAGCCCGGGTCGTCCGGGGGCAGCCTGTGGGGGCAAGCCTCGCCTCGCTGCTCCTGGCGGCAGAGGTGCGCGCCGTCGGCCTGCTCGTCCCAGAAAGACACAAACCTCATTGGGAAGAAGAGGGTCTCAGCGACGTTCCGGAGGTCGGCCATGGCCTCAGTGGCCCGGAACGGCCCGTCCGTCTCAATGCTGACTACAACGCGCTCCATGGCGCGGGTAGTATAGCACGGGGGAGTTGGTCCGCCGAAAGTGTACTCTGTGGTATGATGTCTAACATCTATGGGGGCCTTATGACTAACATCATACCAGGCAATACGCAGACCACTTTGCACCCAGCGGTTCAGGCTTTTGCCGAGGGAGTTGAAGGGGTTACACCCACGCCCTTAGTGGTGAAGGTAGCCGACACAATTGCCAGGGCGGCGATTGAGAAGACCGTGGAACCGGAGATCTCCGTAGACATTGACGGAGCGCTGTCCTTTGACCTGCGCCTCGCCAACGGCCTGCTGTTAATGGCTGAGTTGGAAGTCCAAGGCGGGCTGGATGCAAGCATATACGATGACAAACAGGGTGTCCTGATCAAGCGTCTGCGCAACACAACGGACACGGAACTAATACTCCATTTCTAGGTATATGCCGTGCCAGTTCCGTTGGACGATATTCTTTGCCGGTTTGTTCGTCCGCAGGATTGGAGCAAGCGAGACAATAGGCCCAAAGCTAGTGCCTTCAAGCAGGCTGCTCTCTCAGTGTGGCATTTGGAGAATCTGCAATCTCATGGTGTCAAAGTTGAAGACCTGCGGGTGGAGCATCTAGCCGGAGCAGGCCAAGCTCACCACAGGGTATCTGACTACATTGAATTTGCTCGCAGAGCCTCGGAGGTGGAGGGTATTCCATTTAGCGTGCGGGTAGAATGGCGTCGTGAAGACGAGTTTGTATCGGAACCCTGGCGACTATGGGGTTATGCCCACGTCCAAGTGGAATCTGTAGAAGGCCCTGAGCAGTTTCTCGGAGAATTTCGCAGGATTCTAGCCCAGAACTCACGCAACGTGGTCCCGCCTGATTAGATGCTGACGGCTCCTACGCGTAAACTGCCCACCCCTTGACTCGCGTCTGCCCACTGCATATCATTAGACCGACCAGTCGGTCTACTACAGTTGACTTGCAACAAGACCTGCAAGAAAGGGGTCGCAGCGTATGGCCACAACAACGGTTTCGCCCGAAATTCGCTTCCAGGACAAGGCCCTGGCCCCGGTGTGGGAGAAGGTGCGAGATGGGCAGCGCATCTCTTTCGAGGACGGCATGGCATGCATCCAGACCATGGACGTCGTCTCCCTGGGCCGCATGGCGGACTACGCCAAGGAGCGGCTGTGGGGAGACAAGGTCTTCTTCGTGTTCAACCGCCACATCAATCCCACCAACATCTGCGTCCTGTCCTGCACGTTCTGCGACTTTGCAAAGAAGAAGGGTGACGACGACGCCTACGAAATGGGCATGGAGGAGATCCTGTCCAAGCTCCACGAGGACATGCACGAGGTGCACATAGTCGGGGGGCACCATCCCGACTGGCCCTTCGAGCGGTACGAGGGCATCATCAAGGGCATCCACGAGGCGTATCCCAGCATAAAGATCAAGGCGTGGACCGCTTCGGAGATAGACTACTTCTGCAAGCGGTTCAGGATGTCTGAGGAGGAGGTGCTGACGCGGATGAAGGAGGCCGGCCTTGAGTCGATGCCCGGCGGCGGCGCTGAGGTCTTCTCCAACCGGGTCCGCAAGGAGCTGTTCCCGGGCAAGAACAGCGCCCAGCGCTGGCTGGACATCCACAAGCTGGCCCACAACATGGGCATACCGTCCAACGCTACCCTGCTCTACGGCCACATCGAAACCTACGAGGAGCGCGTTGCCCACATGGTGATGCTCAGGGAGCTTCAGGACGAGTCGCCCGGGTTTCTGGCCTTCATCCCGCTGGAGTACCAGGTTGGGACAACGAACCTCGTCCCGCGCCAGGCGTCATCCATGGAGGACCTGCGCACCATTGCCACGTCCCGGCTCATGCTGGACAACTTCCCGCACATCAAGGCCTACTGGGTGATGATAGGGGAGGAGACGGCCTCCATAGCCCTGAACTTCGGCGCAAGCGACCTGGATGGGACCATTGGCGAGGAGCGAATCGCGCACGCGGCCCTGGCGGCAAGCCCCGTGGGACTGGCCCGGGAGCGGATGCTTCGACTCATCCGGGACGCCGGCAAGACGCCCGTGGAGCGGGACGCCCTCTACAACGAGATTCAAGTCTATGACAATTAGAGTAGGGCAGATTCCCTACCTGAACTGCGAGCCCTTCTATCACGGGCTTGCCATTGACGGCGTGGAGCTTTGCCCAATGCCGCCAAGCCGCATGGGGCCACTGGCCCAGGCTGGAGATCTGGACGCAGGGCCGTTCTCGCTGGTGCAGGGCTTTGGCCTTGAGGACAGGTTCGAGCCACTGGGCGGCATGGGAATCAGTGCCAAAGGCCCCGTACTCAGCATTCTCTTCTACTCCAGGAGGCCTATGGAGGAGTTGTCCGGGGCCCGCGTGGGAGCGACTCAGGATTCGGCAACGGCCGTGCAGCTTATGAAGGCGATGCTGGAGCTCCGGTGCGACGTGCGGCCCAGGGAGTATGTCGCTCTGGACGCGCCGGAACTCGACGCCTTCCTGCTGATCGGGGACCAGGCGCTGCTCACACACGGGAAGGTCGAAGGCTATCCCTACCGGTACGACCTGGCCGAGGAGTGGCTTGATTGGAAGGGATTGCCGTTCGTGTTCGCCCTGTGGATGGTGAATCGTTCACTGGACGAAGGAGTAAAGGAGTCCCTGGCCGGAGGACTGAGAAAGAACCTGGCCTGGAACCTGGAGAATAACCTTGACACCATAGCCGATAAGAGAGCGCACATGGGAATGAGCCGCGAGGAGGTCGCTAGCTACCTGCGATGCCTGCGGCTTGTCCTGGACGAGGAGGATATGCAGGCCGTCCGCGTCTTCAAACAGGTGTGGCTCTCACTCACCGCGGCGAAGGAGGCGACTGTATGAGCGGATCTGTTCAGATGAAGGACGTGGCCGAGAAAGTTAGGTCCGGAGATCGGATAAACCGGGAGGACGGGCTGTACCTGCTTCAGGAGGCTTCTCTTCTGGAGCTTGGCTCCCTGGCCCAGGAGGTGCGCTACCGGCACAACCCCGACCCGGTGGTGACCTTCGTAGTCGACACAAACCTCAACTACACCAACGTCTGCGACGCCTACTGCACCTTCTGCGCGTTCTATCGCACTGAGAAGGACGATGACGCCTACACCCACTCAGTTGAGCAGATGATGGAGATGGTGGGACAGGCTGCAAGCAAAGGCGTGACTACGGTGCTGCTCCAGGGCGGCCTCAACCCCAAGCTGCCAATGGAGTACTACGAGGACCTTGTGCGGGAGACCCGGGCGCGCTATCCCCAGGTTCTGCCACACTTCTTCTCGGCGCCTGAGATACAGAAGATGTCCCAGGTGGCCGAGATGCCCATCTCGGAGGTGCTGCGCCGGCTGAAGGACGCCGGCCAGGAGACGCTTCCGGGCGGCGGCTCCGAGGTGCTTTCGGACACGGTGAAGCACAGGCTCAGCCGTCTCTGGCCCAAGGGCCGCGTCCAGGACTGGGTCGACGTACACCGGGAGGCCCACAAGCTGGGCTACAGGACAACGGCCACGATGATGTACGGCCACCTGGAGAAGCCGGAGGACCTCATCGAGCACATGGAGCACACACGCTCCGTACAGGACGACGCGATCGCCGACGGCCAGCCGGGTTTCACGGCGTTCATACCCTGGAGCTACAAGCGCGACAACACCGCGCTGGGCGCAAGGGTGAAGACGGAGGCCGGGCCGAACCCATACCTGCGCATGATCGCCCTGGCCCGGATATACCTGGACAACGTCCAGCACGTTCAGGCTTCCTGGTTCTCCGAGCGGAAGAAGACGGGTGAGGTTGCCCTGAGCTTCGGCGCGGACGACTTCGGCGGCACGCTGTTCGACGAGAACGTGATGCAGGAGGCGGGCTTCTACAATCGCACCACCACGGACGAGATCAAGTCGATAATCAGGGACGCCGGCTACACGCCCGCCCAGCGCACAACCAAGTACGAGATACTAAAGGTCTTCGACGAGTAGAGTCGCTCTTTGGAGGGATTATGTCCGTTATCCGCATAGGCCACAGCCCGGACGCTGACGACGCGTTCATGTACTACGCCATCGCTCACGGCAAGGTGCCCGTGGGCGACTACGAGGTGCAGCACGTCCTGGAGGACATCGAGAGCCTCAACAAGCGGGCGCTGAGCGGCGAGCTGGAGGGCACGGCCATCTCCGCGGGGGCGTACCCCCAGGTGGCTGACAAGTACCGCATCATGAGCGTCGGGTCCTCCATTGGCCGCAACTACGGGCCGATGATCGTGGCCCGCGCCGACGGCGAGATCACCTCTCTTCAGGGCACTCGGGTAGCCATTCCCGGCACCTACACGACGGCATACCTTCTTCTGCGGCTGTATGCTGAGGGCTTTGAGGCCGTCCCCATCGACTTCGACAAGATCATGCCGGCGGTTCTGAACCGGGAGGTTGACGCCGGTCTGCTCATCCACGAGGGCCAGGTCACTTACGGCGAAGCGGGCCTGGTGAAGCTGCTGGACCTGGGCGAGGCTTGGGGCCAGGACACGGGCCTGCCCATACCCCTGGGACTGGACATGGTGCGCCGCGACCTCGGCGAAGAGGTGGCGCAGCTGATGGCGGACTCGCTGCGGGACAGCATCCAGTATGCCTTTGACCACGAAGACGAGGCCCTGGACTATGCCATCACGTTCAGCCGCGGGACGGAGAGGGAGACCTGCCGCCGCTTTGTCCGGATGTACGTCAACGACGACACGCTGGACATGGGCGAGGAGGGAAAGCGGGCGCTGGAGACGCTATTCTCCAGGGCGCTTGACCGCGGCATCATCGGCTCCATTCCGCCCATAGACCTGATCTGATTCAAGCCATAACCCGTCATTCCTGCGGAAGCAGGAATCTATTTCCTTCTATATCGGACGCCCTGGAGTCCGGCTTTCGCCGGAATGACGATAAAGGTACTTCTTTGGATATGCCAGCGCAGTTAGCCGAGTGTCTGCAGGAGCGGGAATCTATTCGCCGCCAGGTTTCAGGGACGCCCGGATGTCCCGCGTGACCTTGCGCACCTCTTTCGTTCTCGCGGACGCCGTCAGGTCGGTGTGAATTGGCGTTATGGAGACGCGACGGCGTCGGATGGTCCACACGTCCAGACCCTTCTCCAGCACCCAGCCCGGGCTCTCCCGGGTGATCCAGTAGAACTTGCGCCGCCCGTTGTCCTCCTCCTTGACCACGTCCATGTAGGTGCGCTGGCCCAGGTGCGTCAGCGACACGCCCTTCAGCTTCTCCTGGGGCACGTTTGGCACGTTGATGTTCAGCAGCAGGGGAGGGGCCAGTGTCCCCTGGCCGACCGCCTCGGCGAGCTGCCGGATGACGCCGGCCGCCGGCGCGAAGTGCACGTCTCTGAGGGCGGTCACTGAGACTGCTATGGCCGGTATGCCGCGGAAGAAGCCCTGAAGCGCAGCGCCCACCGTGCCTGAGATGAAGACGTCGTTGCCCATGTTTGCGCCGGGGTTGATGCCGGAGACCACCAGGTCGATCTTTTCCTCACCAACCAGGGACTCGACACCGAGAATGGTGCTGTCCGCCGGCGTACCCTCGACGGCGTAGGTCTTGACGCCTTCGATGAGGGGCATGACCTCCCGGACGTGAACGGGGTTGTTCAGGGTGATGGCTGTGCCGACGCCGCTCTGCTCCCGGTCCGGCGCCACCACCACCACTTCTCCCACTTCCTTTAGCGCCCCGACTGAGGCCCACAGGCCGGGAGCGTAAACGCCGTCGTCGTTGGTGGCCAGAATTAGCAATAGCGTCTGCCTTGGTAGTAGGTTGGCCTACTTGATCTGGATGCACTTATGAGCACGCGCTCAGGCTGACTATCGTGCCTTCTACTTATGGTTCTCCAGAGTAGGCGGCGGCTCATTGAACGGTTGGCCTTTGGCCTCCGCTTCCAGCCGTCGTTGGTTCCAGGCCTCCCATTCCTCTTGCCGAACGGCTTCTCCTTCCGCCTTCCCCTCGGCCTTTCCCGCAGCGTACCGCTTCTTGATAAACTGTTCAGCCAGCATGGCAACTCCCTCCACTATGACATAAGCCAAGGCCGTCGAGATGACGACGCAGTAGAACATTCCCATGCCTATGGCTATGGCGGTGTCCCATCCGTCGTCTCCGGTTTCGTGCCGTACTTCGTACCATACCACCAACCCTAGAGACAGGGAGAAGAATAGCACAAAGAGGAGTAGAAATTGGCCTTCGCGCTCCCTGGCGATAGCGGGCGATGTTCTCCACGTACCTCACTGCCGGTCTGTTGATTCCAGGTTGGGAATGGGTGCACAGGCTCAACTGCGGCTCGACTTGAGGCAGCCCGCGTTGCCCCATTCCACCAAGCTCCTCGCGGATTCATGATACCACAACGAGGCGTGGCGCAACGAATGTGGATCAATGGGCTATTCGCGGACTTAAGGAGGACTCCGTTATAGCCGGGTTTGCTCAGCTTTCCAGCGCCACGTTGTCTATGAGACGCGCCCGCCCGATTCTCACGGCCAGGGACACCAGCGCCGGAGCCAGTACCGACTCCAGTTCCTCCAGCGTGTCGTGGTTGGCGATGCTGACGTAATCGATTTGGGCCAGGGGCTCGGCCTGTATCAGCTCGCGCATCGCGTCCCTTATCTGCGCGGCCGAGGTCACGCCGTCCCGGTGCATATCCTGGGCCAGGCACAGAGACCGGTAGAGGACCAGGGCAGCCTCCCGCTCCTGGGCGTTGAGATAGACGTTGCGGCTGCTCATGGCAAGGCCGTCGGGTTCCCGCACGGTGGGCATGATGACCGGGTCTACGCCCAGGTTCAGGTCGGTGTTCAGCCTGCGAATGACCTGGGCCTGCTGCGCGTCCTTCTGGCCGAAGTAGGCCCTGTCCGGCCTGACGATGGTGAACAGCTTGGTCACCACAGTGGCGACGCCCCGGAAGTGGCCCGGCCTGGCCTCTCCCTCCAGACGGGCGGCCGTGCGGTCCACGTTGACCCACGTGTCGAAGCCGACCGGGAACATGTCCTCCGGCTGCGGCAGGAACACCAAGTCGACCCCGCACTCTTCCAGCAGGGCCAGGTCTCGGTCCAGGTCCCTGGGGTAGGAGCCGAAGTCCTCCTGCGGGCCGAACTGGGTGGGATTTACAAAGATACTCGCCGCAGCGGTCGAGTTCTCCTCACGGGCCTGTCGCACGAGAGACAGATGGCCTTCGTGCAGAGCGCCCATAGTGGGCACCAGGCCCAGGGGTCTGGCGACCTCCCTCTGGGCCGCCGACATTTCAGCCACGGTGTGGATGAGCCTCATGGGGCTAGCGGACTTGGGCGAGCAGCTCAGCCAGGACTTCCTCTTTGAGATGGTAGCTGTGGTTGGGACCGGGGAAGCTCCGGTCCTTGACCTCCGCCGCGTACTGCCTCAGCGCGCCCGCAATGGTATCGCCCAGGGAGGCGTAACGCTTGGCGTGCTTGGGGACGAAGTCGCTGATGAGGCCCAGCATATCGTGGAAGACCTGCACCTGGCCGTCGCACTCGTTGCCCGCGCCAATGCCGATGGTCGGTATCGAAAGGCGGTCCGTGATCAGCTTGGACAGGGACTCCGGCACGCACTCCAAGACAATGGCGAAAGCCCCGGCCTGCTCCAGGGCCCTTGCGTCCTCCATCACCCTTACGGCGGTCTTGAGGGTCTTGCCCTGGACCTTGTAGCCGCCAAGCTGGTTAACCGACTGGGGCGTCAGCCCTATGTGCCCCATGACTGGGATGCCTGCGGTCACCAGGCGCTGCACCGTGGACGCCATGGTGACGCCGCCCTCCAGCTTCACCGTCTGCGCTCCTGCCTCCTGTAGGAACCGTGCCGCGTTGCGAAGCGCGTCGGTGGAGCCGGTCTGGTAGGACATGAACGGCATGTCTCCGACGATCAGGGCGTTGCCGGCGCCCCGGGCCACCGCCTTGGTGTGGTGGAGCATATCCTCCATCGTGACCGGCACTGTCGAGTCGTATCCCAGCATCACCTGGCCCAGGCTGTCGCCCACCAGGATCATTGGGATGCCGGCGTCGTCCACAATCCGGGCCGAGGTGTAGTCGTAGGCAGTCATCATGGGGATTTTCTCCCCCCTTGCCTTCATCTGCTTGATGTCGCTGATGGTTACCCGCATGTCAACCTCCTACGCGCCCTTTGGGGTCGCGTGAACTCAACTCACGAATAGTCGACCGGCTCCTGCGAGCCTCTCCTCCAGCAGCTGGGTGAGCTCCTGCTCTATTCTACCATCGATTCCTCCCTTTTCCCTGGACAGGGACACGGCTTCCAAAGCGGTCTGGCAGTAGATTGGTACGACCGAGGGCACCCTGCTTTCAAGGGCGTCCAGGTGCTTGATGACGGTGCTTACGTCGCCCCTCGATACGGGGCCGGTCAGGGCCGCAGGAATGCCCCGGGTCTCAAGGCTCTCGACGGTGCTCCTCAGTAGCGGAAGAAGCACGTCCTGGCCCTGCTCCCTCGAGTACCCCATGACCTTCCAGATCTCCGACGCCTGGGCCATCAGTGCGACGACCGCGCCACACGCCAGGAAGCCGGAGAGGTGATATAGCGCCCGGTCCTGCGGGCCAATCTCGACGGCCCAGCCTCCCAGTGCGATGGCCATCTCCTTGAGAGCGTCTGACAGGGGCGGTGGTCCCTCGACGGCGTAGGCGATTCCCGACAGGACGGACGCGTCGACGTTCTCCGTTCCGGGGAAGGTCTGCATGGGGTGGAATGAGCCGGTCAGCGCGCTCTGGTCCCGGGCGGCGTCCAGAATGTCGGCGGACTCCGCGCCTGAGCAGTGCACAACCCACGCGTCCGTGTGCCACCTGAGCTGTCCGGCCACAGGCCCGATTGCAGAGTCCGGCGTAGTGATGAATACCAGGTCGCAGGCATTGGCCACGCCCTGGGGGTCGGCGCAGGATGCGCACCCATCCAGGCGAGCGGCCAGCTTCTCGGCGGAGGACGGCGTGCGGCTGGACACGGCCGCGACGTTGTAGCCGTGCTGTCGCAGGCCCAGAGCCAGGGCTGTTGCCGCGCGGCCCGCGCCGATGAATCCCAGCTTCAGGTCTTTACCGCTCACCGGCGCTCCTCCCAAACAGGAATCGGGCAGCGAGCATCGCTATGCCTCCTCCCAGCATTCCCAGTCCCAGCAGCGCCATGGCGGGGGTGTCCTCTCCAACGAAGGACGCGACGATCAGCCCGATTCCGAGACCGGAAAAGGTCATTCCCCACGAAAGCAGCCTTGGCGCCAGGCTGTTCATCATGACCGTCAAGCTCCATTGCCTTGAATGTCAAGCTCTCCGGCAGCGGGCACTCCGCCAAGGCCCTCCGCCATGAGCGCGCCCCTGACTACGGCTCTGGCTACGACCGTCGTGGCCGCCGAGCACAGCCGCCTCATGTCCACCTCCGCCTCGCTGCGGCCCGTGGCTATGCAGAACACCACGTCTCCATCGGACATCATGTGGGACGGGCGCACGGCCAGGGCCAGGCCGTCCTGACCCACCTGCGCCAGCTTGTTGGCCTGCTCCTTGTTCAGGGATGCGTCGGTGGCGACCACTGCGATTGTGGTGTTGGTGGGCGCGCTGAGGGCGTCGGCCTTGACCTGAGGCCTGGCGAGGATTTCCGTGGTGCGAAGGAAGCCCCGGTCACCCTCGTCCCTTGGGCCTGCGACAACCCGGCCCGTGTCCGGGTCAACTACGTCGCCGACGGCGTTGACCGCGGCGATTGCGCCCACTGTGAAGTCGCCGAGGTCGATGCTGGACGTGCCGAGGCCGCCCTTGGTGGACCGGTCCCTGCCAAGGGCCTTGCCCACAGTCGCGCCGGTCCCGGCTCCTACGCTGCCCTCCGCCGGCGGGCCGTCGGTCGCGTTGACGCAGGCCGCGTAGCCGTCGTCGGGCCCGGGGCGCACCTTGTGGGTTACAAGACCGAGGTCGAAGAGGATGGCCGCGGGCACGATGGGCACAACGCCATCGCCTATCTTGAATCCGCAGCCTCGCTCCTCAAGGTAGCGCATGACGCCGGAGGCGGCGTCCAAGCCGTATGCGCTGCCTCCGCTGAGGAGGATTGCGTGCACCTGCTGGACCAGGTTGCCGGGGCGCATGAGGTCGGTCTCGCGAGTGCCCGGGGCCGAGCCGCGGACGTCCACTCCGCCAACTGCGCCCTCGGGGCAGAGCACCACGGTGCAGCCGGTGGCGGCCTCCCGGTTGGTGGAGTGTCCCACCTGAACGCCAGCGACGTCCGTTATGGCGTTATGCACGGCGGGGCTCCAAAACGGATATGGCCCTCTCCCGCCTTGGAGAAGGCCAATTGTAAACTTCTTGGAAGCTGTCCTGCCGTCGTGGTCTCACGATCCCCGCGGCTCCTGCTGGACTTGCCATATACTCACCGCTCCCTACTACTAGGAGTCGATGGTAGTTGAATTGTATCTATGAGGATTGGGGCTTGTCAATGTTGTGTATGGGGAGGGTGGGAGAAAGCTATCGTTTGACATTTTTTTGACGAGACTATACTCCGCATTGTTGTAGCCCAGTCGTCGTGAATGGGCATGAGTTACCGGTCAACGTGGAGCGGCAAGACCGGAGACGATGCGCCATTATCTGGGCAGTATCACTACCTAAGGATATGGCAAGTGGCAGGGATGTTAGAATGTCTTTGACTGGTTGTGTCTTACCCACTTCTTCAAGTGGGAATACTACAGGGCGGTCATATCGTCAATCAGGTGTTCCGTAGATGAAACAAAGAGCTATTTATAGCATTCTTGCTCTTTGCGCCATAGTCATTGTCGTCTTTTATTGGCAATACCAAGACCGCCGTGAAGAAGCGGCATTCTGCCGAGACCTAAATGAGCGAAAAGAACAGGCTATCCAAGCTGCCTATGCTGAGGCATCGATGGACTGGCACTATAACAAGGACGATTATATTCGCATGGGTGTAAGCCGCGAAGAAGCTGAGCGGGAGGTAATGGAGAACTTCATAGCGGGCGTGGAAAGTGCCATGACAGAGATGAAAAGGATTACCGGGTTCGAGTGTCCCTAAGTCCAGTAAAGTCAAACTGAGACGCTACCCATTGGGTATCTTGTTGATAAGTACCATACCCCAGAGGCTAGTTGAAATCACTCTAAAACAATATCAAGTGTGCATGTGTTCCATGAAGGCGCATACTATATCGTGATGGTCCGCAACATTTTGCTTGTGTTCCTGCTACTTCTGTCAGCGTGCTCTAGCGTAGAATCACAGACGCCCGCTGCCAGGGCTTGCTCCGAGTTCAGCGCGTTCGCTTCAAGCGTTCACAAGGCTGCCGTTAGCCATGAACACCGCAACTCGCCGGGGGTGGAACATTGGGAGGGGATGCTTGCGCAGCTACCGTTGAAGGAGGACCTAGCTCTGGATAGAGCGGTGCGTAAACTAACTTTTATTGGCCAGGGGCATGAGGGCAACAGATCGTACTATGGCTACCTGATTGTTCTGCATCAGGTAGAGCGTCTGTGTGACGACAGGGGCTATGAGACGCCGAGTGTCCCTTCAGACGTGATTCTAGAATATTTCTGGTGTGGGAAAGGCGGAGGTATGGCGGTAGAGCACGATTACACTCAGTTGAATCCAGCCCTAGCAAATGCCGGGGAGGGATACGATGCCTGTTAGGGAGGTATATCGGGAGGCAGTCTTAAGGGCCAATGTCCTGTGGCTCAATGGGCGGGCCGTTGGCCAGCCTCTCAGCTTGAGCGTTGAATTCGGCGGTCTCGCGGATGAGGCGTTCCGTGCCGGGCATGGGGCAGATTTCGTGGTAGAAGCAATCGCCGTGGAGTCTGCCTTGCCTGAGATAATATATCTGTTCAAGCTCTCTGACCGAAGGGTCGGAGTCGGCGATGACCCCCAGCCGTCGGCTGGCTTGCGTGGACGTCCCTGGCCGCTGGCCTGTGCGGGCGAGGACAAGGGCTTCCGTGGCTCGAAGGGTAGCGCACCAGGCTTTCTCCGCGGCGTCCCGGAGGTCGCCTGCGGCAAGGCGCTCAAGGGCGGCTTCGCTCATAAGCCGCGCGTCAGCGAATATGCGGGCGGCTTCTGCTTCAGCTGTGGTCATTCACTTCTCTCCGCCGGGTAGCGCGCCACTATATGGTCATCTCCGACGCTGGGATCAACTTCTCGTGAGTTGTATCTACAGCCAGGCCAAAGATTTGCAAAGTCACAGCCCCTAGCAGGAATCTCTCCTCAGGGCCAAAAATGACAGGGCTAAAGCGTTCTTCCTGCCCAATACGGACACGAACATCCCCAATTCCCATCCACTGTTTTCGACCGTCGGCCATTGTGAACTCACTCCGCTTGACAGGCACGACATTCAACCCATTCAGCAAGCTGGAAGGCAACATGGTGTATGTCGCTCCCGTATCAACAAGCCCTTCCACTTCCTGGAAAGGGCTTGCCTCGTCACGTCTAACTTTGAAATTTATATGAAACGTGCCCATTCAGCTGACCTCTCTTCTACGGCCATTATACTCAGTCTCGCTTGTCTTTGGCAGCCTGCTGCACCTCTCTTACCAGGCCGGCCTACCGCAGCGCGCTGGTGAAGAACTCGGCCATCTGGCTGGCCAGCTCGCCCTCGTGGCCGGACCAGGTGTGGTCCGCTCCGGTGATCATGCAGCACTCCACTCCCTGGGAAGCCACCGCAAGGCTGATCAGCTCGTCTGCGGGAGCCATGCGGTCCTGCTCACCGGCGACAACCAGCCTGCCGCCCTTTAGCTTGTCCAGCCGCGCCCGCTTCATCGACGCCACAGTCGGCGAAACAACGGCGAGCGCCGCCTGACCCCTGTCCTTCTGGAAGAAGTCCAGGGCCACAACCGCGCCGAAGGAGACGCCGGCCACTCCCACGCCTTTCTTGTTGACGCCGGGCCACTTCCTGAGCGTCTCGAAGGCCGACTTGAGGTCGTCCTGCTCGCCCTTGCCCTGGTCAAACGTCCCTTCGCTGCCGCCGACGCCGCGGAAGTTGAACCGGAAGGTCGCTATTCCGGCGTCGTCAAGGGACTGGCAGATGGCGTGCATCAGGTCGGAGGTCATGTTCCCGCCCAAGACGGGGTGCGCGTGGCACACCACCACGCCGGGAGAGCCGCCCGTGACGCGCTGGGGGATGGTCACAATGCCCTCCAGGGTGAGCTTGCCGCTCCTGAAGCCGATGCTCTGCTGCCGCATAGCTATGCGGTGGGCGAGAGCCGCTGCTGGAAGAAGGCAGTGACGAACTCTGCGGCCTCCCGCTCCTGGCCCATGAAGAAGTGGTCGGCTCCCGAGATGACGTGCATCTCCGGCGGGACTGTGAGCTTGTTGGTCAGGTCCGCGAACTGCTCGTCCGGCATCAGCCGGTCCCTGTCGCCGATGATGAACTGTATGGGCAGGGACGGAATCCTGCTGAAATTGTCTTCGGCGTCGACCCTGGCGCGGCCTATCAGGGACAGGGCCTTAGTCACGCCGCCCCTCTGGGCCGTCTTCATTGCGACGCCCGCGCCAAAGGAGTAGCCTGCCAGCCCCACGCGGTCGGTCGCTATCGACTCCTGAGAGCCTGCGAAAGCGAGGGCCGCCAGGACGTCGTCAATTTCGCCCCTGCCTTCGTCGTACTGGCCTTGGCTCCGGCCCACGCCGCGGAAGTTGAAGCGCAGGGACGCGATGCCAGAAATGAACAGGGCGTAGCAGATGCCCATGACCACGTTGTTGTGCATGTCCCCGCCCATCTGGGGGTGCGGGTGGCAGACCACCACCGCAGGGAAGAGGCCGTCGCCATCCGGCAGGTGCAGGAAGCCCTCTAGGCTTCCGGTTGGGCCCGGAATTTCCATTTGCATGAGTTGCCTCCTTCTGCCCCCATCCCCACCTTCCCCCGCACTGCGGGGGAAGGAATAGTCTATCCTGCTTCAAGGAGGATTCAGAGATGGGGCGAGACGTACGAAGGTTGTGCGAAAGCCTCTGTAGGGGCGCAACCTGGCAGGCCTACAGCCCCATTGCGGCGATGCCCACCCGGCACAGGTCCTCGTCCTCCTGAGCCGCAAGCCCGCTCACGCCGATGCCGCCCAGGAAGGCGTTGTCGCTGGGGCGCTGGATCACCACGCCGCCCTGTACCGCCGCCATGTTGGTATCGCCGAAGTCGCTGACGCTGCGGCCGGCGGTCCTGAACCGCTCTGCAACGTCCACGGTGTCGCTGCGCATTACGGCGGCGGTGTAGGCCTTCTTGAAGGCCAGCGACTGCGGCAGCAGGCGGCATCGGTCCATCCGGGCGAATGCCACCAGCCTTCCGTTGACGTCGACAACGGCCATTGCGATAGGCCTGTCCGGCTCCTTCATTGCCTCGTCCAGCATTGCCTGAATCGCCTTGCGCGCTTCGACCAGTCCGATGATGGGTTCGTCGTACATGGGTCCCTCCTTAGCAGGTGTCTTGAGTTTGGAGCGACTTGATTATACCGCGTTGGAGGCGAAGTGTATCGCGGGCGGCGGAAGTTGTGAATTGCAGCGGGCCGTGAATGCGTTGCCGACATGGGAATTGGTATTCACTACAGGCCTTGGTTATGATGCGCGACACCGCTCATACTGAGCTCGTCGAAGTGAATGAGCGTTGTCACCCATGCCCACATTCTTCCCGCTCAAATGGTTCGACAGGCTCACCATGAGCGGGAAAGAAGTGGTGTTAACAACACGTATAGAGAATACACGGGAAATGCATGTCTTGACATTCCAACTGAGCGCTGGTACTATCCCACCAATGAGCGCTAGCATGTGCCTGTGTAGCTGCTGTTGTCTGGAGGCCAGAGGGCCTTCTGTTTCAGCTAGCGCGCCGCAAACCGACTAGCGCCGAAACTCAGAAGAAGAGACCTCTGGCCCCCCTGCAAACGCGGAGGGGGTTTTTCTTTTGCCTGAATATGCCGAGAAGGAGCTCCGGATGACAATAACAGAGTCAGCGGGATTGGGTGTACAGGAGCTTGCAGTTTCAGACGAGCGCTCCGAGTACTGGCATCTCCGCTCCCTGGAGTCGGAAGCAATACACATCATCCGGGAAGTGGTCGCGGAGTTCGACAGGCCGGCGCTGCTCTTCTCCGGCGGCAAGGACTCGGCCGTGCTCCTGCACGTCGCCGTCAAGGCGCTCCGCCCCGCCAACCTGCCGTTCCCAGTGGTCCACATCGACACCGGCCACAACTTTCCCGAGGTCATCGCATTCCGGGATCGAGTCGTAGAGCGGCTTGGAGTGGAGCTGGTTGTGGGCTCGGTTGACGAAGCAATTGCCTCAGGGCTTATTCCCGCCCCGCCGAGCGCCAGTTACACTCGCAACCGCATGCAGACACCGGTGCTGCTGGAGACGATTCGCCGGGGGAAGTTCACGGCGGTGTTCGGCGGCGCGCGGCGTGATGAGGAACGTTCGCGGGCAAAGGAGCGCGTCTACTCTGTGCGAGACGAGTTCGGCCAGTGGGACCCGCGCAACCAGCGCCCGGAGCTCTGGAGCCTTTACAACGGGAATATTGGATTCGGCCAGCACATGCGCGTCTTTCCACTCTCCAACTGGACGGAGTTGGACATCTGGCGCTACATAGCCGAGGAGAACATAGAGCTGCCGGAAATTTACTACGCTCACCAGCGTGAGGTGTTCGAGCAGGACGGTATGCTCATGGCGCTGTCCCCGGTGATGCAGCCAACTCGCGGCGAACCGGTGGTCGTCCGCAGCGTGCGATTCCGCACCGTCGGCGACATGACATCCACGGCAGCCGTGCCGTCTGAGGCCGCCACGCCCGAGGCAGTTATCGCCGAAACGCTGACGACCCGCATCTCCGAGCGCGGCGCGACCCGGGCCGACGACCGCACCGCAGAGGCGGCCATGGAAGACCGCAAGCGCGAGGGGTACTTCTAGCGTGGACCTTCTCCGCATCGCCACGGCCGGTTCCGTGGACGATGGCAAGAGCACACTAATCGGTCGTTTGCTGTATGACTCCAAGGCCCTGGACGACGACGTACTCCTCGCCGTCGAGGATGCCAGCCGACGTCAGCACGGCGACTATGTGAACCTCGCCCTCGTCACCGACGGCCTGCGCGCGGAGCGGGAGCAGGGCGTGACCATCGACGTCGCCTACCGCTACTTTTCCACCCCAAAGCGCAAGTTCATACTGGCAGACACCCCGGGGCACGTGCAGTACACGCGCAACATGGTCACAGGGGCATCCACAGCCGAGGCGGTGCTGATCATGATCGATGCGCGCAACGGCGTGGTGGAGCAATCACGCCGCCACGCAGTGTTGGCCTCCTTGCTGGGCATCGACCGAATCGTCGTCTGCGTCAACAAAATGGACCTCGTTGGCTATGAGGAACAGGCCTACGAAGCGGTCCGTTCCAGATTCACTCCGCTGATGGAGCGGCTCCGTGTGGACGATGTGACCTATATCCCCATGTCGGCGCTCAGGGGCGACAACGTGGTGGAGCCGTCGGCGAACATGCCCTGGTACCAGGGCGACCCTCTGCTGGCCCACCTTGAGAGCCTGCCGGTGCGTGAAGGGCTCGATTCGCTGCCGTTGAGAATGCCTGTCCAATACGTCGTCCGCCCACATCGCGAGGAGTACCACGACTACCGGGGCTATGCTGGGAGCGTCGCCTCGGGCGTCCTGCGCGTGGGCCAGCGGGTGCGCATCGTGCCCTCCGGCGCGGAGAGCGTCATCACGGCCATCGAAGCGCCCTGGGGTGTCGTGGATGAGGCGCGCTCTCCGGATGCCGTGACCGTCCAGATTGCCGACGACATAGACATTACTCGCGGTGAGATGATATGTGGATGGGACGGCGGGCCGGTGATGGCCCAGGAATTGGACGCAGTAGTCTGCTGGATGGACGAGCGCAACCCCCTTCGAGCCGGCAACATGTACCGCATCAAGCACACCACGCGATCGGCGAAGGCGGTTGTCACCGACCTGGTGTCACTGTTCAGCATCACGTCCCTCACCGGAGAAACGGACTCTGACTTGATGTGGCTGAACGAGATCGGCCACGTCAGACTCAAGGTCAGCGCGCCGTTGGCCGTCGACGACTACACCAGCAACCGCGTCACCGGCAGCTTCATCCTCATCGATGAAGGGACCAACTCCACCGTCGCTGCCGGGATGATTGGCGAGCCTGAATTCGCGTTCTCCGTTCCCACGGGCCAGGGCTAGCCTAGGGCGCGGGAACTTATCAGCCTGCCTGGGGTCTCCGCCCATATCAGGGGAGAAGGTCGCGCTTGAAGGAAGGTGGAATCGCAATGCAGACGAGGATCGGAAACCTCTGTTTCGCTTTGACACTGGTACTTGCGCTGATGCTCGTGGCCGCGGCGTGCAGCAACAATGGCAGGAGTTGGGGCGATGCGCGCTACACTGCCGAGATGCGGAACGCGGAAGGCGACACCTTAGGCACTGTAGTCATGCAACAAGGCTCAGGGGGATTCCTGGTGACCGTAATGGTGGAAGGCATCGAACCCGGCCCGCACGGCATCCACATCCACTCGGTCGGGACGTGCATGCCCGACTTCAAGGCGTCAGGCGGACACATTAACGTGGACAATCGCCAGCACGGGCTGCTCAACCCGGACGGCCCGGACAACGGCGACCTGCCCAATGTCTACGCCGCCGCTGATGGCGCTGTGCAGGCCGAGCTTTTCACGACCCTGGTTGATCCAGACCTGCTGATGGACGACGACGGGTCAGCTATTGTGATCCACGAGAACCGCGATGACCACAACGCCCAGCCTATCGGAGGAGCCGGAGGGCGCATTGCCTGCGGCGTGCTGAACTAGGCGCGGCACTCTAGCTCTACTCCAGCTACAACGTCCGCTCGATGGCCAACGCGTCTAGGCCGTAGACTATTGCCGACTGCTCCGGCGTGACGTAGCCGTTGCGTAGGTCCGATGGAGCGAGCGCAGGCTCGCGTTGCTTCGGGTCGCCAGCGCCGCCGCATCACTCTGTCGAGCAGCGGGAGCGGGAGGGAGTCGAACCCCCCGTGGACACCGCAGGGCGCCCACCGACGGATTTGAAGTCCGCGAAGCCCACCAGAGCCTATCCACTCCCACGGTGGTCCCACGTTGGGGTTATCTAGGAATGGTCTGAACAAATCCAATCCACTCCCGCGAAGCCTGCCCCGTACTCCCATACGGGGGCGGGAGTCCATGCCCCGCCACCCCTGGATTCCTGCCTACGGAGTCCTTTGTGCAACTATGGCAGCACGTTGGAGGCAATACGTTTATCGTCATTCCCGCGAAAGCGGGAATCTGAAGTCGCCTATTAGGACGCTCTAGACCCCTGCTTTCGCAGGGGTGACGAAGAGAAATCGCCCCAACTGAGGTTATTCAAAGGTCTCCTTTCGCAGGAATGACGGAGAAAGCCGCTTCTTTCAAGACGGCACAGAAACCTTTAATAGTCTCCGATATGGTCTATTGAGATGTTTAGAGAGCGGAGTCCAGTCGCTTCTTGAGGACGGCCTTGGGGACCGCGCCTACCACCTGGTCCACGGGGCTGCCGCCCTTGAAGACCAGCATGGTGGGGATGCTCCGGATGCCGTACTTCATAGCGGTCTGGGGGTTCTCGTCCACGTCCACCTTGGTAAACTTGATCTTGCCGTCGTACTCCTGGGACAGATCGTCAAGGACGGGGGCCACCATCTTGCAGGGGCCGCACCACTCGGCCCAGAAGTCAACCAGGACAACGGTATCGGATTCCAGGACCTGCTGGTCGAAATCGGCGTCGGTTACGGGTGTGGGCAGGGACATGTCAGTACCTCCTAGTCTAAGTACAAGGGCCCCTTTCAGGGCCTGCTCATTTAAGTGTAAGACCGCAGGCTTCCGGCGTCAACCACTGCGCAGAGCGCCGACGGACTTGCGCAGCCTGTCCAGTGATTTGTCCCGTCCAAGCACGGCCATGGTCTCGAAGAGAGGCGGCGCGGCCTTCCGTCCCGTTACCGCCACGCGGATTGCCCCGAAGAGCTGGCCCGTCTTGATGTTCAGCTCTTCGGCGAGGGGCCTCAGCTCCCCCTCAATCGACTCCGTGGACCAGTCGTCCAGCCCCGTTACCCTCTGCAGAGTGGACTCAAGGGCGTGGGTTGTCCCGGCCCTGTCCATGCCCTTCTGGACCAGGTCGTCGGCCGGGTAGTCCAGCTCGTCCAGGAAGAAGAAGTCCATCAGCTGGGGGACCTCCGTCATGGTCTTGAGGCGCTCCTGGACAAGGGGCGTGATGGCGCCCACGTACCCCTCGGAAAGCGGGCGAGGAACGTCCGGCGCAAGGGTCTCGTCCAGCACCGCAATGATCCGGCCTACCAGGTCCTCGTCGCTCATGCTGCGGATGTAGACCCCGTTCATCCAGGTGAGCTTATCCAGGTTGAAGATTGCGCCGGACTTGACTATGCGCTCCAGCGTGAAATTTGCCACCAGCTCGTCACGGGAGAAGATCTCAGTGTGGTCGTCCAGGGACCAGCCCAGGAGGGCCAGGAAGTTGAACATGGCCTCGGGCAGGTAGCCCATGTCCCGGTACTGGAGCAGCGAGACGTCGCCGTGGCGCTTGCTCAGCTTGGAGCGGTCTGGGCCCAGGATGATGGGCAGGTGGGCGATGTAGGGCATCTCGTAGCCCAGGGCCTCGTACATTTGGATGTGCCTGGGCGTGCTGGGCAGCCACTCCTCGGCCCGGAGGACGTGGGAGATGTCCATCAGGTTGTCGTCCACAATGTGGGCCAGGTGGTAGGTGGGATACCCGTCCGACTTGAGGATGACGAAGTCGTCCACCGTTGCATTTGAGAAGGTCACGTCGCCTCTGATGACGTCGTGGAAGGTGGTCTCTCCCTCAAGGGGCATCTTGAAGCGAATCACGGGCGGCGGGTCTCCCGATGGCCCGTAGCCCTTGTCCCGGCACAGGCGGTCGTAGCCGGGAGGCAGCTTCAGGCGCGCCTGCTCCTGGCGCATCTCCTTGAGCCGCTCCGGCGAGCAGTAGCAGTAGTAGGCGCATCCTCGCTCCACCAAGCCCTCCGCCGCCTGCCTGTAAAGTTCCAACCGCTCCGACTGCACGTAGGGGCCGTAGCTCCCGCCTACGTCGGGGCCCTCGTCCCAGTCCAGGCCCAGCCAGCGCAGGGAGTCCATGATCGCCTCCAGCGAACCATCGACTTTGCGGGCAACGTCCGTGTCTTCGATGCGCACCAGGAAGTCGCCGCCGGTGTGCCGGGCGTAAAGCCAGCTGAAAAGGGCAGTGCGAATGTTGCCCACGTGGGGGTCTCCCGTGGGGCTGGGCGCGTAGCGTGTTCTGACTCTCTTGTCCATCAAGTCCAGGACCTCTCTATATTGATTGTGCGGCCGGCCGCCGGCCGACCGTCTCCAGCGTGTTAATGTTAAGCTCCGAAAGCGCAGCCTTCAAGTCCTCCGGCAGGGGAGATAGGAACTCCGCGTACTCGCCCGTGCCCGGCAGCCTCAAGCCAAGCATGTGGGCGTGGAGGAAGTGTCGATTCAGGCGCGGGTCTCTGCCGCCGTACAGCGCGTCTCCAACCAGGGGATGCCCCAGAGCGGAGAGGTGCACCCGGATCTGGTGCGTCCTGCCCGTCTTTGGGAAAACCTCCAGCAGGGTGCAGCCCGGAGCCTGCCCCACCGCCCGGTAGGAGGTCTCCGCCTCGCGGCCGGCGTCCACCACGGCCATGCGCTTTCGGTTGCCCCGGTCTCGGCCAATCTGGGCCCTGATCACTCCCTCGGACGGCTGGACGTTTCCCCTGACGAGAGCCATGTACCCCTTGCGCACGCTCCGGTCCTTGATCTGCGCCGAGACGTGCCGGTGGGCGCGGCGGTTCTTAGCCGCCACCATCAGGCCGGACGTGTCCATGTCCAGCCGGTGGACTATACCGGGCCTCTGCTCGTCCCCGACTCCCTCTATGTCCGGGAGACGGGCAAGGAGGGCGTTGGCGACCGTGTCCAGCCGGTGGCCCGGCGCGGGATGCGCCACCATGCCTGCGGGCTTGTCTATCACGATGATGTCCTCGTCCTCGTAGACGACGGACAGGGGTATGTCCTGGGGCGACACGGCCGATGGCGGAGGGGGGAGGACTCTTATCTCCACCTCCTCTCCGCCGCGCAGACGGTAGGACGGCTTGACGACTGCGCCGTCGACCCTGACAAGGCCGCCGGCCACCAGGCCCGCTATCTGGGCGCGGGACAGGTCGACCTGGCGGGCGGCCAGGAACTTGTCCAGCCGTTCATCCCGCACGTCGGCCACTACTCGTCGGACGTCTTCCACGGCTCCTCCTCCAACACCGGCTGGACGTCCTCTTCCGCGGCCGGCGCGCCGACCTCGACTATCGGACCGCGTTCCCGGATGGTCAGTCCCATCGGAAAGAGGTACTCGTCGGGCTGGGTGAAGCGCTCCTGGGAGCTGCTAGTCGTCAGCATCGTGAAGACAAGGCCGACGAGACCCACCACTATGGCGGAGTCCGCAAGATTGAAGACCGGCCACGCGCCCACGTCCAGGAAGTCCACCACGTACCCGAGCCGCAGGCGGTCCATCAGGTTGCCGATTGCGCCCCCAAGCTGCAGTCCCAGGCTGATATGCAGAATAGGGCTGCTGACGCGGTGTATGTGGTAGAAGACCAGCAGTATCCCTATTCCTATGAAGGACGCGATGATCAGGAAGAAGGTCTGGTTGGGAAACAGCCCAAATGCGCTGCCGGTGTTGGTGACGTAGGTGATGCGGAACAGGCCAGTCTCCGGGATGGACTGCCCCGGGTACATTGAAGTCAGGACGATGTACTTGGAGAACTGGTCCGCCACCAGCGCGGCCAGCATCACCAGGAGGGATAGACCTCCCAGTATCTCCCTTGGGCGCGGTTCGGCCGGCTGCGATTCTTCCATATCGGAGCGTGGTCAGGCGGATGCGAGGAAGCCCTACTCCCGGGGCTTCGATGGTCAAGTGCGGATTGTGGCTGGAATCATAACCCAGCCGGGGCATCGGGTCAATTCGATAAGCCAACTGCAGCGTGCTATAATGGGGCGCGGCTGCCATTGGCGGCTGCAGAGTCGAGTCAGAGGGAATCAGCCATGTCCTTCGCCATAAGGCCCGCCAGGGAGGAGGATCTGCCGCAGCTGGCGGAGATTGAGCGGGAGGCCTTTCCCACCAACTGGCCCCCTACCCCCTTCAAGCGAGACCTCTCCAACAGCAGGGCCAGCCTCCTGGTCGCATACGAGATTCCTGGGGGAAATCCCGTCCCCGGAGAGACGCACCCCCAGCCCGCGGCCGCGGTTGCCTCGCCCAGGCCGGGCGGACTGCGAGGCGTTCTGGCCAGGCTGTTCGGGAGAGGCAGGCGAACCTCGGACTCGTCGCTGAACGGTGACCGCGTGGCGGGTTACGTGGCCACGTGGTTCATGACGGACGAGGCGCATATCACCGGAATCGCCGTCAGGGAGTCGCAGAGGGGAAAGAGCGTGGGCGAGCTGCTCCTGATGGCCTCGGTTGAGCTATCGATGAATCGCAGATCCCGGGTGGTGACCCTGGAGGTTCGGGTGTCCAACCACGTTGCCCAGTCCATGTACACCAAGTACGGCTTCAAGCAGGTTGGGCTGCGCAAGAGGTACTACACCGACAACAACGAGGACGCCTACATCATGACCACGGACGTCCTCTCCTCCGACGGCTATGTCGAGCGGTTCAGGGAGCTTGTGGAGACGTACAAGCTCCGCCGCGGCGAGCCTGCCCTGGTCCTGGGGTGAGAGCCTGAAAGGAGTGAATGAAGTGATTCGACTTTCAAAGCCAATGACTATTCTGAGCATAGCCCTCGCGCTGGCCCTCCCGTCGATTCTTCTGGCTTGCGGCGCGGAGGAGCCTGCAAATACGCCTGCGCCCACGGCCACGACGGCCATAGCGCCAACGGCCGAGCCGACTGCCACGGGTGAGCCCACGGCGACGACGGAGCCTACGGCCACGGCTGAGCCCGCGGCAACCGCCGAGCCGACTGCCACGGCTGAGCCCGCGGCGACGACGGAGCCTACGGCCACGGCTGAGCCCGCGGCAACCGCCGAGCCGACTGCCACGGCTGAGCCCACGGCGACGGCCGAGCCGACTGCCACGGCTGAGCCCACGGCGACCGCCGAGCCTACGGCCGCCGCGCCCCGAACGGACAGGGATGTATTGGAACTCCTCTACAACGCCACGGACGGCCCCCAATGGTCTGAAAGCGCCAACTGGCTGAGCGACGCGCCGCTGGGCGAATGGCATGGCGTTGAGGCCAACGCCAATGGCCGCGTCGTCACCCTGGACCTCATCGCGAACGGGTTGATCGGTGAGATACCTGCGGAGTTGGGCGGCTTGACAGACCTGTCGTTCCTGCGCCTCCCCGTGAACGACTTGACTGGGGAGATACCGGCGGAGTTGGGCAGCCTGACGTCCCTGACGTCCCTGGATCTCGGCGTGAACGAGTTGACCGGTGAGATACCGGCGGAGTTGGGCGGCCTGACACGCTTGACGAACCTGCGCCTCGTTGGGAACGGGTTGACCGGGGAGATACCTGTGGAGTTGGGCGGCCTGACACGCCTGACGGACTTGGATCTCAGCGACAACCAACTGACCGGAGAGATACCGGCGGAGTTGGGCAGCCTGACACGCCTGACGGACTTGGACCTCGATGGGAACTACTTGAGCGGGTGCGTGCCAGCCGCCCTGGAAGACCAGTTGGATGAGTACTCGGACCTTGGCGGCCTGCCCTTCTGCGAGGCCATGGACGGGTCCATAATGGCGCCAAATGACGACCGCGAGATTCTGGCTGCCCTCTACAACGCCACGAACGGCCCCCAATGGTCAGAAAACGCCAACTGGCTGAGCGACGCGCCGCTGGGCGAATGGCATGGCGTTGAGACCAACGCCAATGGCCGCGTTGTCACCCTGGATCTCGCCGAGAACGAGTTGACCGGGGAGATACCGGCGGAGTTGGGCGGCCTGACAGACCTGTCGTTCCTGAGCCTCCCCGTGAACGACTTGACTGGGGAGATACCGGCGGAGTTGGGCGGCCTGACCAACCTGACGCACCTGTACCTCGCCAGGAACGGGTTGACCGGGGAGATACCGGCGGAGTTGGGCGACCTGATACGCTTGACGAACCTGAGCCTCTCCAGGAACGGGTTGACTGGGGAGATACCGGCGGAGTTGGGCGGCCTGACCAACCTGACGCACCTGTACCTCGCCGAGAACGAGTTGACCGGGGAGATACCGGCGGAGTTGGGCGGCCTGACCAACCTGTGGTTCCTGTACCTCGACAGGAACGAGTTGAGCGGGGAGATACCTGCGGAGCTGGGCGGCCTATGGAACCTGACGGAACTGAGACTCAGCCTGAACGGGTTGACCGGAGAGATACCTGCGGAGTTGGGCGGCCTATGGAACCTGACGCACCTGGATCTCGCCGGGAACGGGTTGAGCGGGGAGATACCGGCGGAGTTGGGCGACATGATCAGCCTGAAGGAACTGGACCTCGCCGCGAACAGGTTGACCGGGTGCGTACCAGCCGCCCTGGAAGACCAGCTGTTTAGGTCCTCGGACCTTGGCGGCCTGCCCTTCTGCTGAGACCCGTGTCCCCGTCGGTTCTCGTAGCCCTATCCCTCCGATATCTCAATGCTCTGGATTGTCGGCGGCTCCACGGGCTTTGAGCGCTCCCCGGTGTTGGAGGTGGTGACGGGCGTGTTTGCCAGGGCGTCCACAACGTCCAGCCCCTCAACGACAATCCCGAAGATGGTGTAGTTCTTGGGCAGTCCGGCCTCCTGGTGCATGATGAAGAACTGGCTTCCATTGGTGTTGGGACCGGCGTTCGCCATCGCCAGGGTGCCGGGGACGTAGTCCCGGGTGACCGGCTCGTCGGCAAAGCTGTAGCCGGGGCCGCCCATTCCGGTGCCCTCCGGGTCGCCGCTCTGGACCATGAACCCCTTGATTATGCGGTGGAAGATCACGCCGTCGTAGTAGCCCTCCCGGGCCAGGAACACAAAGTTGTTCACCGTGTTTGGCGCTTCCGAGGCGAACAGCTCGAAGACGATGTCTCCTGCGCTGGTGTGCATGGTGGCGGTTATCTTGGCGCTGGGGTCGATGGTCATTGGGGGTGGCGCGCTGTACTGCTTGGGCATGGTTTCTCCTTGTATCGGTTCATTCGTCTGATTCGCATTGGTGAGGTCCGCAGTGGATGTGGGGGCCGGCGTAGCCGTGGCGGGAGCAGGCTCAGGGGTTGGTTCACGGGTTGGCGTCGGCTCCTCGCTTTCGCACGCCAAGGCAATGGAAATTATAACAGCCGCCAGAACTGCTATCGTTGGCTTGAACATCGGCTTAGCGTACAGCCTCATGCAACACACTGCTCAGCGGACATTTTGGGAAAATTATCACAATTACCTGTCGTTTGTCAATCCGGTCTTCAGGCGGAGGGCGCTCCGAAGAGCCGGTTCCTGACGCCGTGCAGGTAGTGTGCGGCGATGAAGGCGAGGGGCTTCCGGGCGGTCGCAAAGTGGTCTCTGAGCAGCCGGAACACGCCGGACAGCCCCATGTGGTGGGCCGAATCGTGCTCTTCCGCCAGGCCATAGAACTGCCTGCCCTGGGCCTCGTAGTCCGACAGGCTGCGCCGGGTGCGGTCCGACACGGCGGCGCGCATCCGGCCGGGGACGGAGTAGCGGACGGCGGGCGAAGCGAACTCCGGGAAGACGCCGGAGATGAAAAGGCAGACGTCGGCGATGCGCTTGTAGAAGCCGAAGCGCTGCTCATGGTCGGCAGTCGCGCAGTGGCGCACCAGGCTGTCGATATCCATGTCGTTGTAGACAACGCGCCGGCGAATGCCGCGCCGTATGCGGACGGGGACGGCGTAGCTGTTGATGCGGGTGAAGGAGGCTAGCATGTGGGCCAGGTAGTCCAGTACGCCCTGGATGGAGAGGAACTTGACCACGTCCTGGGTGTCGAAGACCGGCAGGTCGGCCCGGCCGTCCCGCTCGACGGTGTAGCCCGCGGTCTCCAGATCGCGAAGGGACTGCCTGAGGAGCACCTCGAAGTAGAGGGCGGGGGAGACCATCAGGAAGGTCTCCTCGTCGGCCATGAGACGCTGGAAGACCTTCTCGTCGCCAAGGATAGCCGCCCGGAACTGCTCGTCCTCGTCGATGAGGAGCTTGAGGCGGTCCGCGTCCGCGGCGCCCTGGGCGGCCTCGCCAACAACGAAGTCCAGGTCCGTGTCAGTGAGGGAGACCAATCTGGATGGCGTTTCAGGCGTCATTCCTGCTCCTTACGCCACGATTCCCGTATCAAGTATCGGTGTGAGCAATCCTTGTTACCGCTCATGGTGAGCCTGTCGAACTATATGAGCGGGTAGACTTCGGACGTAATTGCCCCCGCTCATGTCCTTCGACAAGCTCAGAGCCTGCCCCGTACTTGATACGGGGATGAGCGGGCTGACAAGCTTTGATGGATTAGTTAACAGTCTCTGTACTGGCGCGCTCACCCCGCCTGTGGCATAATCTTAACACCTCAACACAAGTCCACTCTATAGGGAGAATTCGCAACTATGAGCACTGATAACCTCAAGCAGAAAGCACACTCTACATTGGAATCCGCGCAGGGAAGCACAGGCTACGCGCGGCTGGCGGCCCTTGAAGAGGAGGGGTTGATAAACCTGTCCAGGCTGCCCTTCTCCATCCGCGTGCTGCTGGAGAATGCCCTGCGCAACCTGGACGGCTACCTGGTGACGGAAGAGGACGTGATGGCGGTCGCCAACTGGGACCCCAAGGCCCAGTCGTCAAGGGAGTTCCCATTCATGCCGTCCCGTGTGCTCATGCAGGACTTCACGGGCGTCCCGGCGGTGGTGGACCTGGCGGCAATGCGCTCGGCCATCGCCCGCGCGGGCGGCGACCACAACAAGGTCAACCCCATTGTGCCGGTGGACCTCGTCATAGACCACTCGGTGCAGGTGGACTACTTCGGCGTGCCCACGGCCTTCCAGCTCAACGTGGAGCGGGAGTTCGAGCGCAATACGGAGCGGTACACCTTTCTGCGATGGGCGCAGAAGGCCTTCGATAACTTCAGTGTCGTCCCGCCCGGGACCGGCATAGTCCACCAGGTGAACCTCGAATACCTTGCGACGGTCGTTGCCTCCCGGGACTCGGGTTCCGGCATGATGGCGTTCCCGGACACGGTGGTTGGCACCGACTCCCACACCACGATGATCAACGGGCTGAGCGTCCTGGGCTGGGGCGTCGGCGGCATCGAGGCGGAGGCCGTGCTGCTGGGCCAGCCCTACTACATGCAGCTGCCGGAGGTTATCGGCTTCAAGCTGACGGGCGCGCTTCGGGAGGGCGTCACGGCTACCGACCTGGTGCTGACGGTGACCCAGATCCTTCGGGAGAAGGGCGTAGTCGAGAAGTTCGTGGAGTTCTTTGGCACCGGCCTGAGCAACCTGCCCCTGCCGGACCGCGCGACCATCGCCAACATGTCCCCGGAGTACGGGGCGACCTGCGGCTTCTTCCCCATCGACAGCGTGACCCTGGAGTACCTGCGAGGCACCGGGCGGGACGCGGCCCAGGTGGAGCTTGTGGAGCGGTACGCCAAGGCCCAGGGCCTGTTCCGCACCGACGACACGCCGGACCCGGTCTACACTGACGTTCTGGAGCTGGACATGGGCGATGTCATTCCGAGCCTGGCCGGTCCCAAGCGGCCCCAGGACAGGGTTGTCCTCAGCGGTATGAGGGACGCCTTCCGCTCCAACTTCGGGGAGGAGAGCGGTTCCGCTACCCTGACGCTGGACGGGCAGGAGGAGTCTCTGGACAACGGCAAGGTGGTGATAGCGGCCATCACAAGCTGCACCAACACCTCCAACCCGTCGGTAATGGTCGGATCGGGGCTGCTGGCCAAGAAGGCCGTGGAGCGCGGCCTGACCCGCAAGCCCTGGGTGAAGACCAGCATGGCCCCCGGCTCCCAGGTGGTCACCGACTACATGGACTCCGCGGGCCTGACCTCCTACCTGGAGGACCTTGGGTTCCACACCGTCGGCTACGGCTGCACCACTTGCATCGGGAACAGCGGCCCGCTGCCTGACCCCGTCTCCAACGCCATTCAGGAGGGCGACCTGGCAGTCGCCGCCGTGCTGAGCGGCAACCGCAACTTCGAGGGTCGAGTACACGCGGATGTGAAGGCCAACTACCTGGCGTCGCCGATGCTTGTGGTGGCCTACGCCCTGGCGGGCACCGTCGACATCGACCTGACCACGGACCCCATCGGCCAGGACAGTGACGGCAACCCCGTCTACCTGCAGGACATCTGGCCCACCCAGCAGGAGATTCGCGACACCGTCTCCAGCTCCCTCAACCCGGACATGTTCAAGGCCCGGTACGGCAACGTCTCCATCGGCCCGGACGAGTGGACCAAGCTGCCGGTGCCTGAGGGCGACCTGTACCTGTGGGACGATGCGTCCACCTACATCCAGGAAGTGCCCTTCTTCAAGGACTTCAGCGGCGACATCGATGAGCCCACGGACATCAACGGCGCCCGCGTCCTGGTGATGCTTGGCGACTCCATAACGACCGACCACATCTCCCCTGCAGGGGCGATTCCCCTGTCCAGGCCCGCCGGGCAGTTCCTGGTCGACAAGGGCGTGCAGCAGCGCGACTTCAACACCTTCGGCGCACGCCGGGGCAACCACGAGGTCATGATGCGCGGCACCTTCGGCAACGTGCGACTTCGGAACGCCGTCACCCCCGACAAGGAGGGCGACTGGACGGTGTACTTCCCGGACAACGAGGATACGAGCATCTACGAGGCGGGCGAGAAGTACCAGGCCGCAGGCATTCCCACCATTGTGCTCGCAGGCCGTGAGTACGGCGCGGGCAGCTCAAGGGACTGGGCGGCCAAGGGCCCCAACCTGCTTGGCGTGAAGGCGGCCATCGCCGAGAGCTACGAGCGGATTCATCGAAGCAACCTGATTGGCATGGGCGTGCTGCCGCTCCAGTTCAAGCCCGGCGACAGCGCCGCGAGCCTGGGGCTGACAGGCCGCGAGACATTCGACATCACTGGCGTAACCGACGGCCTCAAGCCGGGGCAGGACGTCCAAGTGCGGGCGGTCCGTGAGGACGGCAGCGCGCTGGAGTTTGTCGTGCTCTCCCGCATCGATACGCAGGTCGAGGTGGACTACTACCGCAACGGCGGCGTGCTCCACACGGTCCTGCGCCGGATGCTGCGCGAGGGGTAGGGGAACGCGGCGCGCCAATTCTCATCAAGAGCGATTGGAGATGAAGATATGGGAGCTACCCACGTAACGGCTACAGTCCGGAATCCGGCTGATCCTGCCAAGGCTTGGGAGGGACTTTTCTTGGTGGACACAGGCGCGACCGATTGTCTGGTGCCCAGGCAGCACCTGGAGGCCATTGGCATCAAACCCGAGGGGCAGCGATTCTACGAATTGGCCGACGGCAAGTCAATCCGCTTTGATATTGCCGTGGCGCGCGTGGAATTCATGGGTGAGTTTGTTGGCGCCACGATCATATTTGGAGACGATGCCGCCGAGCCGTTGCTGGGTGTCACCGCCCTGGAGTCGGTTGGCATAGAAGTGGACCCTAGCAACCAGACACTCAAGCGGCTGCCGGCGGTCCGGCTGAAGGGGTTTAGGGGATAGGGGCGCAGTGGACCAGGGGCAGCTCTACCTTCCTGCGCTGAGAGGAAGCTGGGCGGCGCGTGGTATAATTGAGCATCGCCGGAGTCTTGGGGCGCTGCGCAGTCGATGAAAGGACCGGAGATGAAAGTGAACGTGAAGGCCAGGTTCACAAACGGCGTTCTCACACCCTTGGAGCCGCTTGACCTGGAGGAGGGCCAGGAGGTAGTGGTGTCGGTTGAGGCGGTTTCAGATGCGCCGGAGGCAAAGCGAGGATTGGCCGGCATTGTGGAGAGGATTGACAAGTTGCGCGAGTCCTATCCACCGGATATGTGGGACGGTCTGCCCACAGACCTCGTCAAGAACAAGAAACACTACCTGTATGGTCATCCCAAGGAAGAGGAGTGATACAGGGGCGGACCCTCTTTGCCCTTGGGTCGCCTTCTATTCTACACTCGTCTCACCAGCCCACAAGAGAACACCCAAACAATTGGAGGCTGAGCTTTGCATGGACATGGACCGCCAATCGCGCGATGGTGAACATGAAACGCGTCCTACATTAGGACTGGGGCTGCTATTTGACGCTCTAATGCGAACACTCGACTCCGAAGACACTACGTTCCTTGTCCGTTTTGACGAACAACTTGAGCAAGAGTATCGAAAGCTTGAGGACACTCCAGGAGACCATGAGGAAGAAATACAATTCCTGATTGAAGCTCATGGATGGATTGTCACTCAAATGAAACCTGGCTACGACTTGCGTTGGGAACCACATGCGTCAGACTGAGCCTTTGCCACGACTAGACTCGCCTTGACAAGCCGTTTGCGCCTCTTGTAACATCAGTCGCAGTCCTAAGATGGGAGGCTGTGCGCACAACGCTCGGCCTCTACGCCTGTCGGATTGAGATGGACTGGAAAGAAGCTTCAGCCTGTGTCTAACGTAAAGGGACTTTTCTGCAAGGAGTGCGGCCGCGAGTACCCCGCGGAGCCTCTCAACGTCTGCGACTTCTGCTTTGGGCCGCTGGAGGTCACCTACGACTACGAAGCCATTGCCCGGGTGGTGAGCCGCGACAGGATCTCCAACGGCCCCCGCAGCATCTGGCGCTACCACGACCTGCTGCCCGCGGACGCTGAGAACGCCATCGACATCAACGCGGGCTTTACGCCCCTCATCAAGGCCAAGAACCTGGCCCGCGCCCTGGGCCTGGACGAGCTTTACCTCAAGAACGACACAGTCAACCCCTCCTTCTCCTTCAAGGACCGGGTGGTTTCAGTGGCCAGCACCAAGGCCCTGGAGTTCGGGTTTGACACCCTGGCCTGCGCCTCAACGGGCAACCTGGCGGGGTCGGTGGCGTCCCATGCGGCCAGGGCCGGTATGCGGGCCTTCGTGTTCATCCCGGCCGACCTGGAAAGCGGGAAGATTCTTGGAGCGGCGGTGTATGGCCCCACGCTAGTGGCCGTCGACGGCAGCTACGACGACGTCAACCGGCTGTGCAGCGAGCTATCGGACAACTACAACTGGGCCTTCGTCAACATCAACATGCGACCTTACTATTCGGAGGGCAGCAAGACGCTCGGCTACGAGGTCGCAGAGCAGCTGGGTTGGAGAGCGCCGGACAACTGCATAGTGCCGGTGGCATCGGGCTCGCTGCTGACCAAGATATGGAAGGGCCTCAACGAGTTCTCAAACCTGGGGCTGATCGGGTCCGTGCCCACGCGGATGTTCGCCGCGCAGGCTGCCGGGTGCTCGCCCGTGGTCAACGCCTTTGACGCCGGAGACTTCGCCATACGGCCGGTGAAGCCGGACACCATCGCAAAGTCCCTGGCCATCGGCAACCCCGCGGACGGCTACTACGCTCTGAGAGTGATGGAGGAGTCCAACGGGTATGCCTACGCCGTGGCTGAGGAGGAGGTCTCCGAGGGCATCAAGCTGCTGGCGCAGACGGAGGGCATCTTCACGGAGCCTGCCGGAGGCGTGACCGTCGCAGCGTTGAAGCGGCTGGCCGAGATGGGACAGATCAAGCCCTCAGAGACCACGGTTGCCTTCATAACGGGCAACGGCTTCAAGACTCAGGAAGTGGTGCAGGACTCCGTTGGCCCGGTGCTCATTAAGCCCACCTTCGCATCCTTTGAAGCAACGCTCAGCGTGAGGTCATAGAGGCCCGGATGCTAGCAGCTTTTCGATGGAGGACCAGATAATGTCGAAGCGGCGGGCCAGGTTCACCTTTCCCACGGGTCTCATTACCGAGCCGGTCATATACGACCTTGGGCAAAACTTCCGGGTGGTGACCAACATACGCAGGGCGGACGTCCGGGAGGATGTCGGCTGGGTCATTCTGGAGCTTGAGGGGGACGACGAGGAGATTGAGAGGGGGCTGGACTGGGTGAGTTCCCTCGGCGTCAGGGTTGACCCTGTCAGCGGCGACGTGGTGGAAAGCTGAGGACGAAGTCGAGAAGACATAATCAGGCGCGGCGGCGTTAGCGACCGCTTTCGCAAGGACGCAGGAGGATACAACATGAGTGTAGTGGTCAGGATTCCCACACCTTTGCGCCGGGCAACCAACGGCCAGGACAAGGCCTCGGCGGATGGTGACACCCTCGCGAAGATCATCGACTCCCTGGAGGAGCAGTATCCCGGCATCAGGGAGCGGCTGTGCGATGAGTCGGGCGACCTTCGCACCTTTGTGAACATCTACGTCAACGGCGAGGACGTGCGGTTCCTGGAGGGCCTGAACACCGGCGTCAGCTCCGGCGACGAGGTGAGCATTGTGCCGGCGGTTGCCGGCGGCGCCTTCTAGGGGACCACGGATATCTAGCTCTCAGGGGCTTGAGGCTTGCCACTGCGGCGGGCCTCAAGCCATTTGTCTTTCTGAAGCCGCCTGACCTCCTGGTCCGCGGGGCTGTAGCCTTCCATGAACCGCTCCCGGAATGCTGCAAACTCGCCCTCGCGGATGGCTTGGCGGGCCTGGCTTACCAGCCTCATGATGAATCGCAGGTTGTGGATTGACGCCAGGCGGTAGGCCAGAAGCTCCTTTGCCTTGAACAGATGGTGGAGGTAGGCGGCCGTGAAGCTGCGGCAGGCGTAGCAATCGCAGTCGGGGTCCGGGGGGCCGTTGGCCTCGCGGAAGGCGGCGTTGAGCAGGTTGAGACGCCCGCGCCGGGTGAGGACACTCCCGTTGCGAGCGACCCTGGTCGGTAGCGAGCAGTCGAACATGTCCATCCCCCTCGCGATGCACTCAACCAGGTCCTCAGGGGAGCCGACGCCCATCAGGT
Source organism: Dehalococcoidia bacterium (assembly GCA_034421015.1). Classification (GTDB taxonomy): domain Bacteria; phylum Chloroflexota; class Dehalococcoidia; order Lucifugimonadales; family UBA2985; genus DAOUJW01. Next base: position 41,258 of record DAOUKT010000010.1, read on the forward strand.
AGCGGGGCTTGTCCGCCGGGAGCGTGTCCCCCATCAGCGACACAATCTCGTGCATGGCCTCCTTGGGCTCGCCGACGCTCAGCCCGCCCACAGCGTAGCCGTCGAATTCCATCGGAATCAGGGCGGAGGCCGACTCCAGCCGCATGTCCGGGGATATTCCGCCCTGGACAATGGCGAAGAGGCGCTGTTCCTGCAGGTTGTGGCCGTCCCTGCACCGCAGCGCCCATCGGTGGGTGCGCTCCATAGCCTGCCGCATCTGGGGCTCGTCCACGTCATGGGGAGCGCACTCGTCCAGCACCATCGCAATGTCGACGCCCAGGCGCTGCTGGTATTCGACCGCAGACTCGGGCGACAGGAACCGCTCGCTGCCGTCGATGTGGGACTGGAAGAGGACGCCGTCCTCGGAGACGCGCTTCAGCCTGCTAAGGCTGAAGGTCTGGAAGCCGCCGCTGTCCGTCAGGATGGGGCCGTCCCAGCCCATGAAGGCGTGCAGCCCGCCAAGGCCGGCTATCAGCTCGATGCCGGGCCGGAGCATGAGGTGGTAGGTGTTGGACAGGAGGATCTCAGCGCCCAGGGACAGCAGGTCGTCCGGGGCCAGGGCCTTCACCGAACCAAGGGTCGCCACGGGCATGAAGGCGGGCGTCTCGACGGGACCGTGGGCGGTGTGCAGCGTCCCGGCCCGGGCGCTGCCGTCGACGGCGTCAATCTGAAAGTGATTGGTCATGGACGATGGAGGTCGCTCCCTCTCAAGGCTGCGTGACTGAGAGTATAAGGCAGTATCGGGGTTGTTGAAAGGCGCAGCGTCAGGCCCGGCAGTAGCAGGCCGGTTACCTCCGTGCTAGCATGAAATCAACAAGAGTGAACAGGAGACGATGATGCCTGACCAGACAACGATTTCAGTGAGCAGCACGTGGCAGGGAGGGATGAAGTTCTCGGCCGACGACGGGCTTGGCCACACGCTGACCAGCGATGCCCCGTCCGAGGACGGCGCGCCCTTCGACGGGTTCAAGCCTCCCGCCATGCTGCTGGCGGCGCTGGCAGGATGCGCCGGTGTCGACGTGGCGGCCATTTCAATCAAGCAGCGTCAGGCCGTTACCGGCCTGGAGATCAACGTTACGGGGAAGCAGGCGCCGGAGGCTCCCTGGGGCTACCAGGAGATCCACATGGAGTACGTCCTGACGGGCCGCAACCTCAACGAGAAGTCCATCAGCCGGGCCATAGAGCTGTCGGAGACCGGCTACTGCTCAGTGGCGGCCAGCCTGAGCAAGGACTGCAAGCTGACCAGCAGCTTCCGCATCATTGAGGAGGCGGGCTAAATGAACGCCTCAAGTTAGTGTTGACTTTCACTAACCAGTATATTAATCTCTACAGGTGCTATCGAGGGGGATGACACATCTATAGTTTTCCGTAGATTTTTGTGCGCATGTCAACCAGATCCACTAACCAGCCCAAGCGCTGGCTGTCCCTCGGCGAGGCGTGCAGCCTCCTGGAGGTCAACGAGAGCACTCTGCGCCAGTGGGCCGACAGCGGCCGCATACGCGCCTACCGCACCCCGGGCGGTCATCGCCGGTTCTCGGCGGAGGCCGTTCGCGCACTCATAGCCCGGAGCAGCGGGCCGGCGGTCGGCGGCCGGGAGCCGCGCTGGACCGATGCCGCCATACAGCGAGTCAGGCGCAAGCTCCGGAGCAGCCAGACCTCGTCCCAGCACTGGTACCGGTCAATGGACGACGTCACACGCTCCCGGATGCGGATGCTCGGCAGGAGGCTGCTTGCCATAGCCGCGGACTACTCCGCCAGCGGCAGGATGCGGGCCCACCTGGTGGAAGAGGCGCGGCTCATCGGAGAGGAGTACGGGGCGGAGATGACCAGGCAGGGGACATCTCTGAGGGACGCGCTGGAGGCCTTTGTCTTCTTCCGGACCTTTCTGTTGGAGAACATCCTGGGAAGCTCGCCGGAGGCGGCGGGGGAGTCGGCCCGCCTGTGGCGCTCCGTCAACCTGCTGGCGGACCAGATGCTCTTGTCTATGGCGTCCTACTACGACTCCGGGCCCTCGACCGACACCAAGATTGAAATCAAGGAGGCGTAGTGTCTTCCAAGGCCGAAATGGACCTGACTGACCGTCAGCTGCTGAACATCATCCAGACGGACTTTCCACTGGCCGAAGAGCCGTTCGCCTGCCTTGGTGAGCAGCTTGGAATCTCCGAGCAGGAGGCCATCGACAGGACGGCCCAGCTCAAGAAGAGCAACATTGTGCGGCAGATTAGCGCCATCTTCGACACCAGGCGGCTGGGGTACAAGACCACCCTCGTCGCCATGAGGTTTCCGCCTGAGACCCTGAACAAGAGCGCCAGGGTCATCAACAAACACCCGGGAGTCAGCCACAACTACGGCCGCACCGGGCAGTTCAACCTCTGGTTCACGCTGGCGGTGCCACCTTACGAGGACCTTGAGGAGACTGTGAAGGACATGGCCCGGCGCACGGGAGCGGAATCGTGCCGTATCATGCCCACGCTTCGCTTCTTCAAGATAGGCGTCAACTTCGACATGGTGCAGGAGGTCGGGGCGGCACACAGGTACTACAGCCCGGACGGATACAACCGCCCGGAGGGTGCAGTGGGTGAGGACTGGAACAGGGCTGAGCAGGTCACGGACGCCGAAATCCAGGCCATCAGGGAGCTCCAGGAGGACGTGGCCCTGGCGCCGCGTCCCTTCGACGGAATGTGCGAGCGGCTGGGTATGACGCCGTCGCAGCTGTTCGATATGGCGGCCTCCTTCAAGGACCGTGGCATCATGCGCCGGTTCAGCGCCGTCCTCCATCACCGCAAGGCCGGATTCAAGGCCAACGCCATGGCCGTGTGGAGGGTACCTGAGGAGCGGTCGGAGGAGGTGGGCAGGCTGATGGCGACATCGCCCTGGGTCACCCACTGCTACCAGCGTCCCACTTTCCCGGACTGGCCCTACACCCACTTCACCATGATCCACGGCACGTCCAAGAAGCAGTGTATGGACGCCGTGCAGGACATATCGGAAAATACAGGCATCACCGACTATGAGCTCATCTACAGCACCCGGGAGTACAAGAAGACCAGGGTGAGATACTTCGTCTAAGGAGTGGAGAAGCAATGGCCCCGTACTATCCCGTATACCTGGATGTGAAGGACCGTTTGTGCATCATCATTGGCGGAGGGCCTATAGGTGAGGGCAAGATAGCCGCGCTCCTGGAGTGCGGCGCCAACATCCGCATGATCTGCCCGGAGGTCACCCGGGACGTGCAGGACATGGCCGACACCGGCGTAATCGATCTGCACAAGCGGGAGTACCGGGAGGGTGACCTGGAGGGGGCCTTTGTTGTCATAGCGGCGACTGACGACAACTCCGTAAATCGCAGGATTGCTGACGAGGCCGAGAGGCTCGGCATACTCCTGAACGTTGCCGACGTTACCCATCTCTGCAAATTCATCGCCCCCGCGGTGGTCAGGAAAGGGGCGGTAACGGTCGCGATATCGACCGCCGGCCTCAGCCCGGCCCTCGCCAGGAAACTCAGAGAGACGCTGGAGGTCAGCCGGGACTTGGACTTCGCAGACATGGGATATCTGCTCGCTGAGGTACGCGGAGAGCTGCGCGGAGAGGGGAACATAGTCCACCCCGACCACTGGCAGACCTGCCTGACACAGGAGCTGCTTGAACTGTTCTACAAGGACCCGGACGCGGCAAAGGCCACGTTGAAGGATGCGCTGCTCAAGGACCCACACCTGGCGGAGGCGGCGGCCATATGATGGTATACGCCCTGGGGCTGAGCCACAGGACGGCCCCCATCGCCGTCAGGGAGAAGGCCGCCTTCACCAGGGCCGAACTGCCCCATGCGTTGAAGTCCCTGAAAGACACCCTGGACAACGTCGTCCTGCTGTCGACGTGCAACCGCACCGAGGTGTACGCCGTGGCCCCTGATGCGGACGTGGTGCGGCAGGCGTTCACGTCTCTAATGGACCGGAAGTCTTCCTGGTCTGAGGGGGAGCTTTCCGACTGCCTTGTGAGCTACGAGCACGAGGAGGCCGCCCGGCACCTGTTTGAGGTGGCCTCCGGGCTTGACTCCCAGATACTTGGCGAGTCCCAGGTGCTGGGGCAGGTGAGGGATGCCTACAGCGCCGCCGTAACCCAGGGATGCGCCAGGGGCCTGATTTCCAAGGTGTTCCACCACACTCTCAGGGTGGGCAAGAGGGCCCGCCGGGAGACTCGCATTGGCGAAAACGCGCTGTCCATCAGCTCTGCGGCGGTGGAGGCCGCCCGCGACGCCCTTGGCGACATCAGCCGGAGTCGTGTTGCGGTCATTGGCGCGGGTGAGGCGGGCAAGCTGGTTGCAAGGGCGATGAAGGACCGCGGCGTGGGCCGCATGACGGTGGTCAACCGCACCCTTGAGCGCGCAGAGGACCTGGCCCGGGAGCTGAGCGCGGAGGCCGCGCCCCTCGACCGGCTGGACGACGTTCTCGGCTCTGTGGACATAGTCGTGAGCTCCACGGACTACCACGGCGTTATGATCACCGCGGATATGGCCGAAAGGGCGATGTCCCGTCGGAATGGCAGCCCCCTCCTGGTTGTTGACATTGCTCTGCCCCGGGACGCCGATCCCGCAATCGCAGACATGCCGGGCGTGTCGCTTCTGGACATGGACGACCTGCAGAGCGTATCCAAGGCAAACCGGCTGGAGCGGGAGAAAGAGGTCTCTCAGGTCCAGGGGATCATCGACCAGGAAGTGGGCAAGTTCAGAGACTGGTGGAATTCCCTCAGCGTGGCCCCGGGCATAGCCCAGCTGCGGGAGCACGCAGAGGCGCTCCGCATCCGCGAAATGCGCAAAGTCCTGAGGCAGATGCCCAACCTCGCGGAGGAGGACGCCGCCCGCATTGAAGCCATGAGCCGTGCGATAGTCAAGAAGCTGCTTCACAACCCCATCGCGACCATCAAGGAGAACCCGGGCTACATGGAGACGGCCCAGACGATGTTCGGGCTGTACGGCAAGGACTCCTGACGCCCGACCCCCGGCTTCCGATAACCCAGGCTCTCAGTACATCCAAGCGCTTCTGAATCCCGCAACTGCAATCCAGCCTGACCCCGCTTTGTGGTACGATACCCATGTGTCCGATTAGTCACCAGGCAGGGCTATTGAAATGCAGCTAGTTGTCGGGACCAGAGGAAGCCGTCTCGCCCTCATACAGACGGACGAGGTGCTGTCGGCACTGGGCCGTCTGGCCGATCCCCCTTCCACAAGCGTCGTTACCATCAGGACCACCGGTGACAGGCAGCCGGATGCGCCGCTGGCCGGGCTTGGAAAGGGCATCTTCATCAAGGACCTTGAGCAGGCTCTTCTGGACGGGAGCATTGACATGGCCGTCCACAGCCTGAAGGACCTGCCGGTCGACATTCCGGACGGTCTGTCGGTTGTGGTGGTGTGCCGTAGGCAGGACCCCAGGGACGCGCTGGTCACTAAGGGCGACCTGCCGCTGTCCGAGCTAGCTCCTGGGTCGGTTATTGGCACCAGCAGCCCCCGGCGGGCCGTGCAGCTTCGTGCGATGAGAAGTGACATCAGAGTCGAGCCTGTTCGCGGCAACGTGGAGACGCGCGTGTCCAAGGCCCTGGGCGACGACTACGACGGGGTGGTGGTGGCTGCGGCGGGCCTGGCGCGCCTCGGCATGGAGTCCAGCGCGGCCCAGTACTTCGATCCCTTCGATATGGTCCCGGAGCCGGGCCAGGGCGCGCTGGCCGTGGAGTTTCGCTCCGGCGATGATTCGCTCCGTGACATGCTCCACAGAATCGAGGAACGGTCTGCGAGCATTACGGCCACCGCCGAGCGAGCCTTTGTCGAAGGCATGGGAGGCGGCTGCCGCGTGCCGATTGCGGCATACGGCGCGCTGGAGGACGGCGGCCTGCAGATGGTTGCAATGGCAGCCTCCGAGGACGGATATAACATGGTCAGGGAGCGCATGAGGCTCAGCGCTGACGACCCGATCACCGCCGGTTTCACCCTTGCGGACATACTCCTTGCCGCCGGGGCCGCGGAGATACTGCGGGCAGGGGAGGAGAGTTGAAGGAGCGGGGGAAGGTCTACCTTGTGGGAGCCGGTCCCGGAGACCCGGGGCTGATAACCATCCGTGGCCTTCAGTGTCTCCGGGAGGCCGAGGTCGTGCTGTACGACCGCCTTGTGGACCAGCGGCTGCTGGGTGAGGCGTCACCGGAGGCGGAGCTTATCGACGTGGGCAAGGCACGGGGCGCGCATCGTGAGCCGCAAGAGGAGATAAACCGGCTCCTGGTGGAGAAGGCGTCCGAGGGCAAGAGGGTGGTGCGTCTGAAGGGCGGCGACCCGTTCATCTTCGGGAGAGGTGGGGAGGAAGCCGAGGCCCTGGCCAAGGCAGGAGCGCCCTTTGAGATTGTGCCGGGGATTACCTCGGCCATTGCTGCGCCCGCCTACGCCGGCATACCACTGACGCATCGGAGGGTGTCGTCGTCCGTGACCATTGTCAGCGGCAGCGAGGACCCTACGAAGCCCGAATCGTCGATAGACTGGAAGCGGCTGGCGGAAGGCAACGGCACCATCGCCGTACTGATGGGCTGGGAGAACATGCCTGGCATAGTTGACGCTCTCATCCAGGGCGGAATGGACGCGTCAACGCCCGCGGCCCTTGTCCAGTGGGGCACCGAGCCGTACCAGAAGACGGTCGCCGGCTGCCTGCAGGACATTGCGGACAAGGGGCGAGAGGCGGGCCTGTCTGCGCCCGTTGTGGCCGTCTTCGGCGGAGTGGTGCAGCTGCGGGAACGGATCGGCTGGTTTGAGGACAGGCCGCTTCTCGGAAAGCGAGTGCTTGTGCCCAGGACAAGGGAGCAGGCAGGGACGTTGTCGAGGCTCCTGCTGGAGCGGGGAGCGGAGCCTGTGGAGATACCAACCATCAAAGTTGAGCCTGTTGAGGACACCACCAGGCTGGACTCCGCGCTCAACGCCCTCTCTTCCTACGATTGGGTTGTTTTTGCGAGCGTCAACGGGGTGGCGCAGGCCTTCAGCCGGCTGCGGGAGCTTGGGATGGACGCCCGCGCCTTCAGTGGCGCGAGGGTGTGCGCCATCGGGCCTGCTACGGCCGCCGCGCTGGAAGGGCGTGGCATTGTGCCGGACTTCGTCCCGGGGGCGGCCGTTTCCGAGGCCATTGTGGCTGGACTGGGAGAATCCGGGCTTGAGGGCACGTCCGTGCTGCTGCTCCGCGCCGAGATCGGACGCGACGTACTGCTTAGTGGAATCGCCGAGAAGGGCGCACGGGTAGACGACGTCGCTGCGTACCGCACTGTCGTTCCTGAAGAGTCTCGGGACGCGATTCAGGCCCTTGTATCGGAGGGCGGTCTGGACGCGGTTGCCTTCACCAGCTCGTCAACGGTGACCAACCTGGTAGCCCTGCTGGGGGGAGACATCGCCCCTCTCAAGGACGTAATCGTAGCCTGTATCGGGCCCATCACTGCGCAGACCGCCGTCGAGGCCGGCTTGAGCGTGGACGTGGTGGCCGCCAGATCAACCACCGATGGGCTCGTGGAAGCGCTTGTCGAACACGTATCTTCTGCTGGAGGGTAGAGACGTGGCATCCTTCCCCCAGACAAGGCTGAGGCGGCTTCGGGACTTTGGCGCGTTGCGCGATATGGTTCGGGAGACGTCCCTGTCCGTGAAGGACCTGGTGTACCCCCTCTTCATAGCCCACGGCCGCGATGTCTCCCGCCAGGTTGAGTCCATGCCTGACGTCTACCAGCTGTCCCTGGACCGGCTGCTGGACGAGGTTGTCGAGATAGACCAGCTTGGCATTCCGGCGGTGCTGCTCTTCGGCATCCCGATGCGCAAGGACCCGGAGGGAACGGAGGCCTACGATCCCCAGGGCATCGTGCAGGAGGCCATACGCGTGATCAAGCAGGCCGCGCCTGAGCTGCTGGTCATCACGGACGTGTGCCTGTGCGAGTACACTGACCACGGGCACTGCGGACTGATTGTGGACGAGAAGGTCGACAACGACGCCTCGCTGGAGGTTCTCGCGAGGGTGGCCGTGTCCCACGCGGACGCCGGCGCGGACATAGTTGCGCCCTCGGCGATGATGGACGGCCAGGTTGCAGCCATAAGGCGCGCTCTGGACGGGAGCGGCAACTCGCTGACGCCCATACTGGGCTACTCGGCGAAGTATGCGTCGTCCTTCTACGGGCCCTTCAGGGAGGCAGCGGAGTCCGCGCCGCAGTTTGGCGACAGGCGCGGCTACCAGATGGACCCGGCCAATGCGCGGCAGGCCCTGCGCGAGATGGAGACGGACATCCAGGAGGGCGCCGACATGATCATGGTCAAGCCGGCGCTGGCGTACCTGGACGTAATCGCACGGGCGCGTGAGGCGTTCCGCCATCCGCTTGTTGCGTACAACGTAAGCGGCGAGTACTCGATGGTCAGGGCCGCGGCCGCCAGGGGCTGGATAGACGGCCCGGCGATCACCCTGGAGATACTGACCGCCATCAAGCGCGCCGGGGCGGACGTCATCATCACCTATAGCGCAAAGGACGTGGCGGGGTGGCTGGGCTCTTGAAGAACGCCGAACTCGAGGAAAGGCTGCTGGCCTCGGATCCGCCCATCCACGGCTCCAAGAAGCCGGCACTGCCGGGGTGAGGAGTTGGGTAAGTACAACACAATAAACTAGGCAGATGAGAGGATGGTCATGCCAATTGAAACATGCCCAATTTGGGGTACACAATTTGAGGCGAAGGGACACTTCTTCAACCAAACGAGAAAAACCCGAGTCGATCACTCTCCCCGGGCAGGTGGTGGGTACGTGCTTGATAGTCTGGAGGTTGGATTTGGAATCAATTCCATGTCAGACCAGCAAAAGGCGTTGCTAACAACTTGGCTAATCGACCAAAGGACACAGGGAGATACGCAGCCAGAGATCACAGAAGGGGTCATCGACTACATTAAAGCCAGACGCCCCCTTTCGGTTCATGAGCGAGCTGATAGACTACTGAAGTTCATCTCTGCCCAAGGAAGAACGGTGGCAGACCCTGTTTGGATTGATCAATATACCCACGCCGCGTTTGCGTGGTCTGAATCCACAGAGTGGCAAGAAGTCGACTATTGCCTGAGCTACCTTCTACAACAAGGTTGGTTGAGTGGACGCGGGTCTTCACAAGTAGGTTTTTTTGGCACGGTTTCCATAGAAGGCTACAGCCGAATTGCAGAGAGGGAAGCCAACGTAAATACCTCCCAGGCTTTCGTTGCCATGTGGTTTGATGACAGCGTGAAAGCAGCCTACGATAATGGCATTGAACCGGCCATCGAGGAGGCGGGCTATAAGGCGATGAGAATTGACCGGAAGCCCGATGTGGACAAGATTGATGATGAGATCATTGCAGAAATACGCCGTTCTCGGTTCCTGGTGGCCGACTTCACGCACGGAGAAGAGGGCGCAAGAGGAGGCGTATATTTTGAAGCAGGATTCGCATTCGGTCTTGGGATACCCGTCATTTACACCTGTCGCGCTGATATGGTAGACAAGTTGCACTTTGATACTCGGCAATACTCGCACATCGTATGGGAAACGCCAGAGGAGCTACGCGAGGGCCTCAAGAAAAGGATATTGGCTCGTCTCGTATCAGAGAAGGTCCAAGTCTCCATTTAGTCCCGTGAGTGCCATCATCAGGGAAGCCCAGCCTTCCTACAGCCTGATTAGCTCGGCGGGCACCAGGCGTTGCGCGCCGGGGTCCACGGCCAGGGCCAGGCCCTCCAGGGTGTAGGCCCCCAGTACCGCGGGAGCGTTTTCCTCCCCAAAGGCCACAATGGTGGTTACGCTGTCCCCGTCGATGGTTGCCCGCGCTTCGCCGTACTCCATCTCTATCCGCCGCCCGTCGGCTATCAGAAACCCGCGCCTTCCCGTGGGCGCAATGCCCAGCTTGCGCAGCAGGGGAGCGGGCAGCGTAGTGAACATGGCGCCGGTATCCACAACGGCGTCAATGTCCAGGGATTGTCCACCGTCCACACTGGAGATACGCAACGGCCAGCTGAATGTCCCTATATAAGAAACTCTCCTCAGTCTATGTGAGTTCCGTTGTAGCCTATTGTTCGCTTCCCTGATACCTTCCCCTAAGTCGCCTCGGCAACGTCAGGCTGGTCATCGTAGTAGCGCGACGTGAAGAGCAGCCCGTCGTGGCGGATAGCCCACACGTGAGCGTACAAGGTCTCCGAAGACCTCGTGTTGGGGAAGACGAAGCTGACCCAGATGCCGTCCTCAGTGGCCGCCGCCATCTCTTGGCCAATCTTCCGAATGCGGCCGAGCTCTTTCAAGTCGGTGCCTATTAGATGTGGAGTGAGGACAGCGACCCGTATAATGTCGCTCTCATCGGCCATGGTCAGGTTCCACTGACCGTCAACGCTCTCCTGGCTGTTGTAATGGGCGATGGTGTCGTCCAATCCGTTGGTCTGATAGTACGCTATGGCCTCCTGCACGTACTCCTTGGTCCGCGCCGCCGGGTCTTCAACCTGCGGGTAGTAGCCGGAAGCGAAGAGCATCCCGTCGCGTCGCACAGCGTACCCAACCTTGGGGACTTCCTTGAGCGTCACCGGATGCGGCCACAGGTATTCCACCCAGACTCCTTCGCCGCCGTCAACGGCCTTGGCCAACTCCTCACCCAGCTTGTAGCCGTCGGAACCCACTACGTTCTTGATATCGGTCCCTATGAGCTGTGGCAACAGAGGGTGGACGTGGTAGATGTCGGCGTCGTCGGTAGCGAAGAGATACCACTGGCCCTCGAAGCTGGCGACGCTGTTGTAGTAGTTGAGCATGGACTCCAGGCCCTCGCTCTCGTAACGTTCTATGGCCTGGTTCACGTACTGGACGGTGTACTCCCTGGGGTCGGCGTCGCGCCAGGCCGGAGGGCCGGTCTCGGGCTCGCCGGCGTAATAGCCGGAGGCGAATATCAGCCCGTCGTGGCGGATGGCCCAGGTGACCTTCTGCTGCTCCTTCCGGGAGATGGGATGGGGCCACAGGTACTCCACCCACACGCCTTGCTCAGTGGCTTCCGCTATCTCCTCACCCAGCTCCTGCCCGTCGGAGCCGACCACGTCCTTGATGTCGGTGCCAATGAGGTGGGGGAAAATGGGATGGGCCAGGTAGATGTCATCCTCGCCTATGAGGAACAGGTAAAACTGTCCGTCCAGGCTGTCCTGGCCGTTGTAGTGGGTGATGACAGCGTCGAGGCCGTCATTCTCGTATTTGAGTATAGCCCTGTTCACGTACTCCTGTACGGAATCCGCGACGTCTTCCACCAAGGCAGAATGGCTGGAAGAGAACACCAGGCCGTCGTAAAGGACGACGAGTACTCGTCGCGGCTCTTCCTGCTTGGTAGCCGGGTTGACGCCCTGAGTCGTAATCCAGAGACCCTCCTCGGTGGCAGCTTCTATCAACTCTGTGAAGGCGGAAAACGACGACCCCGGACCAACGTACTGGCCTTCCAGGGCGGGAATGTTCCGGTATACCAGCAACGTGCTTTCCGCTTCGTCCAGGAGGATCAACGTCCGGCCGTTTTCTGTGGATGCCTCAGACTTGTAGTGTGCGACTGTGGCGTCCTGGCCGTTGGCCTCGTAGTAGGCGATGGCCTTGTCCACGTAGGCGCGCGTCAGCGCATCGTCGGAATCGGCGGGCGGCGGCGCGTCACCGTCACCCTCAACGTAGTAGGCAGAGGAGAAGACATATCCGTCGTGGCGGATTATCCAGAGGTATACCGTCAATTGCCCCGCCGTCCTGGGGTTGGGCCACAAGTACTTGAACCAGTGGCCTTCCTCGGTGGCGCTGAGAAGCGATTCGCCAATTCGTTCTCCGGCCACAATCCCCCGGAACAGGCTGGCATTCACTCCAACCAGCGCTTGCTCAGCGCCAGATACGACTATGGTGCCCTGGGGATCAACCATCATAAGCCAGTAAGAGCCGTCTATGCTCTCCGAGCTGTTGTAATGGGCAACCGTGGCCTCCAAGCCCTGGCTGTCATAATAGTCCATAGCCTTCTGGACGTAGGACTTGGTGTATGCCGCCGGGTCCGTGACGCTTGGATAGTAGCCGGAAGCGAAGATCATCCCGTCCCGCCGCACCGCGTACCCAACCTTTTGCACTTCCTTAAGCGTTACAGGGTGTGGCCACAGGTACTCCACCCACACGCCTTCCCCTTCCCCGGCCTTGGCCAGCTCATTGCCCAACTCGTAGCCGTCGGAGCCTACCACGTCCTTGATGTCCGTGCCTACCAAGTGGGGCAGCAGAGGATGTACGTGATAGATGTCGTTCTCGTCGGTGGCAAAGAGATACCACTCGCCCTCAAAGCTGGCGACGCTGTTGTAGTAGTTGAGCATGGACTCCAGGCCGTCCCGCTCGTAGCGGGCGATAGCCCGCTCCACGTACTCCACGGTGTACTCGCGCGGGTCCGCGCCCAGCCAGGCGGGCGGCTCCGGCGTTTCGCCCACGGCGTAGTAGCCGGACGCAAAGATGAGGCCATTGTGTCGGATGGCCCAGGTGGTCTTGGGCTCCTCCACCCGCGTGACCGGGTTGGGCCACAGGTACTCTACCCAGATGCCTTCCTCGGTTGCACGGGCTATCTCCTTGCCCAGTTCCTGCCCGTCTGAACCAATCACGCCCTTGATGTCCGTCCCTATCAGGTGAGGGAAGATGGGATGGGCCAGGTAGTTATCATCCGCGCCAATCAGAAACAGGTAGAAGTTTCCCTCCAGGCTGTTGGGATCGTTATAGTGGGCAATCGTCGCATCGAGCCCCTCACTCTCGTACAGGGCTATTGCTCGGCTCACGTAATCCCTGGTGGCCTCCGCCACGTTCTCCCGGAGGGTGGAGTGACCGGATATGAAGATGAGGCCATTGCGCAGGACAAGGTAGTTTCGCACTGGCCCCTGTCTGGTTGAGCTGCCGCTGGCCGTCTCTACTACATAGAGCCCCTGTCCCTCATACCAGACGCCGTCCTCAGTAGCGATTCCCAGCAGAAACGCTGCAGATTCGTGCTGGCTTCCCAGGAAATGATGATAGAACGGCATTGCCAGCAGGATGCCTTCATCCTTGCTGATAATGTACAGATACCTGTCTCCCTCGATGCTCTCTTCGCTCTTGTAGTATTCGACCGTCGCGTCCCGGCCGTTGGCGTCGTAGTAGGCGATAGCCTTCTCCACGTAGGCGCGCGTCAGAGCGTCGTCTTCATTTACGGGTTCGGGTTCCGGGGTTGCAGTCGGCGCGATAGTGGGTTCCGGCGTCGGCTGGGGGGCTGTAGTTGCAGTGGGCATAGGGGTTGCCGTAGGCGCGACGGTGGTAGGCTCAGTGGGCGTCGGCGGCGTGGTAATGGGCACGGCGGTAGGCATAGAGGTTGCCGTAGGCGCGGCGGTGGCAACGGGCGCCGGCGTTGGGGTAGGTTCGTCGCCGCAGGCAACCAAAAGGGCTGCAGTAGAGATCAAGATAAGAATCAAGAAAAACGCTCTCACTCCGGCCGGTGATCGCCGGAGCTTAAGTCCTGTGCAGACCTCCTGCGGTTTCTTGTCTTGCTTGGCTCGTATCATAACTTAACCCCCTTTGGTTCGTGCTTCACTCTCCGGCTTGGCCGGAGCGCCTTTGGCCAGGAAACTTGCTAGCCCAGTATAACTAGTCCAGTTTAACAGGATACAATATCTCGTCCTGATTGTCCGCATGTATTATCCACTATCGCTTATAATGCGTCCATAAACAAAACCTCATTTCTGTTGAGCAAGGGCCGCGACTGCCCGCCGGGCCGTTGCGATCAGGGAATCCAACTGAATGTTCAGAAAAGCCCAGGGGCAACACGGAATCCAATACGAACCGGATGAGAATTGTCCGCCGCTACTGGCGATATCCTCGGCTTTACAGATCTTCGTACCCAACACCATCAGCCTCGTCATGCTGGCCGCGCTGGTGGTGCGGGCATCCGGCGAATCGGAAGAGTATCTGTCGTGGGTGACGTTCACCGTGCTGGGGGTCACGGGGGCCAGCATGGTTTTGCAGACCCTCCGGCTGCGACAAGTGGGTTCGGGCCGACTCATCGTCGCCAACTTCAACGTACCGTTCCTGGCGGTGAGCGCCCTGGCGCTCCACGTCGGCGGACCTGGTTTGCTGGCCAGCCTGGTGGTGGTTTCCACCCTGGTCCAGTCTGTTTTGACCCTCCGCCTGGCCTCTCTTCGCCGGATATTTACGCAGACGGTGAGCGGAGTGGTGGTCATGCTGGTGGCGGTTTCAGCCCTGCCATTCATCATCAGCAGAGCCGTTATTGTGCCGGAGGGCGAGCCGGTGGCGCTCTTCCTGGCGCCGGGAATGGCCGCCATTGCCGCCGGAGTTCTGATATCCCTTCAAGACGCGCCGGTCTGGCGAGTCTGGATCTTGCCGGTAACCGTCGCAGTCGGTCTGGTTGTGGCCGCGCCTCTGGGCCATTACGACACCGGCATAGTAGCTGACACTCCGTGGCTGCGCCTCCCTGAATTCGGATGGCCGGGGTTGGACCTGACCCTTGGCGCGGATTTCTGGGCGCTGCTTCCGGTCTTCATGTTTGTGAATCTCACCGCCTTTATGAAGGTCGTGGGAGACCTGTCGGTGATCTACCGCGCCTCCTATCGGGACCAAAGGGCCATTGACTTCCGCACTGTGCAGGGCGGCCTGAACGTCTACGGAGCGGGCACCCTTCTTTCCGGCCTTCTGGGAACTCTGCCTGTCGCCGCGCCGTGGGCGGCCACCGTGGCTTATATCGGCTTTACCGGCGTGGCCGCGAGGAGCGCCGGCATATACCTGGGACTGCTGACCATACTGGTCGCCTCATTCTCAAAGCTGCTTGCTATCCTGGTCGCCATCCCCAGTACAGTGGTCAGCGCGGTGTACGTCATCATCTTCGGTGTGCTCTTTATAGAGGGGGCGAAGACGGTCTTTACGGGCCAGATGGACCAGAAAAAGGCCACCATCGCGGGGGTCTCTATGGTGTTGGGCCTGACGGCGGGAACTTTCAGTGGATTCTTTGAAGGCGTCACTATCCACCTGGTGGGCAACACCATCGTCGTCGGGGGTATGGCGGCAATAGCCATGACGGCATTCACCGAAATATCAGGCTTGCGCGCCAGGAAGCTGAGGATTGACCTGTCCCAGTCTTCCTTGCCTGCCATTGACGATTTTCTCTGCCGGTTCGCCGACGGGCATAACTGGACGGAGGAAGGGAAGAACCGTCTGCGTCTGGTGGGAGAAGAGGTCATGTTGAGCCTGTTCGATGAAGAGGACAACGCACCGGCCGAGCAGAAGCGAAGGCTGGTCGCCACGATTCGTCCTGACAGCGGGTCGGCCGAGCTTGAAATCGTGGTTGCGTCGGACGACGCCATCCAGGGAAATATCGAGAATCGCATGGCCTATCTGGGCCCGGACCAGGCGCTGGAAGACGAACGGCAACTGTCCGTCCGAATCCTGCGCCACTTCGCCTCATCGGTACACCATCGCAAGTATTACGGCATAGATATCATCAGTTGCCGGGTGGACAAGTAACGGGGCGGGTCATTGCCCGCAAAACCGCCAAGTCTTCATTTAACCCCCTTGGATTTAACCCACTTGGATTCTTCGCCTTCGGCTCAGAATTACAACTGCGCGCGACCACTCCTGCGCAGGCAGGAGTCCAGAAGCGAATGAAGGAGCCCCCGTCCCTGGATTCCCGCTCGGAGCCAGCCCCGTACTCCGATACGGGGGCGGGAATGACGATAAACGCACTTTCTTGAAGATTCCGTCGCAGTTACTCAAAGGCCTCCTAAGCCGGAGAAACTGGCCGGGGACGTTGAGGGTGACGGCGACGCGCGGGCTCATACGCGCCCTTCCTTTGTTGACCCTCGTATATTGAGGTTGCTATACTGGGCTTGACCCGATTAATAGGGAGGAATAATGAAAATCACACTGTCCATACTGAAGGCTGACGTTGGCTCCATCGGAGGCCACACCAAACCCTCCGACAAGATGATGGCTGCGACCGAGGCAGCAGTGCAGGGGGCCATAGACAGCGGCCTGCTCATTGATGGATTCGTGTCCCACACCGGGGACGACATCGCCATGCTGGTCTCCCACACCCGGGGCGCGGACAACGACGATATCCACCAGTTTGCGTGGAGGACCTTCCTTGAGGCCACGGACATCGCTCAGAAGTACGGGCTGTATGGAGCGGGCCAGGACCTGCTTGTGGACGCGCCCTCCGGCAACATCCGGGGCGCGGGCCCCGCGGTGGCTGAGGTCGAGTTCGACCACGACCCCGTCAAGACCAACAGGGTGCGTCCGGCCGAGTCCTTCCTGATGTTCGCCGCCGACAAGTGCGGCCCCGGCGCCTACAACCTGCCCTTCTTCCTGGGCTTCGCCGACCCCATGTACTGCGGCGGCCTGATGCTCCCCAGGATGATCGGCGGCTTCCAGTTCCACATCATTGACATGGACCACACGGAGGGCGACAGCATAATCGAGCTGAACGCTCCCGAGGACTACTACAAGATCTCCATGCTCCTGCGGGACAACGAGCGGTTTGGCATAGATAAGATTGTCTCCCGCACCTATGGCGAGCAGGCCGCGGCAGTGTCTGCGCAGCGTCTACACAGCATTGCGGGGACCTACACGGGCAAGGACGACCCGGTGGCGCTGGTGCGAACCCAGGGTGTCTTCCCTGCGCCAGAAGAGCTTGTATCGCCCTTCACCAAGGCCCACTACATCGGCGGCGACGCCCGCGGCTCCCACGTGATGCCCCTCATGCCCGTTGCGCTCAACACCCCGGTCACAGGCATCTACTGCCTGCCGCTGGTCTCCTGCGCAGGCTTCTCCCTGGATGCCGACGGTCGATTCTCGGACGGCGTTGTGGACATCTTCGACAACCCGGCCTGGGACCACGTGAGGCTGAAGGCCCAGGAGAAGGCGCTGGCGATGCGCGACCAGGGCTGGTCCGGCGCAGCCATGCTCCCCTACAACGAGCTGGAGTACAGCGGCTTCCGCGACACGGTCGAGGGACTGTTGAGCCAGTTCGCCGTGCGGGACGGGCACATGGCAACCACACCCGCATCAACCTCCTCTTCATAGCCCCGGTCCAGATTCGCGACACCCGGTCGGCGGCTGACCATGCACGGTCGGTCGCCGACTGACAATTTACCGCCTCATCCGCCCGTCTGATATAATCAGGCAATGGACGCAACAACCAAGCTGCTTCTTGCAACCAACAACCCCGGCAAGATCCGGGAGCTTGACTCCCTTCTTCAGGGCTCTCCCTTCGTCGTCGCCACGCCGGAGAGCGAGGGCATTGACCTGGACGTTGAGGAGACGGGAACGACCTTCGAGGAGAACGCCAGGCTCAAGGCAGAGGCCTTCGCACGGGCCAGCGGCCTCTGCGCCATGGCCGACGACTCCGGTCTTGAGGTGGACGCCCTTGGCGGAGAGCCAGGGGTGTATTCGGCCCGATATGCCGGACCCGACGCGACGGACGAGGAGAGGGTGCGCTATTTACTGAGCAAGCTGGGGGATATAGAATGGGAGAAGCGGGGAGCGCGGTTCCGCTCGGTGGTGGCCCTGGCGCATCCGGATGGCGAAGTGCGGCTCTTCGAGGGGGCGTGCGAGGGCGTCGTTGCCTTTGAGCCCAGGGGCGACAAGGGTTTCGGCTACGATCCCATCTTCTATATTCCCAACCTTGGAAAGCACATGGCTGAGCTTGATATGGAGCAGAAGAACGGCGTCAGCCATCGAGGCATGGCGGCGAGGAAGGCCATTGAGTACCTCAAGGCCGCTGCCGGAGATACGGAGGGATAGACCCAGGCATGATTAGAGACGTTTTTGGCAGGCTGCTTCAGGATCTGCGGATATCGGTCACCGACCGGTGCAACTTCCGCTGCCCCTACTGCATGCCCGCGGAGATATACGGCGAAAGATACCAGTTCCTCCCGCGCGCCGACCTGCTCACCTTTGAGGAGATTGCCCGTCTCGCCCGGATATTCGCGGGCCTTGGGACAACCAAGATCAGGCTCACGGGAGGCGAGCCGCTGGTGAGGAGCGGCGTCGAGAACCTCGTCGCCCTGCTGACCCGGGTTGACGGCATCAAGGACCTGACTCTGACAACCAACGGCTACCTGCTTGCCCAGCAGGCGCAAGCGCTGAAGGACGCCGGCCTGCAGAGGGTGACGGTGAGCCTGGACAGCCTTGACGACGACATCTTTGGTGAGATGAACGGCCGGGGGTATGGCGTGCAGCGGGTGCTGGACGGCATTGAGACGGCCAGGGAGGTCGGCCTTGACCCCATCAAGGTGAACGCGGTTGTCCAGAAGGGCGTCAACGACCACACGCTCCTTGACCTGCTCCGGCACTTCAAGGGCACGGGCGTCATCGTCCGCTTCATTGAGTACATGGACGTGGGGAACCTCAACGGGTGGAAGCTGGACCAGGTGGTGCCGTCGGCGGAGTTGGTGCAGATGATAAACGAGGAGTTGCCGATTGAGCCGGTAGACAAGAACTACCGCGGCGAGGTTGCGGACCGCTACAGGTACGTCGACGGCAGCGGCGAGATAGGGTTCATTTCGTCTGTGACAGAGGCCTTCTGCAGCGACTGCACCCGGGCGCGGCTCTCCACCGACGGCAAGCTGTTCACCTGCCTCTTTGCCAGCGACGGCCGGGACCTGCGAGCCCCGATGAGGGACGGCGCGACGGACGAGGAGCTTGAGGCGCTGATTACGGACGTTTGGAATCGCCGGGTGGACAGGTACTCGGAGATAAGGGCTTCGCTGACCACGCCCCCGCAGCGGAAAGTGGAGATGTACCAGATAGGCGGGTAGGGGGTGGGGCATCAGACTCTGGACATATTTGACTTTCAATTTAGTCCAGCTACTGGATTCAGAGGAGGCATGGCATGACTCAAGGAAACTCCCAAAAGGAAGGTGAACCACTCAAAAAGGGGTATGAGCACAAGCCACGTCCTCAAAGACCTGCTGCGTCCCCGCCGCCGCCACCCCCACCACCGCCGGTGCCACCTAGACGTTCCTAGCAAAGGGACTTGAAGCTGAATGAGCGTATCAGATCTTCCTCTTGTACTCTTTCTGCTTTTACCCGGATTCCTGACTATAAATGTAGCTTTTCTGGTAGGCCGATTACGGAGATTGTCTACATTTCAAGCTTCTCTCTGGAGCCTAGCAGTTAGCCTGCTTCTGCTTACTATTGTGTACCTTGGTTATCTTTATTTTGTGGGTCCTTCCCCTGTAGGAGCGGAACGTCCAAACCTGCTACAGATACTTGTAAATCCTATTCTTGTCCCGGGGCGAGTTTGGGTTCTTCTGTATGTGTTTGCTCTATTGGCTGGCGTTCTATTTGGGATTGCAGACAGAAAGGGAGTAGTTGACAGGGTCTTTCTTTGGGCGGGTGTTGACCTTAGCAGACGAGGAGACATTTGGAGTTATCAATTTAGAAATGCCAACAATGTGCGGGTATACCTGAACGACGGAACTTTGCTTGTGGGCTGGCCAGAATACTACTCTACCGATAGGTCACAACCAGGGCCTGAAGTGTATCTGACTGAGGCGAAGATTTGGGATATCGACAAGGCGAAGTGGGTAGATGTAACAGGCGTAAAGGGGATTCTTCTGGACGCCAGTGCTATAAATAGAATAGAGTTTCTGGCCTCACCCGACTAAGCAGATGTACGTGCAGACTCACGCAAGGAGACAGTGCTATGATCAACATCTACACGGACGGCGCCTGCCAGGACAACCCGGGCCCCGGAGGATGGGCGGCCATCGTTGAGCAGGACGGCGAAAGCAGGGAGCTTGCGGGCCGCGAGGAGAGGACCACCAACAACCGGATGGAGATTATGGCAGCCATCAAGGGCCTGGAGGCCACACCCGAAGGCTCAAGCGTCACTCTCCACAGCGACAGCCGCTACCTGGTCAACACCATGACCAGGGGCTGGAAGCGCAACGTCAACACCGACCTGTGGGAACGCCTGGACGCCCTGGTGGCCGGCCGAGAGGTCAAGTGGCAGTGGGTCCGGGGACACGCGGGCCATCTACAGAACGAGCGCGCCGACAGGCTGGCAACAGGCAAGGCGGACGTCGTGCAGCAACAGGAGGATAGCCCGCGGTTGACCCACCTTGACGAGCAGGGCAGGGCAAGAATGGTGGACGTGGGCTGGAAGCCGGATACCGAGCGGGAGGCCGTGGCCAGGGGCGCGGTGTCGATGCAGGAGGAGACCCTGGCGCTCATCAAGAGAGGCGGCGTGGAGAAGGGCGACGTGCTGGCAGTAGCTCGACTGGCGGGCATTATGGCCGCCAAGCGCACCGCCGAGCTCATCCCGCTATGCCATCCCCTGCCGCTGGACCAGGTGGACGTGGCACTTGAGCTTAGCGAGCCGACAAGCCAGGTGCACATCACGGCCACGGCCCGCACCACGGCGAAGACTGGGGTTGAGATGGAGGCGCTTACTGCCGTCTCGGTGGCGGCTCTGACCATCTACGACATGTGCAAGGCCGTGGACAGAGGGATGCGGATAGAGGCGGTGAGGCTCGTGAGAAAGACCGGCGGCAAGAGCGGAGAGATAGTCCTGGAGGACTAGGCAGCGTCCGGCCGAGTCGTTGCGATTGCATGGACGGATTGTCTCACGGCGGAGGCTCTGGGTGACGTGCGCAGCCTTAAACGCTCCTTCCTGTTGGAATGTTGTCTTCTGTGTCATAATGCCTGTGGCCCGCGCCGGTGGGCACTTTCGCGAGAGGACGGAGGAGCGGCCCCATGGAGGGATCGACTGCTTCCGGGGCAACTGCCGAGCGACGCGGCCTGTTCTACGGATGGTGGCTCGTTGTCGTGGCAATGATCACCATAGCGCTGTCCAACGGAGCGGCCGCCCACGGGCTTGGGGTGTTTTTCGTTGCGCTGGAGCGCCACTTCGGGTGGAGCAGGACTGTGCTATCCGGCGCATTCGCCCTGGCCCGGCTTGAAGGAACGGTCATGGGGCCGGTGGAAGGGTACCTGACCGACCGGTTCGGGTCCCGGCGGATGGTGCTCACCGGCTTCTCCATTCTTGGGTTTGGGTTCCTTCTGTTCAGCTTCACCAACGGCATTGCCAGCTTCTACATAGCCTTCATGGTCATAGCAGTCGGCATGGGGTTGGGCGGCTTCCTGCCGATGATTGCCGCGGTGAACAACTGGTTCGTGCGTCGTCGGAGCATAGCCATAGCCTCGGCGGGCATGGGCAACTACATGGGAGGAGTCCTTGTCCCGGTCCTGGCCCTGGGAATCGGGTTACTGGGATGGCGAGGGATAGCCTTCGCGCTGGGCCTGATGTTCCTGGCTCTGGCCTTTCCCCTGACCCGCTTTATAAGGAATCGACCGGAGGAGTACGGGCAGCGGCCGGACGGCGAGCTCACTCCGCCGCGCGGCTCGGGTGTGGTGGTCCCGGCCTACGGAGAGGGCGATTTCACCGCGCGCCAGGCCATGCGCACGTCCGCTTTCTGGCTGATCACCTTCAGCCACGGGCTGAGCGCGATGGTAGTTGGGGCGTTGCAGGTACACTCCATACCAATGCTCTACGACGCCGGGCTGTCCCTTGAGCTGGCTAGCACGGTGGTAGTGGTCTACACCTTTGTTGGAATGGGGTCCCGAATTGTGGGAGGGTACCTGGGAGACCGGTTCTCCAAGACGGTGATAATCTTCGTCTTCTCCACAGTTCAGGCCTTTGGCGTCGTGGCTGCGGTGGGCATAGGGAGCTTTGCGACAGCGCTGCCATTCGCCGTGATGTTCGGATTCGGTTGGGGCGGACGCGGCGCGCTCTTCACCGCGCTGAGGGGCGACTACTTCGGGCGCAAGGCCTTCGCCACCATATTCGGCCTGTCGGCGTTCTTCCTGAGCGGGGTCTCCGTGATATCGCCGCTGTTTGCGGGTTACCTCTTCGACCTGCAGGGAAGCTATCGAACGCCGCTTCTGATACTTGCGGCGATCAACCTGTTTGGAGGCTTTCTCGTCCTGTTTTCCAGAAAACCCGCTTTGCCTGGGGCTATTGGCGTTGACCGGACGAAAAGTATGTGATAGTATGCACAAAATTCGGTGTACCCTTTGATGGGCAGAGGAACGCTGGTCACAGTCCTGCAATTGGTGGGGGTGGGGTGGTACGTAGCGGTCTGCATAGTCGGAGGGCTGTTAGTGGGGCTGTGGCTTGATAGAAGGCTGGACGTTGTTCCGGTCTTCACCCTGGGAGGGATTCTGTTCGGCACGGTGCTGGCGTTCTACGGGATATACAAGATGATCCTTCCCATATTGACCAGTAGCAGCGAAGGCGCAGATAAGGGAAACGAGGAGCAATAGCCTCGCCATGTCGGGTTCAGCCAAGCGAATTGTAGCGCTGAGCGGAATTGTGGTCCTGGCCCTGTTGCTGGCCGGATTTGTGACCGGAGCAGTGGGGACTGCGCTCTTTTCCGGTGAGGACGCGGACCCGCCGTTCGTGTCTCAGCCGTCTCCGCACATCCCTCCCCAGAAGCTGACAGTAGCCAAGTGCGAAGACAAGAATCACGAGTACTACAGCCCCATAGACGGAGAATGCAATCCCGGCGATAAGGCCAAGTACGACATATCGGAGAAGGACGGGTTCGTCATCACCAACACGCTCCTGTCCGCCTGGTTTGTGTCCCTGCTTTTGATAGCCGTGTTCTTCTTCGCGACGCGTCGCATGGAGGTGGTGCCACGGGGCCTGCAGAACTTCGTTGAGGCCGGGGTGGAGGCGCTGTACAACTTCGTGCAGGGCGTGGCCGGGTCTGAGAACGCCCGGCGGTTCTTCCCACTCATAGCGACGATTTTCCTGTTTGTGATGCTCAACGCGTGGGTCGGCCTCCTTCCGTTCTATCCAACCCTTGCATACGACGCCGACTCTTTCTTCACGACCAACGCTATACACACCCACCTCCTGAGGCCCGCCGGCACCGATATGAATATGCCCCTGGCCCTGGCCCTGGCGTCATTCGTGTTCGTGGAGTACTGGGGCCTGAGGATGCTCAAGCTGGAGTACCTGGGCAAGTTTGTAAGACTGGAGAACCTTCGCAAGGGGAACTTCCTCCAGGTGCCGATTGACCTGTTTGTGGGGTTGCTGGAGCTCCTCAGCGAGTTCATTCGAATTGTCAGCTTCACGTTCAGGCTCTTCGGCAACATGACTGCCGGAGAGATAGTCCTTATAGTGATAACCTACCTGGTGCCTTTCGTGGCGGTGGTGGTATTCTACGGCCTGGAGATACTGGTTGGACTTGTGCAGGCGTTGATATTCGCCGGTCTGACCCTGGTCTTTGTTGTAGTCGCGGTAACTCCTCACTCTGAGGAAGAGCATTCTTAATCGGAGGTCAAGCGCATGGATGTGTTGTTGCTGGCGTTGGGGGTTTTGGCGGTGGGACTGCTGGCTGGCACCCTGGCCGCCATAATGGCGTTGTACTCAAAGCTTGAGTAGACTGGGCGAGAGGCCCATGACCGGAATAGCAAAGACCTAGAGGAGGAATCATGATTGAAGCGGAAACTATGAAGTTGCTGGCAGCTGCGATAGCCATTGGCCTGGGCGCATTGGGCCCCGGCGTGGGCATCGGCGTGCTGGGAGCCGCGGCCATGAACGCCATTGGTCGCAACCCTGAGGCGAGGGGCGCCATTCTCACCAACATGATTTTGGCAATCGCATTCGCCGAAGCAATCGCCATTTACGCGCTCGTAGTGGCGTTCCTGCTTATCTTCGTAGCCTAGGGCCTGGGGCCGCGAACGCGGACTTGGCGCAGTAATCAACGGAGGTAAGTATGGAGCAACTGGCAAAACTGGGATTTCACATACCCAGCCTGATTGCTTATCTGATCAACTTCACAATACTGCTGACGATCCTGTACTTTGTGGGCTACAAGCGCATCCTGGCGATGCTGGACCAGCGCTCCGAGCGGATACGGGAGAGCGTGGAGATGGCGGAGCGTGTGAGGCAGGAATCGGCGCAGCAGCAGGAGGAGTTGGAGAAGCGGCTGGATGAAGGACGGCAGGAGGGGCAGAACCTCCTTGCCCAGGCGCGGGAGATGGCCGACAGGTATCGGGAGGAGGAGCGCGAGCGGGCGCGGCAGGAGGCCGAGGCGTTGATCACCCGGGCCAGGGCCGAGATCCAGCGTGAGCGGGATGAGGCCATTGAAGAGGTCCGGAGCCACTTCGCCGAGCTGGCTATCCTTGCTGCAGAGCGGGTTATCGAGCGCTCGCTGGACGAGAGCTCCCACAGGGACATCATTGAAAAAGTGCTGGAGGACAGCCCCAGCGTAGGCGGGAGATAGGTTAGCCCGATGCCAAGAAGACCCTCGTCAAAGCGATACGCGCTGGCCATATTCCAGATGGCACAGGAAAGCGATGAGATAGAGCGGTGGCAGGCTGACCTGCAGGCGCTTGATGAGGCGCTGCAGGAGAGGGAGTTCGCATCCTTCCTGGGAATGCCCAAGATCATGCTGTCCCAGAAGATGAGCGTGATTCGGGAGGCTCTCCCCGAGCTGAGCCCGCTGGCTCACAACCTCATGGGCCTGCTGGTTGCCAGGGGGGCGGTGGACACGCTGCCTTCCATCCGGGAGTCGTACGGGAACCTTCTGGATCAGCACCGCGGTCTGGAGAGGGCGAGCGTTGTGAGCGCCGTTCCGCTGGAAGACGAACAGCGGGAGCGGCTGGCAGGGTACCTTCGTGAACTGATGGGCAAGGAGATTGAGCTTACCGCTTCCGTGGATCCGGGAATCGTGGCGGGAATGGTGGCCCGGGTGGGTGACAGGCTGATCGACGGGAGCGCAAGGACCAAACTTCGAAACCTGAGAAACACATTGGCTGAGGCAGCCTACTAATTCTTCGCTAGAGGTGGAGCAATGGCAGTTCGTGGACAGGATATCACCTCGGTAATCAGGCGGCAGATCCAGGACTTCGGCGGCGAGGTCACAATGGTGGACATCGGCACCGTGGTGGAGGTGGGTGACGGAATCGCACGGATTCAGGGTCTGTCCGGCTGCCGGTATACGGAGCTTATCCAGTTGCCCGGAGACATCATGGGCATAGCGCTAAACCTTGAAGAGGACAGCGTTGGCGCAGTGCTTCTGGGCGACGACTCCCAGATCAAGGAGGGTGACGAGGTCCGCTCCACGGGCCGCATTGTGGAAGTACCCGTAGGCGACGGCCTGCTGGGAAGGGTGGTGGACGCCCTGGGCCGGCCGATCGACGGCAAGGGCGCCATCCGGTCGGACCAGAACAGGGTGGTGGAGAGGGTGGCCCCCAACGTGGTGATGCGCAAGTCCGTTAACACCCCGGTCCAGACGGGCATCAAGGCCATTGACGCCATGATCCCCATCGGGCGAGGCCAGCGGGAGCTCATCATTGGAGACCGCTACACCGGCAAATCCGCCATCGCTCTGGACACCATCATCAACCAGAAGGGCGGCGACCTCATCTGCATCTACGTGGCCATTGGCCAGAAGGCTAGCAAAGTCGCCCAGACTGTCGGCATACTTGAGCAGTACGGCGCGATGGACCACACCATCATTGTGGCCGCCAACTCCTCGGACCCCGCTCCTCTCCAGTACCTGGCCCCCTACACGGGATGCGCAATGGGTGAGGAGTTCATGGAGCAGGGCAAGGACGCCCTCATCATCTACGACGACCTGTCGAAGCACGCCTGGGCCTACAGGCAGCTCTCACTGCTCCTGAGGAGGCCCCCGGGGCGCGAGGCGTACCCGGGCGACGTCTTCTATCTGCACAGCCGTCTGCTTGAGCGAGCCGCCAAGATTGACGATGAATTTGGCGGCGGTTCTCTGACGGCCTTGCCCATTATCGAGACCCAGGCTGGCGACGTGTCCGGCTATATTCCCACCAACGTCATCTCCATTACGGACGGCCAGATCTACCTGGAACCCGACCTGTTCAACGCCGGTATCCGGCCCGCCGTAAACGTGGGCCTCTCCGTCTCACGCGTGGGGGGCGCAGCCCAGACCAGGGCCATGAGACAGGTCGCCGGCCGCCTGCGGCTGGACCTGGCCCAGTTCCGCGAGCTGGTGACATTCGCACAGTTCGGCACGTCGGACCTTGACGCTGCGACCAGGTCCCAGCTTGAGCGGGGACAGCGCATCACTGAGGTGCTGAAGCAGCTCCAGTACCAGCCGATGTCCCTGGAGAAGCAGGTGGCGATCATGTACGCGGTCATCAACGGCTACATGGACGAGGTGCCCGTTGAAAGGGTCAAGGACTTCGAGGAGGCTTTCCATCGCTATATGGAGGGCGCGCACGCGGACCTGCTGCGTTCCATCCTGGAGAAGCGGGAGCTTGACGGGGAGGTCACCGAAGCCCTTGTGAGCGCCATTGAGGAGTTCAGGAGGACGATTCCCTACTAGAGCGGCGCCAGGTGAGATAGCTATATGCCCAACGTAAGAGAGATCAGAAGACGGATACGGAGTGTTCAGAACACCGCCAAGGTGACGCGGGCGATGGAGATGATCGCTGCGTCCAAAATGAGACGGTCGCAGCAGCGGCTTCTGGCAGGACGCCCCTATGCCGAGACCATGGTGGACGTGCTGGGGCACCTCGCGGCCCAGTCCGGCGACATAGCCGAGACCGAGCATCCCCTGCTGAACCGCCGGGAGGTGCAGAGGGTGGAGATTATCCACATCACGCCTGACCGCGGACTCTGCGGCGGCCTGAATGCAAACCTCAATCGCGCCGTCGGCCGGTTCATGCTGGACCAGTCCGTGCCGGTAGCCACAATACCCGTCGGCAGGAAGGGTCGGGACTTCATGGTCCGTTCCAGCAGCGACGTTCGCGCTGTTTTCGTGGACCTGGGAGACCGGCCAAACCAGATAGACACCCTCCCAATCTCACGCCTGGCCATTGAGGACTACGAGAGCGGGTACGCCGACGAGGTGTACGTGTCATACGCCCGATTTGTCTCGACGGTTGTGCAGCGACCCACCATCCAGAGGCTGCTCCCGGTTGAGCCCACCGAGCTCGAGGGAAGCCTTGCTGCAGGGTACATCTACGAACCCAACTCCCTGGAAGTGATGACCTCCCTTCTGCCCAGGTTTGTGGAGATGCAGATCTACCACGCCATTCTGGAGTCCATTGGCAGCGAGCAGTCCGCCCGTATGGTGGCAATGCGGAACGCTACGGACAGCGCCAATGAGATGATTCAAGGCCTCACTCTGCTAATGAACAAGGTGCGCCAGGAGTCCATCACAACGGAGCTCCTGGATATCGTCGGAGGCGCGGTGGCCCTAGAGGGATGATCTGGAGGGATAATCCGGAGGGATAAGGACGGGGTGACCGCTCCCCAAATCGAGAGGAGAGAGAAGATGCCAGCAGGATCCAAAGGTAGAGTTGTTCAGGTAATCGGAACGGTGATTGACGTAGAGTTTCCGCCGGACGCGCTCCCCGAGATCAACAACGGCCTTGAGCTGGACAACAATGGCGAACGTCTGGTACTTGAGGTTGAGCAGCATATCGGCAACAACTGGGTCCGCTGTCTGGCTCTCGGCCCCACGGAGGGCCTGCGCCGGGGAGACGAGGTTACTGACATGGGGCAGCCCATAGCCGTCCCAGTAGGTCGCGCTTCTCTTGGCCGTCTCTTCAACGTTATCGGAGACCCCCTGGACAATCTGGGTGACGTGGAGGCCGAGGAGAGGTGGCCGATTCACAGGGAGGCCCCGCCATTCGAGGACCAGGAGACCAGCATTCAGATGCTGGAGACGGGCATCAAGGTCGTCGACCTCATCGCTCCCTTCACCAGAGGCGGCAAGATCGGCGCGTATGGCGGCGCAGGAGTGGGCAAAACCGTCATTATCCAGGAGCTCATCCGCAACATCGCCACGGTGCACTCGGGCTTCTCCGTGTTTGCGGGCGTGGGCGAGCGCTCCAGGGAAGGCAACGACCTCTGGCACGAGATGCAGGACTCCGGCGTTATGAAGAACACAGTGCTGGTGTTCGGCCAGATGAACGAGCCGCCGGGCGTGCGTCTGCGGATCGCCCTTACGGGCCTCACAATGGGCGAGTATTTCCGCGACCGGGAGGGCCAGGACGTCCTTCTGTTCATCGACAACATCTATCGCTATATCCTGGCCGGCATGGAGGTGTCCGCTCTCCTGGGCCGGATGCCCTCCGCCGTGGGATACCAGCCGACGCTGTCCACGGAGATGGGCGAGCTTGAGGAGCGGATCACGACTACGAAGACCGGCTCCATCACTTCCTTCCAGGCCATCTACGTTCCCGCCGACGACTACACGGACCCGGGCATTGTGACCACATTCGGCCACCTGGACGCCGTGATTTCCCTTGAGCGGTCCATCGCTGAGCAGGGCCTGTATCCCGCAGTCGACCCCCTGACGTCCAACTCCCGCATCCTTGATCCCAACATCGTGGGGGATGAGCACTACAACGTGGCCCGTGGCGTGCAGCAGGTGCTCCAGCGGTACAAGGACCTCCAGGACATCATCGCCATTCTCGGAATGGAGGAGCTCTCGGACGATGACAAGGTCACGGTGGGCAGGGCCCGCAAGATACAGCGGTTCCTCTCCCAGCCCTTCTTCGTTGCCGAGACCTTCACCGGGCGGGAGGGGCGTTACGTCTCCATCCGGGACACGGTCAGGGGCTTCGGCGAGATTCTGGAGGGCAAGCACGACGACTTGCCTGAGCAGGCCTTTTACATGGTGGGCGGCATTGAGGAGGCGGTGGAGGCAGCAGAGCAGATGAGGGCCCAGGGCTAGAGAGGTCGACATGGCGCCAATGAGACTTGAGATAATCACCGCGGAGCGAGAGGTCTACTCTGACGACGTGGACATCCTGGTGGCCCCCGGAATCGAGGGCGAACTGGGCATTCTGCCGCACCACGCGCCCCTGATGACGGCGCTCCAGCCCGGCGAGCTCCACCTGCGCAAGGACGGAGAGGACGTCTACATGGCGGTGAGCGGCGGCTTCATGGAGGTCATGGCCAACAAGGTGACCATCCTGGCTGACGCGGCGGAGCGCTCCGATGAAATTGACGAGGCGCGCGTTCAGGACGCCATTAGACGGGCGGAGGAGCGTATACAAAACCGGGAGTCAGACCAGGACCTGGAGCGCGCCGTTGCTGCGCTGCGAAGGTCCCAGGCGCGGCTCAGGGTGGCTCAGCGTCGCCGGGGCAGGCCCCAGCAGCAGCCTCCGGGCCAGGTGGGAAGCGGTTAACTAGTTGACCTTCAGGTAGAAGGTCATTGACTGCAGGGAGAGGATGGGGTCTATGTTGCGAACGTGCACTCCCTCAGGCACCTGCGGGCTGATTGGTGCGTAGTTCAGGATAGCGCTTACGCCGCACTTCACCAACTGGTCTATGACTTCCTGCGCGTGATTCGACGGAACGGCCACAATGGCTATACGGATATCCCGCTCCTTGATTGTGGCGTCCAGATCCGATATGGGCTGCACCACCAGTGGGCCAATGGCCTGTCCTACCTCGGAGGGCGCGGCGTCAAAGGCGGCGACCATGTTGAAACCCTCGGGAGTGAAGCCCGGGTAGCTGATGATGGCCCTGCCCAACCTGCCTATGCCAACGATGCACGTGTTCCAGGTACGTTCCAGTCCCAGCACCTGTCGCAGCTCGCCCAGAAGGTAGGACACGGGATAACCCCGGCCCTGCTTTCCGAAGCGCCCGAAGTAGCTCAGGTCCTTGCGAATCTGTGCGGGCGTCATCTGGAGCTGCTCGCCAAGCTGCTGGGAGCTCACAACCTGCACGTCGCGCCTGAGCAGGTCGGCCAGGGCGCGCACGTACTGGGGTAGACGGAGTACCACTACCTCCGGCACTCCGTCTTCAGTCAGGTCAATCCGTTCGGCCATATCCGTCAATGTTCGTCCGGCCCGTCACTTCCTGTATGGCAATTTGAACCCCATTGCCTGCAATCTTGTATCAATACCAGCTAGTTGACAGCCTTGTTATGCCGTGCAAAGCCGCCGGCTGGAGACGTGAAGTGGAGTAATTCTATCTGTGGGCGGGTGATTAAGTCAACAGCTTGTGAAAATCGTAGCAGAACCGGAGGACTTGAGCTGGCCGTGGGCCGCGACTGATCTGGGGGCAGACTCGCAGGCGGCTATGGCCTGCACGCCGCGGCGCGCTAGTCCTGCTTGCCCGCGGGCTTGAGGCCAAGCTCTATGTCGATGTCGTTGCGGAGGACGGAAACCCAGACTGGGCTTGCCATTACGGCGTCGTATCCTCAAGACGCCGTGGAGGGATACCCGGTGCTGCCGAAAATGGCTTCGTCGAGCAACGAGACTATGCGGCGCACGCTTCCGAGCAGTCCTGCAATCAGGGCCTTCATACTTCTACGATAAGCGGGCGGAGCCACCAAAGTCAATGGCGCACGACGCGATGCGAGGCGGAGGCGGGATTGCTAACCCAAGAATGGTCTGAGCAAGTCCAATCCATTCCCGCGAAGCCTGCCCCGTGCCCCGATACAGGGCGGGAGTCCCAGCCCCATCCCTGGATTCCTGCCTGCGCAGGAATGGTCGGGAGGCGCGCGCGCCGATTGAGGCTACGCAAAGGTCTCCCTCCGCGGAAACTGTGGACCCGGGCGATAATCGTCTGGACTAGCCTGCGGCCTTCTTCGACTCCTCAGCTATCCTGG
This sequence comes from Dehalococcoidia bacterium, assembly GCA_034421015.1. Lineage (GTDB taxonomy): Bacteria > Chloroflexota > Dehalococcoidia > Lucifugimonadales > UBA2985 > DAOUJW01. The sequence goes on from DAOUKT010000010.1 coordinate 71,925, forward strand.
TCGTCAGGTGCGCCGGGACCGGCTCGTAGTGGTCGAACTCCAAGGAGAAGGAGCCCTTGCCCTGGGTGAGAGAGCGCAGGTCTGCAGAGTACCGCAGCATCTCGGCCTGGGGCACCTCCACGTCGATAACCGTGTAGCCGTCCTGGGGCGTCATGCCCAGAATGCGCGCCCTCTTGGTGTTGAGGTCTCCGGTCACCTCCCCGGTGAAGGCGTCCGGCGCCTTGATCTCAGCCTTCATAATCGGCTCAAGGAGCACCGGCTGGGCCAGACCGAGACCCTTGCGGGCGGCGAAGGAACCGGCGATTTCAAAGGACATGCCGGAGGAGTCCACCGGGTGGAAGCTGCCGTCGTAGAGGACAACCTTCAGGTCTACCACCGGGTAGCCTGCAATTGTGCCCTCCTCCAGGGACTTGACCACTCCCTTTTCGACGGCAGGGAAATACTCCCTGGGCACGTTGCCCCCGACCACCTTGGACCCGAACTCAAAGCCCCCGCTCCTGTCCATTGGCTCAAGCTCCAGGAAGACGTGGCCGTACTGCCCGTGGCCGCCGGTCTGCTTCTTGTGCTTGTACTCAACCTTGGCCGTGGAGGTGATGGTCTCCTTGTAGGGCACCTTGGGCGTCTGGAGAATCAGGTCCGTCCCGAACTTGCGCTTGATCTTCTCCTCTGCCACCTCAACGTGCGCGTCTCCCAGTCCCGCAAGGAGGATCTCCGTGGTGTCCGGCTCCCGGTACACCTTCAGGCTGGGGTCCTCCTCGGCGATGCGGGCGAGGGCGCTGGACATCTTGTCCACGTCCTGCTTGCTCTTGGGATAGACGGCAACGGTGTGGTGCGCAGACGGGAAGGTGATCCCCGGCAGTATCCAGGGCTCTTCCCTCTGGGCGAGCGTGTCACCCGTTGTAGTAGTGTTGAGCTTGGCGACCGCGCCAATGTCACCCACGGTGATCTGAGCGGCCTGGTCCTGGGTTTTCCCGCGCATGGTGAACACCTGCCCCACGCGCTCGGCCTGTCCCTTGTTGCTGTCCCACACCTGGGAATCGCTCTGAAACGCTCCGCTGTAGACCCTGAAGTATGACACCTTGCCAACGTACGGGTCTGCGGAGGTCTTGAACACCAGGGCGGCCAGGCTGCCGCCGTCGGTGGCGAGGGTCGTCTCCTCGTCCGTGGAGGCGTTCCGGGCTGTCGAAGCAGCAACGTCCCCTGGCGACGGCAGGAAGTCCACCAGGGCCTCCATCAGCTCCTTCACGCCCGTCTCCGAAGTGGCGGAGCAGGGGAGCACCGGCACTATCTCGCCCGCAGCGACGCCCTTCCTCAGCCCTTCCTTCAGCTCCTCCTCGGTGATGGTCTCGCCCTCCAGGTACCTGGTGGCGAGGTCATCGTCGCTTTCGGCGACCGCCTCGGTCAGCCGCTCCCTGGCCTCCTCTATCTCCTGCGCCATCTCCGAGGGGGCGTCCTGCGCGGATCCCAGGAGGCTCACTACGCCCTTGAAGCCGGCCTCGCTGCCTACGGGCAGGTGAGTGGGCACGCACTGCCGGCCGAAACGCTCCTGAAGGGCGTTGACCGTGCCGTGGAAGTCCGCGTTTTCCCTGTCCATCTTGTTGACTGCGACGATGCGGGGCGTGGCGCTCTGGTTCAAGAGGTCCCACATCTGCTCGGTGCCGACTTCAATGCCGGACGGCGCGGCCACAACCACGACGGCGCCATCGGCCACGCGCAGGCCGGAGACCACCTCTCCAATGAAGTCGGCGTATCCCGGCGTATCGATCAGGTTGATCTTGTTGTTGTTCCATACGCAGGGAACCAGGGCCAGCTGAGTGCTGCCCCCGCGCCTGACCTCCTCCGGCTCGTAGTCGGATGTGGTGTTGCCGTCCTCTACGCGGCCCATGCGGGTGACAGCGCCCGTGGAGAAGAGGAGGGCCTCTGCTATGGACGTCTTTCCGGCTCCGCTGTGAGACAGCAGGACTATATTTCTCAACCGGTCCGGTGTGAAGTCTGGCATGAAAGGTCCCCCCTTTGTAGGATGTTTCACTCCGAGCCTTGGGGAGCTATCGGAGCGGGACTCGGCTTGGCGCGAGCCGTAATCGCGGCCCGCATTGGAGTCGTTGAGCTACATTGTAGACAAAGGGTGACTCGGATGCAATGCTAAGCCGGACTGCCGCCGCCTTTGGCGCAGACCGCCACGTAGAGGTCCGGTTCGTCGACGTACCGGGCGACTTCCATGCCGGTCCCGCTTACGAGCCGCCCAAGAGCCTCCTCGTCCGGCAGCTCCTTCAGGTTGAACTGAGGGCTTCCGGCCTTGAGCCTCCTCACGAAATCCCTGCCCATTGGGTGGCTGATGACCAGGCGTCCCCCGGTCGCAAGCAGGCCGTCTATAACCTCGATGGTCTGGCGCTGATCGAAGACGTTCCCGAACATTGCGTTGCAGAACACCACGTCGAAAGGGCGGAGATCCCCGGGAAGGTCAACCACGTCCGATTGAAGGAACGTCGCGCTTTCGCCGTACCTCTGGCTTGCCAGCTTGAGCATCTCGCCGGAGAGGTCGCAGCCAACAACGCGGGAGGGCCGGCGCTCCAGGATGAAGGGAATGAGCACGCCGGCGCCTGTGCCCACGTCCAGCGCCGTTTCGCCCGGAGCGATCCGCGCCATCTCCACGGCTCGTTCCAGTCGCTGAAGGACGTCCTCAGGGATGGGCTGCCCAAAGCCCTCCGCGACCTCGTCGAAGGCGCGCTGCTGGAGCAGATTGTGGTGGCTGCGTGATGAGATGTCGTTCTCCTATCCGGCGCCGGATCCAATGCGCTCTTCAAATGTCGATTCCCAGGCTTGTTGGGCCCATTGTCCAAAGAGTATTCTATCAGAAGGGGATGTAGCCTGTTGTAAATCCCGGAGCGGCGGGGTTATCATTGCCAGCGTCCCGCGACCGTCCGGGAACAGAGTTGAGGGAGAGTCCAGTTGAGATCAGACCGTAAGAAGAGCGGGGTTGGAGCGTAGATGAGGCGGAGTTGGATAGTCCTGCCGGCCGCCCTGGCGCTTCTGGCCGCGGTTTCCGCCTGCGGGCCTGAACCCACGCCGGTCCCCACCGCAACCTCCACGGCCGTTCCCGCTGAATCACCGACGCCGGTCCCGTCGGCAACGCCACTGCCTACCCCAACGCCGGCTCCGACGCCCACACCTACACCAACGCCGACTCCGACTCCGACCCCGGCGCCGGTCGAGACGCCGACCCCGGAGCCCACGGCCTTGCCGGTTCCGGACCTGTCATTTGACGCCGAGACCATTCTGGCGCTGCGAGAGAAGGTCGTCAGGGTTATCGGCTCAGGGCTTGTCAGATCAGGGACATTCGTGGATGAGGGCGGTCTTGTCCTCACCGACGATGACGTAGCAGACGGCGCATCCACGGTCCTTGTGGAGACGGCAGACGGCAGCAAGAGGACGGGAATCGTTCTCGCAATCGACAGCCTGGTGGGGCTGGCTCTGCTAAGGGTCCCCGGTGACGGCTACTCCAGCCTGTCGTTGGGCGACGGCTCAACCCTGGAGGTTGGCGACCCGCTGTTGACCCTGGGCTTCCCGGCCCAGGGCGGCGTTGGGGATATGGAGTGGGAGCTTGGGGACCCACCCACGCAGTGGTTCACGGTGGGCCCCAGAATGGGGATCTCCTACATCAATACCGCAAACTTCCTGGTCCCCGAATACGTTGGGGGGCCGACAGTGGACGTCGACGGCAATCTGGTTGGTCTTGCCACGGCCACGGGCCTCATAGTCACCGCGGACTACTTGCGGGAAGCGCTGCCGACTCTGAGGCAGGGGAGTGACGTCTTCGTCACTGTGGGTGAGGAGATTGTCTACACCTGGCTCGAGACCACGCTATCGGAGTCTTTCATATTCGCTACGGACGAGGAGGGCAACGGCGAGAACCCCTTCCCCGTCCAGAGATACACAGGCTCATACGTGGAACGGTCGCCGGACGGCTCGAAGATCGTCTACTCGTCGCCCAGGGGGCTTGGCTCAGACTGGGATGTGTTCGTGGCAAACTCTGACGGCTCGAAAGAGGTACGCCTCACCCACAGCGCCGGGGCGGACATCCGGCCCACCTGGGGGCCAAGGGGCGAGAGGCTGGTCTTCACAAGCGACAGGGATTTTGAGAGGGACAGGAGGACCAGCGAAGACCTGGAAGAGATCTACCTGATGAACGCGGACGGCTCCAATCAGGTCAGGCTTACGAACAACGAGTTCGAGGACGCGGACCCTCACATCTCGCCTGACGGCAGCAGGATAGCGTTCGTGTCCGCCCGTGACGGCAACGACGAGATCTACGTCATGGACATTGACGGAGGCAACGTCGTGAGGCTGACCAACAACGACTACGCTGAGGAGTTTCCACGCTGGTCGCCGGACGGCAGCCGCATCCTCTTCGACTCCACCCAGTCGGGCAACTCCGACGTATACGTGATGAACGCAGACGGCAGTGAGGTGACAGCCCTCACCGACGGCCCGCTGGGAGAGCTCATGGCCGACTGGTCGCCGGACGGCGACCGGATTGTGTATGCGGGTGCCCTGGAGATTGGCGCACTGGAGCTCTTCATAATGAACGCCGACGGCAGCGGCAAGCGTCAGATAACAATGGGCGGCGGGCTGAAGGTGTACCCCCGCTGGGGCGTCCCGCCCGCGGCAATGCCCTCAGCGCCCTCCAACGCTTCCATTGCCTTCGCTTCCGACAGGCTGGGCGAGAGCGACATCTATCGCATGGAGCCGTCGGGGAACAACGTCTACAGGCTGACCCGGAGCGCGGGCCGGAACGAGTCCCCGACCTGGTCCCGTGACGGGGGTCATATAGCCTTCCAGTCCTTCAGGGACGGCAACGGAGAGGTCTATGTCATGGATCGGTACGGGGTTGGGCAGGAGAATCTGACTGACAACCCGGCCCTGGATGGAAGTCCTTCGTGGTCCCCCGACGGGTCGAGCATAGCCTTCGATTCTGACCGCGACGGCAATCGCGAGGTGTACGTGATGGGCTCCGACGGGAGCAGTCCCACAAACCTCACGTCCCGGCCGGGCGAGGACTACGGCCCGGCGTGGTCGCCGGACGGAAGCTCGGTTGCGTTTGCGACCGACCGGTACGGAAGTCTGGAGGTGGCGGTGATGGAGGCGGACGGCTCCAACGTAAGGCAGTTGACCGGCAACGGCGCGCTGACCCTGGGGCCGACCTGGTCGCCGGACGGCTCCAGGCTGGCCTTTGAATCCAATGTGGACGGAGACTTCGACGTTTACACCATCGGCGCGGACGGCTCGGGCCAGGCCAGGCTGCTGGACCTGCCGGGAGACCAGCGGGCGCCGGAGTGGGCGCGGAACGGGGATGCGATCGTCTTTCGCTCGGACCACGACGGCAACGACGAGCTGTACATGGCGTCTGCCGACGGCTCCAACCTCTTCCGCCTCACCCGCAATCCGGCTGTGGACGCCGACCCATCGTGGTCGCCGCTTCTTCCGGCAAGCGTGGGCGTGCTCAACAACCCTGCGCTGGCCTACACCTCGGCGCAGACCGGCAACTATGACATCTTCCTGATGAACGGCGATGGCAGCGTTCGGGCCCAGTTGACCGAGAACACGGCATCGGACAGGGAACCGGACTTCTCGCCCGACGGGTCGAGGCTGGTGTTCGGCTCCAACCGGGACAATGGCTGGGAGCTCTACACCATTGCGTCCAACGGCCTGGACGTGGTGCGCCTCACTGACAACGATGTGACGGAGGGGCACCCCAGGTGGTCGCCTGACGGTCGGAGAATTGCGTTCTGGTCGTTGAAGGATGGGACCGCCGTCATTTCAGTGATGAACGCTGACGGCTCCAACCGGCGTGACGTAACGGATGCCGCAGGCTGGGACTTCAACCCAGCTTGGTCGCCGGACAGCGGCAGCATTGTCTTTGAGTCGGACAGGGACGGCAATAGCGAGATATACATGGTTAATCTGGCGACCGGAGTGGAGACGCGTCTGACGGAGAACGAAAACTACGACGGGTCGCCCGCCTGGTCTCCCGACGGTCTGAAGGTGGTCTTTCACACGGACAGGAACGAGAGGGGGCGGGACGGCAACCTTGAGATTTATGCCATCAACGTAGACGGGACCGGCCTTGAGAGGCTGACGAGGCAGACGGCCAGGGACCTGGACCCGGCCTGGTCAACGGACGGCTCCAGGCTCTACTACGTCTCGTGGCTGGACGGCGACCCTGACATCTTCTATATGAATGCGGACGGCGGCGAGCAGCGGTTCATTACCCGCAGCGCTGCGGATGACCTTTCGCCACAGGCGTCGCCGGCGCACCGGGCGCTGGACGGACAGCCCATTGCCTACCACAGCATGTCGCCGGATGAAGCGCCGGTTGTGCAGATCTGGCGAATGAACGCGGACGGCACGGATGCCCTCAAGCTGACCGAGTCCGCAGACGACAGCGCGTCTCCCCAGTGGTCCTCCGACGGCACGATGATAGTCTACGACAACGTGATGGGCGAGGACCTGGAGATTTACGCCATGGACCAGCACGGGAATGATGAGACCAACCTGACCAACAGCCTGGAGGTCGGCGAGTCCTTCCCAACCTGGTCCCACGATGACAGACGGATATTCTTTGCATCCGATGCAGGCGGAGACGACGAGATATTCGTGATGGACGCGGACGGCTCCGACCCGGTCCAGCTTACGGACAACGACGCAACCGACTCGGTTCCGCGGGTGTCGCCGGACGGCGAGAGGGTGCTGTTCGTGTCAGGCCGGGACGAGAACCTGGAGATCTACGTCATGGACGCGGACGGCTCCAATCAGGTCAACCTGACAAACACGCCCGAGGCCGAGCTTTCGGCGAACTGGTCCCCAGACGGGAGCAGGATTGTTTTCACGTCGCTTCGTGACGGGCAGGCCCAGATTTACGAGATGGACGCAGACGGCTCCAACGTGCGCAGACTGACGGTCAACTCGTGGGAGGACACCTACCCGTCCTACTCCGCCGACGGCAGCCGGATTGTGTTCATGTCCGACAGGACGGAGACCACCGAGCTGTACGTTATGAACTCGGACGGGAGTAATCAGGTGAGGTTGACCCAGGGCAACTACCACGAAGGCCAGCCGACCTGGCAGCCGGACACGCCGGACGGCGAGGGGTAGAAGTCCGTCGAGTCAGGTCTGAGGGGCGGCGGCTACATCTGCTCCGGAGCTGCCATTCCCATGAGGCGCAGGCACCGGCCCAGCACCACCGCAGAGGCCTTCACCAGCTTCAGCCTGGCCCTGGTGAGCGCCTCTTCCTCCGGGTCGCTGGAGACCACCCTGCACTGCTGGTAGAACCAGTGGAAGGATGCGGCCAAGTCCTGGGCGTAGTGGGGCAGGTGGTGAGGCTCCAGGTTGGCGGCCATAGATTCCACAAGCTCCGGCAGCATCACCAGCTTGCGGATCAGGGCCATCTCCCCGGGATGTGTCAACAGCGAGACGTCGCCGTGGGTGAAGTCGATGCCGCGCTCCTCCGCCAGCTTCAGGATGCTGGCTATCCGGGCGTGAGCGTACTGAATGTAGTAGACCGGGTTCTCGGCAGACTCCCTCTTGGCGAGCTCCAGGTCGAACTCCATCTGGCTCTCGGGCGACCTGGCAAGGAAGAAGTAGCGGCAGGGGTCCGGGCCAACCTCATCGACAAGCTCCGGCAGGGTGATGAGGTCGCCGCTGCGCTTGGACGCCCGCAGCAGCTGGTCGCCTCTCTTGAGCGTCACCATCTGTGAGATCAGGACTGTCAGCCGCTGCGGGTCTATGCCCAGCGCGCCAACGGAGGCCTTGATCCTGGAGACGTGACCCTGGTGGTCCGCCCCCCAGATGTCAATCACCCGGGCAAAGTCGCGCTCCAGGAACTTGTTGTAGTGGTACGCAATGTCGGAGGCGAAGTAGGTTGGCGTGCCGTTGCTCCTGACAATGACGTTGTCCTTGTCCTCCCCCAGGGCAGTGGACACGAACCACGTGGCGCCCTCCCTGTCCATCAGGTGCTCACCATCCGCCAGCGCGCCAATGGCCCTCTGGTACTGGCCCTCATCGTAGAGGCTGCGCTCCCGGAACCACACGTCGAACCGGATTCTCAGCCTCTCCAAGTCCTCGCTGATGAGGCGCAGCATCCGCTCCAGGCCGATCCTGCCGATCTCGGCTGTCGCCTCCTCCGCCGGCATGGAGAGAAAGCGATCACCTTCCTCCGCAGCCAGGCCTTTGCCAAGATCGACCATGTAGTCGCCCATGTAGCCGCCCTGGGGCATCTCGGCGTCACGGCCAAGGGCCTGCTGGTAGCGGACGTAGAGGGAGTGGTAGAAAAGCTCCATCTGGCTTCCCGCGTCGTTGACGTAATACTCCCTGGTCACGTTGTAGCCGGCTGCGGCCAGCACCGACGCCAGGGCGTCTCCAAGGACCGCGCCCCTGGCGTGGCCTACGTGGATGGGGCCGGTGGGATTGACGCTCACGAACTCCACCTGCACGCTCTCACCCTTGCCCAGGTCAACGTTGCCGTAGTCATCCCCCTCCGCAATGATGGCCTCCAGCTGGGCGGCCAGCCATGTGGACTTCAGGGCGAAGTTGATGAATCCCGGCGGCTCCGCCCACACGCGCTCCACCGCGTCTGCGGGAGGGATGAGGGGAGCGATGCGCTGGGCGATCTCTATGGGGCTCATCCTCAGTGAGCGGGCGAGCTTCAGGGGCAGGCTTGTCGCGAAATCCCCGTGCTCAGGGCTCTGCGGGTGCTCCACCGAAACGTCGACGGCCGTGCCGGGCGGCAGGAACTCGCTGTTCCGGGCCTCCTGCAGAGCCTGGTCCAGCAGGTCTGATATGAGGCGTCTGACTATCATTGTCGAGATATGGTAACGCTACTTGAGGGATTTGACTAGACCCGTATCTAGGAGGGGATGAAGCGTTATTGACACTGGATTGACTGCGTGATAAATTTATCACTAGTTTACCCAAGGTGATTTTGTGGGGAGGTCTATGTATGAAATTCCTTGTGTTTGTTAAGCAGATTCCGGATCCGGACATTCCGCCTAACCAGTTCAGGATCGATCCTGCGACCAACAACATCATTCCCCCGGCCGGCTCTTCCCCGGCCGTCAGCACGTATGACGAGCTGGCGGTGGAGGCGACGCTCCGGTTGAGGGACGAGCTTGGCGGCGAGATTACGGTGGTGAGCATGTGCAACAACCCCGTGATGAACGTCATCAAGAAGCCCCTTGCAATGGGCTCCGACGAGCTGATTATTCTCCAGGACCCGGCCTTTGAGGGCGGAGACGCCTACACAACGGCCCGGGTTCTGGCCGCCGCCGCCAACAAGATCGGCGACTACGATATGATTCTGACCGGCAGGCAGGCGGGAGACTGGGACAACGGCCAGGTGGGTTCCTACATGGCCGAGATGCTGGGCATTCCCTGCATCATCAACATTGGCCGACTGGAAGTGCGCGACGGCAAGATCCGAGGCGATCGGACCATCCGGGACGGACGGGAGATTGTTGAGGCGCCGCTGCCCGCGCTGGTGACGGCCGGAGACGAAGTCGGAGTCGCCCGCTATCCCAGGATGAGGGACATCATGGCCGCGGGCCGCAAGCAGGCAGAAATCTGGAGCGCCCAGGACCTGGGCCTTGACCCCTCGACGATTGGGGACGCAGGCGCTCTGACCAAGGTGCAGAGGCTGTACGTTGAGGAGAAGGTCAGTGAGTGTGAGTTCATTGAAGGAGAGAACCCGGCCGAAATGGGAGTCAACCTGGCCCTCAAGCTGCGAGAGCTGAGGATCATCTAGGCGGGAGTTCAACACCTTATCCGTATCAGGAGGTTCAAAGATGGCAGACGGTAACGGCGTACTGATTGTAGGCGAATTCCAGGATGGCTCCATCGCCAGCGTAACGGGTGAGTTGCTGGGTGTGGGCCGGAAGCTGGCGGATGCTCTCGGTGAAGAGCTTTCCGCGGTGTTCATGGGCAGCGGCATCACGTCGGAGGCAGGGGGAGCTATTGCGCAGGGCGCGGACAAGGTCTACGTGGCGGACGCTCCAATCCTGGAGCAGTATCAGCCCGAGTCTTACGCCACCATTCTTGAGAATATGTGCAAGGAGTCGCCTCCCAACGTAGTCGTAGTTGGCGTGACCTACATGGGCCGCGACCTGGCTCCCAGGCTTGCCTGCCGGCTTCGGACCGGCCTTGCCATGGACTGCACGGAGCTCAACATAGACGCATCAAGCAAGGCGCTGATCGCCACCCGCCCGGTGTTCGGCGGCAAAGCCCTTGCGGACGTGGACTGTGGGCCCATCAAGCCGGCAATGGCTTCCGTGCGCATCAAGTCCCAGGAGCCCCTCACGCCGGACGCTTCCCGGACGGGCGAGGTCATCTCGCTTGAAGTCAACGTTGACCCGGCCGCCGCAAAGACCAATGTTGTGGACATGCTCCTGGTGGAGGCCGAGGGCGTCAAGCTGGAGGACGCCCGCATAGTTGTGGGCGGAGGCCGAGGCCTGGGGAGCACCGACAACTGGAAGAAGCTGGAGGAGTTGGCCGGAGACATGAACGGGGCCGTCGGCTCCACTCGCGGCGCCTGCGACGAGGGCTACTGCTCCATGGATACGCAGCTGGGCATTACGTCCAAGTCCGTTGCCCCTGAGTTGTACCTGGCGGTCGGCATCTCCGGCGCAAGCCAGCACATGTCCGGTGTGACGTTCTCCAAGCACATTATGGCCATCAACAGGGACGCGGACGCGCCCATATTCAGGCACTCCGAGTGCGGCGTTGTTGCCCGCTGGGAAGACGTGCTTCCTGCCTTCCACGCGAAGGTGAAGGAGCTGATGGCCGAGTAAGGCCCGCAGGCTTGGGGGGCTCCACCCTCCGATGTTGCTCGGTAAGGTGTATCAGATGGACGGGGCGCGGCTCATCAAACCTGGCTGCGCCCCGTTCCGTTTCATGTATATGACGTATCAGTCGTGGAGGTTGCGCCGGTAATGGACGGCGATTTTCGGATAGATCTGGACGATCTAATCAAAAACGTCGACACCGCGGAGGTAATCTCCATCTACTTCCCCGTCCTTCGGAAGACCATCCTGGTCGACACGCGCTGTACGCTGGAAGACCCGCCTATGGTGCGAATTGTGCAGATGGCCGGCTCTCTGGAGGAGCGCCAGCGTTCCTTGAGGAAGCTGAGGCCCCAGTTCTCCAGGCCAAAGAGCATAACCGTGGTCCCCTGGCCCAAGTACGTGGACAGCCTTGTGGACCTGGGGGTGTGGTCGAAGGTGCTTGAGAGGATTGCCTACTCCGGCCACAAAGAGGCGGTGCAGCGGTGCGGCCAGGTCCTCAACGAGGTGCGCCGCCTGGAGAAGAACGAGCTGGCCGCCGTCATCAACGGCGATAACTACCACACCGTGTGGGCCAGGAACAGGTAGGTAGAAGACACTGAGTTACCCCTGCGGGAGCGGGGGATGGGCTCCTCCGTTTCACGTCCGCGAATTGGACCAACCCAGGCTGTTAGCATCCCGGAGCTACTCCAATGGCTTACCAGTCTTCACCACTGCTTTCCAAATCCAGGTTCACCGCAGGTCTTCAATGCCTGAAGCGCCTCTACCTGGAGTGTTACCACCGCGATCTTGCCGACCCCATAGATGCCGGCCAGCAGGCGGTATTTGATGCTGGGACCGCGGTAGGCGAGCTGGCCCGCATGAGGTTCTCTGATGGGGTACTCATCTCGGAAGAATTCTTCAAGCACGATCAAGCGGTAGAATCCACGCTTGCACTCTTGTCCGATAACTCCGTTCCGGCCCTGTACGAACCGGCCTTTACGTTCCAGGGCATCAGGACGCGGGTAGATGTTCTTTTGCGTGGCGATGGGCAGAGCTTTGACCTGGTCGAGGTCAAGTCTACCACCGGTGTCAGGGACCACCACATCCCGGATGTTGCCATTCAGTTGCACGTGGTGGAGGGCTGCGGGGTGTCCGTCTCAAGGGCATACCTGATGCACATAAACAACGCTTATTTGTACCAGGGTGGGGGACATGATCTGGATCAGCTATTCGCACTGAGCGACGTGACGGATCAAGCCAGACGGTATGAGGCGGAGGCCATACCGTCTTACTTGGCTGAGATGTGGCAGGCGCTTCAGCTCGACGTTGCTCCGGAGATCGAGACAGGGTCACACTGTACAACACCCTACAGGTGCCCGTTCTTCGGACACTGCCACCGGGATGAACCTGAGCACCCCATTAGTGATTTGCCCAGGTTGAAGCGGGAAGACCATGAGCGTCTGAGAGCATCGGGCATCCGGGACATTGGCAGTGTACCGCCGAATTTCACAGGTCTTTCCCTGATGCAACTTCGAGTGCGGGACAGCGTGGTCACGTGTCAGCCATTTGTTGGCCCTAAACTGGCGGCTAGTTTGGGTGAGATAGGCTTTCCCGCCTCTTTTCTGGATTTCGAGACGCTCAGCCTGGCCGTTCCCATATATCCCGGCACACGGCCTTACCAGACTATTCCCTTCCAGTGGTCGCTCCACGTCCGCGAAGAGAGCGGCGGACTGACGCGCAGCGCATTCCTGGACGACGGCGTTGGAGATCCCAGAGAGCGCTTCATAACCGCACTGCTGGAGGCCGTGCCCGCTGAGGGCTCGATAGTTGTGTACTCTGGCTACGAGACAACCGTGCTCAAGGGCTTGGCGCAGGCGTTTCCCGAATACCGAAGCCCGCTTCTCGCCTTGAGTGAGAGAGTGGTCGACCTGCTGCGCCTGGTGAGAGAGAACTACTATCACCACGGGTTCCACGGCAGCTTCTCGATAAAATCAGTGCTGCCGGCGCTGGTCCCGGATTTGGGCTACGCTGACCTGGAAGTGCCAGACGGCGTAGCCGCCTCGGCGGCGTACGCCCGGATTATCTCTGGCGACGCGCCGGAGGCCGAGAAAGCCTCTCTCAGGCAGGCGTTGCTGGCCTACTGCGAGCGGGATACGGAGGCAATGGTACGAGTGTACGAGGCGCTGGTCGAAGAAGCTGATCAAGAGTAGTCTGAGAGGAGAGCGCATGAATATCCTTGGGATAGAAAACAGGACAGAGAACTGGAAGACTGTTCAGCATTTCTACGGACTATCTGGAAACGCAAGAGCCTGCCTAGCTCGCCACATAGTGGCGAAGCACCTTGGCTCCGATTCCGCTAAGCTGGGCGTAGACTTCGAGGACGTAGCAATTGGATTATTCTGGTATGGAATGCGCGACTATGTGCACCAATGTGATAGAGATAGGAAAGAACTTGAGGCAGATTTTGCGAACATCTATGTTCAAAAGTTCCCTAAACTGCGGGATGACTTGGGAATACTCCGCCAAAGACTTCCCTACAGATTTCTGGAAATGAAACCCTATCACTACGCGTTGCCAGAGTCAACCTATCAGTCCAAACTATACAATAACCTTACAAGCACTGAGGTAGATGTTGTCTTGGAAACTTCGGACTATCTCCTAATCGGAGAATGCAAACACGAAAGTGACCTTGGTGTGAACCCGGACTATATTCTTGTTCATCAGGTAATTCGGCAGTACGTGATGGCAAGGATTCTCGCTAATTATATTTCATTATCGGCCGAGGTAGATGTAAAGGAGAAGGAGGTAATTCCGTTTATCGTTGGTGACGGAGACAAGCTTGGGAGCATCAGAAACAGCACACAGATTAGGTTTATGACCGAAGTAGGTTGGCTTAGAGAAGGCAACATTCTGGATTGGAATCAGGTTAGTGACATTTGTCGAAGCTCCTAGCTTCCACTAGGTCCAATTTCCCATCTAGCATGCAGCCGGTTTCGGATTCCAGTTTTGGATCCTTGGGGTAGCAGTAAACTTGCACAGCCGCATAGGTGGCACTCGCCTTGACACCCGTTTGCCCCTAACCTATAATCCAGAATTGGGTCTACCAGACCCCTTTTCAGTTTGGAAGCGTAGGAGAAAGGGGGAGAGTTTGTCTCAGGTCATCGTCAGGGAAGGGGAGACCTTTGACAGCCTCTTGAGGCGTTTCAACAAGAGGGTGCAGATGGACGGCGTCCTGTCAGAGGCGCGGCGCCGGGCGCACTTCGAGAAGCCGAGCGTCAAGCGCAAGCGGAAGGCGGCGGCCAAGCGAAGAAAGAGCGCTCGCAGTAGCAACGATGGACGCCGCTAGCAGCGTTCCTGCACCGGGTATCAGGGAACGGCTCGATGAGGACTTGAAAAGCGCAATGCGTGAGCGCGACGAGCTTCGACGCTCCGTGTTGCGTATGGTTCGTTCCGAGATACAGAACGAGGAGAAGTCCGCCCAGAAGACCCTGGACGAAGAGGGTGTACTGGGGGTCGTTTCCAGGCAGGCCAAGAGGCACAGGGAGAGCATCAGCGAGTTCCGCAAGGGCGGCCGGGACGACCTGGTCCAGAAGGAGGAGGCGGAGCTTGGAGTGCTTCTCGCATACCTCCCCGCCCAGCTGACAGCCGAGGAGATCACGACCCTGGCGCAGGAGGCCATCCGGGAGGTGGGGGCCAGTGGCCCGACCGACAGGGGCAAGGTAATGGGCAAGCTGATGCCACAGGTCAGAGGCAAGGCGGAAGGCTCCACGGTCAATGAGGTGGTATCGCAGCTGTTGGAAAAACTGTAACTCGTCGGATCCAAAAAGTCGTCTGTGGACTGGAAAAAGCGCCTTGAAGCATGGAGGCGCTTTCTTTATTCTTGGGATGTGATGACACTCCTGGAGAGTTGAGATGAAGTTCGGCGTAATTGTCTTTCCGGGCACCTGGAGCGACGGCGACTGCTACCACGTGGTCGACTCCGTGCTGGGCCACGAGGCGAAGTACGTGTGGCACAAAGACAGGGACCTGTCGGGGCTGGACGGCGTGATACTCCCCGGAGGTTTCTCCTATGGCGACTATCTGAGGACCGGCGCCGTCGCTAGATTCTCCCCTGTGATGGACGAGGTGGAGCGTTTCGCGGCCAGGGGCGGGCTGGTGCTGGGCATATGCAACGGCTTCCAGATCCTGTGCGAGGCCGGCCTTCTGCCGGGCGCGCTCATGCGCAACGAGCACCTGCAGTTCCGGTGCCAATGGGTTGACCTGCGAGTGGAGACCAGCGACACGAGGTTCACGTCCGATTGCAGCCCGGGCGAGGTGCTGCGCGTGCCCATCTCCCACGGCGAGGGCAACTACTACGCAGACGAGGAGACCATTGCCTCCCTCAACGCCAACGGCCAGGTTGTGTTTCGCTACTGCACGCCCGCAGGCGACGTTACGCCGGAGGCCAACCCCAACGGATCGCTGGAGAACGTGGCGGGCATCGTGAACGCGAATGGGAACGTGCTTGGCATGATGCCCCATCCGGAGCGCTGCTGCGAGCCCTCCCTTGGCGGAACGGACGGCAGGGCCATCTTCGAGTCGATGCTGCGCACGCTGGGGTAAGGAGACCATGCCCGTATCCAAGGAAGTCCTGGACGAGATCGCCCTCACCGAGGAGGAGTACCGCCTCATAGAGGAGCGGCTGGACAGGGAACCCAACCCGGTGGAGCTGGGGATGTTCGGCGCGCTGTGGAGCGAGCACTGCGGCTACAAGCACTCCAAACTGCTCCTCAGACAGCTACCGTCCCAAAGCCCCAGGCTTCTGGTCACACCCGGCGCCGAGAACGCAGGGGTGGTCGATATTGGCGACGGGCTGGCCGTCGTGATGAAGGTTGAGTCCCACAACCACCCGTCGGCGGTGGAGCCGTTTCAAGGGGCTGCGACGGGCGTCGGCGGCATTGTGCGAGACATCCTGGCGATGGGCGCGCGGCCCATCGCACTTCTGAACTCCCTGCGCTTCGGCCCGCTGGACGACGCCCGCAACCGCTACCTCTTCGGGGGCGTCATCGGCGGCATATCCTGGTACGGCAACTGCATCGGCATCCCGGACGTGGGCGGCGAGGTGTGCTTCTCCACTTCCTACTCCGGCAACCCCCTGGTGAACGCAATGTGCGTCGGCCTTGTGGGCAAGGACTCTCTGGTGAAGGCCCAGGCATCGGGGGAGGGCAATCTCCTGGTGCTCGTGGGCGCGGACACCGGGCGGGACGGCATTCACGGCGCATCCGGCCTGGCGTCCCGCACCTTCGAGGAGGAGCGCGAGATGCGCCCCACGGTACAGGTTGGCAACCCTTTCCTTGAGAAGGTCCTGGTCGAGGCGTGCCTTGAGGTCGCGGCCTCCGGCAGCATCGTTGGGATGCAGGACCTGGGCGCCGCGGGCCTGACCAGCACAGTCGTAGAGGCCGCCGCGCGAGGGGGAGCCGGGGCCGTGATCGACATATCCAGGGTGCCCCGCCGAGAGGAGGGCATGACCCCCTACGAGGTGATGCTGTCCGAGTCCCAGGAGAGGATGCTGGTGATTGTGACGCCTGAGAAGCTGGACGACGTGGCTGAGGTCTTCGACAAGTGGGACCTTGAGAGCAGCGTCATTGGCCGAGTGACCTATGACGGCCTTGTGAACGTCTACGACGGGGACAGCCTGGAGGCATCCCTGCCAATAGACGTCCTCACGGACCCGCCGCTGTACCGGCTTGAGGGGTCGCCGCCCGCCTATCTGTCAGACACCCGCAGTTTCGATGCAAGGTCGTTGCCCCTTCCAGCCGAGGGGCCTCGCTCCGTCCTGCTTCGCCTGCTGTCGTCCCACGACATTGCGAGCAAGAGGTGGATTTACCGGCAGTACGACCACCAGGTGCAGACCAACACCATTCAGGGGCCTGGAGGCGACGCTGCGGTGCTGCGGGTGAAGGGCACGCATAAGGGGATTGCGGTGACCACCGACGGCAACGGGCGGTACGCATACCTTGATCCCTTTGTGGGCGGCGCGATAGCCGTGGCTGAGGCGTGCCGCAACCTGGCGTGCGCCGGCGCTGAGGCCATTGCCCTCACCGACTGCCTGAACTTCGGGAGCCCGGAGCGGCCGGACGGGTACTACCAGTTGGAGGAGTGCGTAAGGGGGATGGCGGCCGCATGCGACGCCTTTGGCGTACCCGTGATTAGCGGCAACGTCAGCCTCTACAACGAGACTATGGGCGAGGCGGTGTGGCCCACGCCCGTCGTGGGCGGCCTGGGCCTGCTGGAGGACGCAAGCAGGCAGTGCGCCTCATCCTTCAAGGACGCCGGGGACATCGTGATTCTCATTGGCGCGAGTGAGGTTGACGCAGCGCCGGGGGCGATAGGCGGCAGCTCCTACCTGCAGGTGGTGCACGGCATTGTTGCGGGACAGCCGGCCATAGACCTGGAGCTGGAGCTGAGGGTCCAACGCCTGTGCCTCAGGGCCATCCAGCAGGGGCTGCTCAAGTCGGCTCACGACTGTGCGGACGGCGGCCTGGCCGTGTGCCTCGCGGAATCGTGCATAGCCGGCGGCATCGGCTTCACGGGCGACTTCCCGGCCCCGGAGCGGTGGGATGCAGCCCTCTTTGGAGAGACTCAATCCAGGATTGTGGTGTCCCTGAGCGTTGATGACCTCGCCCGGTTCGAGGCGCTGGCCTCGGAGGAGGGAGCGCCGTGGGCGCGCCTGGGAGAAGTCGGAGGCGAGAGCCTCAGACTGGCGACGCTGCTGGACGCGCCCTTGGACGACCTGCGCACTGCCTGGGAGGGCGGCCTGGAAGCGGCATTGGGGTAGAAGCAGTTTAAGCGATCAAAGGTGTCTGCTAAAGGCTTATCTGTGGCGATTTCTGCCATATCCCCAGTCATCCATGACCAAGTGTAATGCACAGAGTCAGCGACGTGATGAAATAATCTACCAATTCGTTGTGATGACTCGTATAATTTACATAAGGTACAGTAATTGAGGAGCCAAGCCATGACAACACTCGACTCGTCACAGTCTGCATTCTGCCAATCTAGTGAGAGTAACATTAGATTACTCGCGCCTGCGGGTTGCGGCAAAACAAGTTCATTGCTACACCGTTGTAAGAGTCTCGTGGAGCGTGCTACTGGTAGTCCAAGATTCCTAATCATAACTTTTACGAATGCAGCGGCTGAAGAACTCAAGGATAGGCAAGCGAATGACCCAGCGTTTGAGTGCCTGAATGACAAGACTACTATTACTACACTAAACGCCTACGGTTGGCGTCGCACTCGTAGCCAAGTGCGTAATGCCCGCCTTCTAACCTCACCTGCTGACCGGCATTTCGCAGTGTTGAATCAGCTTCGCCCGGTCTGGCTTGACAAGCAACATATTGAACAAGCTGTTACAGCACGTGGTTGGGGTCGGAGGAATACCAGAACCATTATGGACGTGATGGATAATTTGAAATCCATGGGCTTCGATCATACTTTTGACACCAATTTGGACAAATTCCAAGAGAGGATTCGAGGTTTGGAGTCCCAGGGTGCATCTTGGCGGGTTGATCAGCAGTTTGAGGCACTTGCTGGTATGGGAATACTCGACATTCGTAATCGAAGTAACGGGGAACGGACTTCTGCAGACTACCGAGAATTTTATAGTAAGTTTTTTGCGTTCTGGCGTGATGCTACAGCTAGGCTATTGGAAGAATCAACCTTCACTTTTGAGGATCAAAAATACTGGCCTTACTTGGATCTCAGGTCCCCTGGGCCAGATGGGAAGCCGAAA
Organism: Dehalococcoidia bacterium; assembly: GCA_034421015.1. Lineage (GTDB taxonomy): Bacteria > Chloroflexota > Dehalococcoidia > Lucifugimonadales > UBA2985 > DAOUJW01. The sequence goes on from DAOUKT010000010.1 coordinate 90,507, forward strand.
CCGCATATTTATGGCGCAGCCCGACATGACCATATACTCGTTGACGAATTCCAAGACATAAATCCGTTGGACTTGGCTTTGATCAAGGTTATCGTTGAACGCCATCAATCAACTATCACAATTGTTGGGGACGATGACCAGGCGATTTTTGAGTGGCGTGGCGCAAGCCCAGAGTACATATTGCAGCCACAACGTTACTTTGGAACTCAATTCAAGGATTATCAGTTGGAGACAAACTACCGGTCACCGAGGAATATAGTTAATCACTCTCAAGAGCTGATCGCACAAAACAAGAATCGTGTCGCCAAGCGAGTTGAGGCTTCAGAGGACGCGGCTACGGCGGAAATCACAGTAGAGACAGTCGATAGCATTAGTGATCGCTTGAGGTATGTGACTGACGTTGTTCGTGACACCAAATACCCCGGTAGGGTAGCTGTCATAGGACATAGGCGTAGTCATCTCATACCTTACGAGATATATTTTGCTTCAGATGGGGCTCCTTTTAAGACTGCTGCCGATTTGGACATTTTTGGAACCAAGGCATTTGACGACTTCACAGAACTCTTGGACATCTGGAACGGGGCCAATGACCGAACACGTCCAGGGGTAGCAGTAGACAATGCGTTGGCGATCTGCAATCTCATTAAGAGACAGCCGCTTAATCGGACAGACTCCCCGAACTTGAAGAGCCATATTTTGCAAGGACGTCCCAGAACTACAAATGAAGCAATTCAAACCATTACTAGCTATACAGGTGCTCCCTTGAGTGGAAAAAGCCACTCTGAACTACACAAAACTGCACTGGGATTCCTAAATGCAGATAGCCTTCCTGAGGCAATAAAGATGGTAGATCAGGAATTCGACGGGCTTAGTTTCGACTATGATAAGCAAGAGGAGAGTATTTGGCACACTGCTCCTCCCTTACTCCAACTCGCTGAAATCGCGGAAGCCGAGGGCTATGATGCAGACGATATGATTAACAGGATCGAGTTTGCCAAAGCACAGATACAAGAATACCGTGACTTGGAGGATTTTAATCAAGAAGGCCAGACACCACGCGTTTGGGAGAGACCTCTTCATCTTATGACGGCTTGGAGGGCTAAGGGAAAAGAGTTTGACACGGTCATACTACTTGATACTGTTGAAGGTATATGGCCAGATTATCGCGCGGACGACGAGAGAAAACTTGAGGCAGAGAGGCGCTTGTTCTATGTGGCATTTACAAGGGCACAGCGTAGAGTAATCATGTTGACTAGGACTGGCGTCGCCATGAGTCCATTCATAGATGAACTCGGATTACCAACTAAATAATACCAGTTCCAGATTGTGTTGGAGCAAGCCGCCGTCTATCCGCCTACCCGGTAGGTTTAGGGCAGGCTAATAGGTTGCAGCTGTGCCTCTTTTCGCCTTGAAGCCCTCTGCGCTGTATGCTATTCTACGAAAGTTCGGGGTGTGGCGCAGCCCGGGAGCGCACTTGCATGGGGTGCAAGGGGCCGTCGGTTCAAATCCGACCACCCCGACCATAAGGAACCAGGTTGCCAAAGTGCCGTAATCGGATGACGATTGCGGCGCTTCTAATTTTTGCTACGCCTACCCCCCATACGCCGTCGGCCAGAGGTGGCAGGCCGCCTGGTGCCTTGGGGCCACCTCAATCAGCGGCGGGTCTACGACCTCGCAGGTTCCGGCGATTGCCTGGGGGCACCTGGGGTTGAACCGGCAGCCCGGCGGCGGCTCGGTGGGGCTGGGAGGCTCGCCGGGTATCACTGGTCGCTGTCTCAGCCTGTTGGCTGGGTCGGGTTCAGGGATGGCCTGTATGAGGGCTTTGGTGTAGGGGTGAAGCGGCTCCTCGATGACCCTGTCGGAAGGCCCCATCTCCACAATGCGCCCGGCGTACATGACGGCAATCCGGTCGGAGAAGTGGCGGGCCGTCGCGATGTCGTGGGTGATGTACAGGAAGGTTATCCCGTAGGTCTTCTGCAGGTCTCGCATCAGGTAGAGGATCTCCGCCCGGCTGGAGGCGTCGATCATCGATACCGGCTCGTCCGCTAGGATGAAGTCCGGCTTGAGTATGAGGGCCCGGGCGATGCCCACGCGCTGGCGCTGGCCCCCGGACAGCATGTGCGGGTACTTGGCGGCGACCTCCACAGCAGGCGACAGGTTCACGTCCTCCAGGGACTTGTGAATCAGCTCCGTCCTCTCGCGGGTGCTGCCGTGGCCGTGGATGACCAGGGGCTCCTCAATGGTCTGGCCGATGCTCATGAAGGGGTCGATGCTGGAGTAGGGGTCCTGGAACACGCCCTGGGCCCTGCGCCGGAACTCCTTCAGCCGGGACTCATGGGCCTGGCCTATCTCCTCGCCGTCGAAGAAGATGCGCCCGTGAGTGGGCCTCAGCAGCCTCAGGGCCGCCCTGCCCAGTGTGGTCTTGCCTGAGCCGGACTCGCCGACAACGGCCAGGGTCTCGCCTCGCTCCAAGTTGAGGGTGACGCCGTCCAACGCCCTTACCACCACTGACCCCAAGAACCCCTTCCTGGCCTGGAAGTGAACTTTGAGGTCTTCTATCCTGATCAGCTGCGTCATTGGCCTTGCTCCAGGAGCCAGCACCGGGCCTCGTGGCCTTCCCTGACGGTGAACGCGGGAGGGACCCGGCTATCGCAGGGTTCAAAGGCGAAGGGACACCGGGGGCTGAAGCGGCAGCCCGTAGGAGGGCTGGTGAGGTCCGGGGGCGCGCCGGATATGAAGACCGGAGCCTCGTCCGAGTCCAGCCTTGGGATGCTGTCCAGCAGCCTTTGGGTGTAGGGGTGTTTTGGGCTGAGGAAAACGTCCTCGGAGGCGCCAAGCTCCACCATCTGGCCGCCGTACATGACCGCAATCCTGTCGCACAGGTCGCTGGCCAGGGCGATGTCGTGGGTGATGAAGATGAAGGAGATGCCCAGGTCCCGCTTGAGGTCTTTCAGCAAATTCATCATCTGGGCCTGGATGCTGACGTCCAGCGCGGACGTCGGCTCATCGAGTATAACGAGGCTTGGACTCATCACCAGGGACATGGCGATCATCACCCGTTGCTTCATCCCGCCGCTGAGCTCATGGGGATATCTGTTCACCACCTCACCGGGCAGCCGCACCAGGTCGAACAGCTCCAGAACGCGCTCCCGGGCCTGCCCCTTTCTGCCGCCGTTCTCCTGCAAGAGGGGCTCGGACACCTGGTGGCCTACCTTCAGCACCGGGTTGAGGGAGTTCATCGCGCCCTGGAAGACCATCGACATCCTCTTCCAGCGTATCTCCCGCCGGAACTCGTCGTTGGGGAGGGCCGCGATATCGTCGCCCTCCAGGGTCACGTCGCCCCTGTACCCCGTAGCGTTCCTGGGAAGCAGCCGCATAAGAGCCAGGGAGAGGCTGGTCTTGCCGGAGCCGGACTCGCCCACAATGCCCAGGGCCTGCCCCCGCTCCAGGTCAAATGAGATGCCGTCCACGGCCCGCACCACCGCCTCACGGGTGGTGTAGTACATGTGCAGGTCTCTGACTTCCAGTAGGCTCACTGCCGCGCCATCCTTAGTCTGGGGTCGACTACGCGCTCCATCCCCAGGGCGATGAGCACGAAGGTGAGGGCGGTCAGCACAATGAGGATGCCAGGGGGGAGCACCCACCACCAGTAACCGACGTAGACCGCGCCGGTCCTGAACCCCTGGTCAAGAATCTGCCCCCAGGTGGGTATCGACGGGTCGCCCAGTCCCAGGAAGCTCAACCCGGCCTCGGCGAGTATGGCGGCGGGCGTGAAGAATATCATCTGGGCGAAGACGAAGGGCGCCATCTGCGGGAAGATGTGCCGGAACATTATGCGCCACCGGGACGCGCCCAGGGCCGCGGTGGCCTCCATAAGCTGCCCCGACCTTATCTGTAACACCATCGATCGTATAACGATTGCCAGACCGGGCCAGCCGAAGACAATCATTATCGCAACGACTATCCACAGCTTCTGGCCCAGGATGAAGGCCAGGAACAGCAGGATGGGCAGCAGCGGGATGTTGGTTAGGATGTCCGAGAAGCGCTGGATGGAGATGTCCGTCTTGCCTCCGGTGTAGCCGCTGATTATGCCCATAGTCGTGCCTATGACGGTGGCCATCACAGCCGTGACCAGTCCTATTGTGAGCGCGACGGGGAAGCCGAATATGAGACCCCTTGCCAGGTCGCGGCCTATGGAGTCGGTGCCCATCAGCCCGAAGCTCGCGCCGCCCAGCACGAACCGCACGGAGTCTATTGAGTCGTTGGGACTGGATGACCGGGCCAGCACCAGTATCCGATAGTCCCCCTTGAGGGACTGGAATTCGCCGCTTGCGGCTGGGTCCGGAGCGCCGAAAATAGCGAGGTCAACCTCGCCAACCAGGGTAGTTGCCGGCATACGCACGCCGAACTCGTCCTGCAGGAACTGGGACACCTCTCCGGCAACCGAGGTCTCGCCGGTCAGGAACACCCGGAATGGCGTCTCATCATATCTGACCACAGGTGAGGTCTCGCCGGGCCTCTGGGCGGATACAACGTGCCTGTAGAGGCTGATGGCGCGCCCGTCGGGGCGCTCCACGGAGACCGTGATGGTGGTTGGCCTGCTCTCGTAGGTGACGCCCTCTAGGGAGAAGGACGTGAAGGTCGGGGCGTCGTCGTAGCCGTAGTCCAGGTCGAACACGTAGAGGCTCTCCATGCCGCGGGAAGTCTGGCGCACCTCGGCGGGTTCCGTCGCCTCGAATACCGTGTGCCTAACGCCGCCGCCGAGCCAGACGGGGGGTACGTTCTTGGGGTTGTCCGCCCAGGCGGACGGGTTGTTCCAGAACCGCGTGCCGAAGTCCAGGGGGTTCGTCGTCAGGGCGAATATGGAGATACCGATCATGGTGAGAAGAAAGGCCACGCCCGTCTTCCCCGTGGTGGAGGAGAGCAGCTCCTTGATTGTGTTGCCCAGCGCGCCCGTCATTGGTAGCGAACCCTCGGATCAACGATGATGTAGAGCACCTCCAGGGTGAACCTGGCGGTGATGTAGATGAGCGTGAACATGAAGGTCAGGGCCACGACAACAGACTCGTCCACGGCCAGAATGGCGTCGTAGTAGAGGCGGCCCATGCCGGGCCAGTTGAACACCGTCTCCGTGAGTATGCCGCCCGCTACGGAGGACGCCAGGCCCAGAATCAGGCCCGTGAGTATGGGCGGAGCGGCCACACGCAGTATGTGGCGCCGCATCACCGTGCCCTCGGGCAGGCCCTTGGCACGGGCCACCGTCACGAAGTCCTCCTGGGCCGTGTTCATCACCATTGTCCGCACGACGTATGTCCACGACCCAACGGATATTAGCACGAGGGTGATGATAGGCAGCGACGCGTGCCATAGCAGATCGATGAAGCGCGGGATGACTCCCTCAGGAGGCGGGACGCTGTACATGCCGCCGGGCGGGAAGACCCGCACGCCGGTGGCGGAGAGAACAAGGTAGGTGAGGAGTATGAAGAGGATGCCTGCCCACCATGCCGGCAGGGCGTTGGACGTGGCTGAGAAGAGGGACGCTATGCGGTCGGCTCTGGTCCCCACCTTGGTAGCCAGCTTCACGCCGAAGAACAGGCCCAGCACAGCGGTTATGGCCGAGGCGGTAGTTACAAGCAGCATGGTCCTGGGAAGCCGCTCGGCTATGAGGGATGTTATCTTGCTGCTGCCGTCGGCAGTCTTCAGCGTTCTCGCCTCGCCCAGGTCCAGCCGTATGACCCGGCCTATCATCTGGGGCAGTCGGAAGTACCAGGGCCGGTCCAGCTCGTAGGACGCCTCAAGCTCCCGGCGATGCTCCTGGATGGCCTGCTCTATCTGGTCCGGGTCTCTGATGGTCTGGGCGAGGCCCTGCCGCATTCCCCGGACCTCCTCGTTGACAATGGCCGTCAGCATCCGGTCCGAGAAGCCGGTGGCCCCCAAAGTCACAGCCACCAGAATCAGAACGGCGAACAGAACGCCGAGGAGGGTTATAGCTCGTATCGCCAGGGTCTTGGCAATGGACATCTTGGCGCCACGGCCGGAGTGCCTCTACCGGCAGTCTGAGTTCCGGCGGATCACGACCCGGAACTCCTGCCGGACCTCATAATCATGAACACGAGTCCGATTCCAATACCTGCCGCCGCGGCCAGGAGGATTCCGATAATCAGGACAATCGGCACGCCGCCGCCGTCATCATCACCTTCCGTAGATTCTTCGTCCGGCGTAGGAGCGGCCGTCTCGCCGGGAGTGGCGTCCATCGCGGCCGTGGCGTCCGGCTGCGGCTGGAAGGGCGGCGCTCCGAACTCGATGTCCAGCCTTCGCTCCAGGACCGACGCAAGCTCGTCGCTGTAGGCTGCAAGGTAGAGGTGGTACAGGTCGCCGGCCAGGGCATCGACCTCAGAGGCGGGCATCTGCACCATGAAGCTGCTGTCGGAAACGGCCTCCGCGGAGCCGGACTTGATAATCTCGTCAGTCGCAGGGTCCAGGAAGATGTACTGAACGGCCAGCTGCCCCGGCCCCTCAAGCTGCACCACGGCGGAGAAGTCCTGGCCCTCCTCAAGGCTGCCTCCCTCAATGCCGCTAATCTGAATGGTGGGCGACGTCCCGTAGTAGAGGTCACCCGGCTTGAAGGGGTAACCGTCGTCCCGGAAGGCGTTGATCTGGGCGAACTGGGCGCTGCTATCGAAGGTCTCAAGGTAGTAGGGGCCGTTGCTTATGACCATGTGGTCTTTCTCGGCGAACCAGTCGATGGCTGCGTTGTACCGTTCCACAGCCTCGGACTCGCTTACCAGGGACTCTCCACCGACTGTGAGTACGTCCTGAGGCACCGTGCCGTCCTCTGCGAAGGTCCGGAGGGTGTTCCTCACCAGCCTGGCGTCGCCGTCCTGTACGAGGCTGGCCCAGTTCACGCTGAACCGCGCCGCGGAGGTGTCGCTGTAGGCCAGCTTCCTCTGCTCGAAAACCAGGTCGTCCATGGCCGCCAGGACCTCCCAGGGCATGCTCACGCCGGACACGCTGGAGAACTGGGCAATGTAGTCGTCAACAAAGTGCCAGTAGTCCACGTAGACCTCAAGCTCCGTGTCCGACGCTATGCGGAAGCCCCGGAAGGTGTCCGTGAAGGGCTTGCTGGTGGTGCCGATCGAAAACTCTATCTTGGCCTTGTCCTCGTTGTAGACCATGTCGAAAAGCTGGGCAATGGGATAGATCACGTCGGCCATTGTGATGGGCCTGCCGTGGTGCCACGTGCTCTGGAAGTAGCGGGAGTAGTCGAAGGTGATCTTGCTGGTGGCTTGCGTCCCGGAGGGAACGGACGCCCATCTGCCGGCGTCGGAGTCCCAGATGACGGCGTCCGAGGGCAGGTCCAGCTTGCCGCTCGGCCCGGCTGTCTCCACGTCGTAGTCGGCGCGGAAGGGTATGGGCGTGCCGGAGAAGGGGTGCGTTGCCAAAGGCGAGTCCTGGAGGTTGCCCCAGATGTCGGCGCTGTACACGTCCCCAAAGCCTCCGATGGGGTTCCAGGTGGTCCTGTTGGTCCACACCCAGAGGTTGCCGACGTTCAGCTGCTCAGCGCTGCCGGGGATGTGGGTCTCCCTCAGCGTCCAGAGGCTCTTGGGGCCGGACACCAGGTCCTCAGTCACTCCCTGTATGTCAGCCCTGGCCGGGAAGTTGTTGACCGCTGTGACTACCCAGAGCCGCACCGACTCGTCAAGGCACGCCTCCGTGGCCTGGGCATACAGGCTGTTGCGCTCCTCCAGGCCGTTGAAGTCGCCGGTGAAGATGCGCTGCCCGATCTCATCTATGTGAGGGGCTTCGTACTGCCAGTAGCCCACCTCCTGCCAGCCGGGCATGTTGCCCAGCCAGGGGGCGCACATCTGGTTGATGGAGGAGAAATCATACCTCTGCGGGGAGCCTCTGCCCCAGCCCTCGGTGTACATGTGCCACTGGAAAAGCTGCGGGTCCGTGCCGTAGACCGTGAAGATGGCGGGGCCGAACTGCTGCGGGATGGGTATTACGGAGAAGCCAAGCTGCTCCAGGTCCGCCCGCAGGGTGTTGCCGATGTCAAAACGCTCGTCCTCGGTCCTGACGATGAACTTCAGGTCGATGCGCCTGTCGTTGTAGTGCCAGAACCCGTCTCTCATCTCTGCCCCCGCCGCCGTCATCGCCCGGTCGACCAGGTTCCTGGCCAGCTGTGGGTCGTACTTGATCTTGGAGCCGCGGACGGTGTCGAAGACCGTCAGGTAGTCGAAATCCTCCGGGCTGACGTGGGTGAGCATCTCCCTGGCAAACCCCTGGTAGATCTCCTGGGATATGAAGGGCCTGTTGACGATGTACTGGAGCGCCTGTCGCACCTCTTTGATGGAGAGGGGGTTCAGCTCACCTTCAGGCGCGGGCGCGGGATTAAGTATGACCGATATCATGGTGGCAGGCGCCTGGTAGACGGTGACGTCCCGGTTATCCTCCAGACGCTGGGCAGCGGGTATCTTCAGCCCGAAGATGTACATGTCCATAGCGCCCGCCTCAAGCTCCCTGGAGGCTATGTCCACGTCAAATGCGCTGAAGTTGATGGTGTCGGTGGCCGGGCCGGGCCGGTTGTGAGGCGGCGTGTAGTCGGCCTGGGGCGAGAGGGCCAGGAAGACGAAAAGCAGCGCCAGGGTTGCAGCGGTCAACAGGTATCTTCCGGCCTTCTTGCCTCTCATCTTCACTCTCTTGATTATGATTTACGGCCTCGGCTCCGCTTAGCCTCATAGTCTACTACAGACTGAGCGGAGCCGCTACGAGAATCGGTGTTTCTCTTCTAGGCTTGCCTTGATCCTATCACCCGCGAGCCAAGAACCACCCCGACTATCAAGGCCAGCAGAACTCCAACTATGGCGATCACGACGATGACGACCAAAGAGTTGTCCGAGTCGCCGTCCTGCTCCACCAGCCTGTCCTGGATGGCCTGGAGCTGCGAGGACACGTCGCCCGTTGGCGCGGGGTCGCCGGAGGCCGGAGGCGGGTTCACGCCGGTCGAGCCTTGCAGGGTGTCCAGCCGCAAGGTGATGTCCTCCACGGCCTCCTGGATGTTGTCGAATCCGAAGTCCATGAAGAAGGAGCCGGTGGCTATGTTGCCGGAGGCGTCAATCGCCCGGAAGTCGTGGGCGCCCTCACCGGATATTGGGATGAAAATGCGAGCTGTGAAGCGGCCGTCGGCGTCCGTTCTGACGGTGCTCACGACTGCGCCGCTGATCTCAAGATAGACGTCCTGGTCCGGCTGGAAGTTGGACCCCTGAATGGTGATGTCCTTGCCGCCTGCGCCGGAGGGCGGCGACAGGAATATGGACGGCAGGGGCATCAACTCCTGGCGTGCGAACCCTATCTTCTGGTTCAGAGGACCGAACTCTCCGAGGCGGGCGTCGGGCCATGCCATGTACACGTCATCCTCGGTTGCCTTGATTGTGAAGTAGTCCCCGATGAACGCTCCGCTGGGGAAGGCGTAGTTGGGGTTGGAAGGGAAGTCCGTCACCCGGGCGTTCTCTATCCAGGTCTCCCCGCCGTCCTCGGAGCTTGTGTAGTAGATGTGGTATCTGGCCTCCACCGGGTCGTCGCGCATGTCTCCCCACATGACGTGGATCATCCCGTCCGGCCCTGCGGATATGGCGGGGAAGAACTGCACACGATCCGTGTCGTCGTCATTCAGGCGCTTGCGGGACCAGGTCTCCCCCCTGTCCGTGGATGACAGGAAGAAGATGTCGCCGTCGTCCCTCTTGGCGTCCGGGGGCCTGGCCGTGTAGACGACGTAGACCTCGCCGTCCGGCCCCGCGGTGATCTGGGGGAAGCCGGACGCCCAGAATCGGAAGAGGGAGTTGCGTGGGCTGTATGCGACCTCGTTGAAGTCCGCCGCCTGCCTGGTGACGAAGGTGTGGCCGTTGTCGTCTGACCTGGCAACGTGCACTTCCGCGCGGCCCTCAAAGGAATCGTCGTCGGTGCTGTCCATCCACGTAACGTAGAGTGTGCCGTCCGGCGCCACGACGGGCTGGGACCCCTGCACCACTCTCTGGTCATCCTGCCCGAATGCGCTCAACACAACGGGACTCACCGCCACGGGCTCGCTCCAGGTCCTGCCGCCGTCCTCCGAGCGCACCAGCTCAATGCTGGTCTCGGTGACTGGGGCCTGTGTGATAGGGTCAACACCGAACAGGAATATCACCGGAATCTTGGTGACGAACTTGGTGTAGGTCACGTAGATAACGTCCTTGCTAGGGTCCTCCTTGCTGGGCCCTATGGTGAGCCAGGGCTTGTCCAGGAAGGGGAGGGATAGCTCGTAGACGTCGCGTCCCTCCTCGTCCGGCGGAAGGGTTGCCGTCGTGATGTGGCTTCGAGAGGAGGCTATCGGCTCCTCCCAGTTGAAGCCGCCGTCCTCCGACATTGCTATGGGAATGGCGGAAATTACGGAAGACCCGATGGCGTTGCCGATGGTGAAGTCCTCAATGTCCAGCGATATGGCCGCTGCGAACGCGTTGCCGTCCCTGTCAAAGGCGATCACAGGGTCACCCGCGCCGCCCAGGTCCTCCGAGGGATACTTGACCTGGGAAGGACCCTCCCAGGTGACGCCGGCGTCGATGCTGGTGTAGGTGGTGATGCCCGGGAAGTTGTAGTCAATGACTCCCAGCACCAGGTGCTCCGGGTCCTTCGGGTTGACGTTCAGGTGCGGCTCCGTCTGGTACGGGAACTGGCTGAAGTCCCTGGTGACAAGTATATTTCGACTGAACTTGGGCGAGGGGCTCCTGTAGGGAACCAGCGGGCCTTGGCCGCCTCCGGCCTGTGGCGAGACGCCCCGCACGGAGGGTTCCTGGCTTGGGAAGGCGCTGCCCAGGGGGTTGCCCTTGACGGCCGAGAGTCTGGGGTCAAGCCCGGAGGCCACCAGCCATGCCGCGCCGGAGAGGTGCTCCCGGATTGGCTCCATTAGAACGGAGGGCTGCAGGGAGCTGTGTGGGGAAAGGTCGGGCTGACCTCTCTCCCCGTCCGCCAGGGCGGTCGAGGGCAGGGAGGCGGTCAGCAGGAGCAGCGTTAGAATAGTCCCCAGCGCAACAAGTTTCCGAGGCATTATCTGTCCACCTCAATCAAAGAGTAGTTTGTGCGGTCCGCCCGGGCCGCGGGCAGGGTCGGTGAGGGTTGAAGGCATCCGGAGCGGTCACTCAAGCTGGGTCACTATGGAGTCCAGCTGGTTGATGATTGCCAGCATGGCGTCCTTGGTGAAGACGTCCACGTATGCGCTGTACTCGCTGGCGCCGGACAGGCCGTAGCTTTCCAGCCATGCCAGGTACTCGTCGTCTACGGACACCTGGAGGCTTGGTTGCCTTTCGTCCCAATCGAAGTAGTTGTCAATCCTCAGGATGATCCTGTCTATGGGAGTGACCAGGGATGGATCGGCGTCGGCGGCTATGGATTTGAGATTGCTCCAGTAGTCCCGCGCGTCCTCTCTGGTCACCGGGATGTCCCTCCGCATCTCCACGAGCAGAAGCCTGTGCTTTTCGACCAGGTCCGCTCTTTCCCTGATTTCGCTGAATCCCGCTCCGTCCTGGCTTGCCTCAAGCTGTGCCAGGGCGTCCTGCAACTGCTGATGCAGGTCGTCGACTGTGTCCTTCAGACCGACCTCGCTCTGGTTGGGCGACGCAGCGTCAAGTGCGCCCGATTCGGCAAGCTGCCGGTGCAGGTCAGCCTCTAAGGCGGCCGCTTCTCGAAGATCCTCCCCCAGGGTGAGCGCCTCTGACGTCTTGGCGTCCAGGTCCGACTGCAACTGCTGTACCTGCTCCTCCAGCTGAGCGACCTCTGCGGACGAGGCCCCGTCAGTCGTCGACTCCCCCGATCCGACGAGAAGGGCTCCCAGCCCCAGGCCCCCTGCCAGACCCAGCAGGGCGGCCATCATGGCTACTCCCACCCAGATGGTTGTGGTGTTCTTCCGGCCTCCCGTGTAAACGGAGGTGTCTTGATTACTCTGACTGAACGTGTCTTCCATTGCCGGTCAGCGCCTCCCTCGTCATACTAGTGTACAGCCTCGCCAAGCTGCGGTCTAGCATATCCAGTCCATGTCACCCCCCACTGAGCGGGATTGTATGTGCATTTATGGACAGGTTACGAGGTAACTTTGAAGAAATATTGAAGGGGGCCTTGCCAATACAAGTCGCGGGGTTTACCTTTGGGTCGACCGCAGCGCCTACCGGCCTGGCGGCGCCGATTTGGACTAGAGGTTCGATGATTGGATAAAGAGGAACAGATTGGGAGAATCCTGACCAGCATGTACGAGATCGTGGCCTGCGACAACTGCGGCACCAGGCTGCGATTTGGTGACTTCGAGTGCCCTCACTGTGGCGCGGACGTGGAGAACGAGATGCGGCGGTGGGCGGCAAGGGTTGTGGAGAAGCTGGCGCTGTGAGACCGGCGGCAGGGTAGCGATATGGATCCCGCCCCGCGAAGGCTGCTGGTGGAGTGCCCGGAATGCCGGAGCCCCGCAGTACACGTCCCCTGGGAGCCCCAGGCGGCGCGCGGGCGCAGGCGCGCCGTTCGCGGCCTGGCCCTGCTCTGGCTGACCTCGCCTGTCTGGGCAGCGATGGCGCTGGTGACCAGCGAGCCTTTGTGGGCCCTCCCGCTTATCGCGTACGGGCTGGTTTCAGTCGTTATGGGTGTGGCATACTATAGGAGCGCCCACGGCTATCGATGCGCAGACTGCAACCGCCGGTGGCGAGCGTAGCCGGATTGCGCCTTCGGGCAGCAGGCCTGATCGAGACCGGGCCATAGTCGCATATAAATCGGGAGGACGAGATGCCGCCAAGAGAGACCATTACCGTTACCCAGATTTGCGCCGACTGCGATGTGGAGGTGGGCACCATCTCCGAGAAGAAAGAGAACTTGATGCTGTCCCTCAGGGACGAGGTGTGGTGCGAGAGCTGCCAGGCCACCGTGGCTGCCATCAGGGACATCTCCGGCCGGCGCGCCTCCATTGAGAGGGAGATCGAGAGCTACCCCCGGACCGCTGAGCTGGAAGCCGTGGCAACGGCCGGGTCCGCTGCGGACTAGGAGGGAGCATGGCGGCGGACAAGAAGACCGTCGACTCTTGGATGTCGGAGTTGGAGCCGTCCATGCGGGAGATAGCCCAGGCTCTGAGGGAGATCATCCTGCAGGCCGCGCCGGGCATTGCCGAGTCCATCAAGTGGAGCACGCCGAACTACGCCAGGGGCGGCAACGTCTGCTACCTCGCGGCCAACAGGGGGCACGTCAACCTGGGGTTCTTCAACGGCTCGGGGCTGTCCGACCCCGACGGCCTGATAGAGGGTACCGGGGCGAAGATGCGTCACATCAAGGTGAAGAGCCTGGAGGACATCAGGCCGGAGGTCTTTGCCTCACTGGTGCAGGAGGCCGTGCGGCTGAATGAAGGACATGGGTCATAGACGGTGTACCCGAGGTGGTTTGGAGTGGTTCTTACCGCTCATTTCCTTCGACAAGCTCAGGATGAGCGGGAACAACCACGGTTGCATTCGACCCGCTCATGGTGAGCCTGTCGAACCACATGAGCGGGTAATCCCGGCGCCCTAAAGCGGACGTCGGTAATTCCCACATCTTCCTGGGCAGTTGTAGACCACCGCATTTGCTTCGCCCTCTGTTTTGTGTTCTAATGAGCGCGAGCTTTGTAGGGAAAGGGGTAGCGGCCATGAATATGTTCGATCCCCATCACCACCAGCGAATGGAGTACTGGGCTGACCGGGTTACCGAGCAGACCAGGCACGGTCAGTACAACACAGCCCACCTCAGGGCGGCCGATGCGCTCTGGCATTTCATGGAGACCGCCGTGAAGATCATTGCGTTTCCAATATGGTGGCCCATCTCCAAAATGAAGAAGCGGAGCAAGAAGAGCAACCCGCCCACGGACCCATACGCCACCGACCTCAACAGGCCGCTCTACAAGTAGACGCTCCCTACCCGGCTGATTGCTTGCAGGGAAACCAACACCGTAGGGAATCGGGACCAAGATAAATCAGGAGGTGAGACTATGAGCCCTCCATTCTTCTGGGGACACAGCGCCCATCAGGATGTAACCATGATGGAGCTGTCAGCGACCAAGTCCCTGCCAGAGCACGGCGGGGCCTCTCGTGGCCTGACCGACGTAATGTGGCACAGCGTCCACGTCATTGAGGCTGTGGTGCACGTGATCGCGGTCGCCGTCAAGGTCGTGACCTTTCCGATATGGTGGCCCATCTCCCTGCTCAAGAGGCCCAGGAAGGCCAATAGCCGGCCTGCGGACCCGTACTCCACCGACCTCAACAGGCCGCTCTACAAGTAGCCTAGCCCAGGGCCGCCTCCAGCGCCTTCTGCGAGCCGCCTATTACCAACCGGCCGTTGAGCACCACCAGGGGCCGTCTGATCAGGCGCGGCTCTTCCAGCATCAGTTGGATCATCTCATCGTCTGAGAGGCTGTCCGCCGGGCGGCCCAGCGCCTTGAAGGACGGGCTGTTCCATGAGAACAGGTCGGCGGGCTTCCGGCCTTCAACAAGCTCCCGTAACTCGGTTTCCGTGAACTTCTCCTGGAAGAAGTCCCTGTCTTCCGTTTCCAGACCCTTTTCGTGGAGCCACGCTCTCACCTTGCGGCAGGAGGATCAGCGGCTCCACCAGTACAAACTTGCTTTGGACATGATTTAACCTCAATCGTATGTAGATTCCCTGCCACGGGGATTACACAGTCCGCATATCCAGAAATGGCCTGCACCCCAACGGGATGCAGGCCATTCGCATGGTCGCTTTTGGACGAAAGGCGAACTATGCCTTTGCGATCTCCTCCGCCTTGAGGACCGCCCGGACGATCTTGTCGTAGCCGGTGCAGCGGCAGAGGTTGCCTGCCAGCCAGTGGCGGATACGGGCTTCGTCGGCGTCCGGCTCCCTGTCCAGGAGGCTCTTGGCTGCCACAATGAAGCCGGGGGTGCAGATGCCGCACTGGAGAGCGGCCTCTTCCAGGAAGGCCTGCTGCAGGGGGTGCAGCCCCTCGGGAGTGGCCACGCCCTCGATGGTGGTGACGGTCTTGCCCTGGGCCTCTACGCCCAATACACAGCAGGAGTCGACGATCCGGCCGTCAAGAATGACGGTGCATGCGCCGCAGTTGCCGTCGTTGCAACCCTCCTTAGCGCCGGTGAGACCAATGACGTCTCGCAGGCACTCAAGGAGGCTCTGGCGGCTCTCACACAGAAAATCTACGTCCGTGTTGTTGATGTTGGTTCGTACGTGAATCTTATCGGCCATATCTACTCCTCTCCCTTGGCTCTTGCTACTGCTGTCCGCAGGGCCCGCTTGGTCAGCACGCCGACCAGGTGAACTCGCTGTTTGACGGTGCCTCTCATGTCGTTGATGGGGCTGGCCACCGCCTTGGCGGCCTCGGCGGCCTCTTCGATGGTGGCCTCGTTGGCCTCCTTGCCCACCATGGCGTCGGCGGCGGCCTGGGCCATCCTGGGCGTCGGAGCGACGGCTCCCACCGCGATCCTGGCCGAGACGACCTTCCCCGCGTCGTCCAGTTCGACGGAGGCGGCGGAGTTGGCCACGGCTATGTCCATTTCATTCCTGGGAATAAACCGGAGGAAAGCCGCGCCAGAGTTTGGCTTTGGGGCCGGGAAGTTGATGTTGACCAGCAGCTCGCCGTCCTGGAGCTGGTTCCTTCCGGGGGAGGTGCAGAACTCCTCTACGGGAATGGAGCGGCGCCCGTTGGGCCCGGCCACGTTGGCTACGCCGCCCAGGGCCATGAGGGCCGGAATGGTGTCGCCGCTGGGGGAGGAGTTGCACAGGTTCCCACCCAGAGTTGCGCGACCCTGGATCTGGATGCCGCCGATGAGGAAGGCCGCGTCCACCAGGCCGGGGTAGCGCTCTATGACGGTCTCGTTCTCGTAGACCAGGCAGCACGGAACGCCTGCCCCCACCGTCAGACCGTCTGTCTCCGAGAAGGAGAGCTCATTCATCTCAGGGATCTTCTTGATGTCCACGAGGCGATCTATCTGGAACCGGCCGCCGCGCAGCTGGACGATTACGTCCGTTCCTCCTGCGAGGGCCTTGGCTTTGGGGCCACTTTCGGCCATCAACCGGACGGCCTCATCAAGGGTGGTCGGAGCTACGTATTCGAAATCTTGCATGGCACATCCTCTCTTAGGCTGGCAGTATTATATCACGGCCTCGACAAAGGGCAATAGCTGATGTCTCTGTGATGCCTTCAGCCCCTCGCGCCGAGCCAGCCGGCAATGCCCTGCCGGTTCCGCTCCAGCCAGGTCGCGTTCAACCTGATGCGCTCCAGGGACTGCTGGATCGTCCTCTCCGCCGATGGCGCGGGATGGCTGTTGAAGAACTCCTCAACGTCCTTTGCCCGGTCTGGGTCGGTGAAGGAGCCGGTTATCCCAACCAGCCTCATTATGGCAAAGCCGCCTCGCCCGTACCTCCTGTCAAACTCCTCCCAGTTCTCCTTTATGAACTCCCACGCCAGGTCCTTGCCGTACCGGTTGCCCGCCAGGGACACAACCACCAGCACGGTGTCCTGGGAGCGCACCTCGTCCGACATGGAGCGCTCCAACATGTCCGATAGGAGCTCTCTGCTCTGGAACCTGGTGAGAGCGCCCAGCAGGCGCATGCGCTCCTCGTGGAGGTCGGCCTCTCGCTCCAGCCGCCACAGGGTATCGTAGGTGGACTCGTCCCCCTCCTGGGCCACCAGGCCGTAGACCACGCCCTTGAGGTCTGGGTGCAGGGACGCCGGGTCGTTCAGGAAGCGGTCGAAGCGGCCCCTGGCCTCGGCGATGGTCCCGGGGTCTCCGTAGCCGCCGTACTGGCCCAGGACAGTCCCGCGGCGCAGGGAGTCCAGGTGGCCCTCGCCGGCGCCCGCGTCCCATCCAACCTGGCCGGCGATGCGCTCGAACAGGCCTCTGGCGAATCCCTGGTACTGGTCTATGCACGGCTCGTCGAAGAGGAGGTTCTCCATTCCCCGGAGGTTGGTGGCCAGGTCGCTCCACACGGACGTGTCCGTCTCGTCCTTGTAGGCCTCAGCCAGGGACAGGAACTGGGTTGCCGGCAGGAAGCCCGCGCGCACCATTGCGTAGGCGTCGTTCTGGAGTCCCAGGCGGTCGATGGCCGGAAGCTCCAGCGACTCCACCGCGCCCTGGAGCCTTGTCCAGTCCTCGGCTGAGTAGTTCACCCTGTAGAACCCGGTCTGCCCGGCGTTGGCCTTCACCCAGCCCTGCGAGGCGGCGTCCTTGTCCACTTCCACGTCGGCGTTGCGCTGGTCCATCAGCAGCGATACCTTGTCGTCCGAACCCGCTTTGGCGACGCTGACGGGGACCTGCCAGAGGGTTGGGTCTTGCTCGCTCTCGTCCAGCAGGTGGTCGTACAGGAACCGGCGCTGGGTCAGCCCGATGTGCCGGGCGCCCTCGTGGCCGCGGGTCTCAGCTTCCAGGACCGGGTAGCCCATCTGCTTGACCCAGGTGTTCATAATGGCGGTAACGGGCTGGCCGGAGACCTCGTCCAGGGCCGCCCACAAGTCCTCAGTGCGGGCGTTGCCGTACTGGTTCGCAGAGATGTAGCGCTGCAGCCCCTTCTGAAACATCTCTTCGCCCAGGAAGTTCTCCAGCATCCTGAGAGTTGCGCCGCCCTTGCTGTAGCTGATGGCGTCGAAGAGCTCCCGGATCTGGGCCGGGTTCTCCACCCTGGCCTCGATAGGGTGGGAGTTCCGCAGGCCGTCCAGGCTGAGGCCGGAGTTGGTGTCCTGGAAGACGAACTGGGTCCACATGTTCCACTCAGGGTACTGGTGGTCGACGGCCTTGTCGCCCATCCATGAGGCAAAGCTCTCATTGAGCCACAGGTCGTCCCACCACTCCATCGTCACAAGGTCGCCGAACCACATGTGCGCCATCTCGTGGGAAACCACCTCCATGATTCGCTGCTTGGTCGCCGCCGAGGAGTTCTCCGGGTCGAAGAGCAGGGCGGTCTCCCGGTACGTGATCGCGCCCCAGTTCTCCATTGCGCCCGCCGCAAAGTCCGGCACGGCAATGTGGTCCAGCTTCTCCAGGGGGTAGGGGATGCCGAAGTAGCTGTTGAAGTAGTTTAGCAGCCCGACGGCGTTCTCGGCTGCGAAGCGGCCCTGCTCCTCCTTGCCGCGGGTGGCCCACACCCTGATGAGGGTCCCGTTGGGCGTTCGCTCCTCCACCGAGACGAAATCCCCGACTATGAACGCCAGCAGGTACGTCGACATCTTGGGGCTTTCGGCGAAGCGCACGACCTTGCTGTCTCCGTCCGGAGTCTCGCTGACTATCATTGTGTTGGAGATGGCGACCAGGTCGGCGGGGACAATCAGCGTCACGTCGAAGGTGGCCTTGACCGCGGGGTCGTCCCAGCAGGGGAAGGCTCGGCGGGCGTCGGTGGCCTCGAACTGGGTTGTGGCAAGGTACCTCTGACGGCCTTCCGGGTCGGTGTACTGGCTGCGGTAGAAGCCCCGGAGCTGGTCGTTCAGAATGCCGTTGAACCGGATGTAGAGCGCCGCCGACCCGGCCGGGATCTCCCTCCCGAAGTCGAATGTGGCCGTCTCCATCTCTTCGTCCAGTGCGATGCTCTGGGCGGACAGGGACGTGCCGTCCTCGAAGGCGATCATCGCCTCCAGGATGTCAAGCTCTATGGCGTTGATTACGATGCTGGACACGGCCTCCGACACCTGGAGGTCAATTGTCTCCTCTCCGGTGAAGGTGAAGTTCTCCAGATCAGGCGTCAGGGTCAGGGCGTATCTGGTGGGGTTGACGGTTGTGGGCAATCGATAGGCTGAGACTGTGGTCATGTGCTGTGTATTCCTCCCTTTGTGGCCTGCCATTGATTATACGCTACTGCGCCAGAATCGGGAAACCGCGCGGGCGATGCTATAATGCGGCAAATCTCCAGAGAAGAACCCTTCCCCCGCTAGCGGCGGAAGGGATAAGGAGGGGCGTTGTGGTAACTCGACAGGACTACCGGCTGGACAGCGGCGAAATACAGCTGGCAGCGACCCTCTTTGTGCCCCCCGGCCCGGGGCCCCATCCGGCGTTGGTCATCTGCCACGGGATGCCCGCAGGCCCTCGCCCGGAGCCCGGCGCATCGGACGCGGCGTCTGCCGACGATGGCCTTGAGTACCCGGGCCTGGCCGAGTGGTGCGCCTGGGAGGGCTTCGCAACCCTGATTTTCAACTTCCGAGGCACAGGCGACAGCGGCGGCAACTTCCACGCCCTGGGCTGGGCGCAGGATGCGGACGCGGTGGTCTCCTGGATCATCGGGAGGCCGGAGGTTGACCCGTCCAGGGTGATCCTGCTGGGCTCCAGCATGGGAGCCACCATCGCCATTTACACCACGGCCAACCGCCCGGAGATTGCCGGCCTTGTCTCCTTTGCGGGCCCGGCCGTCTCCAGGCCCCGCGCCAATCCCGCTGAGGCCGTCGAACGCATGAGGGCTATGGGCATAATCCGCGACCCGGACTTTCCGCCCGATCTGGAGGAGTGGGCCAATGAGGGCGTTGCACTCAGCCCGTCGGAGTGGATTGGCAAGGTTGCGCCCAGGCCGCTGCTGCTGCTCCACGGAGACGCCGACGACGTGGTTTCGCCGGACAGCGTCTACGTCCTCTACGAGCGCGCCGGCGAGGGAAAGGAGATGCAGATGCTGCCGGGCGTGGGGCACCGCTTCCGCAGCGAGGCCGCGGCCATCGGCGTGGCGCTGGAGTGGCTGAAGGGGAAGTTTATGGATGAGGTCTGATTACAAAGCCGCCGCGCTGGTGTAGTATGTGAGCAGCCGGCATGGTTGCCGCCCGGATTCCGTGGTGGCGAGACGGCGCATAGAGTTGGAAGGCGTATCGGAGGCAAATTCACAATGGGAACGTTCCACACAAAGATAGCGGTTGGCAGCGAGAGGGGTGGAAGTTTTGAGGAGGTAACGGCCCTGGTGGATACCGGCGCGTCGTTCACGATGCTCCCGACCAGTTTCCTGCGCGAGATGGGCGTTGAATCTGACATGGACGTGGAATTCACCCTTGCCGACGGTCGCCGGCAAAAGTTGCCGATAGGCGACGTGTGGTTTCGGATTGGGTCTGAAGAGCACTTGAGTCCTGTTATATTCGGCCCGGACGACAGGTTTCTGCTGGGAGCGGTCACGATGCAGATATTTCGTCTGATTGCCGACACAACTCATCACAAGCTCATCCCCGCGCCTGAGCTGACGTTGTAGAGCTGAGGTTTAGGCGACATCCCGGGTTGTTCTTAAATCGAAGAGGGGCCTCTCGCTCCCCGCGTTGACTCAATCGCCTTGCCGTGTTAGTATCTGAGGGCATTCAGCAGACGTTTCCCTTGCTCGTGCGGGGAAACCACAGAACAGGAAACGGATTCTGCTCGTGCTCGGGATGAGCTAAAGTCTGCACCCGACTGCTTTTTCAGTAGGACCGTCCAACTTGTGCTAGCCACGCGCCCAAATCGGGCGTCTGCGCCGGACTGGATTACCGGAATTACCATGAAAGGAGAAGGCGTATTGATTACCACTATGGTGGGGAACTATCCCAAAATCTCCCCTGACGCCAAAGCTCCCAGCCTTCGCCAGGCCATTACCAGGTTCGATGAAAGCCGCATCACGTTTGAGGACGTGAAGCGTGTGGAGGACGAGACCACCAAGGAGGTCATCCAGGACCAGGTGGACGCCGGGCTGGACCTGGTCACCGACGGCCAGATTCGCTGGGACGACGGCCAGACCTACTTCGCACGGGGCATCAAGGGGTTCACCGTCAACGGCCTCATTCGCTACTTCGATACCAACACCTACTACAGGCATCCCATACCGGAGAACAGGCTCCAGTCCAACGGCGCAATCACCGTCAGGGACTACCAATTTGCCGCCGCCAACAGCGCGAGGCCGGTCAAGGCCGTCGTCACCGGGCCGTACAGCCTGGCGCGGCTGTCTCAGCTGGGCTGCTACGAAGACCTCCGCTCCCTGGTCATGGACCTGGTGCCCATCCTCAACCGGGAGGCCAAGGCCCTGCAGGACGCGGGAGCCTCGGTCATCCAGTTCGACGAGCCGTCTATTCTCAAGCACAAGGAGGACATCGACCTCTTCGCTGAGGCCATTCAGGGCGTCACGGACGGGATCACGGCCACGACGGGCATCTGCACCATCTTCGGAGACGCCACGGGCGTACACGAGCGGCTCTTCGGCCTGCCCGTCGACATAGTGAGCCTTGACTTCATCATGGGGCCGGCCAACTACGACCTCATCGGCGAATTCCCACAGGACAAGTCGTTGGGCTGCGGCATTGTCGATGCCCGCAATACCCGGCTTGAGGCTGTGGAGGAGATCGCCGCGAACATCGGGCGGATAAGCAAGTCGGTCTCCATTGACCGGCTGCACGTAAATCCAAGCTGCGGGCTGGACTTCCTGCCCCGACCCAACGCCAGGGCAAAGCTGGCGCGGCTGGCGGAAGGCGCAAGAAAGGCCCAGGAGGACTTGTCATGAGTAACGGACTTTTGACCACGGCGGTCGGGAGCTATCCCAAGCCGGACTACATCACAAGGGCGCGCGCCCAGCGGCAGCGCGGCGACATCAGCGCCGAGGAGCTTGAAGAGCTGGAGAAGCAGGCCACCGCCTACTGGATCAAGGTGCAGGAGGACGTGGAGATGGACGTGGTGGTGGACGGGGAGATGTACCGGGGCGACATGGTAGCCTACTTTGCCGAGAACATGGATGGGTTCACCAACAGCGGCCTGGTGCGCTCCTACGGCAATCGGTACTATCGCAAGCCCATTGCCACCGGGCCAATTGGCCGCGGCAAGTCCATAACCGTCGACTGGTGGAGGTACGCCCAGAGCCTCACGGACAGGCCGGTAAAGGGTATGCTCACCGGCCCTTACACCATTGTTGACTGGTCTTTCAACGAGTACTACCCCACAAGGGAGGCCTTCATCATGGACACCGCCCTGGCGGTCCGCGAGGAGGCGATGGACCTGGCCAAGGCCGGGTGCAAGTACATTCAGATCGACGAGCCGGCGCTATCTGTCAGGCCGGAAGAGATGGAGATAGCGGCCAAGGCGTTCGCGGTCGTCACGGACGGGCTGGACGCCTTAACGATTACCCACATATGCTACGGCGATTTCGCCAAGGTCTTCCCGCACCTGGCCACCTTCCCGGTGGACATGCTGGACATGGAGATGACCAACAGCGACTTCGACTTCCTGGATCTGATCCGGGAGTACCCGTCCTTTGACAAGTACCTGGCGATGGGCGTGGTGGACGTCCACAATCACGCCATTGAGCCGCTGGACAAGGTGAAGGCGGGCATCAAGATGGGGCTGGAAGTCCTGACCCCGGAGCGTCTCTTCATCGACCCGGACTGCGGCCTGAAGACGCGGATGGTGGACGAGTCCATTGCCAAGCTGCAGGTCATCAGCGACGCCGTTCGCGAGGTGAAAGAGGAACTGGGCATAAAGTAGGGGGCACGCTCCCAAGCATTCTGATGAGGAGGCCCCGCTCACCCCGAGCTTGTCGAAGGGGATGAGCGGGGCTTTGCGTGCACTCCGGTTTGCCGCTCAAGTGGTTCGACAAGCTCACCATGAGCGGAAGGGCAGTAGTCAGCCAGTTGCCAGGGCCTCTGCAATCTCCTCCCTTACGTCCGCGTCCTGCTCCGACGGCAGGGCTGCCCTGAGCGCCGCCTCGGACTCCGGCCCGCCAATCGCGCCCAGTGCCCAGGCCGCGTGACTGCGGACCAGGGCAAGCTCGTGACGCAGGGCCTCCGCTAAAGCTGGCACCGCATTTGGGTCTCCGATGTTGCCCAGGGCCACGCACACGTTGCGCAGCAGGCCGGCGCGCTTGGCCCGCCTGATGGGGCTGTCCCTGAATCGCTCCCTGAACTCATCCTCCGTGATTTCCAGGAGCGGCAGAAGTTCCAGCGAGGCGAAGCCGTGCTCCCCAACCTGGAAGGCAGGCTCTCGCGTGGGCTGGGCCTTGCGGTTCACTGGGCACACGTCCTGGCAGATGTCGCAGCCAAAGACCCAGTCGCCGACCAGGGGGCGCAGGGGTTTGGGCATAGGGCCTCGCAGTTCGATGGTCAAGTAGGATATGCACTTTGTATTGTCCAGCACGTAGGGCGCGATGAGCGCGCCGGTGGGGCACTCGTCGATGCAGATTCTGCACTGGCCGCAGGTCTTCTTCAGGGGCTCGTCCGGCTCAAGCTCCAGGTCCGTGATGATCTGGCCCAGGAAAACCCAGGAGCCGTGACTGCTTGTGAGGACGTTGGTGTTCTTGCCAAACCAGCCGACCCCCGCCCTCTCTGCGACGGCGCGGTCAAGCATGGGGCCGGTGTCCACGTAGACTTTGGCCTGCACCGGCCGCTCCAACTGCTCGGACAGCTGACGGGCCAGGAGCTTCAGCTTGCGCTCCATCACCTTGTGATAGTCGTGGCCCCAGGCGTAACGGGCGACCTTCCCCTGCGGGCGAGCAGAGTCGACGTTTGGGGACGGGTCCTCCGCCATGTAGCTCATGCCAACGGCGATGATGGAGCGTGCGCCCGGCAGAATCTCCCGGGGGTTGCAGCCGCGCTTCACGCGGGCGGCGTTGTACCAGGGGAGGCCGTCCATCAGGCCGTCGCGGACTCTCTGTAGTGTAATCTCCTCGGCCTCACGGAAGGGCTCCGCCGAAGTTATGCCTACGAGGTCAAAGCCAAGCTCAGCGGCGAGTTCCTTGACGGCTTCTTTGGCCTTGGCGTCGTACATTCTGGTCCTGGAGAACATGGCGCGGACATTATGCCATATATGGCCTTTGTCTTATACTTGAAGCAAAACGCCAAGCCGGAGGCGCAAATGACAAGACTCCTGATTGCCGCCGGGCTGGTTGGCACAGTTATGGTGGCGTCCCTTGTGGACGGCGCCATTGTTTTCGCCCAGGGAAGCGCGATAGACCTGGCCTCACCCCTGGAAGGGAGTGAGGCGGCGTGGTTCTGGGACTGGATTGGCTGGCCGACCTTTACCGCTCTGTCGATAGTGGGGAGCTACTGGGCCTACAGGCGCGCTCACTCCAGCCTGCTGAGCGCCATTCTGCGAAAGGCCATGTCTGACGACGGCGAGGAGCAGCCGGCGGACAGGAGTCCATTTGTTGAATCGCCCTCCGGTTACGGCAGCTTGCTCTCCGGCGCGCTTCTGCTGGCCTATATGACGCTGCTGGTTCTCAGTCATCTATCGATGATTGGCTTTCCGTCAGACCTGAAGATTCCGTCTGAAGCTATGGATTTCATTCCCTGGGTGGAGCTTATGCCGTGGATCTGGCTGCTGATAGCGGCGCTAATGGTTGGCCTGTTCTCGGAATCCAGGGGCGTTGGGCTGATTCCCATCGCAGGCTACGTGCTGGGAATGGTCGTCTGGCACGCTTCTCCCGGACAGGATATGGGGGACCTGACCGGCAATCTCAGCGATCCCGTCTTTCTCCTGACGAGGTTCGGCGTTCCGGCGATTCTGATGTACCTGGCGTTTCGTCAGGGGAGGGTGTTCAGGGGGATGTTCGTCTGAGGCGGCCGGGCCTCAGAAAATAGGCAGCTCCAGCAGCGCCTTCGGCGTGTCTATCACAAAGTCGGCGTCGGTCTGGAGGTGGGTGTAGTTGGCGGCGGGGATGCCCCATGTGGCGTGACAGCTCCAGCAGCCCGCCGCCCGCCCGGCGCCGATGTCGGCCGGCGTGTCGCCCACAACGATGCACTGCCCCGGCCCCGCTCCGAGACGCTCCAGAGCCAGCAGCACGCTTTCAGGGTGGGGCTTGTGGTTGGTAACGCTCTCGAATCCCACGCCTGTGGAGAAGAACTCGTCGATGCCCAGCTCCTTCAGTTCCTGGGACGCGCCCACGGGCCGGCCCTCCACCTCGAATACCCAACCCTTCTGCGTGACGATGCCCATCTTCAGCCCGCGCGAGCGCAGCGCCTCCAGGACCTGCCGTATGCCTGGGAAGAGATCAATCAGCCCGGCCTTCTTGGTCCAGTACGTGCGGCGATAGCCCTGGAAGAGTGTCAGGAGAGGCAGTCCCTCCCGCTCCTCGAGGGGTTTGAGCGCGTCCTCCAGCTGGCGGCCTCTCATGTCGCGCAGGAAGGCTTCCGCCGTCGGGTCGTGGATACTCGCGTTGGTGAACACGCGCTGGAGGGCGTCCAGCCGGGCGTCGTAGGAGTTCACCAGCGTGTCGTCAAAGTCGAACAGAACTGTGGTAACCGGGGGATGCGATGTGTCGCGGACCGAGGCTGGGCGGGACGAGGGATCGGTCGTCACTGGGAAGCCCTAGTATTGCTGGAAGAGGCGGCCCCAGCCTGTCTTCATGGCGGCCTTGACGCGGCGGTTGCCGATGAAGCGGAGCCAGTAGGAGTTGTGGTAGAGGTTGGATGCGACGAAGGCCCAGGGCGCGATGGGAGACCTGAGCAGCAGGTTCTCCAGGGGCTTGAGGGGCCCCCAGTAGATGAGCTTCTGGCCGCGGCTGGCGAAGGTGTTGCCGCTCCCCTCGAAGCGCCAGTCCACGCCGGAAATGTCCTCTCCGACGGTCTCAATCTGGGACGGGTCTCCGCAGCCCAGGCCCCGCTCGTGGGCCAGCCGGATGAACTTGATGGACATGGGGTCGAAGCCCATCATCTTGGCCGCGACGGCATCGATGGCAACCTGGTCCGCGCTTGCAAGAAACACGTTCTTCTCGTGCCAGCGCATGGCACGGGGGCCGGGGCCGTCGCCCGCAAAGGTCCCGTCCATAACCGCGAAGACTCCGGGGTGAATCTCCTTCTGGATGGTCAGCAGGTCCACCAGGGTCTCGTGGATCACGGAGTGGGTCCAGTGACGCTTGCGGTTCAGCAGCCCGCCAAAGGCGTTCTTCATTGCCCCCGTCATTGTGGTGAAGACGTGGGTCTTCATGGTGGGCAGGTGCACAACGTTCTTGCCCGGGAAAATCTCAGGAATGGCAAGTCCCTCCGGGAAAATCTCGTCCAGCACCATCATCTCGCTTTTGGGTTGGTAGGGAATCCACCTGTTTGGCGGCACGTCCAGGTGTACGTTGGGCAGGTTGTACTTGTCCTGAACGGGTTTCTGCTTGTTCCGCACCTCGCCCTCAAAGGAGTCCACAACTACAGTGCCGTTGTGCGCAGCGATGAGGTCGCTGTAGCCGTCCTGCTGCAGCGTCTGGATCACACCTTCAAGCTGCCAGGGTGTGGTCGAACAGGCCGGGTAGTAGTGCTGCCAGGATATGTTGATCTTGAGCAGGGTGGGAATATCCACGGGCAGGTGCGACTGGTAGTCGGCGAGGCGCATGGCCCTGCCAATGTCCTCCAGCACGGTCTCGGGGTGGGTGTAGACAACCGCTACTTTGGCTCTGGTGGAAGCGCCGCTGCCTCTGTCGAGGTCGGCTTCCTGGACGCTTGTCTGTGCCATGTCTGCGGAGGTCTGGGGTCTTTAGGTGGTCGACCTGCCGTTGGGCGGAAGCTGCGCCTTGTGCTGGACGGCCTGGCGCACCGCCTCAACCACGTTGGCCGGGGCGAGGCCGTACTTTTCTATAAGGAGGTCGGGGTTGCCCGACTCCGCGTACCTGTCCAGCGTGACCATGCGCATGGGCACGGGGCAGCTTTCTCCCAAAGTCTGAGCGACGATGCTGCCAAGCCCGCCGTGTCGCAGGTGCTCCTCAGCCGTCACAACGGCCCCGGTCTCCTGCGCGGCCTTGACTATGGCCTGGGCGTCCACCGGCTGAAGGGTTGCCATGTTGATGACGCGGCACTGGATGCCCTCAGCGCCGAGGGTTTTTGCCGCGGTGAGGGCCGTATTCACCATGGTGCCGCAGGCGATGATGGTGGCGTCGCCGCCGTCTCTCATTCGTTCCGCCTGGCCGAACTTGAACTCGTAGTCGCCCTCGTGGATTACCGGTGTGGCCGGCCTGGAAAGTCTAATGTAGAAGGGGCCGTAGGTCTCCGCGGCCTTGCGCACGGCCAACTCAGTCTCCGGCCCGTCCGCCGGAACGACAACCGTAAAGCTGGGCAGGGCGCACATCAGCGCAAGGTCCTCTATACCGTGGGCCGACATGCCGTCCTCTCCGGTGGTGATTCCCGCGTGGGTCACGACTATCTTCACGTTGAGCCGCGCCTGGGAAATGCCGATGCGGATCTGGTCGTAGGGGCGGCCGCTGCCAAAGACGGCGAAGGTGCTGGCGAAGACCGTCTTGCCGGAGCTCGCCAGGCCCGCGGCCACGCTCATCATGTTCTGCTCGGCCGGGCCAAGGTCGAAGAATCGATCCGGGAACTCGTCTGCAAAGAGGTTTATGACCGTGGACTTGTTGAGATCGCCGCCCAGCACTACGATGTCCGGGTTCTCCCGTCCAAGCTCCAGCAGCGTCCTGCCATATGTCTCTCTGGTGGATATGGAGGTGGTCATGGGCGGAATGCGGCGGTCAGCCCGCCAACTCCTTGAGGGCCGCCTCCAACTGCTCCGCGTTGGCGGCCTTGCCGTGGTATTCAGGGTTGTTCTCCATGAAGCTGACGCCCTTGCCCTTGACCGTTGCCGCAATGATTACGCAGGGCTTGTCCGTGACCGACCTGGCCTGCTCAAGGGCGTTGAGAATGTCCGGGAAGCTGTGCCCGTCGATCTCAATGGTGTGCCAGCCGAAGGAGCGCCACTTGTCGGGCAGGGGCTCCAGGTTCATAACCTCGTCGGTGAAGCGGTCGTTCTGGATGCGGTTGCGGTCGACAATGGCCACCAGGTTGTCCAGGCGATAGTGTGAGGCGGACATGGCCGCTTCCCAGATCTGGCCTTCGTCGCACTCGCCGTCTCCCAGCATGACGAACACCCTTGCGCTGCTCTCGTCGAGCTTGCCCGCAATTGCCGCGCCCACAGCGAATGAGAGGCCCTGGCCAAGGGAGCCACCCGACATCTCGACGCCTGGCGTCATGGTGTGGGCGTGTCCCTGGAGGCGGCTGTTGATCTTGCGGAAGGTGGAAAGCTCCTCCCTGGGGAAGTAGCCGCGGTGGGCCAGCATCACGTAGAGGACTGGGCACGCGTGGGCCTTGCTGAGAACGAACTTGTCCCTTTCCGGCCAGTCCGGGTTGGAAGGGTCGTGGCGAAGCTCCGTGTAGTAGAGGGAGGTGAGAAGTTCCACCGCCGAGAGGGAGCCGCCAGGGTGGCCGCTGCCTGCATTGGTAATCATGCTCAGGATGTCCCGCCGCATCTCCAGGGCCGCGGACTTGAGGTCGTCTACGGATACCTGCTTGGCGGTCTCGGCAGCTCCGGTGTCAGTTGCTCTGTTCAAGGGCGCACTCCTCCTAATAGCAGGCGAATTATATCAGGCAACGCGCAAGCTGTCCACAGAGGATACGAAAATCGTTCGGGAGCCTAGGGAAGGTCTGAACAAGTCCAATCCACTCCCGCGAAGCCTGCCCCGTACCCCGATACGGGGGCGGGAGTCCATGCCCCGCCACCCCTGGATTCCTGCCTGCGCAGGAATGGTGGTGAAAGTGTCATTAGGCGAGATGGTCATGTTTCTGACTTGTTCAGAGTATCCCTAGAACTCCGGCCACAGAGACCTTATCTGTTGGGTGACCTCCTCGGAGGGGGACAGCACCCACAGCATCCGCGCGCCGTTCAAACCCAGGAAGTCCTCTTTGGATAAGCTGCCTGAGGATTGTACGGCATTCAGGAACTCCCTGGCGTCCCTTGCGGTGTCCCACTCCAGGAGCGACACCAGCGCATACTCCTCGCCGGGGCCCTTCAGAAGCGTGAACATATCGCCGCCCCAACCCGCGGCCGCTTCCGCGGCCGAAAGTTCAGTCGTGCGGGTCTCCAGATACGTCCTCAGGAAGAACTCACCCATAACGTCGCTGTAGACGGCCTCCCAGTCCTCGCCTAGGGCGTCCGCCACATCCGGAAGGGACACGGCGACAGGCGCTTCGCCAGAGACGTACTTTTGGGGATGGATCACCTGCTCGGTGGACGCGGGCGGATTGCCAAAGGCCTCGTTCACCACCTGCCACCCCGGCGACGCGGCCTGCAATGCGGTTATGAAGTTCTGCCCCTGAACGTATGGGAACAGCAGGCTTTCCCGGAGTACGTAGGGAGCCGAGTCGAAGGCTGACGAATCGTAATCCCTGCTGCCGGTTAGCGCCTCTATCAGCCTCTCCTGGTCGATGTGCGTGAGCATGTACCGGAACTCGGCAACGGTAGCGTCTCCCTCCACCAGCGCTCTCAACGCAGAACTTGCATCCGAGTTTTCATCAACCGCCTCCAGCATGGACTCGATGTCAAAGTGCTGCTGCTGGAGCGCGTGGACGTACTCGTGGGCTAGGGTGATCTCCTCCA
Source organism: Dehalococcoidia bacterium (assembly GCA_034421015.1). Lineage (GTDB taxonomy): Bacteria > Chloroflexota > Dehalococcoidia > Lucifugimonadales > UBA2985 > DAOUJW01. The sequence continues at coordinate 119,831 of DAOUKT010000010.1, forward strand.
GCGCGGAGAGGCCGTCCTCCTGTGACCCCGAAATGAGGTACAGCTCCTCCGTCTCAGAGTCGTAGAAACCGGCCACCTGCTCGGTGTACAGGTCCAGGAAGAGCTGGTGAAGGTCGTCATCCTGGGGAATGAGGCCCAGGATCTTGTAGAACAGCTCCGCGTGGTATATGTCTTCAGCGCTCTCTTCCAGGTCCTCCAGCAGAGTGGCCTGCAGCTCCTCCCTTGTCATGAACTGCGGCGTCACGTCCTCCGTGGGCGTCAGCCCTCTCACGCTCGCCAGGTCCGCGAGAACGCGGCTGTAGACTTGTACGGGATCGACGGTGGGCGTCGGCTTCGGCGGGGCCGTCGGAGCGCCGGCGGCGGGTGTTGGCGACAGGCCCTGTGCAGTGGTCGGAGTCGCCTCTTGGGTGGGGGCAGCGGCGGGCGCGGTGGTTGGCGTGGCAACAGCTGCGGGCGTGGTGTGGGTCGGAGCGGGGGTGTTAGTAGGCTCGCCCGCGGGTGTGGTCGAGGCCTGGGTACATGCCATCACCAGCAACAGGAGGGAAGCTATCAGGGCGGAAATTCGCATGGATGGCTGGACCGTTTGGGACTCTCCCTCTATTGTCGACTATACTTCAATTATCGATAGCGCATCTGCGAAAGTCAACGCGATGAAGAAGGGCAGGGGATTGGGAGTCGTTGACACCTCGCTAGGGGTGGTCGTAGAATCGGTCTAAGGGCAAACGGTAAGGAGTTTATCTCAGATGCAAGAAATGCTGATAGATAGCATCCGGGTTAGCCTGATGAACTATCAAAGAGTGGTCATTCTCAAGGAGAAGGGCTCTGACCGGTACCTTCCCATCTGGATTGGCCCGGCGGAAGCCGACTCCATTGCGGTCAAGCTTCAGGACGTGTCCGTTCCCCGTCCCCTCACCCACGACCTCCTGAACCTCGTCATCACCTCCCTGGGCGGTTCCGTGTCCCACATCGTAGTGTCAGACCTCCAGAACGACACCTTCTACGCCAAGATTCTCATACAGCTCAACGGCGACAACCTTGAAGTCGACTCCCGCCCCAGCGACGCAATTGCCCTTGCGGTGCGGGTGAAGGTCCCGATTTACGCCGAGGACACGGTGCTGGAGAAGGCGGGTGTGGCCCTGGACAAGGAGACGGGCAAGCCCATAATCGGTGGCGAGTCCGAGGAGGAGGCGGCCGCCAAGATGACGGACGAGGAGCTTAACAGGCTATCGGCGTTCAAGGAGTTCATAGGCAACCTGGACCTGGAGGACTTCGAACGAAAACAGACCTGATAGGTAGTCATCCCTGAGCGATTGAGTGGGCCCCGCGCCGAGCGGGGCTTTTGCTTTTCCGGCTCCTTTGCAGCAATACGTCGCGTGAAGCCTCGGTATTCTCTATGCGTGTTGGTAATACCATTTCTTGCCCGCTCATGGTGAGCCCGTCGAACCATTTGAGCGGGCAATGCTGCGGACACGACTGACACCGCTCATTCACTTCGACAAGCTCAGCATGAGCGGTGTCGCGCGCCATAACCACTGCCTGTCAGAGAATACAGAAGCCCCCTCCCGTTTTACAGCCGGCCCTGGGCTTGCTAGACTGGAATTGAGGGGTATATTCGGAGCGGCTTCCATCGGGACGCCTGAGTTGCATCAGTGACGCGCTTGCAGTAGAGAGGAGGAAGGCATTGGAGAGTCACAACAGGGCGCTTCAGCCGGTCGGCGTAGGCGTAGAGGAGGATGCGGGTTCGGCCTACGACGTGGCCATTGAGCAGTTCGATGACGCTGCGGCCACCCTCGGCCTGGATGACGCTATAGCAGGCCACCTGAGAACGTGCATGCGGGAGTTGACGGTGAATTTCCCTGTCCGCATGGACAGCGGCGACGTGCGAATGTTCACTGGCTATCGCATACAGCACAACCTTGCCCGGGGGCCCGCCAAGGGCGGCATTCGCTACCATCCCATGGTGAGCCTGGACGAGGTCAGGGCGCTGGCGATGTGGATGACCTGGAAGTGCGCCGTCGCCGACATCCCCTACGGAGGCGCCAAGGGCGGAGTGGCCTTCGACCCCAAGACCCTGTCCCAGGCGGAGTTGGAACGCCTCACACGGCGGTACGCGACTGAGATCTCCCTGGTGATTGGACCGGAGAGCGACATTCCGGCCCCGGACGTGAACACCAACCCCCAGATCATGGCCTGGATTATGGACACCTACAGCATGAACGCGGGCTACTCGGTGCCCGGCGTGGTGACCGGCAAGCCCGTGGGCATCGGCGGAATCGCCGGACGGCTGGACGCCACAGGCAGGGGCTGTATGATTGTCGCCGGCAAGGAGATGGAGAGGATGGGCAAGAGTCTGCAGGGCGCCACCGTGGCGGTGCAGGGGATAGGAAACGTCGGCTACTACGCGGCCCGGCTCCTGGAGGCCCAGGGCTGCAAGGTGATTGCCGTAACCGATAGCAGCGGAGGCTGCTACACCGGGGACGGCGCAGGCCTGGAGGAGCTGCGGCAGTGGAAGGACCTGGGGAGGGACCTTGTCGACTTTCCGGGCGCGGACCGCATCACCAACGAGGACCTTCTGGCGATGCCGTGTGACATCCTTGTCCTCGCCGCCATTGAAGGCCAGGTGACGGCGGCCAACGCCGCCAACGTCAGGGCCAGGACGATAGTCGAAGGAGCCAACGGCCCGGTCACACCGGCCGCAGACCGCATTCTGGAGGACATGGGAGTCCAGGTTGTGCCCGACATCCTCGCCAACGCAGGCGGCGTGGTCACCTCCTACTTCGAGTGGATCCAGGGACGCCAGCACGACTTCTGGGAAGGGGAGGAGGTGGAGCGCAGGCTGACGCGGGTGATGTCGAGCGCGTTTGACCAGGTGGTCGAGACGGCACGGCAGAACGGGACCACCATGCGCAAGGGCGCGCTCCTCCTGGGCATCAGCAGGGTTGCGGAGGTCATAAAGTTGAGGGGCATATACCCTTAAGCGCCTTTCCTGCGATTCCCATTGGCGCCGGGAGTCATTTCAGGTGGACTTTAGCCTGGACAAGCCCTATAGTGGACGTTTGCAGGCGGTTCTTGACGGCAATGCAGACATACACCACCTCCAGGGCGCGGGCAACGCAAGGTACTTCCTGCTGAAGGAATGAGCGACTCACCCTCCGGCGGCCATACAATTCGATGCAGTCAGTGCGAGCAGAGCTTCACACAGACCGAATGGCGTCTCCATGCCCACAATCCCTCGCAGCTGTCCTGCAGCAACCGGCACTGCTATAGCAAAGCGGTAGGATACGCCTCAACCGGCGGCTCCCAGGAAACGCTCTGTGGCCGGCATCTGATTGAGGCCCTCCGCAACGGCAGCGAGGTAACGTTCGTCGATGGCCGCGTCTGTCGAATGTGTGAGGGGGCCGGCGGCATGCAGGGTCGATGGGCGGGACCCGGCCCGGGCGGTCGCTGGGTGTCCTGCCCGGAGTGTTCGGGATCTGGATACGACCCAACGCTTGAGGCCGAATCAGGCCCCCAGGGCGCAAGGACCTCCGGCCACGAGCCGGGGGAGCCCGCCCCGGACGATCCCAACGCAACTCACTACGAGGTCCTGGGCCTTCCAAGGGATGCCGTCGAAGCGGACGTGAGGGCGGCCTTCAGAAGGTTGGCCCTGGTGTATCACCCGGACGTGGACAATAGCCCGGGGGCAACCCAGCGCTTCCAGCGCATTAACGCCGCATATCAGGTCCTGGTCGACTCCGAAAGCAAGGCGGCCTACGACCGCGAGATTGGCGGCCGACGGCAGACCCGGAGAGCCGGAAGGCAATCGGGGAGACGCCAGGATGCCGGACGCCCCGCAGACGCAACCCGCCAGAGGTCGGAAGAGGAGACAAGGCGCGAGGAGGCCAGACGCGCCGCGGAGAGGGTGCAGGAGGAGGTGAGGCGGGCAGCCGAGAACGCTCAGAGAAGAGCGGAGCAGGAAGCCACAAGACGCGAGGAAGCGGAGCAGGCCGCCGACGCCTCACGGGAGTCGGCCGAGGAGGAGAGAAGAAGACGGGAAGCCAGACGGGCGGCAGAGAGGGTGGAGGAGGAGGTGAGGCAGGCGGCCGAGAGCGCGCAGAGGGCAGCCGACCCTGATGCCGCAAGGCGCGAGGAGACCCGTCGAGCCGCTGAGGGGGTGGAAGAGGAGGTCAGGCGGGCGGCAGAGAACGCCCGGCGTGAGCAGACGAGACGGACCGAAGAGAGGACGCAGCAGGAGGAGACGCCGCGATCGGCGGAGAACGGCGAAAGCAGCCAGTACGAGGAACCGGAGAAGGAGAGGGCGGACTACGGGGCCGCCGCCGGTCCCACTCGAAACATAATCGCAGTGGGCCTTGGGGTGGGCGTCGTTTCGGTGCTCCTGCTCCTCACGGTTGGCTGGCTGATTGCCAGAGGCGGCGGGGGCGAGCCGGTCTCGCCGGAGCCAACTGCCATCCCTACGCCGCTGCCCCGGCCTACGTCCGTACCGGGGATTATCCCACCGGCGCCTGAGCCTACGACTACATCAACCCCCACGCCAACACTAGCCCCGTCGCCCTCGGCCGTCCGCACGGCCACGCCTCCGCTCATCGTGTTGCCGGTCCCAAGGCCTTCCCCGGTTGCCACTGACACGCCAACGCCAATTCCTACACCCACGCCTACACTGCTGCCAACACCCACCTCGCCGCCTGCCGCCACAGCAACTCCCACTCCCACGCCAACTCCACGGGCCACGCCTACCCCGACACAAACTCCCACGCCTACGCCCATCCCCATTCCCACAGCCACGCCGCTTATTTACATTGAGGGGAATCAGGTAATTTCGGAATATGGCCACGCTCTGGACGACTACAACTTCAGGAGTGGCGCCATCGCCGTGTTGGGCACACCGATCTTATGGGGTGATAGGTCTATTACGCTCGGCTTGTTCAAGCTGGACTCTACAATTGAAATTGGGGATCAACTGTTTGTGGGCCCCGGGGATAGCATAGTTTCCTCCGATGGCCGAGTCCGGTTGGTCCCTGTGGTGAAGACCAGTGGGGTGGAAATTGGCGAGTTTGACCCGTATGAAGAGACCGACGCTGGCGCTCCTGCTCCAATAGTGGCGGACTACTGGGTCGAAGAAGGGGGCTTGCTCAGAGCAAAATTCATCCTTTCATCTGCTCATCTGGAGTCGTTCCGCGAGGTGGACGGTTTCCAGCAGCTTTTCATAGTAATCCCCGGGTACCGGTTTTCCATACCGGTTACAAAGTCTGCCCTCGCCTGCCCGTTCTAGCCGGGCGGTCTGCAGCATTGTGCATGTGGACTTTGGCGGCCTCTCGCCATATAGTAAGCGGAAATCCTGAAGTTGCGGAGGGTCACGGGAGTAGTGAGCGAAGGGTACTGGCCCGCCCTGTGGCGGGAGCTCAGCGAGAGGTTCCGCTGGCCTGAGAGCGCCGGATCATCCGGCTGGCGGGAGGACAGGGCGCGCCACTTTGATGAGGCGTCCAAGAGGAAGAACGCCGAACGCCCCGACCCGCTGCGGGACTTTCTGCTTGAGAACCTGGAGCCGGGCCATACGGTCCTGGACATCGGGGCGGGCACCGGCCGCTTCGCCGTGCCGATGGCCAGGGTGGTACGTGAGGTTACGGCCGTCGAGCCTTCTCCCAGCATGTCCGCGTTCCTGCTGGAGAACGCCGCCGCCGAGGGCGTGTCCAACATCCGTCTTGTGGAGGCCGGCTGGGAGGATGCCGAGGTGGAGCGGCACGACATAGCCTTCTGCTCCCACGCCATGTACACCAACCCGGACCTGGTCGGTTTCGTACGGAAAGTGGAGGCGAGCGCCAGGGCAGCCTGCTTCCTCCTGATGCGAGTGCCCAGCCACGACGGTATCCTGGGCGAGCTCTGCGCCAGGATTCTGGGACAGCCCCACGACAGCCCGAACTTCATTGTGGGGCACAACGTGCTGTACAGCATGGGCATTTACGCCAACGTCATGGTGGAGCCGTTCATGCGGCCCTGGAGCAACGCGTCGCTGGAGGACGCCGTCGCACGGGCCAGGCGGCACCTGCGATTGGGTGAAGACGCAACCCACGACGACATGATACGGGACACCCTGGCGCGCCGCCTTGTGTTCAAGGACGGCGTCTACGTCTGGCCCGACGGGATGCGCTCAGCCCTGGCGTGGTGGAGGGTGGACGGGTGAAGGCTCGGCCTACTCCGGCATCAGATTGAACTGGCCCTCAAAGGCCCTGTAGTTGCCGTCCGTCACCACGCCAATGGTCACTCTCTCAATGGACGTGTTCCCAGACAGGTAGGTCGCTATGACGCCCACCTCGATGTGCGCCGCCTTCTCCATAGCGAACCCCCGTCCGCCGGTGCCAATGGCGGGTATGGCGATGGTCTTGAGCCCTCGAGAGTCGGCCTCCTGGAGGGACCTGTGGGTGCACATAGCCACCATCTCGTCCCTGGACAGCGGGTCCCCGGCGCTCTCGCCCCCGGTTATGGCGTGGAAGATGTGCCTGGCCGCGAGGCTGCCGGCGTCCGTCACGCCAACGTCCCCCACGAACAGAGGCGCCAGCCCCCACAGCTGGTCCTGAATGCTGGACCCTCCGCGGTCGTAGATCTGGCCGGCTAGTATGGAGTGCTTCATGTCCAGCCATGTGCCGGTGGGGCTGACTATAGCGTCCACGTCCATCTCCACAATGTCGTCCCGGGTGAGCAGAATCTCCTTGGGAGGGCCACCCTCCTGCGGGTAGACCAGTCTGGACAAGACCGGGAACGAATCGTCACTGGCCTCCTGCGCGGCCTTGAAAGCCTCCAGCGCGCCCAGATGCTCTGCAGTCCAGTCCCCAAGCCTCTCCTGAACTTCGTCACGGCACGGGTACAGGGTGAACTCGCCTTCCGGGTATACGATGAGCTCCTTTGGCTCATTGGCCCTCTGGTAGATTACCCGCGCCATGTCCACAGGCACCCGCGGGTCCTTTTCGCCGTGCATGATGAGGACGGGTTTCGGCGAAATCTCGCCGATCTTCTCCGTGCCCTCTTCCTGGGAGCTTATCACGGCCAGCGCCTGCACCATTGGGTCAATGATGGTAGCGGGTATGGCCGCTGTCGCGCCCAGGGCGTTGCCCACAAGGACGGCCTGCTTGGCCCCCACGCCCTTCAGGAAGCACAGCCACATGAACACGTCTAGGGCGGACTCCTCCAGGGAGCTTGGGTCGCGGTACCCCATGCGAAGGGAGCTGATGTCGGCGGCCTTCAGCTCCGGCGCAAGCTCTGCGTAGACGCCGCCGGCCGGGCCGTTCAGGTTCTCTCCCTGGCCGGGAATCCACAGCACCACGCCCGGTTTGCCCTGAGCGACTGTGAGAATGGCCTGGCACAGGCCCCTGTTGGATTGCAGCGTCACCTCGTAGACGTCCTCGGCCAGGGGCTGCAGCCAGCTCTGCTGGATGCCGATGACAACGGCGTTGTCCCGGGCCGGGTCGCAGATGGTCTCGAATGCGTATCCCGGACTGGCCATGGGGCGCAGGTCCTCCAGTCGAAAATCGTGTTTGGTGGTCTCTTCCTGGGTCATGGCGTCGCCTCCTTTCGGCGGGGGAAGCTGTGCGCTTCCCGATGAGATTATAGCAGACGGCCATCCCAAAGGGCGATTGATCGCCGCGCTGCATTGTCGGATTCGGAGAGTCGGGCCGCCTGCATACGCGGAAACGGGATTGTGGGGTTTCCCTTCCCAAAGTGCTATACTTGAGCAAGTTCGACTGGGCTTGGACTCTCACTCGCCCTTGTCTACAGGAGGTGACCGTGGAAATTATGAGAAGCCTTCTCTTTGTCCCTGGAAACAGGCGGGACATGCAGGAAAAGGCGGTAGACTTCACCGCCGACATCCTGGTTCCCGATATGGAGGACTCGGTGCCAATGGCCGAGAAGTCCGCGGCGCGAGACGTGATTTCCAGCATGCTGCCGGTGCTTGCGGGAGCGGGCCACAGGATCGTCGTGAGGGTGAACGCCCTGGACACGGGCTGGCTTGAGGAAGACCTGTCGGCGGCCATTACGCCCCACACCTACGGCGTGCTCGTGGGCAAGGTGGAGAACGCCTGGGACGTCCAGGAGGTGGACAAGATCATTGCGGCAATCGAGGCCAAGGCCGGTCTGGAGAAGGGGCATATCCGGCTTGTCCTCTTCCTGGAATCGGCGCTGGCTATGGTGAACGCGTACTCCATCTGCGCAGCCTCTCCCAGGGTGGTGGCCGTCGCCTTTGGCGCGGAGGACTACACCGTGGATATGGAGGTCAAGCGCACCCCGGAGGGCGACGAGGTGTACCTGCCCAGGGCGATGGTGGCAATTGCCGCCAAGGCCGCGGGCGTGGTTGCCCTGGACATCGTGTACGCGAACTTCCGGGACGAAGAGGGCCTGCGCCGGGACATCGACGTGGGCAAGCGGCTGGGATACAAGGGCAAGTTCGCCATTCACCCGGCCCAGGTCAACGTCATCAACGAGCAGTTCAGCCCCCTGCCGGAGGACGTGGAGTACGCCCGCAAGGTGGTTGCCGCTTTCGAGGAGGCGGAGGCCCAGGGCAGGGGAGCGACCTCCCTGGACGGCGTTATGATCGACGTGCCAGTGGTCAAGCGCGCGTACAACGTTCTGTCCCTGGCGGAGGCGAGCGCCGCAAAGCAGACCCGGGAGAGCTAGGCTGTGGGGGACAGGATCCTCCTCAATGGCATGACGTTCTACGGGTACCACGGCGTCAGGCCGGAGGAGAAGGAATTGGGCCAGCGCTTTGTTGTCGACGTGGAGATGGACCTGGACCTGCGCGCCGCCGGGGCCTCCGACGACCTGACGGACACGGTGGACTACTCCCGGGCCTACCGCGTGGTGAGGGAGATTGTCGAGGGGCCCGGCCGGAACCTGCTGGAGGCCGTGGCGGAGGAGACGGCTGGGGCGTTGCTGGAGGCCTTTCCGGTACAAGGCGTCAGGGTGCGCGTTGCCAAACCCCACGTGTCGATAAGGGGCGCTGTGCTGGACGGCGCGGCGGTGGAGATATACCGCAGGCGCGGGGACTAGGTTGCGTCTGCACGGGCAAGCGCCGTTGGGCCGGGGCCTCTGGAAATCAGCGCTGATCTCGGTTGTGGTGATGATTACCGCCCTTGCCGCCTGCTCGGAGTCCCCCGGAACAACCGCGACCTGGACGGGAAGGCCGGTGGCAAGCCCAACGGAGGCCGGTGAGGCGTCAGGCCTGACAATCGTGCTGGCCACAACCGACTTGGCCGTAGGCCAAAACAGGGTGGCCTTTGCCGTTCTTGATGATGGCGGCGTTCTTGAGCCGGATGAGGCGTACGCTACTTTCTCGCCGGAGTCCGGGGAAGCTATGACGGACAATGGAGTTCAGGCTACCTACCGCCAGTGGCCGGGAAGTAGGGGGCTGTTCACGGTCCAGGCGGAGTTCGACGCGCCGGGCGTGTGGCAATTGGAGGTGGACGCAACCTTAGACGGAACGGCAGCCTCAGGCAGCGTGCGATTCCAGGTAAACCCGGAGAGCAGCTCAACGCCCGTCGGAGCGGCCGCGCCGGCGAGTCGCAACAAGACGCTTGGGGACGTGGCGCGGATTGAAGAGCTTACAACGGACCCCGCGCCGGACGAAGGGCTGTACGCCATGACCATTGCGGAAGCCCTTGAAGCGGGCAAGCCGCTGGTGGTGACGTTCGCCACTCCGGCCTTCTGCAAGACGGCAACCTGCGGGCCACAGGTGGACGTTCTCAAGGACCTGAGGGCCAGGTACGCCGAGCAGATCAGCTTCGTTCACATAGAGGTGTTCGACAATCCGGTTGAGATGGGCGGAGACTTGACCAAGGGACGGCTGTCGCCGGTGGTGGATGAGTGGGGACTGAAGACTGAGCCCTTCACCTTTGTCGTTGATTCCTCCGGCAGGGTGGCGGCGAAGTTTGAAGCGTTTGCCAGCGCTGAGGAGCTTGTGGAAGTCATCGAAAAAACCCTCGCGTAGATTCGCAAAATGGAGGCCTTATGAGTTCTTGACCATGCCAAAAACGGCTGTGGTACTCTTTTCGGACACCACCTTGAAGACCCTTTCGGAAAGGGTTGCCACCTGTGATATGATAGAACAAAAACTCTGAAACGAGGTAAATGCAGTGCGAGTCATATTTGTAGAGGACGTTCCCAACGTAGCCAGGACCGGCGAGATCAAGGAAGTCAAGCCGGGATATGCAAGAAACTTCCTGCTGCCCAAGCGCCTTGCGGTTGCGGCCACACCCCAGGAGCTCCAGCGACTGGAGTCCATTCGCAAGCTGGGCATGGAGCGGCAGGCCAAGGAGAAGGTGGGCGCGGAGGCCATAGCGGAGCAGCTTGAGGGGCAGTCGGTCACTCTGAAGGTCCGCTCCGGGCCCACTGGCAGGCTCTACGGAGCAGTTACGACTGCGCTTGTGGCCCAGGAGCTTTCGACTCTTCTGGAGCGAGAGGTCGACCGCAGGTCGGTGATTCTGGAGGAGACGATACACGAGCTGGGGACATTTGAGGCCAGGGTAAGGCTGCACCCTGAGGTTGTCGCCACCGTACCTCTGGTTGTGGAGGCTTTCGAAGACTAGGATGTATGTCGAGAGACTGCCCCCTCACGACGAGCGGGCTGAGGAATCGGTCATAGGCTCCCTGCTGATAGACGGGGACGCCATCGTCAGCGCGGTCGGCATCCTCCACCCGGAGGACTTCTACCGGGAGAGGAACCGCTGGTGCTACGAGGCGTGCCTGGAGCTGTGGGACAGCAACGAGGCGATCAACCCCGTCACGGTGGGCCACCGCCTGGCGATGATGAACCGCCTTGATGACGTGGGCGGCCCCGCTTTTCTGGGGCACCTGGTCAACTTCGTCCCCACGTCGGCGCACCTGGAGCACTACGCCCGCATAGTCAGCAGGACTCACACCCTCCGGCGGCTGATCAGCGCTGCCGGGGAGATCGCGGCCCTGGGCTACGACGGCGGCCCGGACGTCGACAAGGCCCTCACCCAGGCCGAGGCCGTGCTGTACGGCATCCGCACGGGGCAGGAGACCCGGGACTTCGTCGCCATTCGAGAAGTGCTCGACCAGTACCTGGAGGAGAGCGCCAGCCTGCAGGGCGTCCTGGAGCGCCACGAGACTCCGATACCGACGGCGTTCTCCGACCTTGACCAGCTTCTGGGCGGGTTCCAGCGCTCCGACATGATTGTGCTGGCGTCCGGCCCAAGCGTTGGCAAGAGTACCCTCGCGCTTAATATAGGAAGGCACGCCGCCGAGCAGGGCGCCGGGGTGGGCATATTCAGCCTGGAGATGAGCCGTGAGCAGATAGGACACCGCTTCCTGTCCAGCGAAGCGGACGTTGACCTGAGGCGCGTGAGGCAGCGCCTCTACAGCGAGGTTGAGGAGCGCCGCATTGTGAACGCGTCCGGCGCTCTCTCGGAGCTACCTATATATATAGACGACACTCCCCTTCAGAGCATCGTTGAGATACGCAGCAGGTCTCGCCGGCTGCACATGGAGGGGAAGCTGGACCTGGTCATTGTGGACTACCTTCAGCTAATCCAGGGCACCGGCAGGCGTGAAAACAGGGTCCAGGAGCTTGGAGAGATCACCCGCTCCCTGAAGGGGATCGCCCGGGACCTGAACGTGCCTCTTCTGGCGCTGTCCCAGTTAAGCCGCGCCGTGGAGATGCGACCGTCCCACCGGCCGCAGCTTACGGACCTGCGGGAGAGCGGCAGCATTGAGCAGGACGCAGACGTGGTGATGTTCATACACCGTGAGGCCCTGCGGATGACGGAGGAGGAGTGGGAGAAGCAGTACCCGGACAAGGACTATGCGTTCTTCCGGGACAGGGCGGAGCTTATTGTTGCCAAGCACCGGCACGGGCCGCTGGACACCATTGACCTGCGCTTCAACGGAGCCATGGCCCGCTTCGAGGAATACCCGTCCAACCGGGAGTTCTGATGGCTCCCTTTGAGGGTTTCCCGGACAACAGCGAGTACACCCCGGTGCCCAACCTCCTGTTCGGCTCGTTGCTGGAGGATATAGACGACCCGCTGGCGCTGAAGTGCTTTCTGCGTGTGCTTTGGCTTCACTCCCAGAAGAAGGGAACCCGCAGCTTCCTGACCCGGGAGGAACTGCTGTCGGACAGGACGCTGGCCCGTGTGGTCTTCACGCCGGGAAGCTCGACCGAGGCCGCCCTGGGGTACGTGCTGGACAGGACCGTTGGACTTGGGCTGGTGGTTCACCTGAGGGTGGATTCCGAAAGCGGTCTGCACGATATCTATGTCCCCAATACTCAGAAGGGGCGGAGGGCTGTCCTGGCCTTGAGGGAGTCCAGACCGGAACTGGACATCAGGGAAGTCCAGAGGACTGTGCCGGAGGAAAAGCCAAACATATTTGCCCTTTATGAAAGGAATATCGGGGCAGTCAGCCCGCTAATGGCTGAGGTGCTCAAGGACGCGGAGCAGCAGTACCCGGAGTCGTGGATTGAGGAGGCGTTCCGGCAAGCGGTTGCGGGCAACAAGCGCAATTGGCGGTACATTGAAGCCATCCTGAAGAGATGGAAAGTGGAAGGAAAAGACGATGGAGAACATCGGGGACGTTCTGAAAAGATTGACGCCGAAGAGTGGATCAGAAGACACGGACGACCCTGGGCTTCTCGCTAGCGGTTACGACGAGGCGACAGATACAGACTGTGCCGTGTGCGGTGACGTAGGCTGGCTCCGGGTGGAGGTGCCGGTGGGCCACCCTTCATTCGGGAAGGCCGTTCCGTGCAGTTGTCAAAGGCGCGAGGACGACCCATCTCGAGCGGCTCGATTGCGGCGTTACAGCAATATGGGACCCCTCTCTCGGCTGACCTTCCAAGCAACTATAGAATGGGGGAATAGTGCAGATGCAGGGGATCAGGACCTGTTCCGGCAGAGCTATGAACACGCTAGAGCATACGCTGAAGACCCTCGAGGTTGGCTGGTACTGACAGGGCAGAGCGGGAGTGGCAAAACGCATCTGGCAGCTGCTATTGCCAACAGTGTGCTCGAGGCCGGACATCCCGCATTCTTCATCTTTGTCCCGGACCTGCTTGACCATCTCCGCTCCGCCTTTGCTCCCACCAGCGAGATATCCTTTGACCAGCTGTTTGAACAGGTGCGCAACGCCCCATTCCTCGTCTTGGACGATCTAGGCGGGCACAGCGGTACCCAGTGGGCCCAAGAGAAGCTCTATCAGATACTGAACTTTCGCCACTCCTACCGGATGCCGACGGTGTTTACGCTCGGAGTGCCGTTGGAGGAACTGGAGACGCGGTGGCAGACCCGCCTTTTGGACACGGAGGTAGCTGCCACTCGACGACTAAGCGTTACAGATCGCGGCGAGCAATCGAGCCGAAGAGGTGCCTTGGATTCAGAGCTTCTAGCCCGAATGACATTTGATAGCTTCATCACGCAGGGCAATGGAGCCAATCTAGATCAGCAAGAAAACTTGAGGTGGGCGGTTGAGAAAGCTAAGGAGTACGCCAAAAACCCCTTGGGCTGGTTGGCCCTCTTGGGACCCACGGGCTGCGGTAAGACTCACCTCGTTCACGCCGTCGCAAACGAGCGTCTCAAGTTGGGCCGTGGAGTTCTCTACTTCCAGGTGGCAGACCTGCTTGATTATCTGCGCATTACTTACAGCCCCGAGAGCACTGTGACCTACGACAGACTCTTTGAGGAAGTGCGGAATGCCCCGCTACTCGTATTGGAGGACTTTGGCCTTCAGAACCCTACGCCTTGGGCCATGGAGAAGCTTCACCAGGTAGTTGTCCATCGTCACGATTCTCGTTTGCCGACGATAATCACCGCTATAGAGTTGGACCCTGAGAAGAGATCCGGTCCAATCTTTTCGCGCCTGACTGATAGAAACTTGGTCAACACAGTACCGATAAGCGCTCCGGACTTCCGCCAGAACAGGGGCCGGGGCTAGACCGGGGCCGCTTCGCTTCACAACACTGCAGGGCGTGGCGACTAGTGCCACAGGCTGCCAATCGTGATATTGTGGATAGGCAATGAGCGGCTACTGGCGCAACTATCAGTACCCCGAGTGGGACTCGCCTCGCTACTGCGTCTTCTGCGAGATAATTGCCGGAAGGTCCCCCGCCAAAGTGGTGTACGAGGACGACGACGTGATTGTCATCCACAATCAGCTGAACTGGGTCCCAGTTATGCTGCTGGTTATCCCCAAGAAGCACATGACACAGAAGGAGATGTGGAATGATCCGGTGATGGCCCAGATTGCAAAGGTCGCAGTGGAGATGGGCGACAGCCACTGCCCGGGCGGCTACCGGCTGCTGTCCAACTTCGGCCACCAGGGGATGCAGAGCCAGACCCACGGCCACCTGCACGTCCTGGGCGGCACACACCTGGGTCGCTACGTGTGAGGGGGGAGTTGGTGGCGCATACGGGAGTCGAACCCGTGATCTCCGCCTTGAGAGGGCGGCGTCCTTGGCCACTAGACGAATGCGCCGTGAAACCATCAACTATTGCCAGGACACCTCCATATTACCACGTTTGGCGCGAGAGCTTCAAGCTGCGCCGGCTCTGGACTGCTCTCTCCGGTCCTCAACTCAGTCACGGCGTGGCCGAGAACAGGATTGACAAAACAAGGGCTCGGTGCTAGATTTCCCTGAGTTTGTAACTTCGAAGCCGGGAGGGTAGGATATGCGCTTGCGGAATCCGTCGGTATTCAGACCCCTAGTGGCGATATTGGCCGTTGCCATGCTTGCGGTCGCCTTGGCGTGCGCCAGCGAGGAGGAGCCGACCGTTGCTCCCACTGTGGCGCCAACGGCTACTTCCCCCGCCATGACGGACGGGGACGCCACGGCTACTCCTGTACCGGGGGACACCACGACTGATATGCAGTGGATGGAACAGTACCTCCAGAGTCCGGGCTACGACCCGGAGTGGGGCCAGCCCATCAGGGGCGGCACCTTCATTTTTGGAGCCCAGAGGGACAACACTCAGTTCGTGCCGGACAATCAGGGTTGCTGCTACAACCACGGCTGCTTCCGCGGCCTGCCCTGGAACTCTCTTCTACGCATCGACGCCTGGACCGGCGACCTTCTTTCCATAGAGGGTGACCTGGCGGAGAGCTGGGAGATGGCGTCGGACGGCCTGAGTCTCACCTTGAACCTCCGCCCGGGAATCATGTTCTTCGACGAGATGTCGGACAAGGCCACTGTTCCCGCGGAGTTCAACGGCGGCCAGATACTGGGCGACGAGTTCGTCTGCGAGGACGCGGCCGCTTCGTACAACAGGTACAGGTTCCCGCCGGAGAACGTAAAGCAGTGGCTGACTCAAGGCAGACGGAACCTGAACCACCTTGAGAGCACGAGCTGTCCCGACGGGCCAAGGGGGCATACCTTTGTTATGCACTTCAGCGAGCCGCTGGCGAAGACCCTTGGCGTGATGGCAGGCGACCCTGCTCACATACTTGACAAGGACTACGTGGCCTGGCTGAAGGACTACTCGGACAGGGAGAACGTGCTCTTCGGGCGGACAGAGGTCCCGGACAACTTCTACTCAATGCACGGGACTGGTCCGTTCATTCCCGTTGAGCTAAATCAGAGCGTCAGCAGCACCTTTGACGCCAACCCCGACTACTTCCGGGCCGACCTGCCGCTTCTTGACAGGTACCACAACGTGGTCATCAAGGACATCGGCAGCCGCTTCACCGCCCTCGCCACCGGGAAGATCCACTACATGGGTGAGGGCAGCTGGAGCATGACCCCCGGCCAGGCCGAACAGGCCCTGCGGGACTTCCCGGATCGCATTGTCATCAACAACCAGCTGAACCACTGGGCCAGAACAATGATCTTCGGGGCCAGGGAGCCCTGGAATGACGTGCGAGTGAGGAAGGCGATTCACCTGGCCATAGACCGTGACGGCTGGCTGGAGTTCTACCGGATTAAGGATTTCGGCATTGACGGCATGAAGATTGCCCACACCATGGCTCCCGGGACGTTCTTCGCGCCCAGCGAAGAGGAGCTGAGAACGTGGCCCGGCTATCGACAGCCCAAGGATGAGGACATAGCCGAGGCCAACCGGCTGCTGGACGAAGTGTTTGGCGTCGGCAACCGGCCCACGGGCAAGTGCATGGCCGTTACCACGGACCAGGCTGACATCGACGCGTGTCTGTTCGTAATGGACAACCTCCGGAAGAGCATTGGACTGGAGCTCAACTCCGACTTCATGGAGCAGGCCGCGAGGACGGACATTCTGACCACAGGCAACTTTGACCTGACCATCAGCTCCTACACTTCATCCCCCACCGGCGACCCGGACTACGACCTGTACAAGTACCTGCCCGAGAACTTCTCGGCAAGCACCAAGGCCATGTCCGAGTCCCGCTGGGAGGAGCTGCCTGAGGTTCTGGGCGAGCTGGACACGAAGATTCGCGCCCAGTCCGCAGAGTTGGACCCCGTGAAGAGGCAGGCCTTGGTTAGGGAGATAGACATGCAGATTCTGGATGAGGTGTCGGCGTACGTGGTGGTGGGCTGGAGCCTCATCTTCCCCGGGTGGAGGACGGAACTGAAGGGATGGAGGGGCTACGACCTCTACTCCAACACCAAGTACGTGATGCACGAGAGGATGTGGCTCGCCGACAGTTAAATCGGTAGCTGCATTCCGCAGCTGGAGCGCACCAGTTCAGAGGGCCCCGCGTTTCGATGCGAGGCCCTCTGTTATTTTGGCTCGGCGCATTGACTTTAGTTACGGGTACTGCTAACATCGCCCCCAATTAACTGCTCCGGCAGAAGGAGGCGAGTGTATGAGATTACGGATTGCGAAGAGCTCCAGGCTGGCAATTGCGGTTTTAGCCGTTGCCATGCTTGCGGTCGCTCTGGCGTGCGCCAGCGAGGAAGAGCCAACCGCTGTGCCAACGGCTGCGCCAACCCCAACGACTCCGGCGGCGGCCACACCGTTCAGCGCGCAACCTACGGCAACGCCGGTGGCGGATGCTGAAATGGGAGATCTCACCTGGATGGAGCGCTACCTGCAGAGCCCGGGCTACGATCCGGCTTGGGGAGACCCCATCACGGGTGGGACGTACATCTTTGGCGCCCAGCGGGACGGCGTGACATTCAATCTGGAGAGCCAGTCCTGCTGCTACACGCATGGCTGCTACGCCGGCCTCCCTTCCAACTCCCTGTTCCGGGTAGACGCCTGGACGGGAGACCTCACCACCATAGAGGGAGACCTGGTGGAGAGTTGGGACATGGCCGAGGATGGCCTGAGTCTCACCATGAATCTCCACGAGGGCGTGATGTTCCAGGAGCTTCACCCCGAGTCGCCGATACCGGCCGAGTACAACGGCGGCCTTATCTCCGGTGACGAGTTCGTCTGCGAGGACGCTGTGGCGACTTACGATCGCTACGTCAACCCGCCGGAGTGGGAAACCGGGATGAAGAACGAGTCTGCCCAGTTGCAGCATTTGGATAGCATGAGTTGTCCTGACGGGCCAAGGGGACACACGTTTGTGATGAACTTCAGCGTGCCCTTGGGCAAGACGCTGGGTATAATGGCTGCCGGCTACCCGGCGACCATTCTCGACAAGGAATGGCTCGAGTGGACCCACGACTTTGGCGCGGCGGAAGACAGGTCCTTTGGACGCACGGAGATCCCGGCCAACTTCTACTCGATGCACGGCACCGGTCCCTTCCAGCCTGATGAGTTCAACCAGAGCGTAAGCACTACGTTCATAGCTAATCCCAACTACTGGCGAGAGGGTCTGCCACTCCTGGACAGGTATCACAACGTGGTGATCAAGGACATCGGGAGCCGGTTCACTGCGTTGGCAACCGGGAAGATTCACTACATGGGAGAGGGCAGCTGGAGCATGACCCCTGGTCAGGCTGAGCAGGCCATCCGCGACTTCCCGGACCGGATAGTCATCAACAACCAGCTGAACCACTGGGCAAGGACGATTTACTTCGGGGCCAATGCGCCTTGGGACGACGTCCGTGTGAGGAAGGCCATCCACCTGGCTCTGAACCGTGACCAGTGGCTGGAGTTCTACCGGATACCGGGCTACGAGGGCATGAAGCTGGCCCACACCATGGCGCCCGGGACCTACTACGCTCCGACGGACGAGGAGATAAGGACATGGCCGGGATACCGCCAGCCGAAGGACGAGGACATCGCTGAGGCCAACCGGCTGATGGACGAGGTGTTTGGCGCCGGGAACCGCCCCACCGCCGAGTGCACGGCTACGACTACGAACCAGTCCGACATCGACGCCTGTCTGTTCGTGATTGACAACCTGGGCAAGAACCTGGGCATGGACGTCGCGTCCGACTTCAACGAGCAGGCGGCGAACACCGAGAGGATCACCAGCGGAAACTTTGACTTCAGCATCAGTTCCGCCACGTCTTCTCTCATTGGAGACCCGGACGACGACCTGTACAGCAACTACATACAGCAGTTCGTCACGTCCAGCTACAAGAAGTTCATGGAGCAGCGGTGGCTGGAGCAGCCTGAGGTGATGGCGGAAGTTGAGGCCATGATAAGGGCCCAGTCCTCCGTGTTGGACCCCGTCAAGAGAAAGGAAATGGTCCGGGAGTTGGACCTGAAGATCCTCAACGAGGTTTCGGCGTACGTGCTTTTGGGTTGGAGCTTGATCTTCCCCGGGTGGAGAGCGGAGTTGAAGGGATGGAGGGGCTATGACCTGTACTCCTACACCAAGTACGTGATGAACGAAAGGATGTGGATCGCAGACAGCTAGGAAGCGGAAACATCCCGTAGCTCAAAAGGACCCTGAGAGAGTGTCCCCGCATGCAAATGCGGGGACACTTCTTTATTGCCGCTCCACGTATTGACAAATATTACGGGTAATGATAGTGTGCCGCGTATCTAAAACTCCAATATCAGGAGGGGCAGATATGAGGTTACGAATTGCGGAGCTAACGAGGCTAACAGTTGTGGTTTTGGCAATTGGAATGTTAGCAGTCGCCTTGGCGTGTGCCAGCGAGGAGGCCACCGAAGAGCCCACTGCTGCGCCGACTCCCACCACGCCGGCGGCGGCTACGCCTCTCACCGTAGACGCTCAGCCGACGGCAGCGCCGGTTGAGCAGATGGAGGCGGACCTCCCATGGATGGAGCGGTATCTGAAGAGCCCGGGATATGATCCGGCATGGGGTGATCCCGTCACGGGCGGAACGTACATATTTGGCGCCCAGCGTGACAGCACCAACTTTACCCCGGCTGTGCAGGGATGCTGCTATACACATGGCTGTTTCCGCGGGCTGCCGTGGAACTCCCTGTTCCGCATTGATCCATGGACAGGGGACCTCACTGCTCTGGAGGGTGACCTCGTCCAGGAGTGGGAGTTGTCCGAGGATGGTCAGACCCTGTCGCTGCAGCTCCACGAGGGAGTCACCTTCTTCAATACGATTCCGGAAGAGTCCCCGCTGCCTGCTGAGTACAACGGGGGCCTGATCGCCGGGGATGAGCTGGTGTGCGAGGACGTAGTGGCAACCTACGAACGCCTCTATCTGTCGCCGCCAGAGTGGGAGAACAGAATCGGGTATGCGAGGGCAGACCTGGCCCACCTGGAATCGGTTACCTGCCCCGACGGTCCCAGGGGACACTCAGTTCAGATGAATTTCGAGCGACCTATGGCCAAGACCATGGGTATTCTGTCCGGCCGGGCGGCTGCCATCATGGACAAGGAAGTCGTGGACTGGCTCTACGACTGGGGCGCTACGGAAGGCTCTGCCTACATGGACACTGAGGTCCCGGGTAACTTCTACTCCATGCACGGCACTGGTCCGTTCATGCCAGTGGAGATCAACCTGAACGTGAGTACCGACTTTGTGGCGAACCCCAACTACTTCCGAGACGGGCTGCCACTGCTGGACGCATACCGAAACGTGGTCATCAAGGACATAGGCAGCCGGTTCACGGCCCTTGCGACCGGAAAGATCCACTACATGGGAGAGGGCAGCTGGAGCATGACGCCCGGCCAGGCGGAGCAGGCCATCCGGGACTTCTCGGACCGGGTAGTCATAAACAACCAGCTGAACCACTGGGCCAGAACAATAGCGTTTGGAGCTAATGCTCCCTGGGATGACGTCCGCGTAAGGAAGGCGGTCCACTTGGCCCTTGATCGAGACCAGTGGCTTGACTTCTACCGGATAGCCGGCTACGACGGGATGAAGCTGGCAAATACAATGGCGCCGGGAACCTTCTACGCCCCCACGGACGAGGAGATAAGGACCTGGCCCGGTTACCGCCAGCCCAAGGACGAGGACATTGCTGAGGCCAACCGGCTGATGGATGAGGTGTTCGGGGAAGGCGAACGTCCCGACGTCCAGTGCATGGCCACTGTTACAAACCAGGCCGACATCGATGCGTGCCTGTTCGTGATCGACAACCTGGGGAAGAACCTGGGAATGAAGGTCAGCTCCCAGTTCGCAGAGCAGGCCGCCCTGACGCCCATTCTTGAAACCGGAAACTTCGACTTCAACATCAGCTCATACAACTCCTCCACGATCGGTGACCCGGACGACGACCTGTATGCCAATTACTTCCACGAATATCTCGGGACCACATCCAGGGAGTCCATGCAGGCCAGGTGGGAGGAGCAGCCAGAAGTGCTGGCAGAGGTCGCGGCGATGATTCAGGGCCAGTCCGCGGAGTTGGACCCGTTGAAGAGGAAGGAGCTTGTTCGGGAACTGGACCTGAAGATAATCGACGAGGTTTCGCAGTACGTGGTGGTGGGCTGGAGCCTCATCTTCCCCGGCTGGCGCGCGGAGCTGAAGGGTTGGAGGGGCTACGACCTGTACTCCTACACCAAGTACGCAATGCACGAGAGGATGTGGATCGCAGACAGCTAGGAAGCGGATAGATTCCGTAGCTCAACAGGACCCCGATAGAGAGTCCCCGCATGCAAATGCGGGGACTCTTCTTTTTTGCCGCTCCATGTATTGACAAGAATTACGAGTAATGCTAATGTGGCGTGTATCTAAAACTCCAATATAAAGAGGGTGAGATATGAAATTACGAGTTGCAGAGCTAACGAGGTTAACGGTTGCGGTTTTGGCAATTGGAATGTTGGCCGTCGCCCTGGCGTGCGCCAGCGAGGAGGCCACCGAGGCGCCCACTGCTGCGCCGACTCCCACCACGCCTGCTGCGTCTACGCCTCTGACCGTAGACGCCCAGCCGACAGCAGCGCCAGTTGAGCAGATGGATGCGGACCTCCCGTGGATGGAGCGGTACCTGAAGAGCCCGGGATATGATCCGGAATGGGGCCAGCCTACAAGCGGGGGCACCTTTATCTTTGGGGCCCAGCGGGACAGCAACCAGTTCACACCGGCTGTCCAGGGGTGTTGCTACACTCATGGCTGCTTCCGCGGGCTGCCGTGGAACTCCCTGTTCCGCATCGATCCGTGGACCGGAGACCTGACGTCCATAGAGGGTGACCTGGTCGAGCATTGGGAGTTGGCTCAGGACGGTGTGACCCTGACGTTGCAGCTCCATGAGGGCGTGACGTTCTTCCACACCATCCCGGAAGAGTCTCCGTTGCCGGCTGAGTACAACGGAGGCCAGATCGCGGGGGATGAGTTCGTGTGCGAGGATGTTGTAGCGACATTCGATCGGCTGTATCTCTCCAGGCCGGAGTGGGAAACCAGGATAAGCTATGCCGGACCGGACCTCGCACATCTTGAAGAGGTCAGCTGCCCCGATGGTCCCAGAGGACACGCCGTTGTGATGCACTTCGAGCGGCCCATGGGTAAGACTATGGGTATTCTGGCCGGCCGGGCCGCGGCCATCATGGACAAGGAAGTTGTGGAGTGGCTGTACGACTTTGGCGAGGCTGAAGGCGTGGCCTTCATGGATACGGAGATTCCCGCGAACTTCTACAGCATGCACGGCACCGGGCCCTTCATGCCGGTGGACATCAACCTGAGCGTTAGTACCGAATTCGTTGCGAATCCCAACTACTGGCGCGAGGGACTGCCCCTCATCGACGCCTACCGCAACGTGGTCATCAAGGACATCGGAAGCCGGTTCACGGCCCTGGCCACCGGCAAGATCCACTACATGGGAGAGGGCAGCTGGAGCATGACTCCCGGCCAGGCGGAGCAGGCTATCCGGGACTTCCCGGACCGTATCGTCATCAACAACCAGTTGAACCACTGGGCCAGGACCATCGCATTTGGGGCCAGGGCACCGTGGGACGATGTTCGGGTGCGAAAGGCGATTCACCTGGCCATAGACCGTGACGGCTGGCTTGACTTCTACCGGATAGGCGGCTACGAGGGCATGAAGCTGGCGCACATAATGGCGCCGGGCACCTACTACGCTCCCACGGACGAGGAGATAAGGCAGTGGCCGGGATACCGCCAGCCGAAGGATGAGGACGTGGCGGAGGCCAACTGGCTGATGGACGAGGTGTTTGGACCCGGAGAGCGGCCCAACGCCCAGTGCATGGCGACCGTGACCAATCAGTCTGACATCGACGCCTGCCTGTACGTCATTGACAACCTGGGCAAAAACCTGGGAATGGAGGTAGATTCGCAGTTCGGAGAACAGGCTGCACTGACGCCAATCACCGACAGCGGGAACTTCGACTTCCGCATCAGTTCGTACAATTCCTCCACAATTGGTGACCCGGATGACGATGTCTATAGCAACTACGTCCCGGAGTTCATTTCAGCCTCCTCCAAGGCAATGATGGATGCCCGGTGGTCTGAGTTGCCGGAGGTGTTGGCAGAGGTGGAGGCGATGATCCGGGCCCAGTCCGCGGAGCTTGACCCGATAAAGAGGAAGGAGCTTGTCACAGAGCTGGACCTGAAGATACTGAACGACGTGTCACAGTTCGTGGTGGTGGGCTGGAGTCTCATCTTCCCCGGCTGGCGCGTGGAGCTGAAGGGGTGGAAGGGCTACGACCTGTACTCCTACACCAAGTACGCAATGCACGAGAGGATGTGGATCACAGACAGCTAGGAAGCGGATAGATTCCGTAGTTCTACAAGACCCCGATAGAGAGTCCCCGCACGTAAATGCGGGGACTCTCTCTTCTTGTCGCAGTATGCATTGACAATGCTTACGAGTAATGCTAATGTGGCGTGTATCTAAAACTCCAATATAAGGAGGGTGAGATATGAAATTACGAGTTGCGGAGCTAACGAGGTTAACGGTTGCGGTTTTGGCAATTGGAATGTTGGCCGTCGCCCTGGCGTGCGCCAGCGAGGAGGAGCCCACCGCCGAGCCCACGGCCGAGGCAACGCCAACGACGCCTGCGGCGTCTACACCTTTGACCGTAGGCGCTCAACCCACGGCAACGCCGGTCGAACGGATGGATGCGGACGTGGCGTGGATGGATCGATACCTGCAGAGCCCGGGCTACGACCCTGCGTGGGGTGATCCCGTAACAGGAGGCACCTTCGTCTTCGGCGCGCAGCGGGACGGCACAACTTTCTACGCCAATAACCAGGGATGCTGTTACACTCACGGCTGCTTCCGGGGACTTCCCTGGAGTTCGCTGTTCGGCATAGACGCCTGGACTGGGGATCTCACGGCCATAGAGGGTGAGCTGGCGGAGAGCTGGGAGTTGTCGTCCGACGGCCTGACGCTGACCATACAGCTCCGTGAGGGGATAATGTTCTTCGACCAGATGGCGGAGGAGTCCATAGTCCCTGCGGAGTTCAACGGCGGACAGATTCTTGGCGACGAGCTTGTCTGCGAAGATGCCGTGGCTACCTATGACAGGTACGTATTTCCGCCGGATAACGTGAGCCAGTTCCTGACGTCCGGGCGGAGGAACCTGAACCACTTCGTGAGTTCGAGCTGTCCAGACGGTCCGCGAGGGCACACCTTCGTAATGCACTTTGACCAGCCTCTTGCAAAGACCGTCGGGATAATGGCCGGCGACGGCGCGCAAGTCCTGGACAAGGAGTACGTCGAATGGCTCCAGGAGTACTCCGACCGTGAGGACAAGCTGTTCGGCCGGGAGCAGGTCCCGGAAAACTTCTACTCCATGCACGGCACGGGACCCTTCATACCCACGGAGCTCAACCGGAGTGTGAGCGCCACCTATGATCGCAATCCCAACTACTGGAAGGAAGGATTGCCGCTGCTGGACCGGTA
This sequence comes from Dehalococcoidia bacterium, assembly GCA_034421015.1. Classification (GTDB taxonomy): domain Bacteria; phylum Chloroflexota; class Dehalococcoidia; order Lucifugimonadales; family UBA2985; genus DAOUJW01. Next base: position 143,929 of record DAOUKT010000010.1, read on the forward strand.
TCACAACGTGGTTATCAAGGACATCGGCAGCCGGTTCACGGCCCTGGCAACGGGGAAGATTCACTACATGGGAGAGGGCAGCTGGAGCATGACCCCCGGCCAGGCTGAGCAGGCCATCCGGGACTTCTCGGACCGGATTGTCATCAATAACCAGCTGAACCACTGGGCCAGGACAATGATATTCGGAGCGCGGGAGCCGTGGAGCGACGTGCGGGTGAGGAAGGCCATTCATCTCGCCATAGACCGGGACGGCTGGCTGGACTTCTACCGAATAGCCGGCTACGACGGCATGAAGCTGGCCCACACTATGGCTCCAGGTACGTTCTACGCTCCCACGGACGAGGAGATAAGGCAGTGGCCCGGGTATCGACAGCCGAAGGACGAGGACGTGGCCGAGGCCAACCGGCTGATGGACGAGGTGTTCGGCCCAGGCGAGCGGCCAACGGCGAAGTGCATGGCCGTGACCACTGACCAGGCTGACATCGACGCCTGCCTGTACATGATAGACACCCTGAAGAAGAGCCTGGGAATGGATATTTCCTCCGACTTCATGGAGGCCGCCGCCAGGACGGACATCCTGACTACGGGCAACTTCGACTTCACCATAAGCTCGTACACCTCCTCCATCATCGGCGACCCCGATGACGGGTTCCTGAAGTACCTCCCGGACAACTTCTTCGCAAGCACCAGGGCGATGTCCCAGGCCAGGCTTGACGAGCAGCCGGAACTGAGGGCGGAGTTGAACGAGATGATACTGGCGCAGTCAGCCGAGTTGGATCCTCTAAAGAGGAAGGAAATGGTGCGTGAGTTGGACCTCAGGCTCCTTAACGAGGACCTTTCCTACGTCCTGGTGGGCTGGAGCCTCATATTCCCCGGCTGGAGGGTGGAGCTGAAGGGGTGGAGAGGGTACGACCTGTACTCCAACACCAAGTACATCATGCACGAAAGGATGTGGCTGGCCGAAAACTGATCTCCGGCATCACTAGCTGACATCCATAGGTTGGTAGAAGGCGCCCCTCGCCACTCGGTGAGGGGCGCCTTGCGATTTCGGGTTCCCTGTATTGAATTGACAAAAATAACGCTTAATGGTAGCCTTCAGCCAATGGGGAACACTAAAACAAGGAGGAAGAGGTAAAATGCTACGTAATACGTCGATGGCAAGGCTTTTAGTGGCGGTATTGGCGACCGCGATGCTGGCGGTTGCCTTGGCGTGTGCCAGCGAGGATCCCGAGGCAACCAGTGAGCCAACTGCCGTACCGCCTACGGCAACTCCCCCGCAGATCGTCACGCAGCCCACTGCCACTCCGGTGGACGGCGGGACTATGGCCGACCTTACGTGGATGGAGCGGTACCTGGAGAGCCCGGGCTACGACCCGGAGTGGGGTGATCCCAGGACCGGCGGGACCTTCGTCTTCGGGGCTCAGCTGGACGTGAGCCGCTTCACTCCTGCCGAGCAGGGTTGCTGCTACTACCACGGCTGTTATCGGGGTCTGCCCTGGAACTCCCTCTTTCGCATTGATCCCTGGACCGGCGACCTGGGCGCTATAGAGGGTGACCTGGTTGAGAGTTGGGAGATGGCGGAGGACGGCCTGAGCCTCACAATGCAGCTTCGGGAAGGGGTGACGTTCTTCCATGACATCCCGGAGCAGTCACCGCTGCCTGCCGAGTACAACGGCGGTCAGATTGCCGGTGACGAGTTCGTCTGCGAGGACGCGGTGGCTACCTACGAGAGGAATGTTACGCCGCCTGATTGGGAGACCAGGCTGACTGCCGGAAGAGTGGACCTGAGCCACCTGGAAAACATGACCTGCCCGGACGGCCCCAGGGGACACACCTTCGTGATGCACTTCTCGGAGCCCAGAGGGAAGACGCTGGGTGTGCTGGCAGGTCGAGCGGCGGTGGTCCTGGACAAGGACGTCGTCCAATGGCTCTATGACTGGGGCGAAAGGGAAGGCTCAGCCTTCATGGACAACGAGGTCCCGGGCAACTTCTACTCCATGCACGGCACCGGGCCGTTCATGCCGGTGGACATAAATCTGAACGTGAGCACAGACTTTGTTGCCAATCCCAACTACTTCAGGGAGGGGTTGCCTCTCATAGACGCCTACCGCAACGTGGTCATCAAGGACATTGGCAGCAGGTTTACGGCGCTGGCCACCGGGAAGATTCACTACATGGGAGAGGGCAGCTGGAGTATGACTCCGGGGCAGGCGGAGCAGGCAATACGTGACTTCTCGGGCCGGATTGTCATAAACAACCAGCTTAACCACTGGGCGAGGACGATTGCATTTGGCGCAAACGCTCCCTGGGACGACGTGCGGGTGAGGAGGGCGATCCACCTGGCTCTCGACCGTGACCAGTGGCTTGACTTCTACCGGATAGCCGGCTACGAGGGAATGAAGCTTGCAAACTCCTTCGCTCCGGGAACGTACTACGCCCCGACCGAGGAGGAGATAAGGACGTGGCCCGGGTATCGACAGCCGAAGGACGAGGACGTGGCGGAGGCCAACCGGCTGATGGACGAGGTGTTCGGGCCGGGGGAGAGGCCGTCTGCACAGTGCATGGCGACTGTCACCAACCAGTCCGACATCGATGCCTGCGAGTTCGTCATTGACACGCTGAAGAAGAACCTGAACATGACGGTTTCCTCCGACTTCGGTGAGAACGCAGCGCAGACTCCCGTTGTGGAGAGCGGCAACTTCGACATGCGGATATCCTCCTATGTGCAGTCCACGATAGGCGACCCGGATGACGACCTCTACACCAACTACCTGATCGATTTCGTATCGGCATCCGCCAAGACATTCCTGCAGGCTCGATGGGATGAGCAGCCGGAGGTGATGGCTGAGGTGGAGAGGATGATCCGGGCCCAGTCCAATGTGTTGGACCCGGTGGAGAGGAAGGTACTCGCAAGAGAGATTGACCTGAAGCTGCTGAACGACGTGTCGCAGTATGTGGTTGTGGGATGGAGCCTCATCTTCCCCGGCTGGAGAGCTGAGCTGAAGGGATGGAAGGGCTACGACCTGTACTCCTACACCAAGTACGCCATGCACGAGAGGATGTGGATAGAAGGATAGGTGGGCCATAGCTGCATAACCTGATCAGGCTGGATCCAAAGGGCATCCCCCGCACGACAATGCGGGGGATGCCCCTTTCTGTTTTCCCGCGCCAAGGCCGATTTTACAATGCCAGAGATTAGTGCTAGCCTTACTCCGACCTGAAACTCCTCCAAATTTGTCATTTGCACGGAAGGCGGAATGAGGCGGAATTCCTCAATAACTAAGGTTGGCCTGGCGTTGCTGGCAGTGGCCATGCTGTCCATTGCCCTGGCGTGCGACGGCCAGGACCCAGAGGCGACCATTGCGCCAACAGCTCTGCCGCCTGCGGCAACAATCCTGCCGATGACGGAGCAACCTACGGCGACAACAACTGCCTCCAGTACTCCAAATGCCGTGGTGCCTACCATTATTGCCCAGCGGGTCGCCGCACTACCATCGCCAACTCCAACACCCGATACACACGGCCAATCATGGACTTGGATGGAGCGGTACCTGCGGAGCCCGGGCTATGACCCCGCGTGGGGTGAACCGGTGCCCGGTGGCACCTTTGTCTTCGGGGCGCAGTTGGACGTGCCCAGCTTCACCCCTGCCGAGCAGGGCTGCTGCTACTATCACGGGTGCTTCCGAGGCCTGGCCTGGAACTCCCTCTTTCGCATAGATCCCTGGACCGGAGACCTGGGAGCGATTGAAGGGGACCTGGTGGAGAGTTGGGAGATGTCGGAGGACGGCCTGACCCTGGAAATGAGCCTCAGGGAGGGAGTGACGTTCTTCAATGAGATACCGGAACAGTCGCCGCTCCCCGCGGAGTACAACGGCGGCCTGATAGCCGGTGATGAGTTCGTCTGCGAGGACGCGGTGGCCACATACAGGAGGAGCGTTTGGCCGCCGGAATGGGAGCCCAGGCTGACCGCCGGAAGGGCGGACCTGAGCCACCTGGAAGACATGTCGTGCCCGGACGGCCCAAGGGGACACACCTTTGTGATGCACTTCTCAGAGGCAAGAGGGAAAACGTTGGGCGTGCTGGCCGGTCGCGCGGCGGTGGTCATGGACAAGGACGTGGTGGACTGGCTCAATGACTTTGGTGAGGCCAGGGGCGCTGCATTCATGGACGTCGCAATCCCCGCCAACTTCTACTCCATGCACGGTACGGGGCCATTCATGCCGGTGGAGATAAACCTCAGCGTCAGCACAGACTTTGTTGCCAACCCCGACTACTTCCGGGAGGGGCTTCCTCTTATAGACGCCTACCGCAACGTGATCATCAAGGATATTGAGAGCCGGTTCACGGCGCTTGCGACGGGAAAGATTCACTTCATGGGTGAGGGGAGTTGGAGTATGACTCCGGGACAGGCCGAGCAGGCCATTCGCGACTTCCCGGATCGAATAGTCGTCAACAATCAGTTGAATCACTGGGCAAGGACGATGGTTTTCGGAGCCAGGGCTCCGTGGGACGATGTGCGCGTGAGGAGGGCGATCCACCTGGCCCTTGACCGGGACCAGTGGGTGGACTTCTACCGGATAGCCGGGTACGAAGGAATGAAGCTTGCAAACTCCTTCGCCCCGGGAACGTACTATGCGCCGACGGATGAGGAGATTCGGACCTGGCCAGGGTATCGACAGCCCAAGGACGAGGACGTCGCGGAGGCCAACCGGCTGATGGACGAGGTGTTCGGGGCGGGAGAGAGGCCGTCAGCCAAGTGCATGGCTTCCGTCACCAATTCATCCGACACCGACGCCTGCCTGTTCGTCATAGACACGCTGAAGAAGAACCTGAACATGTCGGTCTCGTCCGACTTCGGTGATCCCGCGTCGCAGGCTGCCGTGTCGGACAGCGGCAACTTCGACATGCGGATTTCCTCCTACGTTCAATCCACAATCGGTGACCCGGACGATGATCTTTATAACAACTACGTGCCGGGTCTCATTGAGTTCTCCTCAAGGAAAATCATGGAGGCGAGGTGGGCGGAACAGCCGGAGGTGATGGCTGAGGTGGAGAGGATGATCCGGGGCCAGTCCTCTGAACTGGACCCCATAAGGAGGAAGCAACTTGCAAGGGAGTTGGACCTGAAGCTGCTGAACGACGTGTTGCAGTACGTGGTTGTGGGATGGAGCCTCATATTCCCCGGCTGGAGAACTGAACTGAAGGGATGGAGGGGCTACGACCTGTACTCCTACACCAAGTACGCCATGCACGAGAGAATGTGGATAGAAGGATAGGTGGGTCATTCGGAAAATGGCAGTACGACCGGTGAACTTAAGGGAAGGCCCTCGCACTTGTGCGGGGGCCTCCTTGATTGTGGATTGTGGAGAAATGTCCGGCCGGATACCAGCTATTGACAAAAGCTAAGGGTAGTGCTAGCCTTCCGCTCAATTTACAGGAAGGAGGGAGGTATATGCGTAGACGCAATGCGTCGATTCTCAAGTCGGTAGTGGCAGTGTTGGCTGCTGCGATGCTGGCGGTTGCGCTGGCTTGCGCAAGCGAGGACCCCACCGCGGTCCCAACGGCCGCGCCGACTGCCGCGCCGACTGCAACGCCAACGGTTCCGTCGGCGGATTTGGTTCTACCAACCAACACCCCGGTTGCAGACACGGATATGGACATCACGTGGATGGAGAGGTATTTGAAGAGCCCGGGGTACGATCCTGCTTGGGGTGAGCCCAGGACAGGCGGTACGTTCATATTCGGCTCCAACCGCGACACCACCAACTTCAACCCGGCCACTGTGGGTGGATGCTACTCCCACGGCTGCTGGGGTGAGTTGACCTACAACTCCCTGTTCCGCATCGACCCGTGGGTGGGTCTTGGAACCTTTGAGGGAGACCTGGCAGAGGGCTGGGAGCTTTCGGATGATGGTCTCAGCTTGACCATTACACTCCGGGAAGGCGTCACATTCTACAACAACCCACACCTGCCGGAGGAAGTGGCAAGCAAGGTAAACGGCGATGAGTTCGTGTGCGAGGACGCTGCCGCCAGCTTCGAGCGCATGGCGCGCCCGCCGGAGTGGGAAGCGCCCATTATGGGCACAACCCGGGCTACGTTCGCCCACCTTGGGGAGCTCACGTGCCCAGACGGGCCTCGCGGGTACACCTTTGTCATGCACTTCACCGAGCCAAGGGCGAGCACCCTGAGCACTCTGTCCCGCGGCCTGGCTATGCTGGACAAGGACTGGATTGACTGGCTGCACGGCCACGAGGCGAACGTCATGAGGGACTCGCCTCCGGACAACTTCTACTGGCAGTCAGGGACCGGCGCATTCATTCCGGATGATATCAACGTAGCCGTACGCGCGAACTACGTGGCAAACCCGGACTACTTCCGCGAGGGGCTGCCTCTCCTGGAGAGGTACGAGAACGTGGTAATCAAGGACCCGGGCACCAGGTTCACGGCCCTGGCCACGAACAAAATCCAGTTCTACGGAGAGGGAAGCTACGGCTTCACCTCCGGTCAGGCTGAACAGGCCCTGCGCGACTTCCCTGACACCATCGTGATCAACCCTCAGATGAACATGTGGGCCCGCGTGATCTACTTCAACGCGGCTGGGCCTCCGTTCAACAGCTGGAAGGCCAGACAGGCCGTTCAGTTGGCCATTGACAGGGAAGAGTGGAGGGCGTTCCGACAGGTCAGAGTGGGCGACAGTGTGCTGGAAGGCACGCGCATGGCCTACTCAGTGCCGCCGGGAACCTACTTCGCTCCTACGGACGAAGAGATAATGTCCTGGCCGGGCTGGCGACAGCCCAAGGACGAGGACTTCGCGAGGGCCAACCAGTTGCTGGACGAGTTGTTCGGGCCGGGTGAGCGCCCTGCGATCCAGTGCCTGGCGCCCACGCCCCAGCAGAGCGACATTGACGCATGTCTGTTCGTGATGGACCAGTTGACGAAGAACCTTGGCTGGGAGACCACGTCAGACTTCCTGGACACCACGGCCGCCTACGACAAGAGGGAGACCAACTCCTTTGACCTGACGCTGGGCTCCGGCACTGTGAGCACGGTAACGGGCGACCCGGACGACGCCTACCCCAGGACGTTCCTGAGAGAGTTCGTCTCGGTGAGCTACGGGGCCAAGGACAGCGTGGAAGGGCTCTGGGAGGAGCAGCCGGAGAACATGCAGATGCTGGACGATATGATCAGGGGGCAGTCCAGAGAGCTGGACCCCGTGAAGCGTCGAGAGCTGTTCCGGACCCTGGAAGACTTCCTCCGAACCGAGGTCGTCAGCTACCACGACATGCTTGGATGGACCAACATATTCCCGTCCTGGCGTTCAGAAGTGAAGGGTATCAAGGGCTACGACCTGTACTCCTTCACCAAGGGCGCCATGTGGGAAAGGGTGTGGTACGGAGAGTAGACCAGGGGACCTGGTTCCCTGATCTGTAGAGGCAATTCAGCAGGCCCCCGGTCACGGGGGCCTGCTCGTTTTCGGGAATATCCCTGCTCAGTCGCTGATTGACATTCTGCCGGAGATTGTGATAGCGTGCGCTCAAACCTGCATCTGCGTTAAGGGGGTGTTGCATGAGGCTTTACGGAAAAGCGTTTCTGAAGCCTTTGTTGGCAGTTATGGCGCTCTCCATGCTCCTGGTTGCTCTGGCATGCGCGAGCGAGGATGCGACTCCTGTCCCACCCAC
>DAOUKT010000011.1:0-26838 GCA_034421015.1 Dehalococcoidia bacterium
GTCATTCCCGCGAAAGCGGGAATCTGAAGTCGCCTATTAGGACGCTCTAGACCCCTGCTTTCGCAGGGGTGACGAAGAGAAATCGCTCCAACTGAGGTTATTCAAAGGTCTCCGCAGGCAGGAATCCAGGGTCCCCGATATAGACGGAGATAGATTCCGGCCCCCGCATCAAGTGCGGGGCAAGCTTCGCAGGAATGACGATAAACGTATTGCCTCCAAGACGTCGCCGTAGTTACGCAAAGGTCTCCGCAGGCAGGAATCCGGAAGCAGCCCGCTTGCAATCCAATAGCCTTAATCTTCTCTCTGTGAAGGCACAATTCCAAAGCATCCCCAGGACGCGGTTGTGCAAAAACTGCGCCAAAACATTCTGGAGACTCACGCAGCCGATTGGCTATAATGGTCCCACGGCATCGACCGTTCGACGCAGGAATCAGCGCGGGGGCCGCAACGCCGGATGCGGCGAGGTACGCCCGGCAGAGGCTTTAACGCGAATGCGCTCTTGGGCTATTATGGCAACAGCGGTCACGGCGAAAGAGTAAGGAGGTCCAGGCAAGGTGTCCCTGGAGCAGTTTCTGGGCGCAATCTCCGACAGCGAGCAGCCTCTGCGCAACGCGGAGCTGATGACCCTGTCCGGCATGACCACCGAGGAGCTGGAGGCGATTCGCTCTGATTGGGAAGACATAGACCCCGACAGGAGGCAGCAGGTGCTCCAGCGCCTCATAGACATTGCCGAGGACAACCTGGACGCGGACTTCGACAGCCTCTTCCGGCTGTGCCTCAAGGACGAGGACCCGGAGGTCAGGGCGAAGGCCATTGAGGGCCTCTGGGAGTGCGACGACAGGGTCATAGTCGCGCCGCTGGCCCGTCTCCTGGGTGGGGACCCATCGGACAAGGTGAGGGCGGCCGCCGCGATAGCCCTCGGCAAGTTCTCGTCGCTGGCCCAGCGAGGGAAGATACTCAGCAAGGACGGCGACAAAGTCCGGGAAGGCCTGACGGCTGTCATTCGCAACTCCGGTGAGACCCATGAGGTGCGACGACGCGCCGTCGAGGCCGTGGCCCCGTTCGACACTCCTGAGGTCCACCAGATCATCCGTGAGGCCTACGGCAGCGACAACTTCGAGATGAAGTGCAGCGCCGTATACGCCATGGGCAAGAGCTGCAATCCCCGGTGGCTGTCCACCATCCTGCAGGAGCTCAGCAACCCGGACCCGGCCATGCGCTACGAGGCCTCCAACGCCTGTGGCGAGATGGGCGAGGAGGAGGCTGTGCCCCACCTCATCCATCTGTTCAAAGATGACGACCAGCAGGCGCAGGCGTCGGCGATAGCGGCGGTTGGGGCCATAGGCGGGAACCTGGCCAAGAGGGCTTTGCTCAGCTGCCTCAAGTCCTCTGACGACGCGGTGGTGGAGGCCGCGGAGGAGGCGCTGGAGGTCCTGGGCGAGACTTCGGACCTGTAGGCCTAACCCTCTCCCTCCGGGCGCCATGCTCCCTTACCGCTCATGGTGAGCTTGTCGAACCACTTGAGCGGGTAACCGATGGCTGTTCCCGCCCCGCTCGCGCCCTTCGACATGCTCAGGGCGAGCGGTCTCATTGATGTTATTGTCACATCCTGCAAATACTCTACCGTTACTCCAGCCCCTCAAAGACCATGTGCGCCGCGCCCAGCATCGAGGCGTCGTCTCCCAGCACGGAGGCCACAACAGGTATGTTCGACTGGAGGTGCGCCATTGCCCGTCGCTGCATGACCGCTTTGAGGGGCGCGAAGAACAGGTGCAGGTCCCGGCAGACGCCCCCTCCCAAGACAATCATCTCAGGGTTGAAGATGTGCAGCAGGTTGGTAAGGCCCTGTCCCAGGTCCTCGGTGAACTGCTCAAGGACCTCCATAGCCAGGGGATCGCCCCGGGCGGCGGCCTCCATCACAGTCTCGGCCCTGACGCTGCCGTCGTCGTCCGCCATCGCTCGCATGGCGCTCTGCTCCCCCTGCTCCAGCCTCGACGTGGCGTTCCGGGCTATGGCGGTGCCGGAGGCCAGGGCCTCCAGGCAGCCGGTGTTGCCGCAGTTGCACAGCAGCCCGTTCCTGTCGATGCTCATGTGGCCCAGCTCCCCGGCGAAGCCACCCATGCCGAATATGGGGATGCCCTCGACAATCACGCCGCCGCCGATCCCGGTGCTCACCGTGATGTAGACCAGGTTCTCCACGCCCTGCCCCACGCCGTAGGCGTACTCCCCCACCGCGCCAAGGGTGGCGTCGTTGGCGATGCGCACGGGCAGCCCCAGCGACTCCTCAAGGGCTGCCTTGGGCGAGAAGCCGTCCCATCCGGGAAGGCTGGGCGGGTTGTACATGATCCCGGTCTCCGGGTCCACGGGGCTGCCCAGGGCAATGCCGACCCCGGCGAACCGGCCGCCGGCCGCGAGCATCAGGCGGGAGGCCGTCGCCGTGAGCCGGGCCATCGCCTGCTCCGTTCCCTGTTCGGCCAGTGTGGGGGCGCGCTCCCGCTGCAGCACCGAGCCGTCGCGGTCCACAACCGCCACCCGTGTGTTGGTGCCGCCCACGTCAATCGCCAGCGCCAGATCGCCCCTGCCTGCCATGCTGCCTTCCCTGCAATTGTGATGAACCATGATACCACGAGGCCTTTGCCGCGGGTTATAATGGCGGGGGATGTGCGACCCTTCGCCCGTCCGATGGGCGCGGAAGAGGGGTGGCACGCTTCCATTTTGACACCGCGTTGTCTAGTATTAGGAGAGTCCGGCCCACTGGACCAAGAAACGATAGGGGGAGCTTTATGACTGCTACCCAGAAGGCAGAGACCCTGAGGGAGCTGAAGGACAGCGGCTACCAGGTGGTGGGGGTGAGAGAGGAGCTCAGGCGCAACCTGGTCAAGAAGATTGTAGCCGGGGAGGAGCTGTTCCCGGGGATTGTCGGCTACAGCGAGACGGTCGTCCCGCAGATAGAGAACGCCATCCTGGCAGGGCAGGACATAATCCTGCTGGGCGAGCGGGGTCAGGCCAAGTCCAGGATCATCCGCTCTCTGGTTGACCTCCTGGACGAGGAGATTCCCTGCATTGCGGGCTGCGAGATCAACTGCAACCCCTTTGAACCAATCTGCAAGGCCTGCATCGTCATGCTCGAAAAGGCTGGGGACGACCTGCCCATTTCGTGGCTGGCGCGTGATGACCGGTACGGAGAGAAGCTGGCGACCCCGGACATAGCCGTCGCCGACCTCATTGGCGAGGTTGACCCCATCAAGGTCGCTGAGGGCCGCTACCTCTCGGACGAGCTCACGGTGCACTTTGGGCTGATACCCAGGACAAACCGGGGAATCTTCGCCATCAACGAGCTTCCGGACCTGGCGGAGCGCATCCAGGTGGGCCTGTTCAACCTGATGGAGGAGCGGGACGTCCAGATAAAGGGGTACAGGATACGCCTGCCCCTGGACGTGTACCTGGTGGCCAGCGCCAACCCGGAGGACTACACCAACCGCGGGCGCATCATCACGCCCCTCAAGGACCGATATGGCGCCCAGATACGCACCCACTACCCGGAGTACCCGGAGGAGGAGGTGCAGATCATGGAGCAGGAGCGGTCGACCTTTGACGACATGGAAGACCAGGTGACGGTGCCCGGCTTCATGAAGGAGATAGTTGCCGAGGTGACGGGCCTGGCGCGCCGCAGCGGGGAGATCAACCAGCGCTCCGGCGTGAGCGTGAGGGTGACTATCGCCAACTACGAGAGCATCATCAGCAACGCCTACAAGCGCGCCCTGCGTTTCGGCGAGGGCAAGGTTGTGCCCCGCATCAGCGACCTTGCGGCCATTGTACCGTCGACAATGGGCAAGATTGAGCTGGAGACAATGGAGGAGGGGCGCGAGGCAAAGCTGATGGAGGACCTGACCAGGAGGGCAGTTCTCAACATATTCGGCCGCTACGTGGACATGGAGGACATGGAGGGGATTGTGGAGGCCTTTGAGGAGGGCATAGTCATCGAGACGGGGAGCGACAGGCCGTCGATGGAGTACGTGACCCTGCTTGGGGAGGTGGAAGCCTTTGACGAGCCCATCAAACGGCTGGGCGCGGACAACACCCACGGCGTAATCGCCTCGGCGATGGAGTTCATACTGGAGGGCCTGCACCTGAAGAGGCGACTCAACAAGGACCGTGTGGGGGGAAGATTCCACTACAGCGGCTAGGGCGCTCCGCCCCTCCCCTCCGGTTTCTCAATCCTGAGTTTATGGTTTACAATGTAGCCGCCTTTCGCCTCGTGGAATCGCATGAGGCGGAGAGGCTTCGGGACATCGAAAGCGCCACACAATCTTGAGGAGGATAGTATGCCCAAAGTAACCGCCAACGGAGTGGAGATTGCCTACAACGATCAAGGAAGCGGCGACGCCGTAGTTCTGGTCCACGGATTCCCTCTGGACAAGAGCATGTGGGACGCCCAGGCCGCCGCGCTATCGGCGGGCTGCCGGGTCATAACCCCGGACCTGAGGGGACACGGCGAGTCCCAGGTCACGCCCGGGCCCTACACAATGGAGCTTCTGGCCGACGACCTGAAGGGGCTTCTGGATGCCCTGGGCCTGGACAAGGTCGCGCTGGGCGGGTTCTCCATGGGCGGCTACGTCGCGTTCTCGTTTATGCGGAAGTACGCGGACAGGGTTTCCTCTCTGATGCTGCTGGACACCAGGCCCCAGCCGGACTCGGACGAGGCGAAAGAGGGCCGCGAGCGGACGGCCCAGGCTGTGGAGAGCGATGGCGCATCGGCCGTTGCCGGTCTGGTCAACAGGCTGCTGGCCGAGGAAACCGTGGCCAACCGGCAGGACGTTGTGGACCGGGTGGCGGCGATGATTGCCGCCTGCCCCGTAGAGGCCATAGCTGGAGACCTGCGGGGCATGGCCCTGCGGGGCGACTCCACCGACCTGCTGGCCGGCATTAGCGTCCCCACGCTGGTTGTCGTGGGCGACCAGGACGTCATCACGCCACCGGCCGAGTCCCAGATGATGGCCTCCACCATTCCCAACGCCACGCTGGTGGAGATTGCGGGCGCGGGCCACCTGTCCAACCTGGAGGCCCCGGACGCCTTCACCTCCGCCATCCGCGACTTCCTGAGTGCGAGCTAGGACAGCCTGTCATGACCGTCCGATCATTTCCTGCGACTTGCTCAGAGCCTGCCCCGTACTTGATACGGGGATGAGCGGACGTGAACTACTGACGATGGTTGTAGGGGCGGTTCGCGAACCGCCCCTACCTCTCTGACCTAACCGCGGCTGAGAAACAGGGAGCCTCCGCTCTGATTCGCCTGATGGGACTTGGCCTGTGTCACGCCCGAGGCGACAGCGACGCGGCCACCTTCAGCAGGAACTCCTCCGTGATTGGGCCGTCCAGGAAGCCCGATACTGTGAACCAGTAACCATCCTGCTTCCAGAGGAGCGTCAGCAGAGGAGGAAAGTCGGGGGGCCTTGCGGGGAGCAGGTGGCGTTCTCCGAGAGCGCCGTTGATGATTGCCGGCTCACCGTTGATGCCAAACTCCGACGAGTGCTGGGAGAGCCTGAATCCGTTCACGGTGTCTCCCGGCACGTGCCAGCCGTGCTCCACGAATCTGCTCTCGAAGCTGGCCGATCCCATCTTTGAAACGGAGATGGAGTCGTTTTGCATGAACCCGTCGGGCAGGTTGGCGGGAACGTAGATCGGGAAACCGGTTACGCACTCCGCCTCCTCGTATGAGGAGACGTTCCAGAACTGTGAACCGAAACTGCGAATACTCGCTGGACGATCTGGGTCGGGGGTGTTGGTGGGAAAGAGGGCGGCGCAGTCCAGGGGGATGATTTCACCCTGGTCAATGGACACGGTCCCTTGGGTTTCGGTTGCCACGGGAGCGGGGTCTGCACCAGCAGCGTCGGGGGTTTGGATGGCCGGGGGCGTACCGGTTGGCCGTGTTGCGGGAGACGGGATAGATCTGTCCGTTGGCTCAAGGGTGGGGGCCGCTGCCGGCGTAGGGGTCGGTTGCAGGGTAGGAGTGGACTCTTCCTGCTGCGTGCAGGCGGCCGCCGCGAGCAGGCCCAGCGCCAGGGCCGTGATTACCCACACGATTCTCCGTGAGACCAGCCATGAGCGCATCTTTGGGGCGCCCTCCTTCCGGCTGTATTCTACACTCGACCGGGGAGGCGCGTCGCTGACTGAGCCGGGCCCATTTCCCGGGGACTCACGCGTGAAATTCGATAGTCCGCGCCCATTGGACACCAGATTTGCATAATTCGTAGCGTGGACAGAATGGGCAATGACCCTCGTTGCTTCATGCACGATTCAACAACAAGGAGGAGGCATAACGCCGTATTCCTCCAAAATACTTGAGCATAGTGCAGAGTTACGCTCATTGACAGGCCCTTGCTGCATTGATAATATGCGATGCAGCAAGACAGGGCTACCCGACCCCCTCCGATAATACTACTGCCCATCCAAGGAGTTGCTATGGCGCGCCCGAACCCGCTACAGGAAAGAAGTATGGAGTTCCGCATGATTGAATGCGGGACTATCCACCAATATTTGTCGACCTGCTCATCATACTATCTGGCGTGGCCTCCCTTGATGGCCCGACGCCATCGACACTCGCTTCCCTGCGATCCTTAGCTCTTCTCCGCAACAACTGGATATTCCTCATTCGTAGGCAACCCTGGCCGTATTGAGGCATCCCCGGTGCGCGCGGTCGCGCCCCTTGTCCCCCAAAGTCGGACATCCCCCGAATAGACCCGCGTCCCAATTTGACCCGCAATAGCATATCCGAGTCGGATGTCTCTGAAGGCCGGGAAAGGTCGATGCGTATGCATAATGCGTATCGAAGCCAGGAGCACAGAACCCCAAGGAGGTTAGAATGAAGATAGTGCTTAACTCCAAAATTCATAGAGCCTGGATAACGGACACCAACCCCGAGTACGTGGGCAGCATCATCATTGACAGGGCCCTAATGGACAAGTGTGACCTGTGGGAGTACGAAAAGGTGCTCATCTGCAACGTCAACAACGGGGCGCGGTGGGAGACCTACGTCCTGGCAGGCGACCGCGACTCCGGCACGGTGTCCGTACAGGGCGCGGGCGCGCGGCTTTGTGAGAAGGGCGATTGCGTAATCATCCTCGCTTTTGACGTCACCGACGAGCCTGTGGAGCCGAAGATGATCCTGGTGGACCAGGACAACAGGTTCGTTGAGTACCTGGAAGGCATCCCCGCTTATGAAAAGGTTCACTGAGGACGTCACGGAGTCCTTCTACGACTCCGAAGACGGGCTGTACCGATCATTCTGGGACACCGAGGGGAGTCTTCACTGGGGCCTTTTTGACGAGAGCACCGGTGAGGACTTCCTGAAGGCCTGCGCCAATCTCAACAACTTCATGGCGGACAAGGCCAGCCTGGCTCCCCAGTCGAGGCTGCTGGACATTGGCTGTGGCAATGGCAACGCGGCAATGTGGCTGTGCGAGACGCGCGACTGCAGCGTCGTTGGCGTTGACTTGAGCGGGGTCCGCATTAACAACGCCAACGAAGCCCTGAAGGGAGCGCCGGACCCCATTAGGGACCGCGTCAGCTTCGAGAAGGCGTCTGCCACCGACCTGCCCTTCGAGGACGGCTCCTTCAGCCACGTCTGGAGCCAGGCCACCATCTATCACATACCGGACAAGGACGCCACGCTCCGGGAGGCCTACAGGGTGCTCGCCCCGGGCGGGGTCTTCATCTTTGATGACCTGATCAAGCCAAAGCCGGACATCAGCGAGGCGGCGCGGACCTACGTCTACGACCGCCTCTACTTCGATACCGATTTCAGCTTCCAGTCCTACCAGGACGCGCTCAAGGAGATAGGCTTCCGAGTTGTGGAGGCTGTGGACCTGTCCGAACACCTGCGCAAGAGCTACCTCCATCTCTCCAGCGTGACGCAGGAGCTCGCCGGCAGCGACAAGAAGTACGCAGATCTATCCTACGCCTACCAGCAGATGGCCCAGGCCCAGGAGAACAACGAGCTGGGATGGGCCTTCTATCTGTGCGAGAAGTAGCCCGAATCCACTTTTCACATATCACGTTACCGTTACAAGGAGTCCGCCATGTCCAGCCAATCAAGCCAGAACAGAGTCCAGTGGGTATACTCCTCAAAGGACAACCAGGAGTTGGCTGAGAGGTACGACGAGTGGTCCAAGGACTACGAGAAGGACCTGGCGGACGACTTTGTGTATCTGGCTCCCCTGAAGACCTCTGAGGTCTTCGCCAGGCACGTGCCAAAGGACGCCCGCATACTGGACGCAGGCGCGGGCACGGGGCTGGTAGGCGTCATCCTGGCTGAGATGGGCTACAGCAGTATGGTGGCAATGGATCTGTCCCAGGGTATGCTGGACGAGGCCCGCAGTAAGGGGGTCTACCAGGACTTTCACCAGATGGTGATGGGCGAGACCCTGGACTACGAGACGGACTCCTTTGACGCCGTCATCACGGTTGGCGTACTCACGGTGGGCCACGCTCCCGCAAGCTCCCTTGATGAACTGGTGCGCGTGACCAGGTCCGGCGGATACATCGCCTTCTCGCTGCGGCCGGACGTGTACGAGAACAACGGCTTCAAGGAGAGGCAGGCGGAGCTGGAGGCCCAGGGGAAGTGGGAGCTGGCTGAGAGGACGGATGAGTTCCAGCCAATGCCCAAGGGTGAGCCGGAGGTGACGCACAGGGTCTGGGTCTACCGGGTCACCGGGTAGCCTGGCAGCCTGGCCGGGCCCGCCGGCCGTCGGCCGAATGCGTCGGGAGACCCTTGAATAACTGTATCGTCATTCCCGCGAAGCTTGCCCCGCACTTGATGCGGGGCGGAATCTAGTGTCGCCTATTCCGACGCTTTAGATCCCTAGATCCCTGCTTTCGCAGGGGTGACGAAGCGCGCGTCCCAACTGAGGTTACGCAATGGCCTCCTTCCGCGGTTAGCTTCCGCCGTGAAGTCGGCTACGCAAGCCACTTCTCCGGGCGTGCCGTCTCTGACGAATGCGTTAGCCACTCGACACTGCATGGCTTTTGAAGTAGTATTTGTGTCATCGATTAGTGAGGATTGTCACAAGCGGAATGGTATCGGGCAAACGGATTCTGCTGCTGGCGCCCCAGGAAGAGAAGAGCGGATTCAGGCCTCTTGAGGAGGAGGGGTTCGTCCTGTCCCTCTATCAGGAGACCCTGATTGCCGAGGACATTCCCCTGGAAGAGTCCCCGGACCTTGTGATGGTGGACTTGGCCGCGATGCCGGCGGAAGACATGGGCATCTTCCTCCAGAGGTGCAAGGAGGCGCAGCTTCCCGTGCTCGCCCTGGTGTCCCAGGAGAACAGCTCCCTTGTGGACCCAACGCTGCCCGTGGAAGACTTCATCTACACCCCGCTTCGGGACACTGAATTGCGCTCCAGGGTGAGGCGCATACTCTGGCGCACCGGCAGCTGGGACAGCGGACAGGTGATACGCGTAGGCGACCTGGTAATCGACCAGGAGCGATACGAGATCGCCGTTGCCGGAAGGAGGGTCATTCTCACGTTCAAGGAGTACCAGTTGCTCTGCCTCCTGGCGACAAACCCGGGGCGCGTCTACTCGCGTGAGGCCCTGCTGAGCCGGGTCTGGGGCTACGACTACTTCGGAGGCACGCGCACCGTCGACGTCCACATCCGGCGGCTGCGGAGCAAGGTGGAGGACGCAACGCACCTGTTCATAGAGACGGTGCGAAACGTGGGGTACCGCTTCCGCGTGGCGTGAGGGATGGGATAGGGGACAAGACCTTTGGCGCCGAACAACGAAGCCATGCCTGACCAGACAATCCATAGTGGGGACAGACTGCCGCCCATTCATCCCGGCCAGATTCTCGACGAGGAGTTTCTCGTGCCAATGAATATCAGCCAGTACCGGCTGGCCAAGGCAATTGGCGTGGACGCCCGCCGGATCCACGCCATTGTTCACGGAGAGCGCTCAATCACGCCGGAGACTGCGCTACTTCTATCACGCTACTTTGGGAACTCCGCGAAATTCTGGTTGGGGCTGCAGGGCCAGTACGATCTGGAGGTTGCCGAGGACAGACTCGCCCAGAGGCTGAACAAGGTAGCGAGTCACTCGTCCTAGTATCCTTGTCCGCTCGTCGCGGCCTATGGCCCGTAGTAGTCGCGGGTGACCCTACCCCTGTCGGCGCCAACCCAGTACATGTCCGGGTGAACCGACGAGGAGATGGACCGCTCTATGGCCTGGATCGCTTGAGACATGGCCTGGCCTATGAGGTCCAGCTTTCGCACCTGCTCAATGCGCTCGTGGGCCTTCTCCATGTCGGCCCTGGGCAGCAGCTGTTTGAAGATGTCGCAGGCGTGGGCCAGGGAGATGATGACCACGTCCCGGGGGCCGGGAATCTCGTTGCTGAAGAGCACGTCCATGATGCGAGTCTTGACCTCGCGCTCCGGCTCGCCGTCGATGGCCGGGTATCGCCTGGAGCGGAAGACCCAGAGGAAGCGGTCGTCCCGGGACTCCAGCACGCCGCGGTCAACCAGCCTGGACAGGGCCTCCTGGCGGATGGCCATACCCCGGTTGGCGACTCGCTCCACCCAGTAGCGGGCGTCCCGCTGTCCGCCGGTCACAATATCGGCCAGGGTATCGTCGAGGAGGCTGTCTCCCAGCGGCGAGGGGTCCAGCAGCACAAGCCTGTCAAGGTCGCTGTCGATGCGGTTCTCCAGGGCCAGGTCCATCAGAACTCCGCCGGCCATAGCGCAGTTCAGCGACCAGGCGGGGACCTGCGCGAACCTGCCGTCCTCGTCGTTGAGGAGGAGCAGGACAATCTCCTCTGTGAATCTCAGCGCCATGACTACGCTCCCCACGGTGTGACTTGGCGGAAGCCTGAAGGCCGGGAATAGATGGTTGCCCAAGGCCGCTCAATTATAGCATAGCCTTAAGGGGTCATACTCTGAAGCGGGGTAGGGAACACAGGCCTACTCGACGGTCAAGGGCCGGCGGTGGGCGCGCTCAGTGCGTGGCGGCGTGAGTGTATCGGTCCGCGCTTCCGGCGTCAGGAGCAGCTGTTTCAGGTCCGGCTTCGCCATCCTCTCCAGCCTCCGCCACTCTTCAATCGAAAGGAGGACGGCTGTCTCAACGCCGCGCCTGGTCACAATCTGCGGTCCTTCTGAAAGAGTCGCCTCCAGCAGTTCACTGAATTTTGACTTGGCATCCTGGACCTGCCACGTCTTGCCCATGCAACCTCCCAACTGTCAACCTGACTAGATACATGACTATTCTACAACACATTAGCCGCTATGTGATTGCTTGAGCGCCAAGCCTGCCTTGCCGGGCCGTCTATTCGTGCGCCGCTCCCCCCCCGCGAAAATTTACACAGATTTAACAAGCAGGCAGTCTTGGAGCATCGCAATCGGATATACTTGGCTTTGTGACACTTCGCCCGGACGGCAGACAAATCAGGCGACAGAGAAGGCGCCCGTCGCCTGACTGCTTTTTTGAGCGGGTAGTCACACCAGACATACAGAGCATTTAATCGTTCAGGAGGAGGATGAAAATGACAACCCCAGGCGAGTTTCCGGGATTCAGCAACCCGGATGAGGTGATCAAGTTCTGCGCCGACAATGGCATTGAGATGGTGGACCTGAAGTTCACGGATCTGCCGGGTACGTTCCAGCACGTGTCGATACCGATAGCTGAGCTCAAACCGGACTTGTTTGTAGAGGGCACCGGCTTCGACGGTTCCAGCATCCGCGGCTTCCAGACCATTGAGGAGAGCGACATGCTCCTGGTGCCGGACGCCACCACCGGGACAAAAGACCCGTTCTTCAAGGTCCCGACCCTCAGCCTGATCTGCGACATCAAGGACCCGGACTCGGCCGGGGCGGAGTACTCCCGGGACCCGCGCTACATTGCCAAGAAGGCGGAGGCCTTTCTGAAGTCCTCCGGGCTTGGAGACGTCAGCAACTGGGGCCCTGAGCTGGAGTTCTTCATCTTCGACTCCGTGCGATTCGACCAGAACACCCACAGTGGCTACTACTTCATTGGCTCGGACGAGGGTGTCTGGAACTCCGGCAGCGAGAGGAACGAGGACGGCAGCCCCAACCTCGCCTACAAACCCAGGCTCAAGGGAGGCTACTTCCCTGCCCCTCCCGTTGATACTTACCAGGACCTCCGCTCGGAGGCGACACTCCTGATGAACGGCTTTGGCATTACGGTGGAGAAGCACCACCACGAGGTGGCCACGGCCGGACAGGGCGAGATTGACATTGTCTTCGACACCCTGACCAGGATGTCGGACATGGTGATGAACTACAAGTACGTACTCAAGAACGTGGCCCGGAACCACGGCAAGACGGCCACCTTCATGCCCAAGCCGCTCTTCGGCGACAACGGGACGGGCATGCACACCCACCAGAGCCTCTGGAAGGATGGACAGAACCTCTTCTCCGACCCCAACGGCTATGCGGGCTTCAGCCAGATGGGGCTGCACTACATCGGCGGGCTTCTGAAGCACGCCCCTGCCCTGCTGGCCCTAGCGGCGCCCACCACCAACTCCTACCGCCGGCTGGTGCCCGGCTACGAGGCCCCGGTGAACCTGGCCTACTCCCAGCGGAACCGCAGCGCATGCTGCCGGATTCCCATGTACTTCGGTCACGCCCATGCCAAGAGGATCGAGTTCCGCTGCCCGGACCCCACGGCCAACCCGTACCTGGCCTTTGCGGCGATGCTCATGGCGGGCATCGACGGCATCATGAACCAGATCGACCCGGGCGATCCCCTGGACCAGAACCTGTACGACCTGAGCCCTGAGGAGGCGGCCAAGGTCAAGCAGGTGCCCGGCAGCCTGGGCGAGTCCCTGGACGCCCTTGAGGCGGACCACGAGTTCATGCTGAGGGGAGGCGTCTTCACCCCTGACCTGATCCAGACGTGGCTTGATTTCAAGCGCGAGAACGAGCTGGACGCCGTCAGGCTGCGGCCGCATCCCTACGAGTACTTCCTGTACTTCGATGCATAATTGAAGTTCGAAGGGGTTAATTCGTATCGGGCGAGATTCCGTGCGACTTAACCCCTTCGCTTTTCCCGCTTAACGGGCATTTTCCAGCGCGCCTTTACAAAAGCAGGCTGGAAAAGTAGAATAGTGTTCCGTGTGTGAAGTTTGTATCAAACTTCGCACATTTCTAGTTGAATTGGAGGTTGAGGCAGGGGGCACAATGTTGAGGGAGATGACCCAGGACCTGGAACAGGCCAGAGAGTACGTCCTGAGTATGGTGCGGGAGAACGACGTCAAGTTCATCCGCCTGTGGTTCACGGACATCCTCGGCGCGCTGAAGGGGTTTGCCATAACGTCCCAGCAGCTGGAGAAGGCCCTTGAGGAGGGCGTGGGATTTGACGGCGCGTCGATACAGGGTTTCGCCCGCATGGACGAGAGCGACATGGTCGCCATGCCGGACCCCACCACATTCCGTATACTCCCCTGGCGGCCAAGACAGAACGCCGTGGCCCGCATGATGTGCGACATCCTCACGCCCAAGTATGAGCCCTTCGAGGGAGACCCCAGGTACGTCCTGAAGCGCAACCTTGAACGGGCCGCCGCTCTCGGCTTCACCTACTACGTGGGCCCGGAGATGGAATACTTCTACTTCAAGAGCCCCGACTCCACTGATGTCCTGGACCAGGCGGGCTACTTTGACCAGACCCCCATGGACCTCTCCACGGATCTCCGACGTGAGACTATTCTGACGCTGGAGGAGATGGGGATAGGTGTGGAATTCCTCCACCATGAGGCGGCCACCAGCCAGCACGAGATAGACCTGGGCTACTCCGACGCCCTGACCATGGCAGACAATGTGATGACCCACAGACTGGTGGTCAAGGAGGTGGCCATGAGCCACGGGGTGTATGCCACCTTCATGCCGAAACCCATCTCCAGTGAGAACGGCAGCGGCATGCACGTTCACCAGTCGCTGTTCAAAGGCGGGCAGAATGCCTTCTACGACCCCAACGCAGACGACCGTCTGTCCCACGTGGCCAGGCAGTTCGTTGCGGGGCTGATGCGCAACGCTCCGCAGATAACGGCCGTGACCAACCAGTGGGTCAACTCCTACAAGCGGCTGGTTCCCGGCTACGAGGCGCCAGTGTACATCTCCTGGGCGCGTATAAACAGGGGAGACCTGATACGCGTGCCGTCATACAAAGAGGGGCGGGACGAGGCGGTGCGCATCGAGTACCGCGCCCCGGACCCCGCCTGCAATCCGTACCTGGCCTTCTCTGTGATGCTGGCTTCGGGCCTGGAGGGCATCGAGAAGGAGTACAAGGCCCCGGACGCCGTTGAGGAGAACGTATACATGATGTCCGACGAGGAGCGAGCCCGGAGAAATATCGGGATGCTGCCCGACAACCTCTGGGAGGCCGTTTCCCTTACGGAAAAGAGCAATCTGGTGAAGGAGTCCCTGGGGGAGTTCGTGTTCAACACCTTCATTCAGAACAAGAAGAGGGAATGGGGCGATTACAAGTCCAAGGTGACCGACTACGAGATTCGGCGATACCTTCCCATCCTCTAGATGCGGAGTTTACTCAGAGGAGAAGCTACCGATGGCACAGGACAAATTCGGGCTTTACGACCCAAGATTCGAACGAGACGCTTGTGGAGTTGGCCTGGCCGCCAACATCAGCGGCGCTAAGTCTCACGAGGTCATAAAGAACGGTCTGAAGATCCTGGTCAACCTGGCGCACCGCGGCGCGTGCGGCTGCGACCCCGCCACGGGAGACGGCGCAGGCGCGCTTATCCAGATACCCCACGCACTCCTCTCGGAGGAGTGCGCAAAGCTGGGCTTTGCCCTCCCCGCGCCGGGCGAGTACGGCGTTGGAATGGTCTTCCTGCCCCCGGACGCCGAGCGGCGCCGGGCCTGTGAGGCCGTCGTTGAGAATGCGATTGCCGGTGAGGGACAGCGGCTTCTCGGCTGGAGGGACGTGCCCGTAGACGACTCCGAAATCGGCTACATAGCCAGGGACTCGCAGCCACGCATTCGCCAGGTCTTCGTGGCCCGGGGCAGCGACGTCAAGGACGAGGCCCACTTCGAGCGCAGGCTGTACGTCATTCGCAAGGTGATTGAGCGCGCCGTGGACGGCCTTGACGACGAGTCCAGGCGGCACTTCTACATCCCCAGCCTGTACAGCAACCGCATTGTGTACAAGGGCCTGCTCATGGGCACCCAGCTTGAGGGCTTCTACCCGGACCTCACGGACCCCAGGGCGCTCAGCGCCTTTGCAATGGTGCACGCGCGGTTCAGCACCAACACCCTCGGTTCTTGGAGGCTGGCCCACCCATATCGTCTGATTTGCCACAACGGCGAAATCAACACCCTGCGGGGCAACATCAACTGGATGACGGCTCGACAGGCCCTGTTCTCATCGCCCCTCTTTGGCGAGGACATGTCCAAGCTGTTCCCCATCATCACGCCGGGAGCCAGCGACACCGCCACCTTCGACAACGCCCTTGAGTTGCTCCTGGCCACCGGTCGCTCCCTTCCCCACGCCCTGATGATGATGATCCCGGAGGCCACCGGGGAGCACGTTGAGGTGGACCAGGTGAAGCGGGACTTCTACGAGTATCACTCGTCATTCATGGAGCCGTGGGACGGCCCCGCGCTCATCGCAGCAACCGACGGACACAAAATCGGCGTGGTGCTGGACCGCAACGGGCTTCGCCCCTGCCGCTACCTGGTCACCACCGACGACCTCCTGGTCATGGCCTCAGAGACCGGCGTCCTGGAAATCCCGCCTGAGAAGATCAGGTTCAAGTCCAGGATACGGCCAGGGAGGATGTTCCTGCTGGACACTGAGGAGGCGCGCATCATCGAGGATACGGAGCTGAAGGAGGGCCTGTCCACCAGGAAGCCCTACGGCCAGTGGCTTGCCGAGAACAGGGTCACCCTGGACATGCTGCCGGAGCCTGCAAAGGTGGAACAACCGGACATGGACACCCTCGTCAAGCGGCAGCGGGCATTCGGCTACACCAGCGAGGATCTGAACATGCTGATGGAGCCTATGGCCGTCACCGGCCAGGAACCCGTCGGGTCCATGGGCAATGACACGCCGTTGGCGGTGCTGTCCGGCAGGTCGCATCTGCTGTTCAACTACTTCAAGCAGCTCTTCGCCCAGGTCTCCAATCCGCCCCTGGACGCCATCCGGGAGGAGCTTGTCACCTCCCTTGAGGCCTTCATCGGCTCCGAGCAGAACCTGTTCGAGGAGACGCCGGAGCACTGCCACCAGCTTAGGCTCCAGCAGCCCATCCTCACCAACGCGGAGCTGGAGAAGGTGCGCAACATCGCCCACGGCAACATGAGGGCAACGACCTGCTCGACGCTCTTCGACGCGCAGGCCGGTCCCGGCGCTCTGGAGAAGGCCCTTGACGACCTCTGCCTGCAGGCCTCCGAGGCCGTGAAGGACGGGGTCAGTCTGATTGTGCTCTCGGACAGGGGCGTGGACGCGCGCTATGCGCCCATTCCCAGCCTCCTGGCGACCTCCGCTGTGCATCACCACCTCATCCGGGAGGGGACGCGCGGCAGGGTGGGCCTTGTTGTGGAGTCCGGGGAGCCGCGCGAGGTCATGCACTTCGCTCTGCTGATAGGCTACGGCGCGGGCGCGATCAACCCGTACCTGGCGTTTGAGACGCTCCACGACCTTTCGGGGCGGGGAATCCTTCCCGACAGCGTTGACGCCTACACCGCCGAGAAGAACTTTATCAAGGCCATCAACAAGGGCGTCCTGAAGGTCATGTCCAAGATGGGCATATCCACCATTCACAGCTACAGGGGCGCCCAGATTTTCGAGGCCGTTGGCCTCAGCCAGGAGCTGATTGACCGGTACTTCACCTGGACGCCCTCCAGGATTGAGGGCATTGGCCTGGAGACCATAGAGGAGGAGGCCAGGCAGCGTCACGGCTTCAGCTACGCCAATGGCAGGGTATCGAGCGCGCTTGACCTGGACGAGGGCGGCCAATATCAGTGGAGGCGCAACGGCGAGTATCACATGTATAACCCGGAGTCCATCAGCCTGCTGCAGGAGTCGACGGGCAACAACGACTACGGGACCTACAAGCGCTTCGCCGACCTGATTGACGAGCGCGAGCGGCAGCTGTCCACACTACGTGGGCTGCTCGACTTCAAGACGATGGATGAGCCAATCCCCCTGGACGAGGTGGAGCCTGCGGAGGAGATAGTCAAGCGGTTCGCTACGGGCGCAATCTCCCTGGGCGCAATCAGCCGCGAGGCCCACGAGACCCTTGCAATCGCCACCAACCGCATTGGGGCCAAGAGCAACACGGGCGAGGGAGGCGAGGACTATCGCCGCTTCACCCCGGACGCCAACGGCGACTCCCGGAACAGCGCGATGAAGCAGGTGGCCTCCGGCCGCTTCGGAGTCACCACCAACTACCTGGTGAACGCCGCGGACCTGCAGATCAAGATGGCCCAGGGGTCCAAGCCCGGCGAGGGCGGGCAGCTGCCCGGCCACAAGGTGGACGAGTACATCGGCTGGATCCGCCACACCACACCCGGCGTGGAGCTGATTTCGCCGCCGCCTCACCACGACATCTACTCCATTGAGGACCTGGCGCAGCTCATCCACGACCTGAAGAACGTCAATCCCACGGCGAGGGTGCACGTGAAGCTGGTGGCCGAGGTGGGCGTGGGCATCATCGCTGCCGGCGTGTCCAAGGGCCACGGCGACGTGGTGCTCATAAGCGGCGACAGCGGCGGCACCGGGGCCTCCCCCGAGTCCTCCATCAAGCACGCCGGCCTCCCCTGGGAGCTTGGGCTTGCGGAGACCCACCAGGTCCTGCTTATGAATGACCTGCGAGGCCGCATCGTCGTGCAGACGGACGGCCAGCTCAAGACCGGCAGGGACGTTGCCATCGCCTGTCTGCTGGGAGCGGAGGAGTTCGGCTTCTCCACGGCGCCCCTGGTTACCCTGGGCTGCATCATGCTGCGAAAGTGCCACCTCAACACCTGCTCAGTCGGCATTGCGACCCAGAACCCGGAGCTTCGCAAGAGGTTCGCGGGGCAGCCGGAGGCGGTCATCAACTACTTCTTCTTCGTGGCCGAGCACCTTCGGGAGATAATGGCCCAGATGGGGTTCCGCACGGTCAACGAGATGGTGGGTCGCATGGACAGGCTGGAGCCTGGCAAGGCCATCGACCACTGGAAGGCCAGGGGCCTCGACCTGACGCCCATGCTGGAGCTGCCGGAGGTGCCGGAGAGCGTCGCCACCTTCTGCAGCCAGGCCCAGGACCACGGGCTGGAGCACGCCCTTGACCATAAGCTGATTGAGCTCTCCCAAAATGCCCTGGAGAGGGGGGAGCGTGTGGACATAAGCCTCCCCATCAGCAACTCCAACCGGGTGGTGGCAACCATGCTCAGCGGCCAGGTGGCCAAGCGCTACGGCGAGGACGGCCTGCCGGACGACACCATCAACATCTCCTTCAAGGGCTCCGCGGGCCAGAGCTTCGGCGCGTTCATGGCCAAGGGCATATCCATGTCCCTGGAGGGGGACTCCAACGACTACTTTGCCAAGGGCATCTCAGGCGGCCGCGTTGCGGTCTACCCGCCGGAGGGATCGACCTTTTTGCCGGAGGAGAACATCATTGTCGGCAACGTGGCGCTTTACGGGGCCACCGGCGGCAAGGCGTTCATCCGCGGCGTTGCCGGAGAGCGCTTCGCAGTCCGCAACAGCGGCGCCCACACAGTTGTGGAGGGCGTCGGCGACCACGGCTGCGAGTACATGACGGGCGGTCTGGTAGTGGTTCTCGGGGCCACGGGCCGCAACTTCGCTGCGGGCATGAGCGGCGGCTACGCCTACGTCCTGGACGAGGACGGCGGATTCCGCAGACGGTGCAACGTGGACATGGTGGGTCTGGAGCCTGTGACCGACAGCGAGGACATCGCCGTCCTGCGTGACCTGATAGAGGAGCACGTCAGGCACACCGGCAGCGGGAAGGGCAGCCGGGCGCTGGCGGACTGGGACAACGTGCTGCCGAAGTTCGTGAAGGTGTTCCCCCACGACTTCAGGCGCGTCCTGGAGGAGCGGAGGCAGAGGGGAATCGCCGTCGGAGCGGTGGCCGGTGGGTAAACCGACCGGATTCATGGAGTTCTCGCGGAAGCCGCCTCCTCGGCGCTCCGTTCAGGACCGCGTGAAGGACTCCCGTGAGTTCTATCTTGAGTGGGCCGAGCAGGACGCCCGGGACCAGGGCGCGCGCTGCATGAACTGCGCGGTGCCCTTCTGCCACACGGGCTGCCCCCTTGGCAACCTCATCCCTGAGTGGAACGACCTTGTGTACAAGGGCGAGTGGCAGAGCGCGCTGGCGAGACTCCACTCCACCAACAACTTCCCGGAGTTCACCGGACGCATCTGCCCGGCCCCCTGCGAGCCTGCCTGCGTCCTGTCCATCAATGAAGACCCGGTGACCATTGAGTACATCGAGAAGGCGATTGCGGACCGCGGCTTCCAGGAGGGGTGGATTACGGCCGAGCCGCCGGCGCATCGCACGGGCAAGCGGGTGGCGGTCGTCGGCTCAGGGCCGGCGGGCATGGCCGCGGCGCAGCAGCTGAACCGCGCCGGCCATCTGGTGACCCTCTTCGAGCGGGACGAGTACATAGGCGGTCTGCTTCGACTGGGCATCCCGGACTTCAAGATGGAGAAGCACGTCGTGCAGCGGCGGGTGGACATCATGGCCGAGGAGGGCGTGATCTTCCGCACCGGCGCGAACGTGGGCATCGACGTCACGGCCGCGGACCTGCAGCGCGAGTTCGACGCCGTCTGCCTGACCATCGGCGCATGCGAGGCCAGGGAGCTTCCCGTGCCGGGCCGCGACCTGGAGGGCGTTCACCTGGCTATGGAGTACCTGACGCAGCAGAACCGGCGCATCTCGGGCCAGTCCTTCAACTCCCAGGACATCATCACGGCCGAGGGCAAGCGGGTCATCATCCTCGGCGGCGGCGATACGGGCGCAGACTGCCTGGGCACGGCCCACCGCCAGGGCGCGGAGGTTGTCTATCAGCTTGAGCTTCTCCCGGAGCCCCCGGAACAGCGCCGCTCCAACAATCCCTGGCCCCAGTGGCCCATCATCCTCAGGACCTCCGCCGCCCACGAGGAGGGCGGAATCCGCGACTACAACGTCCTGACCAAGAGCTTCTCCGGCAGCAACGGCAAGGTTGAGGCCCTCAACGCCGTGCGCGTGGAGTGGGGCCCGCCCGACGCTTCGGGCAGGCCGGCCATGCGCGAGGTGGAGGGCAGCGAGTTCTCCATCGGCGTTGACCTGGTGCTGCTGGCGATGGGCTTCATTCACCCGGAACACCCGGGCATTGTCACGGACCTGGGCCTGGAGCTTGACGGCCGGGGCAACATCGCCGCCAACGCCGACCGCATGTCCAGCGTGCCCGGCGTCTTCGCCGCCGGCGACTCCGTCCGGGGCGCCTCCCTTGTGGTGTGGGCCATAGCCGAAGGCCGACAGGCGGCCCACGGCATAGACAAGTACCTCATGGGCCACTCCAGCCTCCCCAGCGTGCGGGTTTAGGGCCAGCAAGACTGGGACTACTCCAGTGCGTTCTTTGCTTCTCTGCTGTGCTGGGATCGCCCTGCTGGCGGCATGCACCGAGTCTGAACCCACACAACCTGCTGCTCCCAGCCCGACCTCCACATATGCTCCTACTGCCACACCTATCCCCACATCATCGCTACCTCCAGAGTCGGCATCAGCCCAAGAGGTTCTGAAAGCAGTCTCCGCCGCGATGAGCTCCGTAGAGTCCGGGCGCGTGGAGATGACTATAACGGCTCAGTCAGACTACGATAGGGCGCAGAACTATGTCGTGGAGTTAGAGGGGGGCTTTCAAGCTCCGGACCGTACCCAATTTGAAGCGACCGTACCTAACGCAGACTACAGCGGTGTAGTGGAAATTATCGGGGTCGGCGGTCTGACATACACGTTGGCCCCTGAAGTTGTACCTAGGTGGACAGTTAACCTCGATCCCATCACTCCGTATAAGGACTTCTTCGCTTTTGGTCCATTTAGTACAGACTTCGACGCTGAGGTGATCAATGGCTTCGAGCCAGCCACTCAGGAGACTCTTGGAGGTGAGCGCGTTTACTACCTGAGGGGTCCAGTGCCAGGGAAGGTTTTGGGTAACCAGCTTGTCAGCCCAAAAGCGATATATGGTGAAGGCGAGATTGAATACTGGGTAGCTGCTGACGACTTCAGGGTACGTAAAATGGTAATGCAACTTAAAATGCCGGGAGAAGAGCAAGGTATCGGGGATGTGGTGATGCAAATAGTCATGACGCTGTCCGACTATGGCAAACCTCTTGATATTCGGAATCCCGCGATTGAACTGCATGATTCCACTTCAGACGACCAGACAGCAGTAACAACGAATGTACTGGATACAGGTTGGATAAGGGCAGATATTCCTGAGAAAGGCTTCGCCATCTCGGTGCCGCCATCTTGGGAGTTCGATACCAGAGAGTTGAGTGCCAACCCAAGTGGCGACATTTGGCTGGCTGCTGAAGACACCACCGGGCCGGACGCACATGGAATCCGCTCTTCATTCAGTCTGCAGATCGACTACTTCTATCCCGCATACACAGACGTTCTCGATTATCTTGATACTTTGATAGACAATATGGCATTGGCTGCAAACATAGATAGGGAGGACATTACGGTTGTTAGCGATAAACTCCGTCTGAAGCACGCTGGACATGCTGTACAGTTGAGCTTCTTCAAAACCTTACCAACCCTTGACGCCGAGATATTCCATGTAGTGTGGGTTGTGGAACAAGAGCGGTCAGCGTTTATTGTCCACTTCACTACACCCGCGGAAATAGCTGAGGAGGCTGCCCCAGTCTTTGTGGATATTGCCACAAACATTGAGACTTACGAGCCAGACAACAGACCAGAGCCTTAGGATTGGTTTGACCCAGAGCTTCTATGATTTGTCCTACCGTTGCTTAAGCCCTACCAACTACCATGCCTCCTGAAGTATCCGGGTCTGCACTGCAACGTCCTTGTCGGCCACGCTGAGATTCTCAAAATATGCCATACTGAGGGTCAAGAAAGACCACCATGCACTCAGCCAGAACCCGTCTCCCCTGCCAGCACTGCGACCGCACCGGGATATGCACGTCGGGCGAAACGCCCGGGACCAGCTGCCGCGTGTGCGTGCTTGATGCGCAGCGCGGAGGATTTGTCAGCGGTATCTTGAGGCTGCTGGGCCTGGCGAGGTCTGACCCCAGAGATCCCAACGCGGAGAGCGTTGCGTCTCCGGTGCAGTGCAGCCACTGCCGCGGCATGTGCTCAGTCTAGTGGCCGGTCAGCCTGGCGGAAGCTAACCCGCTCGAGTGGTTCGACAAGCTCACCACGAGCGGGAACGTGGGCAGTCAATATGCCACAGGTTTTCCCGCTCACCCCCGTATCAAGTACGGGGCAGGCACTGAGCCTGTCGAAGGGTATGAGCGGGCAGAACTAACTACAACCTCTACCACGCCTCCTGAAGGAACCGGGTCAGCTCTGCAACGTCCGCGATGCGGCGGGAGGCCTCGCCAAAGGAGGGCTGGGCCGCGTCGTCGCGGGCGATGGCCTCAAGGTCGGATTCCGGCACGTCCAGGTCTCGTATGCGGGACGCCACGCCGATGGACCGCAGGAAGCTGTCCACGGCTTGGGTAGCCTCCTCAGCGGCCTCGGCGTCGGACGAGCCGATCTTTCTCACGCCCATGAGCTCGGCCAGCCGCGCCTGTCCCTCCAGCGCGACCTCCCGGTTGCGGCGCATAGCCGTGGTCAGCAGCACGGCGTTGGACGCCCCCTGTCCCACGTGCCCATAGCGATACCTCAGCTGCCGGTCAAGGGTGGTGGCGACGCCCCGTATGCCCGCTGAGGGCGCATCGGCGGCGCGGTTGGAGATGATGGCGGCCGCGCCCAGCTGAATGCGGGGCTTCAGGTCGTCGGGGTCGGCCACCAGCCTTGGCAGGTACTCCAGGGACAGATCCAGGGCCTGCCGCAGGTCGGCGTAGGCGAATGGGTTGAGGTTCGGCGACTGCAAGCCGCCCACGACCGCGGTGAAGGTGTTGGCGGCCGTGTCCAGGAACAGGGGCAGGGGCGCGGTCAGCAGCGCCTCGCCGTCCAGGATGATGGACGCCGGGCGCGCCTTGGGGTCGAAGAGCTCCAGGCGGTACGGGGGCTTGTCGTCCATGACGGCAGCGCCGCCGCGGTTGGCGCCGTTGGTGGGCGTGGTGAGTACCAGGACGTTGGGCACCTTGGGCTGCAAGAGTCGGGGGCTGACCGGCGGCTGGCCGGGCGGGTACTTGGTGCAAAGCTCCTGGGGAGTGCCGTTCTCCGCCATGAGGATGGTTATGGCCCGGGCCGTGACCACCGCGCTACCCCCGCCGACCGCGACGATCATGTCCGCCTGCGCGGCCTTGGCGGCCTCGACACCTGCCATGACCAGGGGTATTGGCGACTCACGCTTTGCGCCGTCGTAGGAGTCTGCGAACAGCTCGCCCAACTCCTCCCTGACGCGCTCAAGGAGGCCGGTGGTGCGAGCGACGGTCTCGCTGCACACGACGAAGGCGCGTTTGGCCTCCAGTCTCTGCGCCTCCCTTTTCAGGTTGGACAGGGCGTCGACGCCCGCGTAGAGCCGGGCCGCAGGGCTGAGGTATCTGAAGGACGATGTCAGGTCCATGTGGGGGTCTCCTTTTGCTAATCTCAGGGCACGTCCGGCATCATGTCCATGCCTATGTGCCCCTCCGCCTCCAGCCGGGCGTACTCCTCGTCGGAGACGCCCAGAATCTCCTTGTAGACGTACTCGTTGTGCTCGCCCAGGAGGGGCGCGGCCTCCCGCAGCCTGTTGGGCGTCCTGGACATGGCCCAGCCCGGGCCGTGGTACCTGAGCGTGCCAACCTCCTCGTGGTCGAGGGTCTGGTAGAAGCCCCGGTCGACCATCTGTGGGTCTTCCAGAATCTCCAGGTCGTCCAGCACGGGGCCGGATGGCACCCCCGCCGCCTGGAGCGTGTCGAAGACCTCACGAGGCTCCAGTCCACTCGTCCAGTCGTTGACGATGGCGTCGAGGTCGTCCTGGTTGCTCCAGCGTGAGGCGGCGTCGGCAAAGCGGGGGTCGGTGAGAAGCTCCGGCCTGCCCATCGCCCCGCAGAGGCTCTCCCACTCCCGGTCGCTGCCGACGGCAATCGTCGCCCACTTCTCCTCGCCCCTGCACCGGTACGCGCCGTGGGGCGCCATGTGGTAGTCCCGGTTGCCGATGGTGCCCCGCACCCGGCCGTTCATGTTGTAGTCCATTATGGGGTCAGCCATCACGGGGATGAAGTTCTCAGACAGGCACATCTCCACCATCTGCCCCTTGCCCGTGCGGTCCCGGTACCAGAGAGCGGACAGCACAGCGAAGGCCGACGCCGCGCCCGCCG
Source organism: Dehalococcoidia bacterium (assembly GCA_034421015.1). GTDB lineage: Bacteria > Chloroflexota > Dehalococcoidia > Lucifugimonadales > UBA2985 > DAOUJW01. The sequence continues at coordinate 24,439 of DAOUKT010000011.1, forward strand.
CAGCGTCCGCGGCCACGGTGTCGCCGCGCATGGAGGGGTCGACGTTCGGGTAGCCCTTGATGTGGTGGTGTCCGACTACGCCGTCGACGTGCAGCCCCAGGCATCGGTAGTTGGCGTAGGGCCCCGTCAGGCCGAAGGCCGGCATCCGTATCATGACGATGTCCGGCCTGATCTCTTTGAGCCACTCGTAGCTTATGCCCAGCCTGTCCACTGTCTCCGGCACGTTGTTCTCAATGAATACGTCCGCCGTCTCTACCAGCCTGGCGAGGATATCCCTGCCCTCCGGCCTGAGAAGGTCGACGGTCATGCTCTTGCGGCTTCTGAGGGTTGCTGTGAACTGGGTGAACCTGTTCCAGGGCCGGGGGCCGGCCTCCCAGTTGGGGAAGACCATGCCCGGGGCGTTGGAGGCCCTGGCCTGGTCCACCAGCGACTGGGGGACTTTGGCGTACTGGCCCCGGGTGCCGGGTCGCATGGTCTGGAGGTTCTCCAGGCGGATGACCTCCGCGCCCCAGTCGCCCAGGAACTGGGTGGCGTATGGCCCGGCGGCTATCTGGGTCAGCTCGATTATGCGTATGCCTTCAAGGGGCAGCTCTGCCATCACACAGGCCCTCCGTTGATACAATAAATTCCCCATCCCTGCGGAGGCAGACCTTTGCAAAACCGTCATTCCGGCGGAAGCCGGAATCCAGAGACGCTGTCTGCAAGTCTGCGATGCCTTGAAAGAAACTCTTTAGATTCCCGTTTTCACGGGAATGACGAGAATGGGCGCTTACTAGCAAGTTACGCAAAGGTCTCCGTAGGCAGGAATCCATGTGGGGTGTGGTGTGGACTCCGGCTTTCGCCGGAGTGACGGTGAAAGTGTTTTCCATTGGCCTCACATCCGGGACTCTCATATCACCCCCTGCCCGGACAGCCGCGACAGGTCCTCCGGCGAGCGGCCCAGTGCGTCGGAGTACACCTCGCGGTTGTGCTCGCCGAGCAGGGGCGCGGGCCTGCGGAGCTGCCAGGGCGTCTCGCCCATGATGATGGGCCGCCCCGGGTACTCGTAGCGGCCGGCCACCGGATGGTCGATCTCCACCCACATGCCCCGGTCCCGGAAGTGGCCGTCCGCCACCAGGTCTGCGGAGGTGAAGATTGCGCCGGAGATGATGTGATGCTCCTGGGCCCTGGCCCACGCCTCACGCATGGTGTGCTGCATCATCCAGGGCAGCATGATGCCCTCGTTGAAGGCCACGACGTTCTCCGGGTTCATCTGCGCCTCGCGGGTGGCGAAGCGGGGGTCGTCCGCAAGCTCAGGCCTGCCGAGCATTGCAAGGGCCTGGGGAAAGCGCGCGCCGCCCGCGCCCATGACAATGTAGCCGTCCTTGCACGGGAAGGTGCCGGAGGCGATGGTGGAGCCGGGCACGCGGCGTGGCCGCACCTGGTTGATGAACTGGGCCGATATGATGTCGGGGGAGCGTCCGTCCCTGCTGTGGGCGGCGGTCTCGAAGATGGATATGTCCACGTGCTCGCCCTGGCCGCCGCGCCTGCGACGGGCGAAGAGCGCGGTCATGGTCGCCAGCGCGCCAATCAACCCGGCCTGGTGCAAGACCACGTTGGTCCCGTACTTGACAGGCTCGCGGCCGGGCAGCCCGCGGGAGTGCATGGCCCCGCCCATGCCGTAAAGCACCATCTCGCTGGCCTTGTAGTCGCGGTAGGGGCCGGTCTGCCCGAAGTTGGAGATGGATACCACGACCAGCCCGGGGTTAGCCTCAGACAGGGCCTCGTAGGAGAGGCCGAGGGCGGGCATGACGCGAGGGGCGAAGCTTTCCACCAATACGTCCGCCTGCCGGGCCAGCTCCAGAAGCATCCGCCTGCCCGTGGAGGTCTTCAGGTTGAGGGTGACGCCCCGCTTGTTGATGTTGAGCATCAGGAAAAGGCCGCTCTTCTCCGGGTGTGGAGTGTCGTTGGGGAAGGGGCCAAGCCTGCGGGCGAAGTCGCCTCCGTCCGGGCGCTCCACCTTGATGACGTCCGCGCCGTAGTCGGCCAGCATCTTGGTGGCGTAGGGGCCGGCAATGCCGTGGGTGAGGTCCAGTACCCTTATGTCGGACAGCGCCATGTCCATAGCGATACCTCAGACTTGGGGCGGCGACCTGAGCGGCGCTTCTTCTCCGTCATTCCTGCGAAAGCAGGAATCTGAAGCGCCGTACACAAAGGCGAGTCACCTTGAATCGGACGCCCCTGGATTCCTGCCTCCGCAGGAATGGTCGCCGCCCGCCACCCCTCACCCTCCTGGATTCCCGTTTTCAGAGACCTTTGCGTAACTACGGCGGCATCTTCAGAGAGCTACGTTTATCGTCATTCCCGCGAAAGCGGGAATCTGAAGTCGCCTATTAGGACGCTCTAGACCCCTGCTTTCGC
>DAOUKT010000012.1:0-54989 GCA_034421015.1 Dehalococcoidia bacterium
AATCTCTTGAGCACCTCCAAATCGGCATTCCTCCAACGTCAAGGTGCTCTCTGCTAAGGGGTGGGTCAATTCCTTTCCGGCACTACTGGGTCATTCTTACACCGGCGATGACAAGGGGACCTCAGCCTGGAGAAGATTGCTGACTATCTGTATAGCCAGCTTGAAGACTCAGCCGATCTATCTCCACAGGCCCGTATCAACGTGAGGTACTTGCATGACCAGATTCAGCAGGCGTTGGCTGGGTATTCACCGGCATCCCCACGAGCGGACATATCAGATGAGGTGTTGAACAAGGAGCCATTAGTTAAAATACGCGAACTACTGGGCGACAAACTCGTGCCTACCAAGGGCAGTTTTCCGATTGGCAAGCTCGGTGTGGACACGGTTGGGCCGCAAGGCTTCTCGTTAAAAGTGAACAGGCGCGATGGCAGAAGAGGAACTGTGTCGGTAATGAGTCAGTCAGCAGGAAGGCCGCAGATTTATTTCCCTGCCTTGGGAAAGCTCAAGAAATACCTCCCGGATCATAGCGAGGCTGTCAACTGTTACGAGCGCGTTCTGAAGGAGTTGGGACTCCCTATCTCCAAGTACAGTGAGAGACAGCGTCCTTCTCTTCCCCTTGATATCGTGATGCAGGGGTTAAACGAGATTGTGCCATGCCTTAAGGCTCTCGCAGATTAAACTCGGCCTCATTGGAGTTGCACCGGCTTCAACCCACCCAGATGTGCCCTATACTACCCCCACTGGATCCCACCCAGGGGGAGGCGGGCCTGCAGCCTGTGTCTACGCCGTGGGTTGCCTTACAACATCAGGCGCAACTTTGCGATGAAGTCTGACACCTGACGGAGGCGCAACTCTACCTCAAAGTCGCTCACCGCCCCTTCATAGAAGGCAGTGTGCAGAGCTTGAGCGGCGTCAAACTGCACCATCAGGTCGGCGTCGCGAGTCTCCTGCACAAGCCTGCTTACCACCCCCAGCAACTCCGCATGGTGATGATGACTCTCCTGTCGCTTTTGAGCCACCGCCTTGACCATCTGAGCAGCCGCACCCCATCCCTTCTCCGCGGCTTGCCGCAGGTCCCCCTTCTGGAGTTCGTCCCGCGCCTGATTCAGGAACACGTCAGCCTGTGTGTTATAAGAGAGAGTCACGATACGCCTCTAATCCTCAGAAATTTCAGGAGATAGGAATGAGCGGATCTTTCCAGTTCCCGTTTACCCCCATTGGATCCCGCCCAGGGGGAGGCGGGCTTGCAGCCGGTAGAGCATGGCGTTGGGGTTCTCGCTGTAGAGCCTGGCAAGGTTGTCCATCCGGCCCTGCAGCTTGGACTCGTCGCCGACCCACTTCTCCGACCAGACCAGCTGCGGGTTGCGACCCGCGGTGGAGGGGAACTCCCCTTCGTGGTGCTGCCTGACCTGGCCCTCCAGGTCGTCCGTCAGCCCCATGTAGAAGTCCCCTCCGTCCAGGGTCAGGAGGTACACGTACCGGCTTGCCGTCTGAGTCGGACCGGCGTTGTGGTCGCTCACTTCAACCATCGGCCTATTCTGCCGCCTTATTCTCCTCCAGGGCCTCCAGGATTGCCCCGGGGGACATGGGCAGGTTGTACATCCTCACGCCCAGCGCGCTGTGCACGGCGTTGGCCATGGCGGCCAGGGGCGGGATGAGGACCGTCTCACCCACGCCGCGCAGCCCGAAGGGGTGGCGGGCGTTGGGCACCTCGATAATCTCGCAGTCGATCATGGGCAGGTCCAAGCTGGTGGGCATCCTGTAGTCCAGGAAGCTGGAGTTGGCCATGGTGCCGTCGTCCGTCATGTAGTACTCCTCGTTGAGGGCCCAGCCGATGCCCTGGAGCGCGCCGCCCTGCATCTGGCCCTCCACGTAGCTGGGGTGAGCGGCCTTGCCGGCGTCGATGAAGGTGGTATAGCGAAGGATGTCCACCTTGCCCGTCTCCGGGTCCACCTCAACGTCCACAATGTGGCCGGCCAGCTGCGCGCCCACGCCTCCCTGCTTGTCCTGGCCGGAGCAGGTCACAGGCCCGCCGGTATCCATCAGCTTGGCGGCAAGCGCCTTGAAGGTAAACCTGTCCTCCGGGTTCTTCTGGCAGATGAACGAGCCGTCGACGAAGTCCACGTCGTCCGGCTGCACCTCCCACAGGAGTGCGGCCCGGGCCTTCATCTGCCTGACCACCTCCTGCGCGGTGTTGATGGCGGCGCGGCCGGTGTCGAAAGCGATGCGGCTGCCGCCGGTCCCGCCCGTCCAGCCCACGGCGTCCGTGTCCACGACGGTCGGGTTCACGTCCTCAGCCGGAATGCCCAGCACCTCGGCGGCCTGCATGGCAACCGCCGTGCGAGTGCCTCCAATGTCCACGGAGCCGGTGATGAGGTTTATGGTGCCGTTGGCGTTGACGTGGATGGTGGCCGACGACCCGCTGCCGCCGCCGTTGAGCCTGTAGCCCACGGCTACGCCACGGCCGCGGTTGGGGCCCTCCAAGGGGGCGTTGTAGTGGTCGTGGGCCTTCATCGCCTGCTCGACCTCTTCGCAGCCGAAGCGCAGGTGAGGCACGCCGCTGGGGGCCCTGTCGCCCTCGTGGACGGAGTTCAGGATGCGGAACTCCAGGGGGTCCATGCCCACCTTCTCCGCCAGCTCATCGATGACCGACTCCACCGCAAAGGCCGCCTGGGGCTGGCCGGGGGCGCGGTAGGCCGCAACCTTCTGCTTGTTGACCACAACGTCCAGGCCGTCGACCTGCAGGTTGTCGATCTTGTAGGGGCCAAGGCCGCTCATCGCGCCGCCGCCCACGGGAGAGCCGGGGAAGCCGCCGGCCTCGAAGGCCAGGTACAGCTCCGCGGCCGTTATCCTCGCGTTCTTGTCCACGCCAATCTTGCAGCGCATGAAGCAGCCGGACGTGGGGCCGGTGCCCTCGAAGACCTCCTTGCGGGTCATGGCTATCTTCACCGGGCGGCCGGACTTCCTGGAGAGCAGGGCAACCACGGGGTCCAGGTAGGTGATGGTCTTGCCGCCGAAGCCTCCGCCGATCTCCATTGGAATGACCTTTATCATTGACGGGGGCAGGTCGATAATCGCCGCCGTGGAGTCTCGAATGGTGAACGACCCCTGGGTGCTGGTCCAGATGGTCAGGTGGCCGTCGGCGGACCAGTGGGCCGTGGAGGTGTGAGGCTCAATGTAGCCCTGGTGAACTGGCTGCGTGGTGAACTCCCGCTCCACGATGAGGTCGGCCTCCTTGAAACCCTGCTCAAGGTCGCCGCGCTTGAACTGGATGTGCCCGGCAACGTTGCTCTTGACGCCGGTGTTCTCGCCCTTGCCGAACCGCTCGACGCGGAACACGGTTGTCAGGTCGTCGTGAAGCAGGGGGGCGTCCTCGGCGAGGGCGTCCTTCACGTTGAGGATTGGCTTGAGCACCTCGTACTCCACCTCGATGAGGTCAACGGCCTCCTCCGCGATGTGGGCGTCGGTGGCTGCCACGGCCGCTATCGCATGGCCCTTGTACATGGCCTTCTTGGTGGCCAGGACGTTCTCCGCCAGCAGCCTCACGTTGCCCTGGGTCTCCGTGAAGTCCAGGACGCGGTTCTCAATCAGCGGGAAGTCCCTGGAGGTGAGGACGGCCATGACCCCGGGCAGGGCTTCCGCCTTGCTGGTGTCTATGGAGAGGATGCGTGCATGAGCGTGTGGACTGCGAAGTATCTTGCCGTGCAGCATCCCTGGCATATTGACGTCGGCGCCGTACTTGGCGCGGCCGGTCACCTTGTCCAGAGCGTCGTGGCGTATGGGTCTGGTCCCAACCACGTTGAACTGATCGGACTCCGCGCTCCCTGTGTCAGCTGTGATGGTCATGGCGTTAACCTCCCTGGCAATATTTTCCGTCTTCCTGCGCCCGCGAGGGAACTCCTCGCCAGCGCGAGCGCTATCAGCCTATTATCTGGGCCCAATTGTGTCAAGGACTGCGCCTCCTCACCTAACATTACGCGGTATTCCCTCAACTTGGCGCAACTTTATATTGACACCTTGAGTCCATAATAGTAGCCTTACTCCATAGAAAGGAGGTATGAATATGGATTTATTGTCTAGGCCAAACCGGCTGCTGGCCGGTTCTATAAGACGACAGCTATGGGTTCTTTCCCTGTTGACGGTTGGGGTGCTCCTGGTTGGGGCCTGTACCGGAGAGGCCGGAATGGACGGCGCTCCCGGGCCACAGGGGCCGCAGGGTGAGCAGGGTGAGACCGGAGCGACCGGAGCGACCGGGCCCCAGGGAGCTGCCGGACCCCAGGGACCCCAGGGAGTCGCGGGGCCTACCGGACCCCAGGGAGCGAAGGGCGACAAGGGCGACCCGGGTAACCCGGGCGGACCTCCCGGACCCGAAGGGCCGGAGGGACCCGAAGGGCCGGAGGGACCACAAGGGCCGGAGGGACCACAAGGCGAGCGCGGTATACAGGGTGAGCCTGGCATTCCGGGCGGACCTCCCGGACCCATTGGGCCGCAGGGACCCACCGGGCCACAGGGACCCATCGGCGCGCGAGGCGTGAAGGGCGACACTGGTCCCCAAGGACCACAGGGCATCCAGGGGCCACAAGGCACGCAGGGTGACGTCGGATCCCAGGGACCCCAGGGACCCCAGGGTGAACAGGGTGAGCAGGGTATCCAAGGCCCCCAGGGACCTGCAGGAGCGCAGGGACCTCAGGGTGATCAGGGGCCCGCTGGACAGCGCGGCGCACCCGGACCGGAAGGCAAGCCGGGTCCTCACGGACCTCAGGGTATCCAGGGAGACCCGGGCGTCAGCAACCTGACCATCGTCACCTCGGCCATAACGGAGAGCACCAGCGAAGACAAGGAAGTGGTCGCCAGGTGCGAGACTGCGGGCGAGGACCTCTTCGCAATTGCCGGTGGATACCGCATCCAGGGTGACACTGACGGCGTGGTCGTCGTGATGAACCGCCCGGACGGGCTGGCCGGTGAGGTGCCCGCCGGTTGGAGAGTTGCCGCCGATGGCACCGGCACCGGCAACTGGACCCTTGAGGTGTACTCCGTTTGCGCCATTGTCAACTAGCGTAGACACAGGCGTCGGCGGTGAGACACTGCCAGGCTAGTAACTAGCAGAGAGGGGGCAGGCTTGGGCCTGCCCCCTCTCATTTTGTACAGCCACTACGGCCGCGTTTTGTCTTGGGTTCGCCGTCACGGCGCTCCTCTGCATGACGACTTCACACTTCTCCCGCTCCTGAGAAACAACTATGGCGCCGCCCCCTGGCGGAGCGCCTTCTGCTTCTCAATTTCGGCCCGCAGCTCGTCCTCGTCAAACCCCAGCCCTATGGCCTCCTCTACGTCCTGCTCCGCCGCCTCGTCATCTCCCAGTCGGGTGTAGGCCTTGGCCCTGTTGACGTAGAACTCCCCCACCTGGGGAAGGCGTTCGATGGCCTGGCTATGGTCGTCTACGGCCTTCTGAAACTCGCCCAGCAGGAAGTAGGTTATCCCCCTGGTGCTGTACGCGCCCACGTGCCCGGAGTCGAGCCGGATGGCCAGGCCCAGGTCTTCCAGCGCTCTCTCATACTGGCCCAGCCGTCCGTAGGAGCCGCCCCTGCGAAAGTAGTAGTCGGCATCGGCGGGATTGATCTCAAGGGCCTGATCGTACCGCTCTATGGCCTCCTCGATTCGGCCCTGACTCTCCAGCTCAATGCCGGCCTCAAAGTGCGTCTCCGCCCTCTCTGGGGAGCGTTCGCACGCGAGGAACGACAGCGCGACGGCTACCAGCGCGGTAGCTGTCAGCAGAACCGTTCTCATCGGAAGCATTGTCCTGAACACCCCGGAATTGTACCACCGCATCGGCCTCTCGACACTCGGAACCGCGTGGAGTAGACTGGCGCAAAGCAAGGCAGTACGGAGAGCGTCGCTGTTTGTGCCGTCGACGCGCTCTGCGAAGGGAGGCCCCATGTTCGACGTAAAGGACCGGCGCGACCTGGTTGAGAAGCTGGAGGAGAACAGGAAGGCGCTGCTGGAGGTTGTGGCCACCCTGGACGAGAAGCAGGCCGAGACCCCGCAGAAGGCCGGCGACCGGTCGCCCAAGGGGCAGCTGCTTCACCTGGCGGAGGCGGAGCGCCACTACGTTTGGGTGTGGGCGCGCCGCTCCCGGGACGAGGACTCCCCGGACCTGGCAGGGCTGCCGGACCCGGGCGCAACGGGCGAGGCGCCTCTCTTCGACCACGCCAATGAGATGTCACTGGCAGAGCTGCTGGAGAGGCTGGAGCAGGAGCGGCAACTCACGTACCGGTTCATCGCCGAGACCGCCGATTCGGAGATGGAGCGGGCAGGCCGCAACACGCCCTTTGGGGACCTGAGCGTTCACCAGTTCCTGAAGTCCCTCTACCGCCACGACCGGATGCACCAGGACGAGGTCTTGGGGCGGGAGTCCACCTACGTGGTGACCACCCAGGACGGCCGCCAGCTGTAGCTCCCCCTACTGAAACCTGCGCAGCGTCCCCACGACGGTGAACACGACCAGGGCCGTGATTCCGTATAGAACGCCCCCTATGAGCACCGTGTCAGCGGCTCCTCGCACCTCGGCAATTGCGCCCATGATGATCACGCCAAAGGGGGAGAAGCCCATGAACACCACCCGCAGGCTCATGATGCGGCCTCGCAGGTGGTCCGGGGCCAGCTGCTGCATCGCCACGGTTATCATCGTCATGAACATTACCTGCGCTCCGCCAAGGCCGAACATCGCCACCAGGGACACGGGAAACAGCGCCGACTGGGAGAAGACGATGAGAGCGACGGTCTTGACGAGCGCCATCGTCATCAGCAGCAGGCCCCTGTGGCGACGGGCGTTGCTGGCGGCCAGAACGATGGCCGATCCCGCCGCGCCGCCGAGGGCCGAGGTCGTCATGAGTACGCCTAGGCCGCCTTCCCCGGCATCAAGGATGTCGATGGCGAAGATGGGCAGCAGGAAGTTGAAGGAGCCGGCGAAGAGCGAGGAGAGCAGCCCCAGGGTGACCAGGGACATGATCACCTTTTCGCCCCGGATGTGCCGGAGGGCCTCCATCACGTTGCCGCGCACGCTGTCCCTGGCCGCCCGCCGCTCCTGGGGCGTCCACCGGATCATGATCAGGGTAATGAACGTGACCAGCTGTCCGGCCGCCGTCAGCCAGAACAGGCCGTCTACGCCGATGGGCCCAATGAGTATCCCGCCCAGGGCCGGAGCGGCTATCCGGGGCCAAGTCATCGATACGGAGTCCAGCGCGACGGCGTTGCCCAGCCGCTGGTCGTCCACCACGCTTCCGATCATGGCCTGGTGGCCGGCGCGACCGAAGGACTGAATGGTGCCGCTGGCCACGGCGGTTATGATGAAGTACCACCACTGGAAGGACCCCAGGGATATGAACAGCGCCACGGCGGCCCACAGGATTACCAGCAGGCCCTCCGTCCAGAGAAGCAGCGTCTTGCGGTCAACCCTGTCGGCGACTATGCCGCCAATCAGAGGCATGAAAAGCATGGGCCACGAGAGGGCGGAGACGGCGATGCCCATTCGCAGGGGTGAGCCGGTGGCCTCGAACACCCAGATGGCCCGGGCGAAGACCCGCATGGTCCTGCCGGAGTTGGAGGTCAGCCGTCCGGCGAACAGCAGCCGGTAGTTGGGCACCTCCAGGGCGGTGAACATTCCCCGGATGGTTGCCATTTGCCTCCTTCAAGCACCGAACGCTGTAGGCTGTTCCGACATTAGCATTTGGGCATGGCGTTGTCAAAACCTGAAGCTCGGAATAGAATGGGCGTGACAGACCCAAGCAGGCGGGAGGGTGATATGACAACCGGCGCCCGGCCTTACGCTGAACAGGCGCAGATATACCTGGCGCAAGCCCGGGATGAGCTTCAGAGGGGAGACGTAAACCAGGCCGCCGAAAAGGGTTGGGGAGCGGCCGCCCTGATGGTGAAGGCGGTGGCCCAGAGGCGCGGGTGGCCCCACGAGGAACACAGGCTCCTGGTCCGGGCACTTGGGCAGTTGGTGGAGGAGACCAGAGACGAGGAACTGGCCCAATGCTTCAACGCTGCGGAAGCGCTGCACAGGACGTTCTACGAGGGGCATTTGGGCCAGTACGGCGTCACCCTGTGCCTGCGGCAGGTTGAAACCCTTGTAGACACGCTGAGCCAGTGGGCCTAGCGCTTGACATTCCAAGGGCCTTGATTTAGCCTGACTACTAATAGAGTTCAGGCCCGACTTGGAGATGTCCACTGCCTCCCTTGGGAGCGTGTATACGTGGACATCGTTAATACAAGCGTTAGCCTGAGCTCTCTTGCTACTCGTAAGGTCTCCAGACCCCTCCGCCTATCGCCCCGCGCGTTCCGCCTCCTCAATGGCCCGCAGGCTGGACCGGGCCTTGTGCAACGTCTCCTGGTACTCGCTCTCCGGCACGCTGTCGGCCACAACTCCGCCGCCCGCCTGGATGTACGCCACGCCGTCCTTGACGACCATGGTTCGGATGGTGATGGCGGTGTCCATGTTTCCGGAGAAGCTGAAGTACCCCACCGCGCCGCCGTAGGGGCCGCGCCGCTCGCCCTCCTGCTCCGAGATGATCTCCATCGCCCGAATCTTTGGAGCGCCGGATAGCGTGCCGGCGGGCAGGCAGGAGCGCAGGGCGTCGTAGATGGTGCGGTCGTCGCGCAGCCTGCCCTGCACCTCCGACTCCAGGTGCATGACGTGGGAGTATCGCACAACGCGCATGAGGTCGGTCACCTCAACGGTGCCCGGATTGGAGACCCGCCCCACGTCGTTGCGACCCAGGTCCACCAGCATGATGTGCTCGGCGCGCTCCTTCTCGTCGGCCTTCAGCTCCGCGGCCAGAGCCTCGTCCTCCTCCGTAGTCGCGCCCCGGGGCCGCGTGCCGGCCAGCGGGAAGTTGTAGACCAGGCCATTCTCCACGCGCACCAGCAGCTCCGGCGACGCGCCGACAATGGAGAAGCCCTCCATGGAAAGGTAGTACATATATGGCGAGGGGTTCAGCGTCCTGAGCGCCCGGTAGATGTCCAGAGGCGCGGCGCTGGTTGGCCTGGCCAGACGCTGGGATGGCACCGCCTGGATGATGTCCCCGGCGTAGATGTACTCCTTGATCTGCTCCACCATGGCCTCGTACCGCTCTTGGCTCATGTTGGAGGTGTGGCCGGGACTGTCTTCGCCCTGCCCGGTGGCGCGACGCTCCACAAGAAGGGGTCTGTCAAGCCGCTCGACAAGGCGGTCGATGCGGGCCGCGGCCTCTGCATACGACTTTTCCACACTTTCCCCATCGACGTGGACGTGGCTGACAACCTTGATTTTGTGGCTGACGTGGTCGAAGACCAGCAGGGTGTCGACGAAGAGGAAGACGGCCTCCGGCAGGCCCAGCGGGTCGCTTGCGGGCGGCGGCACCGGCTCGTAGTAGCGGACGACGTCGTAGGCTATGAAGCCGACAGCGCCGCCGTGGAACCGCGGCAGGCCTCGAATCGACACCAGCTTGTGCCTGTTCAGTTCCTCTTCTATGAGCGTGAGGGGGTCCACCTCGCCATAGGGCTGGCCCGGCCCCGTCTTGACCACCTTGTACGGCTCAGTGCCGATGAAGCTGTAGCGGGCGAGCTGCTCCCCGCCCTCCACGCTCTCCAGAAGGTATGAGTATGCGCCCTCGGCAATCTTGAGGTAGGCGGAGACGGGCGTCTCCAGGTCGGCGTTGATCTCACGGTACAGGGGGACCAGGTTCCCCTGCTTCGACAGCTCCTTCACCTCTTCCAGCGACGGATAGTAGGCGCTCATGTCGCAGCTCCAGGCAGGACAAAGCCCATGCGGTCCTTGATCTCCCGGAGTTTGGCGTTCGCAACCGCCCCGGCCCGCTCGGCGCCCTGCGCAAGAATGCGGTCGAGTTCAGCCACGTCGCCCATGATCTCGTTATACCGCTCCCGGATTGGCCTCAGCTCCTCAATGACGACCTCAGCCACCGCGCTCTTCAGGTCCCCGTACCCCCTGGCATTGGCGAAGTCGGCCTCCACCTGCTCCGGCGACTTTGAGGTGATAACCTGATAGATGCCAAGGAGGTTGTTGACGCCGGCCCTGGCGGGGTCGTCCGAGAATGCGATCTCGTTCCCCGAATCGGTCACGGCCCGTTTGATCGTTCGCTCGATCTCCTTCGGCTCATCGACCATCTTTACCAGGTGGCCGCGAACGTGCTCGTAGCTCTTCGCCATCTTCCTCGTGGGGTCGTCCAACCCCATGATGCGCGCGCCTATCTCCGGGATCACCGGCTCCGGCAGGACGAACGTCTCGCCAAACAGGTGATTGAACCGCTGGGCTATGTCGCGAGAGAGCTCCACGTGCTGCTTCTGGTCCTCTCCCACCGGCACCTCGTCGGCGCTGTACAGGAGGATGTCGCACGCCATCAGAACGGGGTAGGCGAGCAGCCCCGTCGAAATGCGCTCGCTGCCGTCGGTCCGGCCCGCCTTGTCCTTGTACTGAGTCATGCGTTCAAGCCAGCCGAGGGGCGTCACGCAGCTGAGCAGCCAGCATGCCTCCGAGTGGGCGGTCAGGTGGCTCTGAACGAAGATGGGGCAGTGGTCCGGGTCCAGGCCCGACGCTATATAGAGCGCGGCCACGGCCCTTGTGCGATGACGCAGCGCGGCGGGGTCGTGCGGCTGCGTGATGGCGTGCAGGTCGACGATGCAGAAGTAGTTCTCCTTCTCATACTGCCGCTCAACCCAACGCTTGATCGCGCCGAGGTAGTTGCCCAGGTGCAGGTCGCCCGAAGGTTGTATGCCGCTCAGGACACGCTTTTTGCGCGTCTGTGTGTTCCTGTCTTCGCCGGTAATGGTTTCAGATTGCATGGTATCCGGTAAGTCCTCCCGTTGTGAGGCTTTCAGCGAGGCGCCAAAAGGACCGCTTGTCGGCTCTAATTTACTCAGTCACCACAACGTTGCGCCAATGCGTCCCATCGGCTCACGCCTCCGTATCTACTTTTCTCCCACAAACGAGAAGCCCCGCCCTTTAAGGGGCGGGGCTTCTCCGCGGTGCCACCCTTATTTGGAGAGGCGACCCAATAGTTTCGCCCCTCTCATATCTCAGTCGAGCCTCCGGCTGAAGGCTCTGGAGTCTGTAACGGGACTCCCCCGGCAAGGCCTACGTCCCTGGCTGCAGGGCATTCGGTTTGCGGCTCCCGGGCCCATTCGGCCCCTGCGCTGACACCGGCTCGCACCTTACCCGGCTCTCTGAGTCCCGCTTGAGGCGTACTAATCCCGTTCGCAGCCTGTGGCTATGTCCAATTTGCGCGGAGTATAGCGGCCGCCTCGCGGGGTGTCAAGGCGAGCGAGACATCTAGAGTTGACCGAGCGCGGAAGATATGTTAGCGTGCGCGCAAGTAGCAAGGGGAATGAAATGATCTATCAAGATGATGGCGAACTTTCCTTCGACATGACGTTCGTCATTAACCCTGAAGCCGAATCCGCGACGGTTGGTTTGCTACTGAATTCCCTCGAGCATATAAACCGCCTACTGCGCGATGTAGACTATGCCATAAATGGGGCGAAGTCTCCGCGCAATTGGGTTATTCGGAAGCTCCAATCTAGTGCGCCTAGCATCACCGTGCAGCCGGACATACACATTGGCCATCAACGGCAGGCCGTCAAGGCGATAGGTGATGGCCTTCGGGCAGTGACCGACGGAACGGACTACCCCCCTCAGTACTTTACCGAACAGGCCTTGCTGAATCTCGGAAAAATGCGCCGGTTGTTTAGAGGCAGGAACAAGGCCAGTTCCATAATTGTCCTCAGTGATGGAGAACAGATGGCTACCATAAGACGGGATATCTCGCAAAAGACAGACAGAATTCTTAAAGCCGGCTACCGCAATATAGGGTCTCTTGAGGGAACCTTGGAAGCCATAAATGTCCACAGATCTCCCACTGTGACAATCTGGGATAGGACAACAAGAACGCCGGTCCGGTGCTCCATACCTAGGGGTGGTGATTGGCTGTCTCGCGTCAGGGCATTTCTAGAAAAGAGGGTCTTGGTAACGGGGGACATAAGTTATTTCGCCAACGGGACACCGCGATCAATTACCAATATTATAGACCTCGAAGATGCAACTCCTGACCCCAATTTGCCAAAGGCTGAATTTGGCTCCATTCCAGACGCTAGGGCAGCAGACGACCCTGCAACGTTCTTGGAATCAGTTCGCCGGGTTTCTCCAGGATAATTGTGCCTCCAAGCCGCCGTCTATGGGATTCCTCCGTGGTCCTGGGTTATCTTGCAGGCAATGTGGATTTGGCCGAGACCTGCTCTCAAATCTTGGAGCGCGCTACAGCAGGGGAAATTGAAATCGTAGTATCTACGATGGCTGCTACGGAGGTAGCTTACCTAGAAGGGCTAGCTGACCATGACTCTGAAGCAAAAATCCGGGAATTCCTGAGCCGGAACTACATAATTCCGGTCGCTCTTGACGTCCGAGTGGCATCCACGGCCCGCGAGTTGGTTAGGCGGTATAGGAATGCGCCAAGTATCAAGCCTGCGGACGCGATACATCTTGCAACTGCAATCCACTTGAGGATTCCTGTAATGGAAACTATGGACGAGAGCCTTCTTCGGTTCAATGGCCTTGAAGGTGTTCCACCGGTAACTGTGCGTCGCCCTCTTTACGAAGGGCCGCATCGTCTGCCTGGCATACCTTGATGCGGTTTGCGTTCAAGGCCCAGCGCCTCTACTCAACCACCCTGACCTTTCCCTCAGCGTCGGCTTCCAGGAGCGTCCTGAAGTCGTAGCCCCTGCTGCGGAGCTCATCGCCGCCGCCCTGGTTGCGGTCCAGTATCGTCAGCACCCTCTCCACCGTGCAGCCTGCCTCCTCCACCGCGCTTATGGCCATGAACAGCGAGCCTCCGGTTGAACACACATCGTCCAGTATGGCGACCCGACTGCCGGCCTGGAGCCTGCCCTCAACCTGCTTTCTCGTGCCGTACTCCTTGGCCTCGCCTCGGACGAAGAAGGCGTCAAGCGGGCTGCCCTCAATCTGACTCACCAGGGCTATCGACGTGACGATGGGGATAGCCGCCGTCGCAGGGCCCCCAACTGCCACGATGCCTGACCCCTGGAGCACCTGCACGAACGCCCTGCCCAGGAGGTGCGCGCCCTCCGGGTGGAGGCTGATGAGCCGTCCATCGAAGTAGTAGCTGCTCTTTGCGCCGGACGACAGGGTGAAGTCGCCGTATCTAAGCGATCCCACCTGCTCCGATAGCTCCAGTATCCTGCGGGCGATCTCACTGCTCACTTTCAGCCTCCTGGTAGAGTCCATTTTCGCGAATGTAGTCGGCAACCGGCGGCGGGATCCAGTAGGTCACCGGCAGCCCCTGCTGCACGCGCCGCCGTATCTCAGCGCCGCTGATGCCGATGTCCGGCCCCTCCAGAAAGACGACCTGCTCTGCGGCCCCTGCGCGTATCCCGTCAAGGGACGCCCTGTCGAACTCCGCGTGGCCCGGTCTGGACACCGCTACAATGGTGCACAGGTCGAAGAGGCGAGCCGGCTCCTTCCACCTGTGCAGCGTCTCCACAGAGTCCATTCCAAGGATGAAGAAAAGGGACGCGCCCCTGGCCTCACCATCCAGAAGAGCGGTCAGCGTATCCAGGGTGTAGGAGAGCCCGGGGCGGTCCACCTCGACCGTAGACACCTTGAAGCTCGGGTTGCACTCCACGGCCAGCCGCAGCATCGCCACCCGGTGGTGGGAGGCCGAAACCGCGCTGCCCTCCTTCATCCACGGCCGGCCCGTCGGCACGAACCACACCTCGTCAAGCTCCAGTCTAGCCAGCGCCTCCTGTGCAATGATCAGGTGCCCGACGTGCACGGGGTCGAAGGTGCCCCCCAGAAGCCCTAGCCGCATCCTACTTCCACTCCAACTCGTACTTGTCGATCCTGACGACCGACCCAGACCGCGCGCCGGCCTTCTCCAGGGCCTGCACTATGCCCCTGCGCTTGAACTCCTGCCACAGCTGCACCTGCACCTGCCATTCGCCCAGGTCAACCCGCCTCACCAGCCGTTCCGCCACCGGCGAGCGCAGCACAAACACGGCTCCGTCTCTTTCGACGACGGGCCTGTTCCGTCGTGGCCTTGGCGTCAGAACGGGGACCGCCTCCGCTGGAGGTTCCGGCACCGCGGCCGTTTCCGCCAGCATTACGAGAGCCGCGTCAAGCACGGCGTCAACGCCATCCCTCGTGGTCGCCGACATCCTCAGCATTCGGACTCCCCGCTCGCTGAGAGCGTCCTCCAATGCGGCCACTTGGGCCTGGGCCTCCGGCTCGTCCATCTTGTTCAGCACCACAACCTCCGGCCTGTCCAGCAAATGAGGGTCGTAGAGGCCCATCTCGTGGCGTACGCGGCCGTAGTCGCCAAGGACATCTTGCGACAGGCCGTCCAGCAGGTGGATGATCCCGCGGGTACGGCCCATGTGACGCAGGAAGTCGTCGCCAAGCCCGACGCCCTCATGAGCGCCCTCGATGAGGCCGGGTATCTCCGCGACCACGAACTCCCGACCGCGCCGCTCAACGAAGCCGAGGATCGGCTCAAGGGTGGTGAAAGGATAGGACGCAATGTCTGGGCGCGCCCGGGAGCAAGCCTGCAGGAAGGACGACTTTCCAGCATTGGGCACACCGATGACGGCAATGTCAGCAAGGATTTGTAGCTCCAGCTCCAGCTCGATCTCCTCCACAAGCTCCCCATCCTCCGCCAGAAGGGGAACCCTGTTCTGTGAGTAGGCAAACTTCGCGTTGCCCCTGCCACCACTTCCACCGCGTGCGGCTACAAATGTTGCTCCCAACTCTTTCAAGTCAACCAGCAGACTACGGTCACCGGACCCGTCACGCTCATACACCAGCGTTCCTTCGGGTACATCAACCACGCATTCAGCCCCATTCCGTCCGGCCCTGTCGTTCGGGCCGCCTGCCGCGCCGTTGCCCGCGGCAAAGCGACGCTTGTAGTGAAACGCCCTCAGCATATGCTCGCCCTCTCGCACGCGTAGAACAATGTCTCCCCCACGACCACCATCCCCGCCGTCTGGCCCACCCTTCGGGACAAACTTCTCCCTCCTGAAGCTCACTCCCCCAGGGCCTCCATTCCCAGCCTTTACTATTATTCTTATCTTGTCATACATATCTGTAACATTATATTAGATAGAGATAATAATTGCGCTGGAGTGTGAAAACTTCGTGGAGAACCCGTTTGGTTGCCTGTGGCTCAGGCAACTATCGCGTCCGTGATCTGGTCGATGTCTGAGCGGATTGTAGTGTCGGTCTCCAGGGCGTCGGTCACCTTCATCCAGCTGTAGCGGATGGTGGCGTGGTCGCGGTTGCCCAGCAGATTGCCGATTTCACGGAGGTTCTTGAGGGCGATCTCTCGAAGGAGGTAGACGGTAATCTGCCGGGCCTTGACGGTTTCCTTGTCGCGGCGCTTGCTCTGCAGGGCGTCCGGCGATGTGCCGTAGAAGAGGCAGACGGCGGAGATTACCTCCTCTGGGGTAGGGATGTTCCGCACGTCAGACGTAAGGACGCTTCCGAGAGCCTCCCGGGCAAGCTCCAGGGACGGGGGCCTGCCGGTGAAGTCGGAGAGGGCACAGACCCGGTTCAGGGCACCTTCCAGCTCCCGGATGTTCGATGGGAAGTTGTGCGCGATGAGCTCCTGCACGTCTTGGGGAATCGAGACGCCGTGGGTGCCCGCCTTGGCCTGGACGATGGCCAGCCGCGTCTCCTGGTCCGGGGACTGGATGTCGGCGGAGAGGCCCCAGTCGAAGCGGGAGCGGAGGCGGTCTTCGAGGGGCTGCAGGGCGGCCGACGGCCTGTCGCTGGCGATTACTATCTGTCGATTGGTGTTGTGGAGATCGTTGAAAGCGTGGAAAAACCCCTCCTGGGTGGCCTCCTTGCCACGCATGAACTGGATGTCGTCCATGAGAAGCACATCGACAGAGTGGTACTTGTTGCGAAACTCCCTGGTCTTCCGGGTCTGGATGGAGGTCACAAAGTCGTTTGTGAACTGCTCCGAGCTGACGTAGAGGCACGACAACCCTTTGGCCGTGGACGCGTGGCCGATTGCGTGGAGCAGGTGCGTCTTCCCAAGCCCGACGCCGGAGTAGAGGAAGAGGGGGTTGTAGGCCTCGCCCGGCTTTGAGCTGACGGCAAGAGCCGCCGCGTAGGCAAGCTGGTTTGACGCGCCCACCACGAAGGAGGCCAGAGTGTACTTCCGGTTGAGAGGCCCGTGACCGGCGGCCGCCGGCGCGGGAGCGCTTGGCGATGGCGTCGGCGAGGGCTCGGGCCTCAGAGCGGTTTGCGGCGGGGATTCCGTCAGGACCTGGAACCGCGCCTCGATTCGCCGACCCATGACGTGGGCCAGTGAGCTCTCGATGAGGGAGGACATGCGCTTTTCGAGCCACTCCGCCACAAACGTGGACGGCGCGCCAACGACAATTCTGTCGCCCTCCAGCGACAGGCCCACGGTGTCCTTGAGCCAGGTCCTGAAGATGGGGCGGCTGACCTGCAGCTCCAGGCTGGCAAGGGCCGCTTCCCACGCTTGTTTTGCGGTCTCAATCCTCATTCTGAATACGCCACGCTCTCTATGTCCCGGGCTTGAGGGTGGACGGGCCCCCTAAAGGGAGCCCGCCTGTGGATACATAGCGCCGGTGGCGCCAAGAAGAGCCTGGCATCAGGCTGAGTAAGGGCCAACTCCGGGAAGCGCGTCCTGGATGGAGATTGGCTGAGGACTACTATACCAGCCCCCTAGAATAGGGGATGCAAGGGGTAGCGGAGGGAATTTCATGGGAGATTTTGAGCCACTTTCCGGCGCGAAAATTGCCGTTGTTTTGGAATCTTTGGAACCCTATAATCCCTGTCAGGGAGCAAGTATGAGAGTGGTCTACATGGGAACACCGGCCTTTGCGATACCGCCGCTTGAGGAGCTTCTGGCGAGCGGCTACGACGTGGTCGGCGTCTACACCCAGCCGGACAGGCCGTCGGGCAGAGGCAGGAGCCTGGAGGCCCCTCCGGTCAAGACCTTTGCCCTGGAGCGAGGCCTCGATGTGCTCCAGCCAACCTCGCTCAGGAATGCCGAGGCCCACGATAGGCTGGCGGCCCTGGCCCCGGACGTCATCGCAATTGCCGCCTACGGCAGGATCCTCCCGGAGGAGGTCGTCAACGTGCCCCCGGCGGGTTGCGTGAACGTCCATCCGTCTCTGCTGCCGCGCCACAGGGGGCCGTCGCCCGTGGCCTTCACCATCCTGGAGGGTGACGAGACGGCCGGCGTGAGCATCATGCTGCTGGACCAGGGCACGGACTCGGGGCCTGTCATAGCGCAGGTCGAGGAGGCCATACACCCGGACGACACGACGGAGTCCCTCACACACCGCTTGTTTGGAAGGGGGGCGAAGCTGCTGGTCGAGCGACTTCCCGGCTACCTGCGAGGCGAAGTCGTCCCCCGGCCCCAGGACGAGGCTCAAGCCACCTACGCCCGCAGGCTGACCAAGGAGGACGGGGAGATCCAGTGGGGGCTTCCGGCGGAGACCCTGTGGCGGCAGGCGCGCGCCTATCACCCGTGGCCGGGTTCCTACACCCGGTGGAACGGCAGGCTGCTGAAGGCGCTGGAGACCGTGCCCCTGCCGGAGGGCGGCGCGGGCGCGCCGGGCAGGGTTGTGGAACTGGGCAGGGACGCCCCCGCGCCTGTTGGCGTTGCCACCGGAGAGGGAGTCCTGGGCTTGAAGCGCGTTCAACTGGAGGGACGCCGTGCGGTTGACGCCGCCGACTTCCTCAAGGGCCACGAGGGGTTCGCGGGCAGCGTGCTGCCCAGCTAGTCCGATCCCTCCTCGGCTTCGGCCGCCGCCGCGGCCTCTTCCACTGTCGCGACTTCCTGCGAGACCGGCGCGGCAGTCGGCTCCTCGGCCACCCTGGGGGCGTTGATCCGCACCACCAGCTCCTCGGAATCGGTGAGGACGGTGAACGCTTGGCCCACGGCTATGTCCGATACGCGGATGTCCTGGTCCAGGTCCTCAATGTGGGATATGTCCACGTCTATCCGCTCGGGCATGTCCATTGGCAGGGCCTCCACCACTAGGGTGAACAGCGCCTGCATAAGCACGCCACGGTGGATGCGGACGGCGGGGGCCTCGCCGCTCAGGACAACGGGTATCTCGCCCCGGACCCGCTGGGTCGCCTCAACCCGGTAGAAGTCAACGTGGAGTATCTGGTTGGTGATGGCGTGGCGCTGCACCTCCCGCACGAAGACCAGGTCCTGCTCACTGGCGTCACTGACCTTGAGGTACAGGGGGATGTTAGTTCCCACTTGGCCCACAACCTTGTTCAGGGTTGCGGAGTCGGCCTGCAGCGCCCTGGAGTCTATGCCCTTCCCATACAGGTGGACCGGGGTCATGCCGGCGCGTCTGAGGTTGCTCACCTTCTTGCCCATCACGTCCCTGGGTGTAGCTTCTAATGATATGGCGTCCATGAAATCTCCTTGTGTCGTAATGGATGTCAAATTAGCCTTGCTATGATATTGGAGGAGCGCAAATTGGGCAAGCCCTAAACCTTGCGGTCAGGACTGGAAATGAACCGGAAATGGGGTTGAAATGAAGTAGGGGATTCTATACTATTTCGTGCGTGGGAACGCGAAATGAGCCATAAATGAGGCCCGAATGACAGCACCGTCTGTTAGTCGTTACACAGTTCCGCAGCATTGGATACTCTACGACAGCCGAATGGTATCAAGTCTGCTGGTGGAAGCCAAGACTGCGGCCGGTGTATTGAGCCGCCTGCCTTATCTGTCGAGATGGATAGAACAGGCCCATGAGGAGCAACTGAGGCTGGAGGCAGTCGGCACTTCGCGTATCGAAGGCGCGGAGTTCACTCCACGAGAGCAGGAGGAAGCATTCGCCTCTGACCCCCACACCCTCACTGGACTCACCCATTCGCAGCGTCAGTTGAGAGCAGCTTCAGACGCCTATCGCTGGCTTCGCGCCATATCCACAAATGCGCCTGTTACGGCTGAATTGGTATTCGGCATCCATCAACGCATCGTCAAAGGATGCGACGATGATCACTGCGAGCCGGGCGCGCTTCGTCGCGATGGGGCGAACGTCACCTTTGGCCGTCCATCCTGCCGAGGTACGGAAGGAGGCCATGAACTTGCTGAGGCTTTCGGCGGTTTCTTGCATGCTGTAGCCACAGAGTTTCCCCGGCATGACCCGATTATACAAGCTATGGCGGCACACTATCACATTGGCGCTATGCATCCCTTTGGTGATGGCAACGGGCGAAGCGCACGAGCGTTGGAGGCTTTCATGTTGCGGAAGGCCAGTGTAAATGACATGGTCATGGTGAGCTTATCCAACTACTACTACGAACATCAAGAAGAGTATTTGGCGGCGTTGTATGAATCCCGCAGGAATGGACACGATCTCACGCCGTTCTTGAAATTCGCCCTGCCGGCGATCACAGAGAGATGCGATGAACTTGCTGCGGAGATTGTCACCCACAGCAGGAGGATACTGTATAGGGAATTCACCCAGTCTCTATTCGGACGGCTTCGAAGCCCTCGCCGGCGAGCGCTAGCGGCGCGGCAGGTGCAGATCACAAACTTACTCCTGGAAAGCGACTCCATGAAGCTAAGTGAACTGGCAAGCCAGGTTGGAGTGCATTACAGGAACCTGAAATTTCCGGGCCGGGCTATCGTCAGAGACATAGTCGGACTAATAAATCTAGGCGCGATCGTGCTCAGCGACGACGAAGTCAGCGTCGATCTGAACTGGCCGCAGCAGTTCTCTGAGTCTGAACTGCTGGAAAGGTATGAACACATGCCCTCCGCTGCATACGCTCGACATCCAGCTACTGCAGAACTTTCGCAACTGCTGGGTGGTCGCGTCTCCTGACGCGGGTTGGACGTCCCAAACCAAGGCATGCTCAAGGCGCGCGCCACGCTTGAAGCTGTACAGGGGGCGTGCTATAATCGCGGAACGGACAGATTAGAGGAGGCGGGGGTATGAAGGTACCCATGAAGGTGGACTACGGGGTGCGGGCGCTGGTGGAGCTGGCGCAGCGGTACGGGGATGGAGCCGTGCAGACGGTGGAGATAGCGGAGCGCCAGAGCATTCCGGAGCCGTACCTGGACCAGCTTCTCACCACGCTGAGCAAATTCGGGTTCATCCGCAGCCGCCGGGGGCCCCAGGGCGGACACGTGCTGGCAAAGCCTCCCCAGGAGATCAGCCTGGGAATGGTGATGGCGGGCCTTGAGGGCACAGCGGCCTCCTTGGACTGCATCGACGAGCCGGACTGTTGTAACCTCTCCAGGATCTGCGCTCAGCGAGAGGTCTGGCGGTCGGTGGAGGACGCTGTCCAGGGCGTGCTCAACGCCACCACAATCGCCGATCTGGCAAGCCGACAGGAGAGACTGCAAAGCCGGGGCATGTACCAGATCTAGCCCCGTCGCAACAAGACAAGACCATAGGAAAGGCGCAGACCCCGTTGAATGTGTCCCTCGGCGCGGGCCGGGGGTGGAGAGCGGGGTCTTTATATTGCAGGCGCAAAGTGGGGTATAATACCCGCACGCGAGCTTAGGAGGAGAGACAAGTCATGACTCAGACAGTGGCGCTCACACCGCATCAGGTCAAACGATACAGCCGGCACATCATAATGCCCCAGGTGGGAAGCAAGGGGCAGCGCAGCCTCATCGACGCCAAGGTGCTCATAGTCGGCGCGGGTGGCCTCGGCTCGCCCGTGGCGGTGTACCTGACCCTCGCAGGCGTGGGAACGCTGGGCATCGTTGACTTCGATACCGTGGACATCAGCAACCTCCAGCGCCAGATCCTTCACCAGGAGGGCGACGTTGGGAGGCCCAAGGTAGAGTCGGCCCTGGAGAGCCTGAACAGCTACAACTCCGACGTGAACGTGGTCATCCACGAGGAGCCGCTCACCTCGGAGAACGCCATGGACATCATCCCCCAGTACGACATCATTGTTAACGGGGCGGACAACTTCCCGGCCCGCTACCTTGTGAACGACGCGGCGTACCTGTCGGGCAAGCCCCTGGTGGACGGAAGCATCCTGCTCTTCGACGGCCAGGCCAGCGTGTTCATCCCCGGCCAGGGATGCTATCGCTGCCTCTTCCCGTCGCCTCCTCCCCCGGGCGCGGTGCCCAGCTGCGCCGAGGCCGGCGTCCTGGGCGCGCTGCCTGGCATGGTGGGCAGCATCCAGGCCGTGGAGACCATCAAGCTGATAATCGGCGCGGGCGAGCCGCTGGTGGGCCGCCTGCTCATCATCGACGCCCTCAGCATGGAGTTCCGCACCGTGCGGCTGCGGCGCAACAAGGAGTGCCCCCTCTGCGGCGACAACCCAACCATCGACGAGCTAATCGACTACGTGGTCTTCTGCGGACTGCAGGAGCCCGTAACCATGATCCAGGGCTAGCCGCCCCCTGCTCGCCGGAAGGGTTGGACAGTCAGCCATGAGCGGTAGAGACATCCTCGACACCATAGGCAACACGCCACTGGTCGAGTTGACGCGGATGAGTCCCAAGGAGAGCGTCCGCATCTTCGCCAAGCTGGAGGGGACCAACCCCACGGGGAGCCTCAAGGACCGCATCGCCAGGTACATGATCGAGAGGGCCGAGGCCGAGGGCAAGCTCACCCCGGACAAGACCATACTTGAGCCCACAAGCGGAAACACGGGCATTGCCCTGGCCTTTGTCGCCAAGAGGAAGGGCTACCGGGTGAAGGTGGTCATGCCGGAGAACGTCGGCCCTGAGCGGACGCAGCTGCTGGAGGCCTACGGCGCGGAGATCGTGTACAGCGATGGCGCAAAGGGGAGCAACGGCTCCATTGTGGTGGCCCAGGAGATGGCGGCCAGCGACCCCAGCTACTACATGCTCTACCAGTACGGCAACGACGCGAACCCGCTGGCCCACTATGAGACCACGGGCCAGGAGATCCTTCGCGACCTGCCGGAGGTGGACACATTCGTGGCCGGCCTTGGAACCGGCGGCACGCTTATGGGCGTGGGCAGACGCCTCAAAGAGCACGATCCCCGCATAAGGATTGTGGCGGTGGTACCCCACCCTGACGACGTCATCCAGGGACTCCGCAGCCTTGAGGAGGGGTTCATCCCGCCAATCCTGGACATCTCCTTGCTGGACAGCCGGATAATGATCGAGAGCCGGGAGGCCTTCCGCACGACGCGCGAGCTTATGCAAAAGGAGGGCATCTTCGCCGGCGTGTCTTCGGGGTCGGTGGTGTGCTGCGCGGTGCGGCTGGCCGAGCGAATGGAGAGCGGGAACATCGTCTGCCTGCTGGCGGACGGCGGCTGGAAGTACCTGAGCACTGCCCTCTGGACCAAGGACTTCGACGAGCTTATGGGCACGGTGGAGAACAAGATCTGGTGGTAGGCCATGACCATTACGGCCGACGCAGCGCGAATATTTGAAGATGCTCGCAACGTACACTCGGAGGCCCCTGGACGTCTGGCCGAGGGCGATGTTCGAGACGCGGCCGAAAAGGCCTGGCGCGCGACCAAGCGGGCAACCGACGCCCTGATTCTTGCCCGGACCGGCGTGGAGCCGGAGAGGTCAACTGACACCAGAATCGGCTTGGAGAGGCTGGCCAATGCAGATCAAAGGGCGCGATCGCTTGTGGGGCGCTATTACTCGAGACAGAGCCTGCTGCACGGCGACTGCTTCTACCTTGGCATTTGTGAACCAATAGAAACGATTGAGCGTCGCATTCGCGAAACCGACCGGTACATCCAAGATGCCGAGTCCATTGCGGAGACCTAGTCTGAGTCCTCTTCGGTCCCCGATGTCTCTCGCCAAACGCTGCCCGTTTTACGCAAGTTGAGGCGCGCGCCTCCCGACCATTCCTGCGAAAGCAGGAATCCAGGGCCTCCGATATAGAAGGAAATAGATTCCCGCTTTCGCGGGAATGACGATAAACGTATTGCCTTCAAGATGCCGCCGTGGTTACGCAAGGGTCTCTGGTGCGGGAATTGTGATTCGTCAACAACTAGTCTAGATGCCTGCGCGCTTGTCCGTCTTGATAAGCGCTTGACAAGTCTGTTAGCATCTTGTAAGCGCTTATAATGAGGTAGGCAATGAAGATCTCCCAGATAATGACATCAACCGGACCCGCGGATGAGGACCTTCCTCCCCTGCAGTCCATGATTCTGGAGGAGCTGATCAAGCGCACCGACGAGGTGTTTGAATACAACGACCAGGGCCTGCTACGCATCTTCCCCCGTATGAAGCCGTCCGCCCTGAGCTGGTCGTTCTGGTCCCTGCACAAGAAGGGGCTGATCTCCAAGCAGCGGGTGCGGGTCAACGGGAAGCTGGCCACCGTCTTCGGGTGCCACGAGGCCATCAAGGCCCTGAAGGAGCAGATGGAAGGGGCCCATACCTCGTCCTGATTCCATATAGTTGATGGGGTTCCTGCTCCAGCTCCTCTACATTCCGGTCAGACTTCTGCTCCTGCCCTTCAAGCTGGCGCGCTCTGCCTCGATCTTCCTCACCTGCGGAGCGCCGATTCTGGCAATCGTTGGGATCGCAGCGGCGGCTGCGTGGTTCCTGCTCATGGGCTAGCTGGCGGATGAAACAACAGGCCACCTGCGCCCCGGTCACCCCTCCCCTGCCCGCTCCACCGTCAGGACGTAGGACGCCGGCTGCGTGGTTCTGGGAGCCGTGGGCGCAATGATAACCACGGCCTTGCCAAGCTCGTCCCCGAATCCCTGCAGAGTCAGCGACCCGTTGCCGTTGCCGTCTACAGGCATCTCCACTACCGAGGTCTCGTCTCCCAGCAAGACCACCTGGACGACGTAGCCCTGGGGCACACGGTTGTCGGTGCGGACGAACCCCTCCGCCGTCCACACGCCGTCCGTCTCGGCGTCGTCGAAGAAGCCAATCTCCGGCACGGCAATATCGTCGATGCAGATACCGTCCTCGTTGATGGCGCTGTCGGTCACGTACTCGAAACGCAGGAGCACATTGCTGCCGGCGTAGGGCGTGAGGTCTATGGACTCCTGCAGCCAGCCGCCGCTGCTCCCCGTGTAGCCGGGACCGAAGCTGAGGCCAAGGGGGTTCTCCGGCGATGAGTGGCCGCCCTCGAGGATGGCCCACGTCTCGCCGCCGTCCGGGGACGCCTCAACATAGGCGTAGTCCCACTGCGCTTCTATGTTGTACCAGGCCCGGAAACGCAGTGTTGCCTTGTCGACCTGCGTGAGGTCAAGGGGCGCAGTGAGTGTCGAGTCGATGGAGTCCCCGCGGTTGCCCCACCAGCAGTGAGCGCCGCTGTAGGGGTCGGTTGGGATGAGGCGCGTTTCAGCCTGTCCCTGGAACGTCAGCCTGGCGTCCCCGTCCGGCAGCCGCACCTCCATGTACTCCCCGGCGTACTGGGGCGAGGAGATGCTGATGCTGCCCGACTCGGTAATCGTCCTGCCGGGCCTGACGCTTATGTCCAGGCCGTCGTAGTAGTAGGGGTCGACCCCCAGAGGGTCCAGGTAGTTGGCCGCCAGCCAGTCCCTGAACACGTCCTGAAAGGTGGACTGGAAGCCCAGGGACTCCAGGTAGGCGTTGACGCCCTCGACGCCGTCCTCGGGTTGGTCGACCAGGCCTCCCAGCTTGTCGTGGCCCCCGTAGCGCTGGGCGAGGTACTCGAAGAACAGACCGGAGGCCCCGTAGTGGGGCAGCGAAGACGCGCCGTGGGAGGGCCAGGTAGTCAGGGTGGTGGCCGGAGACGAGATTAAGAACCCAACAAAGCTGAGGTCGTAGCCCGCCCTGCCCTTGGCAACCTCTGAAAGGCCCTCGTTGACCCACGACTCCTCGCCCGGGTCGCCCGCCCAGTGGGCTGCGTGCTGCAGCTCGTGGGCCAGCGCCCCCAGGTAGGCGGACGATCCCAGTGGCAGGCTGCCGAGGTCCATGTACACCATCTCCCGCTCATTGCTGTGTGGGTACACCTCCGCGGGATAGTGGTCCGAGGAGTTGAAGTAGCCCGCGGCTCCCCGGAGGCGCGCATTGAGGATGGTGATGCGGGGTGCGCTGCCCACGCCGGGCCTCCACCTGCTCCCGAAGCGGGAGGCTACCACGGGGTAGATGGCGTCTTCGAAGATACGGGCCGTCCTGCCGATGGCCTCTTGCGAGCTTTCGAGGCCCCTTTCAAAGTACCAGTAGGCGTGCTCACTCACGTGGGTCAGCTCGGCCTGGGTCCTGTACACGTCCTCGTCTACCAGGTCAACGACCCAGAACTCGTCCAGCCTGCCCACTTCGTACTCGATGGGGTTCGCGGTCGCGGCGGCCGGCCGGGGGCCTCCCGACGTACGGCCAATGCGGCGGTACAGGTCAAGGATGTCGAGGTCCGGGGCGTTGGGCAGCGCGGTCGGCTGAGCGGGGGCGGTCGGCTCAGGGGCCGCGGTTGGAGAAGGCGTCCGGGAGGGAGCGGGTATGTTAGTGGAGATAGGTGACGGCGCAGCCAGGTATGTCGGAGATGGTTCCGTGTGAGGAGTGGGAGTGGCGGTGGGCGTAGGAGCGCCGGTCGCTTCCGGCGTGCCTGTGGGCAACGGCGAGGTTGCGGGCGCGGGCGTGCAGCCTGATGCTGATACCAGCAGGAGGGCCAGCAGGGAGACAAGTATGCCTTGGGAGTGATTCATACCCTGACTATATTGTCCCCCAAAGCGCCCTGCCTTGGAAAGCGGGGGGTCAGCGGTGGTGGCTCTGAGCGGAGGTGAGTTATAAAATCGTTCCGGCTGCCTATGGCCGTTCGCTGTTGGCCGCCATATCCTCTACGCTGTCTGCCACAAGCTGTCTTATGCCGGTGAAGGCCTCTTCCTGAGAAGGCGCCAGCCAGCTGAGGAGGGGAAACTCGGCGCACAGCCCAAGGAACTCGTTGTCCTCGGTGGACCAGGTGACTCTGTAGGTGTAGTGTTCAGTGTCTATCATCTTGTAGTTTCTCAAGGAATGGTCTGAACAAGTCCAATCCACTCCCGCGTAGCCTGCCCCGTACCCCGATTCGGGGGCGGGAGTCCATGCCCCGCCACCCTTGGATTCCTGGGATTCCTGCCTGCGCAGGAATGGTGGTGTTTCTAACTCGCTCAGATTATCCTTAGCTGTCGTCTGACTCCAGGATGGCCTCAATTCGATCCAAGCGAGCGTTTATGTCCAAGGGGGCAGAATCTTGGCTCTCCAGCCCGTCCGCCGCCTGATCCATAAGCACATCCAGGGATCTCTGGCCGTCCTCAGATGAAAGGGTCTTGAGCTGTATTCGCTCAATGTGCCGCTCCGTTTCACTCAGACGGTCTTGTATCGTCACCTGTTGCTCCTTATGCACTTTGCAGCGCCATTCTCAGCTTATAGACTCTCAGAAAACAGTGTCAACTACTAAGTGAGAATTCGCTTTACTTAATTTCAGCGTCAATCCGCCGAATCCACATCGCCTCGCGTTCCTTGTCCGCGCCTATGGCCCGTGCTATGATGAACCCAAATTGCAGGGTCTGAGCGGAGGGCCGTATGGTCACTGAAAAAGAGAAGGCGCTGGACCTGGCGCTGAGCCAGATAGAGCGGCAGGTCGGCAAGGGCAGCATCATGAGGCTGGGAGAGGTCGGCCAGCGCCTGTCGGTCGAAAGCATACCCACGGGGTCCCTCTCGCTGGACATGGCCTTGGGAGTCGGTGGAGTGCCCAAGGGCAGGGTCACGGAGATATTCGGAGCCGAGTCCGCCGGCAAGTCCACCCTTGCGCACCACATCATTGCCGAGGCCCAGAAGGCCGGTGGCACTGCCGCCTACATCGACGCCGAGCATGCGCTGGACCCCTCCTACGCCAGCAACCTGGGCGTCAACCTGGGAGAGCTGCTGGTCTCCCAGCCGGACACGGCGGAGCAGGCGCTGGAGATTGCCGAGTACCTGGTTAGAAGCGGCGCCGTGGACGTGGTCGTTGTCGACAGCGTGGCCGCCCTTGTGCCCAGAGCCGAGATGGAAGGGGACATGGGAGACTCCCACATGGGCCTGCAGGCCCGCATCATGTCCCAGGCGCTGCGGAAGCTGACGGCGGCCATCAATCGGTCTCATACCTCCGTGGTCTTCATAAACCAGCTTCGAGAGAAGATAGGCGTGGTCTTCGGCAATCCGGAGGTGACGCCCGGCGGCCGCGCCCTCAAGTTCTACAGCTCCGTCCGCATAGACCTGCGCAGAGTCGACTCCATCAAGCAGGGGTCGCAGGTCATTGGCACCAGGGTCAGGGCCAGGGTTGTGAAGAACAAGGTGGCGCCGCCATTCCGCACAGCCGAGTTTGACATTATGTTCAACCGCGGCATCAGCAAGGAGGGCGACATCCTGGACATTGCCGCCAACGACGGCATTATCAAGAAGGCGGGTTCCTTCTACTCCTACGGGGACGTGCGGCTCGGACAGGGCCGGGAGTCCGCCAAGGAGTTCCTCAACCAGCACCAGGACGTTGCTTCAGAGGTGGAGCAGCGAATCAGGGCTTCGGCGGCGAGCGCCCAGACGCCGCCCATTGGGCCTATCGAAGAGGACGACGAAGAGGCGGAGGACTAGGCCAGCCCGCCCTTTCCCTCCTGCAATGGACGAAGACAGGCTCCTGGAGAAGGCGACGTCCCTTGCCCTGCGCTTCCTGTCCTACCGGCAACGCAGCGAGTCCGAGGTCAGGCGACGGCTGGAGAGCCGATACTCCGGCGACGTTACGGAGTCGGTGGTCATCAGGCTCAAGGAGCTGAACCTTCTGGACGACGAGTCGTTCGCCCGGGAGTGGACGCGCAGCCGCTCGATTCACAGGCCCCGGAGCGCATCCGCCATCAGGCGCGAGCTTCTGGGCAAGGGCGTGGACAGAGACACGGCCCAGGCCGCAGTTGAGACCCTGGACGACGAGGAGTCCGCGTACCGCGCCGGGCTGAGGGCCTCATCATCCCTTGCAGACGCCGACTACGCCACGTTCCGTCGCCGTCTGCAGGGCTACCTCTACCGGCGTGGCTTCAGCGGGCCCGTGATCCGAAGGACCGCCAACCGGCTGTGGGAGGAGCGGGAGGCCGCGGGATAGGGGCATCCCTTCCGCCATTCCGGTGAAACCAGGAATCTGGACCCCTCTCTGGAGCGAGACCTATTCTAAATCCACAGGAAGGACCGCAGACATGAAGATAGGAATCATCGCAGATACCCACATACCCGCGGCGACCCCTGAGCTTTCGGCGGAGATTGCCAGTGCACTGGAGGGAGTTGACCTCATCCTCCACTGCGGCGACATTTTCATCGCCCCGTGCCTGGACTGGCTGGAGGGCATCGCGCCGGTGAAGGCGGTCCGGGGCATCTTCGACCACCTTCAGGACGATCCCAGGACCGAGGGTCGGACGCGGACGCTGGAGCTTGAGGGCCACTCCATCGGCATGACCCACGAGCTCATCATCCCTGTCCCGGGCATAAGGTCGAAGGAGGTTGTGCCGGGGGCCATAGAGCGCTACTTCCCCCCGGACGCTTCAATTGCGGACGCTATGACGGAGGTGTTCGGCGCGCGGGTGGACATAGTCGTTGCAGGCTTCACCCACGAGACGCTCATTGAGGAGCACGAGGGCATCCTGTTCATCAACCCGGGCAGCGCCACGTGGCCCAGCCAGAAGATGATGCCCGGGACCCTGGCTATCCTGGAACTTACGCCCGGCAGCCGCGAGGCCCGCATAGTGGACACGGCGCAGATGTAGGGGGCGCTGGTATACCCATAGCGAAAGGGGAAGGTCAAGCATGAGTTCACCGGATGAGAGAAGAAACTTTCTGGACGAGGTACAGGATGAGGAATACCGCCACGAGTTCGTATCCGAGCACGTCGCAGTGGGGCTGGCGTTTCAGATAAACCTCACCCGTCAGGCCCGTGGCTGGACCCAGGAGGAGCTAGCCAGTCGCTGTGACATGGCGCAGGAGAGCATCTCGCGGTTGGAGGACCCCAACTACGGCAGGTACTCATTGAAGACCCTCAAGCGCTTGGCCAAGGCTTTCGACGTGGGCCTGCTCGTGCGGTTTGTCTCTTTTGGGGAACTGGGGGAGTGGACAGTAGACTTGCCCTCGCACAAGCTCACGCCCCCAAGCTACGACGAGGAGCGCCAGATGTCCTTCTATCATATCTCCGGCTCCCCGGAATGGCAGGCTGACTCACCGAGCCTGAACTAAGACGATTGCTCCTAACCGTGGACGCCGTTTATCAAGGTGCGGAGGTTTAGCGCTAATTCATCGGCACTAAACCAATTCGGGTCCCCTTCCATTAGCACTGCCGGTGTCCTGGGAATGACGCCGTTATCGTCAGCAATGGTTACTGGTAAGCATAGTCGCCAGTCATCGTATGCCTTCCGCATTAGTTCAGCTTCAGTTTCTACTCCGTAGTAGTTTATCAGCCACTCTATAGCGGCTGGATTGTCAATCAAAGGCAAGCCTGCCTGCAACGCACGTCCTCGGAAAAGGGAGTTGGACACGTT
Source organism: Dehalococcoidia bacterium (assembly GCA_034421015.1). Classification (GTDB taxonomy): domain Bacteria; phylum Chloroflexota; class Dehalococcoidia; order Lucifugimonadales; family UBA2985; genus DAOUJW01. The sequence goes on from DAOUKT010000012.1 coordinate 29,465, forward strand.
GCATAGCAATAGATCGAATTCCCCGACTAGGTATCTGTCATTGGTCGTGTTCTGCAACCCTAGATTGGAACGGGATTTGTGACACTTTACCGTGAAATATGGCCCTGGGCGTCGCGAGGAACCCATTTTGAAACTGCCGCGCACAGCATTCTTAGTCTCGGCTTTCAACCTAGTGCCAGTTCTGCGAAATGTGACACTTACATCTTCGTCGATGACACCTGGTTGTGGATTCAGGTTAAGTTTTTCTACGTTCCACTCTCGCGGGTCAAGCACTTGCTTCAGGAAAGCCGCTCCAACGTATTCCGTAGCCTTGCCGCGAATCATTGGCAAGACCTTTTGGTCCTCCAATATATCGAGGAGGTTCTCCCTTGGAATATTGTAAGTCTGGCAATACTCCGTGATGCTTCTGAAGACCCGAAGGATCTCTTCGTTACTTTCGGACATCATAGTTGCGGATGAAGAGCTCCTGCCCCTTGTTCCGGGAATTACGGAACCCGTCTTCTTTCTTCCTGCCGTTGCGCTGGTCATCAGTTCGGTTAATGGTGTAATTCCACGACTGTCGCGTAATTCGTTCTGTCCAGTAGTAGAGATTCCTTACTTCTGGATGGTCATCATAAGTCAGTAGGAAAGCCAGGCGATGCGAGTTGCGCTCCAGACATGCGGCCAATCGCGAGTGGTCGGCCTCTGAAAAAGTGCAGTTGTAAAACTTCTGCTGATCAGCGTTGAAGTATGGCGGGTCCACAAAGATAAAGTATCCGTCCGGCAAGGCTTCTATCACCTCTTCAAAATCCAACGAGTATAACTCAACACCCTGTAAACTGTCTGAGACAGTACGAAGGTGAGGAGGCCAGTTCTCAGGCCGCATGGAATACTTGTCCCCGAAGCCCCAATAGCAATTTTCGGGCCGCATTATTCCGCTATACGAGGTTCTATTTAGGTAATACCATCGGAATGCCCTCTCTAAATCTGTGGAGGGCTGATATTCTGATTTATAGTATGCGTGAAGGTCTTTCGTGGCAGGTAGGCCGTCCAGCAGGCCAATCAACCCTTCGACATTGTCCCGGATACAGGCCAGTGTGTTAACGACCTCAGAATCTAGGTCGTTAAGGATCGAAGCCTCGGCTTTTGGTTTGGCAAAAAAAATTGAAGCTCCTCCAGCAAACGGCTCGCAATAGCCGGTATGAGGAGGAATCATATCAAGAATCAGTTTGCGCGCGTAGAATTTCCCACCGGGGTATCGGAATGGCGAGTTGGATTTCAGCGATCTTGGTTTGGGTATATCCAGCATTGCGGCTTGAACCATAACACCCCTTCTTATGACCCCTCCGAAACGCCCACCACTCCACGCGCTGGAACAATTGTACCGGCACGTTGGCGCCTATGTCTACAAAAACACCGCATTTGAACCCACATTCACTAAGTGGTTCTGTCTATCAACCCCCTACTCCCCCTTGGCTCGCGGGCCGAAGGGCTCCGGCATGAAGGGCGTGTCCCTCGCCTGGAGGAACGCTCTCAAGCCGCCCTCCTTCCGGGCGTCCTCCAGGTGCTTGTTGAACTCCTCCCGCTTGGACACGTGGGCCATCGCCGAGAGCTCAGCGTTGAGGGCCAGGGCCTTTCGCAGGCCCATCATCTCCAGGCCCTGGGTGGCAATGGCAAGATTTATCTTCACCGTCTCCGGCGGCACCAGCGCAATCCGCTCCACAATGTTGAAGCACTCGTCCAGCAGGTCGTCCTTGGGGACAACCTTGTTGACGATGCCGATGCGCAGCGCCTCCTGCGCGTCGATGTGGTCGCCGGTGAGGGCGTAGCGCAGGGCGTTCTTGGCCCCGGCCAGCAGCACCCAGATGAAGTTGGTGTTGGAGGCCATGCGCACCTCCGGCTGGCCGAAGACCGCGTCGTCCGCGGCGATGGTCATGTGGCAGGTGAGGGCCAGCCACGAGCCCGCGCCCAGGCACCAGCCGCTCACAGCCCCGATGATGGGCTTGGGGTACTCCCACCGGTACAGCTGATCTTCCACGTTGGCCTTGTCCCGGTCCCGCCAGTCGTCGTAGTGCTCCCTCAGGGACACGCCCTCCGGCAGGCCGTAGGGCCAGACCCACTCCGTCCCCGTGCCGCCGCCACCGCCGCCGATGTCCGCGCCCGCGGAGAAGGCGCGCCCCGCGCCGGTGATGACCACCGCGCGGATTTCGGGGTCGCCCTTGGCCTCCTCCAGGGCGGCGGCAATCTCGTTGCGCAGGTCCATGCTCAGGGCGTTCATCGCCTCCGGGCGGTTCAGAGTCAGCAGCACTCCGTTTCTCTGCTTCTCGTATATCAGGTTCTCGTATGCGGGCATTGGCCTCTCCTTCCTGGTGTGAATCGATCTGTAGTGGTGATTCTCCCTCTCGCCCTTTCGCTCATTCCCTTCGACAAGCTCAGAGCCTGCCCCGTACTTGATACGGGGGTGAGCGGTACCGTGTTCTCCCGCTCATGGTGAGCTTGTCGAACCACTTGAGCGGGGCGATGTTGTCTGGCTGTCTACTCCCGCTGCTCCGAGCGCGGGCCGAAGGGCTCCGGTCGGAACTTGTCGTCCCTGAGCCGCAGGTAGGCGCGGACGCCCTCGTTATTTCGGGCCTCGTCCAGGGGCCGCCGGTACTCCTCTCGGAGCAGGACGCGGGCCGGCGAGGCGAGCTGGGAGTCCCAGTAGACGGCGTCCCGAAGGCCCATCATCTCAAGGCCCATTGTGGCGATGGCCAGGTTGATCTTCACTGTTTCCGGCGGCACCAGCGCAATCCGCTCCACAATGTTGAAGCACTCGTCCAGCAGGTCGTCCTGGGGCACGACCTTGTTGACGATGCCGATGCGCAGCGCCTCCTGGGCGTCGATGTGGTCGCCGGTGAGTCCGTAGCGCAGGGAGTTCTTGAACCCGGCCAGCAGCGTCCACATGAAGCTGGTGTTCGACCCGTGGCGCACCTCGGGCTGCGCGAAGACGGCGTTCTCGGATGCGATGGTGATGTGGCAAAAGAGGGCGTACCAGGAGCCTCCTCCCATTGCCCACCCGTTGATTGCGCCGATGACAGGCTTGTCCAGCTCCCACAGGTGCAGCAGGGGGTTGCGGCCCTTGCCGCGCCGTGCGTCGATGGCCTCCGACGCGCTCATGCCCTCGGTGATGCCGTAGGGCCAGACCGTCTCTCCCCGGCCTCCGCCTCCCTGGTCGTAGCCGGAGGAGAAGGCGTTGCCTGCGCCCGTCAGGACAATGGCCCGTATCTCCGGGTCGGCCACAGCCTCGTCAAGGGCGTCGTGAAGCTCCGCCTCCAGGGGCCTGCTTATGGCGTTCAGGGCCTCCGGCCGGTTGAGGGTGATGAGGACCCCCTGGCGCTGCTTCTCGTACAGGATGTTCTCGTATGTGGGCATGGGCCTCCTTTCCGTGCAGCCTTGAGCGGCTGGCAGGGTATGATGAAGTCTACCAGCGAGAGGCGCGACAGGCAAACGGGAGGGGAGCCGGGCCGGTAATCGACACAGGGTCGGCACTCCTCTATGCTTGTTCCCTGAAGGGAGGGACGAGTATGCGCGTAATGGTCCTGGTCAAAGCGACAATCGACAGCGAGGCGGGGGTCATGCCGTCGACTGAGCTTCTGGAGGCGATGGGCAAATACAACGAGGAGCTTGCGGAGGCGGGCGTGATGCTGTCGGGCGAGGGCCTTCACCCGTCGTCGCGAGGCGTGCGGGTGGCCTTCGACGGCCCGGGGCGCACTGTCGTCAACGGGCCCTTTGCCGCAACCAACGAGTTGGTGGCCGGCTTCTGGCTCTGGGAGGTCAAGGACATGGACGAAGCCATTGAGTGGGTGAAACGCTGCCCCAATCCCATGACCGGCCCGAGTGAGGTAGAGATCAGGCCAGTGTTCGAGGCCGAGGACTTCGGCGAGGCGCTGACCCCGGAGCTTGCGGAGCAGGAGGAGCGGCTTTTCAGATCCGGCTAAGCCGCGTGAACTCGCCTCCCTCAAAGAATTTCACGCCAAGGACAACGCTCCAGACCACCCAGGGGAAGTAGCAGGCCCTGGCCAGCGTGATCATGGTCTCGCTTTGGCCGGTGTGCCCTATGATGACAGCGATAAGGGCAAAGAGGGAGACGGCGGCAATCACCACCGCGCCAATCCTGTGGGCCCCGGATGGGAACATGGCCGCCAGACCCAGATTGAAGGTCAGGAACCCGGTTGCAACGGCCATGCTGGACATGAGGGTAATGCCTGAGTCCACCTTGTATATGGCTATTGCCGTCTCAACGGCCCCTTCAGAATCGATTGCCGTTTGCGCGATGACGTGGTTCAATCCGCTCGAAATGATCCAGCCAAAGGCGCCAACCATCATGAACATAATGCCAAGCCGGGACATGGCGGCGGCCGTGCTCTCCTCCATTACTCGATTGATGCCGGCCAGTCCGTAGAGCATCAGAATCAGGCCTAGAGGCACGCCCAGCGCCGCTATGTGAGTCATGGTGGAGTTGGACGCCAGGGCCGTGATGTTGCCCACCGGGTCGTCCGAGGGCGCGGGGTCAAAGATCAGCCCTCCCGGCTCCAGCAGGAAGAAGACCAGCGCCAGAGCGGGCCCCAGGATCATCCCCAGAGATTCCAGCCTGTTTACCGACCTTGTTATCGCGTCCAATTTATTCCACCGTGACTTGAATGCGTTGGGCCGGATGTCCGTCCAGGGGCCACTGCGACCATTATAGACGGACTTCCATGCCATTGGAATACCGTGGCGCGACGACGCGCCCGGCCGCCCTAGGGCCTTTCTATTATCAGGACAGCTAAGTGGGTGTCTTGCTATGAAAGTAGGCGGTTCGGAGTTAGGCCATTCGTTCCGCTCATCCCCGCATCAAGTGCGGGGCAGGCTCTGAGCTTGTCGAAGGGAATGAGCGGAACCCTCCATTTGCACAGACTTCCCGCTCAAATGGTTCGACAGGCTCACCATGAGCGGGAAGAGAAACCACCCGCTATGTGATAGCTGGACCTAATTCCGCGGAGTCCGGTTCCGTTTGGCTCAGGTTGCTCTTCAACTCAGTTGCGGCGTTGGATGCCTGCTCGGCCAAAAACTGCCCTATCTGGGTTACGCTTACGCGCTTCGTTGCCTTATTGACCAGTACGCCCGCTACGAGTCCTGCCAGAAGTGGAGTGCCTACAGGTCCACTGGCTGCTGCGATGAGGGAGACCGCCGCCAGGGTTGCCCCAGTCCCCATTGCGCCCCTGAACTGCCCATCCACTAGTTCCGCGTACTCACCGGTTTCGCGGGCTTTGTGAAAGGCCTTTGCCAGGGAAACGACTGTTACGATCATTAGAAGCGGATTGGCGCTTATTACGGAGGCCAGGCCCATGCTGCCGGCCATTCTGGAAAACTGCTCGATGTCGGCGCGCTTCCAGTTAAGGGCCAAGGCAACAGCGCCAATGGCACCTCCCAGCAGTTCCGCCGCATCGTATGAGTTAAGGTCGTAGAACCAGTCCTTGGGGATGTGAAAGGTGTTGTCCAGCCAGCCGGATACCTGGTCATAAGTAGCCTTGTCCCAGTTTGCAAAAGGAAGTCCCTTGGACGTGGTGCCGTCTCTCAGAAGGCCCTGTATGAATCCCCAAGCCTCCTGCGCTATGTTGTCATCCTCAGAGGCTCCCCTTGCCGCTTCCCAGGCTCCGTCCAGGGTGTGTCCCCCGTCGAACATACGGTGGTTGCCCCCGCCTATGTGTTCCGTGATATATCTGGCGTCCATCGCCTTGTCGTAGATAGTTGAACTTCCTTCGACCAGTTTCTGAATGGCATTATTGATGTCCTGCCCCAAGTGGCTGGCCAGCACTCCTTGGCTAGTCTCCAGTACTGCGCTGGCAACCGAGGTTGTCGCGTCAGACACCCTTTTTGAGCCGGATCGCACCATCCGTGCGGCGTCGACTGTCTTGTCCACGGTCATCTTGGAGCCTTCATGAGCCATTCCTGCGACTGCAGATGCGGAGTCTGTAACCCCCTGTTTAGCATTGGAGGCAGCCTTGCCAACCGCAGATGAGGTCTTGTCGGCTGCTTCCTTGCTAGCCTTCCGCACTCGATCTGCACCAGAGCGCATTTTGTCTTTCATATCACTCATCCATGTAGGTAAGGGTGCGGCTATTTAATCACAATACACTGGTGGATACTTATAGAAGGGACTTTCCGGAGCCCTTACTCCTCAAGCAAGCGCCAGGCGATATCCCTTGCCTGGTCAATGGTCTGGACAAAGTGGTCCTGAGGGACTCGCTTGAGGACGTTGAGAGCCCGGAGAGTGGCGGCGGGGCGCCCTCCCAGGCCCATAACAATGCACTGGGTGTCCTCATCAATTGCCGTTTCGACCATCTGCTCAACCACAAGAGCCGCACTGTCATCCACATAGACGGTGTCAGCGAAGTTCAGGATAACGACCTCGTGGTCCTTGATATCCTCGCCTATGGTGCTGGTCAGCTTTGACGCCGACGCAACTGAGAAGCTCCCCCTGAGCGTAACCAGGCCAACGCGGGCCGAGAACTCGTCTCTTGCGTCGGCGGGCAGCCGGTCTGCAAAGAACACGCTGTCCAGAATCGGCACCGAAACTACGCTGTCCAGCTCAAGTCGCTCAAACTGCCTGGCGTTGGTGACTCCCGCGGTGATCATGCCTACGGCTACAGCGGTAACCAGGTCCAGGAACACCGTCAGCGCCAGTGTGAGAATCATTACAATGAGATGCTCCGGCTGAATGCGCAGGATGCGTGTTATGAAGCGCCAGTCAATGGTGTCCCAGCCCACTTTCATCAGGATGCCCGCGAGGGCCGCATGGGGAATGGCTTCCACGTACTCTCCCAGGCCGGCAACCATTACCAGCAGGATAGCCACGCACAGCACACCAGATACCGGGGTCCACCCGCCGGCCCGTATGTTGGCGACTGTCCCAGGGGTGGCGCCTGACCCGGGCAGCCCGCCAATGAACCCTGTGATCACGTTGCCTGCGCCTTGACCCAACAGCTCTCTGTCCGGATTGTGGCGCGTGCGCGTTCTGGAGTCGGCCACCAGTGAAGTGAGCAGGGTGTCAACGGATCCCACCAGCGCAATGACCAGGGCCGGCTGTATGGCGCTCAGGAAGAAGTTTACGGAAAATACGGGTATCTGTACCTCCGGCATCCCGGTCGGCACGTTGCCGATGACCGGCGCGTCGGTCAGCCACAGGACTCCGAGTATAGTTCCAGCGAAGAGAGCGGCCAGCGTGGAGGGCAGGTACTTGCTGAACCTGGCGGGCCACAACACGGATAGCGCAAGGCTGACGATGGCAATGGCAAAGGCGTGGCTGTTGAAGTTTTCGGCCAGGTCCGGCCAGGCCCGGACGGCGGCGGATGGTCCGCCGGCCGCAATTGATGCGCCCATAAAGGGCAGGGTCTGCAAGAGAATAATTATTATTCCAACTCCGGACATGAAGCCGGATATGACGGAGTAGGGGGTATACGCCACAAAGCGGCCAATGCGCAGTATGCCAAGGCAGACCTGTATCAGCCCCGCCATAATCACAATCGTGAAGGCCTCGGCTAAGTTGTCCGCCCGGCTGGCGACTATCACCGCCATTGCCACCGTCATGGATCCGGTGGGCCCGGATATCTGGGACCGGGTGCCGCTAAACACGGCGGCAAAGAACCCAACGGCAATGGCGCCGTAGATTCCGGCAACCGCTCCCAGGCCGGAGGCAATGCCGAAGGCCAGCGCCATAGGCAATCCCACCACTGCCGACACAACCCCTCCGAAGACGTCGCCGCGTAGGGTCTTGAGGTCGTAGCTCAGATTGGGGACCGCGCTACGCAGGTTTAGAGACATCCTGATAGCCCTCCTAAGAGGCGCGTCAATCCATCAATGACGCTCTGCCAGCAATTAATGTCGTCAAGGCTGTTGGACGCCTTGACAGGACAAGGCGTCTTCTTCCGGCGTTGGAGTCGTGTCACTTCCCTCATGAGGTTACAGCTTGGGAAGTGTTCCAATGAGGGCATTTGGCCCGCTGTAGTCGAGACAATTAGAGCGATAGTAGTCGCCGCTGCCATGCGGGTTGGGAAAGACGCGAGCGGCTTTCTTTATAACCAACCTAAATAATGATAACCAACCAAAATAATGCCACTGCTATTCAACCACATTGTGCAGGTTGTTACAATAGAGAGGACCTCCATGAACACCGGGAGGAGGTGTGGATGAAGGAAATCTCCCCTGAACCATCTGCAGACCATTGGCGTTCTAACGGCGAGCCCCTCTGGGAGTTCGCCAGCGCGCGGGGGATAGGCCGTCGCCGGTTCCTGAAGCTGATGATGGCCGGCGGCGCGGCGGCCGTTCTTGCCGCGTGCGGAGTAGACGTATCGGTGGAGACGACCACGTCCACGCCGGAGGCAGCGGTATCCGGGTCGAACCCGTACGCGCCCTTCTTCAAGGACCCGGCGCCGTTCATCGAGCGCGACGGCAAGGGCCTTGAGACCCGGCTGGAGGACCTGCAGGGCCTCATCACGCCCAATAGCCGTTTCTTTGTCCGCAACAACTCCGTCAGCATTGACCTGGACGCCACCGGCTGGAGGCTCTCCGTGGAGGGCGACGCCGTGTCGGAGCCGTTGGACCTGTCCTACGACGACATCCGCAGTCTGCCCAGCCGCACGCTGATTTCCTACCTGGAGTGCGCGGGGAACCATCGCGCCATGTTCAACCTGCTCAACGGTCGGGAGACCTCCGGCACGCAGTGGACCAGGGGCGCAATCGGCAATGGCGAGTGGGTCGGCGCGACGCTGCGGGACGTGCTGACCCTGGCGGGCATCGGCGACAACGCCGTCAGCGTGCTGCTGGTGGGGCTGGACACCGAGTCGCCGGAGGAGGGCTTTCGCTACGTCCTGCCCGTGGAGAAGGCGATGCACCCGGACACGCTGCTGGCCTACGGCCTCAACGGCGAGACGCTGCCCAGAGACCACGGCTTCCCCCTCCGGGTGGTGGCGCCGGGCTGGGTGGGCAGCTCTCACGTCAAGTGGCTTGGGCGCATCGTAGTCTCATCCGAGCGGCTATGGACGCGCAACAACACCACGTCCTATACGCTCATCGGGGACGCCTATCCGCCGGAGGGAGAGTCTCAGGGCAGGCCTGTGACAGAGCAGGTCATCAAGAGCGCGCTGGCCCTGCCCTGGCCTGCGGAGCTTGCTGCGGGGCGCAATCGCATCCACGGCTACGCCCACTCACCGTCCGGCCGGATATCGCGCGTGGAGTGGAGCGTCGACTCAGGCCGCACGTGGCGTGAGTCGGAGATTTTGGGCGGCCAGCCGGACTACTCCTGGGCGCGGTTCGAGTTCGAGTGGGACGCGGAGCCGGGCGAGAGCGCTATCATGACCCGGGCCACGGACTCAGAGGGCAACACGCAGCCTGACAGCGTGCCCTACAATGAAAAGGGCTACCTGTTCAATCAGCCCCTGCCACACCCGGTACGCGTGGCGTAGAGGGCTGCCGTCCCGGCTCTTTGCACGTCCACGCTGCGGATCCGGCGGAGCAGGTGTCGGGGCGTTGAGCAGACGCCGGTATAGTCTCCGACGATTGACACCGAATGGGCAAGGGGCTACTATGCGTGTATACAGCCATAAATCTAGTAATGGGATTAAGCCCCGATTTGGATTCGTTGCTGCGAATATCGAGAGGGGGGAGTAATCCCATGACACAAAGCGCGACTTTTGGCCCCAATTCTATGCGGTACAGCCCTGATGAAGTGCTATCGGGGATGTTTGCGACTCTCAAGCAGGAGTCATTTACGGATGACGCCGACAGCCTGGGCGCCATATTCAAAGGGCTTGGTCAGACGTACCCGCTGATGAGCTCCTTTGTTCCAGCCGAGGGCGAACCCGACTTCAGCGCGGCCCTCGGAAAAGGGCTGGAGAAGCTGGTCAGCAAGAAGTGGCTGAACCACGAACTCGGGACATACACTTTCACTAAAGAGGGCCGGGCTTCCTGCGTGGGCAGTAAGAAGACCCTGTTCAACAAGGGTGACCTTGAGCAGTTGGAAGCGGCTGCCATTGAATTTGAATCCCAGTTGGGCTCTTGAAGTTGACATCGGACTAACTCCAAGGCCCGCTGCACCGGGCTCTGAGACATAGCGGGACGGGGTTACAGACGTCCTGCTGATATACCATCCCTCAGGGTCGATCTCGCTCGCGCGTGAGATGAAGCGCCGACTCCGGCCTCGCCTGAAGCGAAGCTGAGTTGCGGGGTTGGTGGCTTGGCGCGCCCAATGACGAGAAGGGCTACCTGTTCAATCAGCCCCTGCCTCACCCGGTACGCGTGGCGTAGCAGCTTTTCGCTCACCAGCCTGCCCCGTGACTGATACGGGATGAGCGGAGCCAACAACCCCTAGCCTCCTGGAATGACAGCAGGGGCGGTCCGCGGACCGCCCCTACGCATGTATCAAAAGATCTGGCGCCTCTGCGTACCTACACACCCACGTTGCGCACGCTGGCGGTGCGGGCGACACTGACGGCTTCGTGATTTGCTTCACTTGATTAAGTGCATTGACACCCATAACATTGTGGTTATTTGTGATTTGGATAACTATTTTGACGGATTCCTTTACGGCGCAGTACAATTGAATTGAGCGGGGTGAGGTGGCGGCGGTCGCGCCCGGGTCGGCTTCACAGTCTGGGAAGATCCGGCCCGGGGCGTGAAGAACCGAGTGGAGCCGGCATGAAGACCGAAGTATACGCGGAAAAGCCAGCCTCGCCGCGAAGTGGCGCGCCCCGCATCCTGATGTGCCCTCCGCGCCACTTCGATGTCAGGTACGAGATTAACCCCTGGATGGACAAACGCGTCCACGTCGATGACGGAGTCGCTTGGGTGCAGTGGGAGGCCCTGTGCCGGGCGCTTGTGAGGGAGGTCGGCGCGGAGGTGGAAATCGTTGACCCGGTTGCAGGGCTTCCCGATTTCGTCTTCACGGCCAACGCCGGTCTGCTGGCGGGCGACACCTTTATCGCCTCCAACTTCCGTTACCCCGAAAGGGCCCGGGAAGAGCGCCACTGGCAGACCTGGTTTGAGTCCAGGGGCTACCGCGTGGTGCGGCTCCCACCGGACGTGCGCTTTGAGGGAGAGGGCGACCTGCTTGCGGCGGGGGACCTGATCATAGCGGGGTACAGGTTCCGGTCAGACCGGGAGGCGGTCGAGAGCGTTGGGCGGTTGCTGCAAAGGGAGCTCCTGGCCCTGGAGCTGGCCGACCCCTGGTTCTACCACCTGGACACCTGCGCGTGCCCGCTCTCGGACGAGGCCATCCTGTACTACCCCGGGGCGTTCACGGCAGCCAGCCGCGAGCTGATCGCCGGGCGATTTCCGGATGCGATTGAGGTCCCGGAGGTGGAGGCGAGGCGGTTTGCCTGCAACTCCGTCGTCATTGACTGCCACGTGGTGATGAGCGCGGACTGCCCGGTGGTCAAGGCGGAGTTGCAGGCGCGGGGCTACGAGGTCCATGAGGTGGACGTCGGCGAGTTCCTGAAGGCCGGCGGCGGCCCCAAGTGCCTGACGCTTTTCCTGGAGCGCGGGGTGGTGGGAGCGCGACGTGCCGCCGGAAGCCGCGTGCTCAGCGGGCGGCGCGCCGCCTGAGAGGGTTCTCTACGACAAAGAGGTTGCCCGTTCAACAAGCCACTGTCTCATCCGGCAAACGTGAGATACGTGGACCCCTGCCTCCGCAGGGGTGGTTCGGGGTTGGCGCCCTCTTCTACGGATAACCATTCCTGCGGGTTCTGTTACATTCGCGTGGTAGCTGAGCGATAAGGGTTGACAGGGTGTATCCTTGTCTCAGCAAAGCCGAGGAGAGAGCGATGTTGAAGAAAGAGGATGTAAAGCAGAGCAAGGCTGGAGCGCTGGCGGGATGGTTTAGGGATACGATAGTGTTCTACTTGCTACTCGATCATGTCAACTGGTTCGGTCTGCTGTGATGCCTTACAGTAACCTGGGGGAATGACAGTAGAGGCGGTTCGCGAACCGCCCCTACTCATGTGTCCAGGTTTCTGACGCCTGTGGCTCTACACGTCCAGGTTGCGGACGCTGGTGGCGTGGTCCTGGATGAAGGCCTTGCGCGGGGCAACCTCCTCGCCCATGAGGTCGGAGAAGACGCGGTCTGCCGTCTCGCCGTCCTCGGCCGTGACCCTGAGGAGGGTGCGCGTCGCCGGGTTCATCGTCGTATCCCAAAGCTGGTCCGGGTTCATCTCGCCCAGGCCCTTGTAGCGCTGCACGGACAGGCCTCGCTTGCCCTCCATCTTCTTGAGAATGGAGTCCTTCTCGTTCTCCATGTAGGCGTAGCGGGCGTCCCTTCCCGCCTGGATCTTGTAGAGCGGCGGCTGGGCAATGTACAGGCAGCCCTCGTCAATCAGGGGCAGCATGTTGCGATAGAAGAAGGTCAGCAGCAGGGTGCGGATGTGCGATCCGTCGACGTCCGCGTCCGTCATGATAATGACCTTGTGGTAGCGCAGCTTCTCCGTGTTGAAGTCTTCGCCCAGGCTCGCCCCGACCGCGGTGATGATGGTGCGGATCTCCTCGTGGCCCAGCATCTTGTCAATGCGGGCCTTCTCCACGTTGAGTATCTTGCCCCTGAGGGGCAGGATTGCCTGGAATCGACGGTCCCGGCCGGCCTTGGCCGAGCCTCCTGCGGACTCACCCTCAACCAGGTACAGCTCAGACAGCGCCGGGTCCTTCTCCGAGCAGTCGGCCAGCTTGCCGGGCAGAGAGCCGCCGTCCAGGGCGTTCTTCCTGAGCACCATGTCCCGTGCTCTGCGGGCCGCCTCGCGCGCCTTCTGGGCCGTGAGGCACTTGTCGATGATGCGCCTGGACTCCTGGGGGTGCTCCTCCAGGTAGAAGGTGAGGGCCTCAGCCACCACGGAGTCGACGTATCCCTTCACCTCAGGGTTGCCCAGCTTGGACTTGGTCTGTCCCTCGAACTGGGGGTCGATGAGCTTTACGCTGAGCACTGCGGAGAGCCCCTCACGCACGTCATCGCCCACGAAGTTCGCCTGGTCGTCCTTGAGGAACTTCTGCTTACGGGCGTAGTCGTTCAGGGCGCGGGTCATGGCCGTGCGGAAGCCGGTGAGGTGGCTGCCGCCGTCAGCCGTGTTGATGCAGTTGGCAAAGGAGAAGGTCAGCTCCGAGAAGCCGGCGTTGTACTGGAGGGCCGCCTCCACCACGGTGGTCTCCACAGTCTTGAGCACGTACATGGGGGCGGGCTGCAGCACCTCCTTGCCGTGGTTGAGCTGGCTCACAAAGCTGGCTATCCCGCCGTCGAAGTGGTACTCCTTCTCCCACTCGGAGTAACCCTGCTCCTTGTGCCAGAGGCTCACCAGGCGAATCTTGAGGCCCTTGTTCAGGTAGGCCATCTCCTTGAAGCGCTGGGACAGGTCGTCGAAGTTGTACTCCAGGTAGCCGAAGATCTCTTCGTCGGGCAGGAAGGTGGCGATTGTGCCGCTGCCCGGAGCTTCGTCCATCCTCTCCAGGGGGCCGGTTGCATGGCCGCGCTGGAAGTCCTGGACGTGCAGGTGGCCGTCGCGGCGAACCTCGACCCGGAGCCAGGTCGACAGGGCGTTCACAACCGAAGCGCCCACGCCGTGCAGTCCGCCGGATACGGTGTAGCCCTTGCCGCCGAACTTGCCGCCGGCGTGCAGGGTGGTCATCACCGTCTCCACGGCCGACTTGCCGGTGGTGGGATGGATGTCTACGGGGATGCCCCGGCCGTTGTCCTCAACCTGCACCGAGCCGTCGGGCCGGATGGTTACGACGACGCTGTCGCAGTAGCCGGCCATAGCCTCGTCCACTGCGTTGTCGACTATCTCGTAGATCAGGTGGTGGAGGCCCCGGTGGTCCGTGCTCCCGATGTACATGCCGGGACGACGCCGCACCGCCTCCATCCCCTCCAGGACCTGTATGTCCTGGGCCGTGTATTCCTGGGAAATCTCTCTGTCAACGGTATCAACCATCTTATTGCCCTCTCTATCTGGGAAATGCCCCAGGTGTGTGACTGGACAGCGACAACAACGCAGCCAGTTCATTTATCCCCGTTGGGGTTCATCCGTAGGCGTCTGTCGGCAATTCTTGCGAGGAAAGCTGATGGGACTCAGAAGCTCAATAGCGAATTCCGACGGCGGGCGCCTGGGAGACATAGTTGGGTTGTGATTGGGTTTGTGATTGTCGTGCTTAGGAATTATAACACAAATTAGCTATGCCAGTCAAAGGCGCGCGGGCGTGAGTGTTCTCTAGACGGGTTGGTAACGCCAACGTCGGTTGAAGCGCAACTCCCTTCCCGCTCATGGTGAGCCAGTCGAACCATATGGGCGGGAAGATTTTGGAGATAGTGGACACCGCTCACGTCGGTTCACGTCAAAGTCCGGCGGCCCGGAGGGCGTAGGGGCGGTTCGCGAACCGCCCCTACAATGAGCACCATTCCTACGGAGCCTGCCCCGTACCTGATACGGGGACAGGAATCCAGGGGCGGGTCTCCCGCCGGACGCCTTGGATTCTTCGCCTTCGGCTCAGAATGACGATGGCCCTTCCCGCCATTGAAAACCACGGCGGGAAGCTGTAGAATACGGCGAAGAGTTGGGGAATGGCCTCATTTCCCCAAGGCGTACGCTGAAATACGAACCGAAAGCATATAAAGCATAGAGGAGGTCGCTCCGTGCTCCTTGCAATAGTTCTTCCGCTGGCATCCCTCATCGCGATTGCCGCCTTGGTCATACCTATGGGGCTGCTGTTCCTGGAACTCGGCAAAGTGGGCACCAGCATAGTGGGCCTGGTCCTCATCGCCGTTGTGCCAGCCATCGCTTTCGCGCTGACCAGGGGCAGCAATAGCCCAGAGACGGGAGAGGCGGAAGGCTAGCCTCCTCGCTGTGGCGTCACGGCTGACGGCAGCCGCTCGCCTGCTCCCTTGAGATCGCCCATGAAGACAGGCGTGGTCTTCCCCCAGACCGAGATTGGCTCCGACCCCGCCGCGGTCCGCGACTACGCCCAGGCCGCCGAGGACCTTGGCTACTCCCACATCCTGGCCTACGACCACGTGCTGGGCGCGAGCCGTGAGGCCCGCCCCGACTTCCGAGGCCCCTACGACAACAACTCTCTGTTCCACGAGCCCTTTGTGCTTTTCGGCTACCTGGCCGGTGTGACCTGCGCCATTGAGCTTGTGACCGGCATCATCATCCTGCCACAGCGCCAGACGGCCCTCGTCGCCAAGCAGGCCGCGGCCGTGGACGTGCTCAGCGGAGGCCGCCTCCGGCTGGGTGTCGGCATCGGCTGGAACGAGGTTGAGTACGAGGCCCTGGGCGAGGACTTCCACACCCGCGGCCGTAGGGTGGAGGAGCAGGCGGCCCTGATGCGCGCCCTCTGGACCGACGAGGTGGTCACCTTCCAGGGCCGGTGGCACACGGTCACCGCCGCGGGCATCAATCCCATGCCCGTCCAGAGGCCGATTCCCCTGTGGATGGGCGGCGGCGCAGAGCCGGTAATCCGTCGCATTGCGCGCCTGGCCGACGGCTGGTTCCCCCAGTTCCGCCCCGACGACCGCGGCCGGGAGACCCTGCAGCGCCTCCACGACTACGCGCGGGAGGCGGGCCGGGACCCCGGCGAAATCGGCATTGAGGGCCGCACAAGCATCGGCGGTGGAACTGCCGACGACTGGGCCAGGGAGGTGGAGGCGTGGCGTCAGCTTGGGGCGACCCACCTGGGCGTCAACACAATGGGCGCGGGGCTGTCGTCTCCCGCCGACCACATAGACGCCCTCCGCCGGTTCAAGGCCGCGGCCGGCGTGTAGCAGCCGGGCCTCTTCTCCTGGGCAGCGTTTCAGAAACCTTCGTCTCCTTCCGTCCGCCTAGAGCAAAGACCGCCCCTGTCGTGGTATTATTAGCGCTGCAACAGACTCCCGCTCCCAATCGGAGCAGGAAGGAGGCGTACCTTGACGCAGACAAACCTGTGGGCCCTCAGAGGCGAGGTGCGTGCTTGGCTCAGAGAGAACGTGCCCCAGGACCTGGACCTCCCCGGCCCCGACGAGGACCTCACCCCGGAGCTTGAGGCGTGGACGCTGGAGTTCCGTCGCAAGCTGGGAGAGAAGGGATGGCTCGCTCCGCAGTGGCCCAAGTACTTCGGCGGCGGCGGCTACAACCAGCAGGCCGCGAACGCAATCATGCAGGAGGTCAATCGCCTGAGGCTGCCACCCCTGGGCCTGAGCATGACCTTCCTTGTGCCCATGCGTTCCTGGGGCACGGAGGAGCAGAAGGAGCGATGGCTGATACCGACGCTGAAGGGCGAGCTGACCGTGTCGCAGCTGCAGTCGGAGCCATCCACGGGCACCGACCTGGCCACGCAGCAGACCACGGCCATCCGCGACGGCGACGACTACGTTGTCAACGGCGAGAAGGGCTACACAAGCGAGTCCCTGACGCCGGACTACCTGTTCAGTATTGTCACCACCGACCCCGACGGCCCGAAGTACCAGAACCTGAGCATGCTGCTCATCGACGCCAAAGGCCCGGGGGTGACGGTTCACCGGCGTTCCAGCCTCATTGGCAAGACCATGAGGAGCTTTGAATTCAGTGACGTGCGCGTGCCGGTGGTCGACGTCGTTGGCGGCGAGGGCGCGGGCTGGGAGGTGGCGCAGACGCTGCTGGACGTGGAGCGCGGAGGCATGGGCATCACGCTGAACGAGCGCAAGGCAATCGAGGAGAGGGAGCGCGCCCACTGGGTGAAGCTGCCCCCGCCTCCCCCGCCTCCGCCGAGACGGCCTACCATCTAGGAGCCCTCCGGCGCATGGGTCTTGGATTCCTGCCTGCGCAGGAATGGGGAAGTAGGGGTGCGTTAAGGGTTTTCCCGCTCACCCTGAGCTTGTCGAAGGGAGTGAGCGGGAGCCGCACCATCTCGGTCTACCCGCTCAAATGGTTCGACAGGCTCACCCCCGTATCAAGTACGGGGCAGGCTATGAGAGGTAAGGGGTAGGCTTTCCCATGGCGGGTTACAATACGCATATTGCCCTTGCAAGAGGGTGAGAATATACTAGGCGCGGGTCGCAATTGGCCCTCACGTCGCCAGGACGTGGCGGGCTTTCTGAAATCAGAGTGACACAGGAGGTGTCGAATGGCCACGGAAATCGACGCTGACAGCGTGCGAGTTGATGCAGACGGACTGGACAGGTTCGTCACCGATGTGTTCAGGACCCAGGGCCTGACCGAGAAGAACGCCCGGGACGCCGCGGCCGTCCTCGTAAAGTCGGACGTGCTGGGGATCGAGTCCCACGGCGTGCCGCGGCTCCGCAACTACATAACCCGGCTCCAGAACGGCCAGGTTGAGGCCAACCCGGAGGTTGTGGTTGTACGTGAGCTGCCCTCCACGGCCCTGGTGGACGGCGCCAACGGCCTGGGGATGGTGGTGGGCCAGCGGGCGATGGAAATCGCTATTGAGAAGGCGCGGAACACCGGCGCGGGGTTCGTTTCCGTGCGCAACAGCTCCCACTACGGCATTGCGGGCTTCTATGCGAGGATGGCCCTTGAGCACGACATGATCGGGTTCTCAATGACCAACGTCGGCGCGGGCGGTGACACGCCCCCGACGGGCAGCACGACGGGCCTCTTCGGCACGAACCCCATCGCGGTGGCCGCGCCATCCAAGACGCCGCCGCCCTTTGTCATGGACTTTGCGACCACCGTCGTCGCCTTTGGCAAGCTGCAGATCGCCATGCGCCGCAACCACGAGATACCCCTGGGCTGGGTGGTGGACGGCGATGGCAACCTGGCAACGGACCCCAACGCCCGGGGCGAGGGTGGGTACATCCTGCCCATCGGCGGCTTCAGGGACACCGGCGGCCACAAGGGCTACGGCCTGATGCTGCTGGTCGACATCCTCTGCGGCGTCCTGTCGGGAGCGGCGGTCGGGGCCACGGCCGCCAAGCTGTCCAAGGAGGGAGCGGAGGCCGAGCGCGTCCGGCGGGCGGGAGCGGCCGCCAACACGGGCCACTTCTTCGGCGCGCTGCGCATCGACGGCTTCCGGCCGGCGGAGGAGTTCAAGGAGGAGATGGACGAGGTGTTCCGGGTGATTCGCAACTCGGAGAAGATGCCCGGCTGGGACCGCATATTCGTCCACGGCGAGAAGGAGTGGGAGGCGGAGATTGAGAACAGGGCCAACGGCATACCGCTGGACGGGCCCACCTACCAGGCGCTGGAGGAGTTGTCCAGCGAACTGAACGTGCCCCTGAACATCAGGAAGTAGGCCACGAAAATATCGTTTCATGGAAATGTTGCGCATAAGAGCAATGTACGGTCATTCGTCATTCCCGCGAAGGCGGGAATCCAGAGAGAATTCTCTGGAGACGACGTGCGTCCTAGATTCCTGCTTCCGCAGGAATGACGGGGGAGAGCTCCTTCCTTCGCACGAGGGTCGGAGCAGGCTTGGAAGGATATAATTTCATAGCAAGGAGAGTGACATGAAGCTTGTGCTGTTCGGCGAAGACTTCCGCCTTGGAGTGCTCCAGGGCGACTCTGTGATCGACGCCTCCTCGGTGGGCGACAGCATCCACGGCCACACGCCCCAGGAGAGGATGAGCAAGCTCATCGAGAGCTTTGACCAGTATCGTGGCGCGCTGGAGGCCCTGAGCGGCCCGGGCACACCCGTGAGCGAGGTGAGACTGAGAGCGCCTCTGCCGAGGCCCCCTCGCCTGGTGTGCATGGCGGGCAACTACATGGAGAGCGGGACTCGCACGGAGCCCGGCCCCATCAACGCGTTCAACAAGTCGTCCAGCAGCGTCATAGGCCACGGGGACACGGTTGTGCTGCCGGACGCCCCGGCCACGGTCTTCGAGCACGAGGCTGAGCTTGGCATCGTCATCGGGAAGAAGGCCAGCGCCATCAAGGCTGACCAGGCCTTCGACCACATCTTCGGCTACGTGAACTTCATCGACGTCTCCTGCCGGGGCGCGGGCCCGGCGAACAGGGACAGCTTCTTCATCGGCAAGTCGTGGGACACATTCGGCCCAATGGGGCCGGCTCTGGTGACCGCGGACGAGGCGGGAGACGCGCAGAATCTGCCCATCAAGCTGTGGGTGGACGGCGTGCTGCGCCAGGACTACAACACCAACGACATGGCCCACAATATTCCGGCATTGCTGGAGTGGATGACGTGGATCACCACCCTGGAGCCGGGGGACGTAATCGCCTGCGGCACCAATCACCGGGGCCTGGGACCCCTCCAGGACGGCGAGAGCGTCGATATGGAGATTGGCGGCTTTGGCAAGCTGTCGGTGAAGATCGTAGATGCAATGAAGCGGGAGTGGGTCAAGGAGACCCACGCAGAGCGGGAGGCCAGGGAGGCCGCCGCCAGGTAGCCGCTATGCTGAAACAAGAGACGCCTCCATTCTTGCAGAGCGGAGGCGTCCCATCATCGAAAAGGAGGTGAGTAATGGCACACGTACTTTTCAGGCACACGGTTGAGAGCTACGCCAAATGGAGGCCGGTCTTCAACGAGCAGGCCGCGCTCCGCGAGGAGGCGGGAGCCATCGGGGAGCCGATGGTGTTCCGCAGTGGGGACAACCCCTTCGAGGTGCTGGTGCTGATGGAGTGGGAGGAGCTGGAGAAGGCCCGCCAGTGGGCGACTTCGGACACCCTGAAGGCCGCGATGGAGGAGTCGGGCGTCAACGAGGAACCCACAATTACCTTTCTCTCCCAGGTCTAGACGGAATTCTGGATGACTCCTTGCAGGGGCGGTTCGCGAACCGCCCCTGCAAGGCAGCGACAGACAACAGGCCCCTGCTCTACGCGCGGGAAATGTTCAGTCACCGGATCCATTGGCGGAATGAGCGCCCTTTTCGTCATTCCTGCCTTCGGAGACCTTTGCGCAACCCGCGCGGTGGTTCCGTTAAATGTCATTCTGAGCCGAAGGCGAAGAATCCAAAGGGGCCAATCAAAGACTTCGTAGCTTTGCGAATAGAGGCTTTGGATTCTTCACTCCGCTTAGTTTACCCTGAGCGTAGCCGAAGGGCTCCGTTCAGAATGACAGTTAGAACGCTTGTATTGGGGACAATGCCGCAGTTATTAAAAGGTCTCCCTCCGCCGGAATGGGCGATGAAGGGGTTCACGTCAGTTGAGCAACATGGAATCCAGCAACAAGCCCTGCCTTCTGCTGCGGCTGGGCGTGACGGAGTACGCCGAAGGCCTGGGGATGCAGCGGGAGTTGGCGCGCCGGCGGGGTGAGGGATCCCTGCCTGACGCTCTGCTTCTTCTGCAGCATCCCCACACGTATACCCTGGGTCGGAGGGCCGGTGAGTCTGACGTGCTGCTGGAGGCGGGCGAGATTGAGCGCTTGGGGGCCCGGGTCTACCACGCAGACCGCGGCGGAGAGGCCACCTACCACGGCCCGGGGCAGCTTGTGGGCTATCCCATCGTTGACGTGCGGCCCCTGGGCGGAGCGAGAGGCTACGTCCGCGCCCTTGAGTCGCTGCTTCTGGATACGCTGTCGGACTTTGGCATAGTGGCCGAGAGGAGGGAGTCCCAGCCGGGCGCGTGGGTCGGCGATGAGAAGATTGCCTTCATTGGCGTCAGGATCAGCCGGGGAATAACCACCCACGGCTTTGCGCTGAACGTGGACCCGGACCTCTCCTACTTCCGCCATATAGTGCCGTGCGGGATGGAGGGCCTGGTCGTTACCTCGATGGCTCGCGTGCTGGGGCAGGCGGTGTCCCTTGACGACGTGACCACCGTTCTGGCGCGTCGCTTCGGGCGGCTGTTCAGGAGGGACGTGGTGGAGACTGGACTGGAGGAGTTGAAGGAGACAAGCCCCGTCCCCTAGTGATCGTGGTGGTCGTCGTGGTCGTGGCCTGAGCCGGGCGCGAGCAGCAGCTCGTGGCGGTGCCCCCACCTCTTGAGGAATCGCTTGAAGTTGTCGCGGCTCAGCTTGTCCCTCTCCTCCTCCGCCAGGCTGGTCCACACCCGGTGCTCGTGACGCTCCAGGGGCAACCCACCGATCGTTACAATGCGGTACCCCTTGTCCCGGAAGGCGAAGCTGTACTCCAGGTCCAGGTTGCGATAGAACCGGAAGCTCTCCGGCATCAGACTGACCTCCGGGACCAGCGCCCGGCGGAAGGCGAAGCAGTAGCCCTGCATGGCGTCGACCTCGCCGCCTTCCACCTCGTTGAAGTGGTGCAAGTCCCCGCTGGTCAGACCCCAGGGCCCGGCGACGCCCACGGACTCGTCGGCTAGCGCCTCCGATATGGGCGCCAGGAAATCCTCGTGGGCCTCAACCGAGGTGTCCATGAGCACGAAATAGGTGCCGCGGCTCTGCTTGAGCAGGATGTTCTTGGCGGCGGCGTCCCCCAGCACGTGGTCCGTGTGGATGACCCGCAGGCGCGGCTCGCGTCTGGCCTCCTCCTCAAGCCATGAGGCCGTGCCGTCCGTGGAGCCGTTGTCGACAACCACAACCTCCAGGGAGTGCCTGTCGCCAAGGGGCAGGAGGCTGCGGACGCACCTCTGCAGGTCCGAGAGGTAGTTGCAGGCGACTATCCCGATGGTGAACTCCGTCTCATCCTCGGTGTCCAGAAGGGAGCCAACCTCCCTGGACGAGGAGACCCGGGGCAGCTCCTCGGTGCGCTTCTCCATCTCCGACTTTGGCCTTGTCCTCGTGGCGACGGGTGAGTCCTCCAGGACGAAGCCGGCGTCGTTGAGCCGCCGGCGCACCTCGTCGGCCGCGTTGAAGTCGCGGTCTGCCCTCAGCGCCGACCGCCGCTGCTCGGCCTGGGACACGTCATCGGGAATCTTCCAGTCCAGGGCTACCCGGTCCAGTCCAAGGCCCAGCATACAATCGAAATCCAGGAGCAGTCCGAGCCTGGCCTTCACCGGGAGGTCTGACCGGGTCATGCCCCACGTGAGGGCCAGCGCGCCGGGCATGTCCAGGTCGGCGTTCACGCGCTCCCAGAAGGCGTTTCGCCAGGGCGCGGCCTGGGGCGCAGCGGCGTCTGGCGACGCGTCCAGTGACCACTCCCAGACGCGGTTTCGCAGTCGCTGGAGGCCGTTCTGGGCGGCTCTCAGGGCGGAGAAGGTGAAGTTCAGGCGGGTCCTGTACTGGGCGGTGAGGCAGAGGTAGCGGAAGGCCAGGGGGTCAAAGCCCATGTCCGCAAGGTTCTCAAGGGTGTAGTCGTTGGCGGCGGACTTGGCCATCTTCACGCCGTCCGCCAGCAGGTGCTGGCCGTGAACCCAGATCTGGACAAAGCGTTTGCCGAAAGCCCCCTCGCTCTGGGCAATCTCCCCCTCGTGGTGGGGGAAGATGTTGTCGACGCCGCCCGTGTGAATGTCCAACTGCTCGCCAAGGTACTTGGTGGACATGGCGGAGCACTCGATGTGCCAGCCCGGAAAGCCAGGGCCCCAGGGACTGGGCCACTGGAGCACCCTGCCCTCCTCGGCGGCCTTCCACAGGGTGAAGTCGCGGGGGTCGCGCTTAAGGGGGTCGACCTCCACCCGGACGCCCTCCAGCAGCGACTCCTGGATGTTGCCGGACAGCCCGCCGTAGTCCGGGAACCTGGCAACGTCGAAGTAGACGTTGCCCTGCACCTCGTAGGCGTAGCCGTTCTCCTGCAGCCGGCGTACTATCTCCACCATCTCCTGGATGTGGTCCGTGGCCCTGGGCGTGTAGGTCGGCGGTGCGATCCCCAGTCGTTCCTCATCGCGGACGAAGGCCTGGGTGTAGAACTCCGCTATCTCCTGGGGGGTCTTGCCCTCCGCCAGGGCTGAGGCGATCATCTTGTCCTCGTCCTGCTCCAGCATCTCCTGGCGCATGTGGCCCACGTCCGTGATGTTCTTGACGTGGATGACTCGCAGGCCCTGCAGCTCAAGGGAGCGGCGGATCCAGTCCGCCATGAGGTAGGTGCGCATGTTGCCGATGTGGGCGTACCTGTAGACGGTGGGGCCGCAGGAGTACATCCTGACTACCCCCGGCTCCAGGGGTTGCAACTCTTCCGTCTGTCTGGAAAGGGTGTTGTAGAGTCTCATAGCCACGCCCCGCCCGCAAATGAAGCCCGCCTGCAATTGTAGCCCACCTTACGGGATGCTTCAATGCCAATATTTGGTAGAATGGCCGCAGGGAGGGAGCATGAACCTGCAGGAGCGACCGGGGACGACGCGCTGGGGCCGTTGGGAGCTGGCATGGGGAAAGCGCACCTACGTCATGGGCATAGTCAACACGACGCCCGACTCCTTCTCAGGCGACGGCCTTGAGTACAACGCGGAGGCCGCCGTCGAGCAGGGTCTGCGGTTTCAGTCCGAGGGCGCGGACATAATCGACGTGGGCGGGGAGTCGACCCGCCCGGGATCCACGCCCGTCGATGCCGATGAGGAGATGCGACGGACGCTGCCGGTGGTCCGGGGGCTGGCCGCAAGCCTCGACATTCCCATAAGCATTGATACGTACAAGAGCGAGGTCGCCCGGGCGGCCCTGGACGCCGGCGCTTCCATCATCAACGACGTCTGGGGCCTGAAGCGCGACCCGGACATGGCGGCGCTGGCAGCGAGAGAGGGCGTGCCGGTCATCCTGATGCACAACCAGACGGGAACTCACTACGAGGACCTGGCGCCGGACGTAATGAGCGCCCTGCGCTCCAGCCTGGACCTGGCCCTGGAGGCCGGAATCCCGGTGGAGAACGTCATACTGGACCCGGGCATGGGGTTCGGGAAGACGGCCGAGCACAATCTGGAAATCCTAAGGCGTCTGGCGGAGTTCAGGGATCTGGGAAGGCCACTGCTGGTCGGGATGTCCCGGAAGAGGACCATCGGCTACGTGCTGGACCTTCCGGTAGACGACCGCGTTGAGGGGACGGCGGCCACGGTCGCTCTGTCCATCGCCAACGGTGCTGACATTGTCCGCGTCCACGACGTCAAGGTGATGGCAAGGGTGGCGCGCATGACGGATGCGGTGGTCCGGGGGTGGGAGATGCCGCCTGAACGGGCATGACCGGCGTCACGGCCTACCTGGGCCTGGGCTCCAACCTGGGAGACCGCGAGGACAACCTGCGCCGGGCCCTCTCGCTCCTGGGAGAGCGCGGCGAGGTCACTTCCCTCTCCTCGGTCTACGAGACGGAACCGTGGGGATACGCCGAGCAGCCGTCCTTCCTGAACATGGCGTGCGGCTTTCGTACAAGCCTGTCCCCCCGCGGGCTGCTGGCCCTTGCCCAGGACGTTGAGGCAAGGCTGGGGCGCGTGCCCACGGTGCGCTACGGGCCAAGGACAATGGACGTGGACATACTTCTCTACGGCGATCTGGTTGTGGATACGCCGGAACTGCGGATACCTCATCCGGGTATCCCGGAACGCGCCTTTGTCCTCGCGCCCCTTGTGGAGATAGCTCCGGATGCGGAGCACCCGGTGCTCAGGCGTGCTATCGGCGCGATGCTTGAGGACGCGCCGGGCAGGGAGACGGTCGTCAGGATTCGCCCGCTGCCTCCAGGGAAAGCCGGTGGGTCGGCCTAGCCGCGGAGGTTCGGCGGCAGCAGGTTGGGTATCGAGTCTTCAATGGGGAACTGCTCTTCGCAGTCTCGGCAGTGCAGCGCGCCCCTGATGACCTCGCCCTCGCTCTGCTCCAGCACAGTCAGGTTGAGGGGAGTCTTGCAAAGGGGGCATGCAAGAATGTCCACCAACTCTCTCTTCATGCTCCAACTCCCTGTGGTTCGATTTCGGCTGCGTATCATATTGGATTGGGGCTAGCCCGCTGTCAATCCCCGCTCGAAGATGAACCTGAGCAGGTCCGACAGAAAGAAGATGGCTATGCCGAGGATGACGCTCAGGTTGACGCCGGTCGCGAGAGCCATGCCCCTGGCCAGCGCGCCGCGCCGGGCCTCGGTTGCAGGCTCAGTCCGGGCCGTCGCCGCTCGACGCCTCAGCCACCTGCGACGCGCCATCGCGAACATCCACAGCGCCAAGCCAATCTTGATGGCGACCGTTACGACGTACGCCGTCCCGGTGGAGGCGTCCGTCAGCCGGTCGAAGAGCATCACGGTGCCGGTGACCAGGAGCACGGCAATGCACGTGTCGACCAGGCTGCGAAACTGGGCCTGCACCTCGGTTTGCTGGGCCGTCCCCTGTGCGCCTGCCCTGCGCTGCGCGGGCCGGAGTACAAGCACGTAGAAGAGGCTGCCGCCAATCCAGGCCACCGCCGCAATGGAGTGGATCCAGCGCACCAGCAGCAGGAAGCCTTCACCAAGGGTCACGGAGCAAGCCTCCACGTTCTCGCCGGCCGGGTGAGGCGGCGTCGGGTTCTGTCGCTCCCCTGCACGCAGCCACGTCACGGGAGCAAGCGGAGTCGATTGTAACATCAGGGGTTGAAAATTTGCAGTGACGCCTTCCCTGGATGCCCGTCTTCCGAGACCTTTGAATAACCTCAGTTGCGGCGCGCGCCTCCCGAACATTCCTGCGCAGGGAGACCTTTGCGTAACTACGGCGGCATCTTCAGGGAGCTACGTTTATCGTCATTCCCGCGAAAGCGGGAATCTGAAGTCGCCTATTAGGACGCTCTAGACCCCTGCTTTCGC